>CAZQQN010000039.1:0-24694 GCA_964595485.1 uncultured Sphingobacteriales bacterium | reverse complement strand
TTCCGGAAACAGCCAGGCAGCTAATGTAAATACACCTTGCGAAAGAGGCGGATAAACTGAGTAGTATTCGGGTGAATTAAGCTGCTTAAAAAGGTTCTCGTTGATACCAGATAAGGCCAATGATTGTCCGCTACCTTCAATGTAATAAGCAGGTAAATGCTTAAATGGATCCATCCCCTGTGCTAAAAGTCGGCCATCCCAGATAAACCGAAATATATCATCAGAAAGCTCGGGCATAGCAGGTAAGTATAAAAGACGGAAAACAATAGCCCCAAAAAGCCCCCACCATTTAACTTTTTCATGATCACCTGCTTTTACAACAAAAAAATAAGCCAAAAATAAGACAGCAAAAGCGCTCTGAACCTCTGTAAAATGGGAGCGTACAACCCCGTAAATAAGCCAATACCAAGCCATGAGGGAAATAAGTAATCCCAAACCAGCCCATAGCGGCTTATGTTTATGCGCAAACAGTGGTCTTTATTATTTTAGAATGCTCAATGAATGATACACCGTAGCTAAAAAAACACTGCCAAAGCCAATGGTAAGCATTAAATGAAAGGGCAGTAAGTCAAAATCACCTAATCGGAAACTCATGATGATCCCTGCTATGAAGTAGAGTGACAACAACCCTTCCACTAAAGACGACCAACTTAAATTAGCTTTCAGGTATTTTTTGCCCTGCCAGCTATCCTGAAGAGAGCGCAAGTTAAACTTAGGTGTCCGGATAAAGGGGCTCTTATGACCCATAAAACCCTTTATTACAGCCATTCCATTGTGCAGTGACATACCCATTGATATACACAAAAATAGAGGGAAAATACCCATGAAATCCTTGAATGCTTTCCATGAATTCTTGTATTTTTGACGAAAAGCATCGAAGTAAATAAGGCAAATGGCTAGCAAACTTAAAAGGAAAAAAGAAGCCATTTCGAACAGTAGCGGAAAATGACCTTGATTTTTGATAACGAGTGCCGGGAGGCTAAGTAATGCACAGAGTAAAATACACAGGAAAATTGAACTGTTAAATAAGTGGAAAAATGCCTGTATTTTGTAAGAAAAAGGAATTTTTGATCGCAAGATAGTGGGAAATAACTTTTTAGCTGTTTCAGCGGCTCCTTTATTCCAACGGAATTGTTGGGATTTGATTGAATTCAGCTCCACGGGTAACTCAGCAGGAGATCCCGAATCTTTCAGGAAGCGGAAATGCCAATGCTTTAACTGGGCACGGTAGCTCAAATCAAGGTCCTCGGTAAGCGTATCATAGTGCCAGCCACCAGCATCTTCAATGGTAGCCTTACGCCAAATACCTGCAGTGCCATTAAAATTGAGAAAGAAATTGCCCTCATTCCGACCCGTTTGTTCAACCTCAAAATGGTTATCCAGCGCTAAGGCCTGCGCCTTTGTAAAAATTGAGTAATCTTTATTGAAATGCTCCCAACGGGTTTGTACCATTCCGGTTTTAGGGTCATTAAAATATGGTACTGTGGCTTTTAAGAAATCCGGATTCGGTACAAAATCCGCGTCAAATATGGCTATGAATTCCCCGTTTGCTTGTTTCAGCCCATTTTGCAGGGCACCGGCTTTGTAACCTTCACGGTTTTGGCGGTGAATATGCTTGATATCAATACCAAGTCCTCTGACCGATTTTACTTTGGCCTCAATCAACTCGCGGGTTTCATCCGTTGAATCATCCAACACCTGTATCTCTAACTTGTCCGCAGGATAATCAAAGGCTGACACTGAATCAATCAAACGATCAGCGACATAATACTCATTGAAGATTGGCAATTGAACAGTAACCAAAGGCCATTGACCCGGTTCCTCAGGCTTCTGACTACTAGCTTTACTCCTTTTCGATTTGCGGTAGTAAGTCCATACATGGAGCTGGCTCATGCAAAACAGGAAAATGAAGGTCAGCGCCAACCCGTATATAACCAGAATGAATAAACTCATAATACCCTACAGGAATTTAACGGTACTTAAATATAGTCCAAAGAATCTTGTAACCAGCCATTAAAGTTCCCTTTAGTGTACCGGTTACTTTTGAAACCCCGATTCGCCTGCGGTAGCTAACCGGTACTTCTTTACACCTTAGTTGATTTTTGGCAGCTTTTACTTGCATTTCTACTGTCCAGCCAAAATCCTGATCAATCATTTCCAAATCCAAGAGTTTTTGCCATTTAATAGCCCGAAAAGGACCTAAGTCACTAAACTGATAACCATACAATATTTTTAACAACCGTGTAGCGAGCCAATTTCCAAAAACGGCCTGCGGCTCCATAGCTCCTTTCTCTTTATCACCCTTGCTACGTGATCCTATGACCATATCAAATTTTTCATTCATAATTGGTTCTACCAATTGCGGTAATTCTTCTGGATGATCTGAATAATCACCGTCTAAAAAAACCACAATACCAGGTGGTTGCTGCTTTTCCAAAAGATACTCTATGCCTTTGAGGCAAGCCTTACCATAGCCTTTAACAGGTTCATCCAGAACACTTGCTCCTGCCTCCTCAGCAACCTCAGAAGTAGCGTCAATCGAGCCATTATTAACAACCACAATTTCACGGATCCAATCTTTAGGCAGATCATGGACCACATGACCCACAGAATGCTCTTCGTTGAAGACAGGAATAATCACATCAATGATATTATTCATCCAAGGCTATATTGAAGTTCGAAGTTAGCAAACAGTGGAAAACAAAGGCGTCAAGAAGAAGACAATTCTTTCAGTAGCCTCTTACGCGACCTTCTATAAGTGAGGTTGAGTAACCTTCGAGGAAAGAAAGCACTTCAACTTTACCTCCATTATTCCATACATGTTGACTTCCTACAACCTCCTCCGGTTTATAATCCCCACCCTTCACCAGAACATTAGGGGAAATTTCTTGGATGAGGTGATCAGGAGTATCATCTTCAAAAATAACAATGGCATCAATAAAGCTAAAAGCCGCCAGCGTAATCGCCCTGGCTCTTTCATCCTGGATGGGGCGTCCTTCACCTTTCAACCGATAAACTGAGGCATCACTATTAACGCCTATAATTAGCCGGTCGCTCAAATCCGAAGCTTCTGCCAAATAATGAATATGCCCCAGATGGATAAGGTCAAAGCAACCATTGGTAAAGCCCACCGATAAACCTTTTGATTTCCAGGCATTAATTTCAGGCAGTAGTTCAGGAAGCGGGTAGATTTTCTTCTTGATCTGTTCGAATTGCTTGCTCATCGGCAGCGTTTTTTCTTTTGATCAGAATAAAAGCCAGAAAGCTCAAGGCTCCGAAAACTAAAAAGGTAAAAAATTGAGAACCATGCACCAGCGTGGCATACGTAAGCCCATCGCTGACCGGTAAATCATACAACTTTAATCCTTCTTTCACAGCCCAATGGTATGTCCCTATGCCTCCCTGAACCGGCATAATGAAGCCCATACTCCCTACCGAAAAAGCCGTTAAGCTAGCGGGAACACCTAAATGGGAAGTAGAATCAAGGGCAAAGAACACCACATAGGTCATGGCCCAGTACATAAACCAAATGAAAACAGTATGACCAAGAAATAAGCCATTGTTTTCCATAGAACGAATGGTCTTAATACCCGATATAAATTCTTTGACCAGATTTCTCAGCTTACTAACTATTGGATTTTCGCGGTAACGGGTTCTTAAGAATTGAACTAAACCAACTATCAATGCCAGAAAAATGACAATACCAAGAATTAGTTGAAAATCAGCAACTTGTTGAAGTTGGCTAACAAGGTAAGGATGAATTTTATCGAAATAAAAGCCTTTAAGCCGATCGAGTTCGATCAGGAAAGTGAGAAAAACAATGCTCAGAAGCGTTATAAAGTCAAAAACCCTTTCAACAAAAACAGTACCCACCAACCGGTTAAATGGTACTTTATCTGTTCGATTAAGCACAACGCATCGGGAAATCTCGCCCATCCGGGGCAATGCCAGGTTTGCAAAATAGCCGATCATAACAGCTACAAAACTATTAAAGCCACTAACCCGGTACCCAAGGGGCTTAATTAGTAGTGTCCAGCGGATACCCCGGCTAATATGACTCAGCATCATTAAAGTAAGCGATAAAAAGACCCAACTGTAGTCAGCCTCTCTAAACCCATCAATAATCCTTTCCTTATCCTGATTTTTAAAAGCCAGCCAAAGCAGAAATACACCAAGGGCAAAGAAAAATACATATTGAAAAATAGTGAAAAAGCGTTTCAAGCCGGCTTAGGTTTTATTATTATCCGGGAAAATGATGGTTGGTTTAAATCCCTTAGCTTCTTCAAATTCCATTTGAGCATAAGACACAACGATTATAGTGTCACCAACCTGGGCTTTTCGTGCAGCCGGTCCATTTAAAGTTACTTCACCACTACCTCGCTCCCCTTTTATCACATAAGTATTAAACCGCTCTCCATTATGAATGTTTAAAACTTGAACCTTTTCATTTTCAATGATATTAACAGCATCCATTAGATCCTCGTCAAGGCTAATGCTACCTACATAATTCAAATTAGCCTCCGTAACCTGTATGCGGTGAATTTTAGATTTTAAAACCTCTATAAACATATCTTTACACTATTCTAAACCTTAATGCTACCAAACAACTTTTAGTCATATTCAACCAGTAACAAAAATAGGGAAAATCCCATTTTCACCTTTCTTTTAAAAAATAGTGATGGTATTAAGTTCCCAACTTTACAATCAAGTTATCAATTAACCGAACATTGCCTAAGTAAAGTGCGGTACAAATAACTACTTCGTTGACATTAAAGGGATTATTTAGGGAAACAAATTCTTCAGTATCCCTGATTTCAAAATATTCAGTATTGATTTCCTGCTGTTGTTCCAGGTATTTGTAAGCCTCTTTTTGAATTTTTTCAATACTTACACCTGCCTTGAGTTTTTCACCTGCCCACTTTAAAGTTTCGTAAATCACCGGGGCAATCTTTCTTTGATCCTTGTTAAGCAGTACATTCCTTGAACTAACGGCTAATCCATCCGCCCCCCGAGTCGTTGGCACTGGTATAATGGAAACAGGCAAGGCATAATCTTTTACCAGCTTTTTGATCACTAATAACTGTTGATAATCTTTCTGTCCAAAATAAGCATAGTCAGGCTGAACCATAGCCAACAATTTTTTCACAACTGTTGCAACGCCTTGAAAGTGCCCTGGCCTGAAACGACCTTCAAGCACTTTCCCCACATAGCCCGGGTCAAAATCTTTGAGTATATCATATCCGTCCGGATACATTTCAGCATCTCCGGGCATGAAAAGCAGATCACACTTAATTTCCTCTAATTTCATTAAATCTGCATCCCAGGTTCTCGGATAGCGGCGGTAATCTTCCGGATCATCAAATTGAGTAGGATTCACAAAAATACTAACAATAAGGAGATCATTTTCCTCTCTGGCTTGTTTTATCAAATTCATGTGCCCTTCATGAAGAGCTCCCATAGTAGGGACAAAGCCTATGGATTTGCCTTCCTTCCTGAATTCATCAATTTGGCCCGATAATTGAGCCGGAGATTTAATCGTTTGAACCATAGCCTTGTAAGGGTAGATTTTTGGTCACTTCAAAATTAAAAAGGCCATTGCACTATTTAACAACTTGTAAAGCTTTTTAAAAAGGGGCGATTTTAGTAATTTTGAGCTTCTTTTTAATCCTCTATTCAACAAAATTTTCACATAAATGGCCAGTACCAAAATTCTTATTATTACTAATGAAATGGACCCTTATGTGGAATTGACCCACCAGGCTGCTTTTGCAAGGGCAATTCCCCAAAAAATGCAAGAGAGGGGTATGGAGGTAAGGTGCTTCATGCCGCGTTTTGGTAAAATTAACGAGCGTAAGCACCGGCTACACGAGGTTATTCGGCTTTCAGGTATTAATGTTCCTGTTGGCGAATTTGATAACCCAATGATCATTAAGGTTGCATCGCTTCCGGCAGCTAAAATGCAGGTCTATTTTGTTGACAATGAAGATTTTTTCCAGCGTAAATCCTTGTTTTATGATGAAGAAGGCAACTTTTTTGAGGATAACGATGAGCGTTCCATATTCTTTAATAAAGGAGCAATAGAGATATTACTAAAATTGGGCTGGATGCCTGATGTCATTCACTGCCACGGTTGGATGACGGGTTTGATTCCTTTGTATGCCAGAACAGTTTACAAAAATGAACCGGTTTTCAGGCAAGGCAAAATCGTTTATACAGCTTATGAAGACCAAATTCAGGAAAACCTTGGAGAAAATTTCCTCAAGAAAACCCATCTGAAAAAGAATGGGGAAGCTGTTAAAGACAAACTGACTAACCCTACCCCGACTGACATTCAAAAAGTTGGGGCTGAATATGCAGATGCGGTCACTTATGGATCCCATGGCGTCCCTGACGAACTAAAACAATTCATTCAAAGCCTTGATAAGCCTAAATTAGACTACCTTGACCCCGAATCAGAAGCGTTTGCTGAGGAATACATGCAACTTTTCAATAACCTCCTGGGCTGAAAACAATAGCCAACATTCTATGGAAAATCCTACTTCCCATCCTTTTTTAGCTTTCAATTATCTTAAGTACTTAAGCACGAGTATTTTTGCTCTGATTTTCATTGCTTGGCTTTCTTCGATTAGCAGTTGTCAGGATGATATTAAAGTTACCGACCCTGCTCCCGGTCAAAGGTCTGGCGAGCCTATCAAAACCATTTCGATGGATAGCATCGCTGTTAACACTGAGGATGTGGATAAAGTAAGGACAAACGATCTCACCCAATACCTTACAGGCATTTACTTTGACACGGTTTTTGGAAAAGTAAAAGCAAATTTGTTTGCAGGCTTTGATATACCGGATGATGGTTTCTCAGAAACTTTTCTGGATAATCGTTCTAATAATATTGATTCTGCGGTATTGCTTTTACCCTATAATGACGAACAAGATTTCATGGGTAACCCTGGAAATACGCAAACCTGGAATCTACATGAGCTCAATGAGCAAATAAAAACAGGAGATAATGCATCCTACTCTTCCAATAGTACCTTTAAATACGCTAATTCACCATTAACCAAAAGAGTAGGTTCATTCCGGCCCAATAAAAAGGAAATCTTAAGAGTCAATCTATCAGGTGATTTTATCGATAAGTTCGAAAATGCCAGCTCTGGTGATTTAAAAGGCTCTGGATCTTTCCGATCTTTCTTTAATGGTTTAGCAATCATACCACAGGATAACATTAATAATAACCGTAAGGGCTCAGTTTTAACCTGGGAACTCGAAGATGAGGATGCAGGTATTGTGTTTTACCACAATGATGGTGTTAAGGATACCATCCGGATTACTGATAATTCCGGGACTGTTAACACTTTTAACTTGGATAAGACAAAATCATTGGCTGGTTCAGAATTTAATGATAAGTATGGTTTTGTACAGCCAATGGGAGGCTTAAAATTAACCCTCCGGTTCCCTAGCGATCAATTAAAAAGTTTAATCGATGATGGTAAAGTAACGGTTCATAAGGCTACCATTAATATACCCGCCAGCAAAAGTTACCATAAGGATATCAGGCCATCGCAGTCCCTTTTCTTATTCAATGAAGACCAAGCAGATATCCGGTTTCTGGATACAGCCCAGTATCGGTCGAACACTTCAAGGTTTTTATTCAATAACCCTACTTATTTCCAACGCTTATTGAATAGCTATGCAGACAATGAAGAACCTATGCTAAGCGGGCTTACGATAGCTGCCCCGAATGATCAAATAGCCAATAATTTGCCTTATTCACCGAACCCGGTATTGGTTCCAAAAGCGAACAATAAAAAGGAGAAGGGTGTTACTTTGAAGCTAATCTATTCAAATGTCACAGAGCAGTGATAGTACAACTAAGAAATACCATAAGTCAAAAAGCATTACAGGAAATTTTCACTTTATTAGGTGATCAGAATCTTCCATATTCAGTTGCCGACCTAAATGGTCAATCTTTAATCGTTATAGACAAAAGCTATGAGGATGGGACCACTGCCAATACCCTATCATCGCTAGAAGGTGTGGAATTCATAAAAGAAACATCTAAGCCCTACCAATTAGTAAGCAGGGATTTCAAGGACGAAGCCACCCGGTTTGAGGTAAATGGTGAGACCATTGGTCAAGGTTCATTGAATTTAGTAGCTGGTCCATGTTCAATCGAATCCCGGTCTCAAATTATGGAAACAGCTCATTTTCTAAGTGAGATCGGAATTAAATTTTTACGTGGGGGAGCTTACAAACCTCGTACTTCACCTTATGCTTTCCAGGGTTTAGGTTTAGAAGGCTTGAAAATGATGAGAGAGGCTGCTGATGTTTATGGAATGAGTGTGATTACGGAGCTATTGGATTACCAATTAATCGATGAAATAGCACCTTATACTGACATATTCCAGGTTGGTTCTCGAAATATGTTTAACTACTACCTGCTAAAGCAGCTTGGAGAACAACAAAAGCCCATTTTACTGAAAAGGGGGATGTTTGCCCGGCTTGAAGAATGGTTATTAGCAGCTGAATATATTTTATTGCATGGCAATGAAAAAGTCATTCTTTGCGAAAGGGGCCTTCGAACATTCGATCCAGCCATAAGGAATCAATTAGATATTTCTGCCATACCCCTGGTTAAGGAATTAAGTCATTTACCAATATGGGCTGACCCCAGTCAAGGATCAGGCAAAAGAAGTTTAGTAGAGCCACTTTCCAAGGCTGCTTTGGGAGCAGGCGTTGATGGTTTAATGATCGAAGTTCATCCGGATCCTGACCGGGCATTATCCGATGGCATTCAATCCATTAACCTATCCGATTATCAAACATTGGTCAAAAATATCCAGCCAATTGCGGAAAATCTGAATAAAAATTCCTATATTGGTTCCGATTTTAAGGATTACGATATTGGTAATCCTGTTAATGATTAAAGGAGGGTATAATAAAACTTCTTAAAAATTGATAAATGGGAGCTTTAGTAGGAATTATTCCCACCTGTTACCTTGTCATTTTTTACTAAACTTCAAATCTTAATTGCATCATGTGTGGAATAGTAGGTTATATTGGCCAACGTGACGCCTTACCAGTAATCCTAAAAGGCTTAAAAAGGCTTGAGTACAGAGGCTATGATAGTGCCGGCACTGCACTTCTGGATAACGAAAAGTTAAAAATGGAAAAAGTGGCCGGTAAAGTCAATGAACTGGAGGATACCTTAAAAGGACTTAAGACGAATGCCAAAATGGGCATTGGTCATACGAGGTGGGCTACTCATGGAGAGCCTAACAAATTAAATGCTCATCCTCATGTGTCAGAAAATGGTAAAATAGCACTAATTCATAACGGCATTATTGAAAACCATGAAGCGCTTAAAAAAGAATTAGTCAAAAGAGGTCACGTATTTAAAAGTGAGACGGATACTGAGGTGCTTGTTCATTTAATCGAGGATATAGAGGAAAAAGAACAAGTTGAGTTGGAAGAAGCCGTTCGCATTGCTCTTTCTAAAGTAGTAGGTGCGTATGCCATTGTAGTAATGGGTCAGGATAATCCTGATACATTAATTGCAGCGCGAAAAGGGAGCCCTTTGGTAATTGGTATAGGCAATGAAGAATATTTCATAGCTTCAGATGCAACACCCATAGTAGAGTATACGCGGAATGTCATTTACCTAAAAGATAATGATGTAGCTGTTGTTAGCGGTAACTCAATGGTTCTGAAAACGATCAACAACGAAATACAAACTCCCTATGTCCAGGAGCTTGAAATAAGCCTTGAACAAATCGAAAAAGGCGGTTATGATCATTTCATGCTTAAGGAGATCTATGAGCAGCCTAACTCAATACATGACACCATGCGGGGCCGTCTAAATATTGACAGAGGCCTTCTGAAACTAGGAGGAATTCAGGAATATGAGGGTAAGTTTGATAATATTGATCGAATAATCATTGTAGCATGCGGGACATCTTGGCATGCAGGGCTTGTATCAGAGTACATGTTTGAAGAGTTTGCCCGCATCCCTGTTGAGGTGGAATATGCTTCTGAGTTTCGCTACCGCAAACCTATTATTAAAGAAGGCGATCTAGTCATTGCTGTTTCTCAATCCGGTGAAACTGCTGACACCTTAGCGGCCATTGAACTAGCTAAGGAAAAGGGCGCAACCATTTTCGGTATATGTAACGTTGTAGGATCCTCTATAGCCAGGGCCACCCATGCAGGTGTTTTTACCCACGCAGGCCCGGAAATCGGAGTAGCCTCTACCAAAGCATTTACTTCTCAGCTCATCGTACTTTACATGATGGCCCTCATAATGGCCCACCGTAAAGGAGCCATTTCCGAATCCCATTACAGGGAGCTATTAAACGAAATGAGTCTGCTCCCACAGAAAATTGAAAAAACCATTGAATCAACCAATGAAAAAATCGAAACCTTGGCCAGGCAATTTGAACAGTCACCGAATTTTTTATACCTGGGCAGAGGCTATAATTTCCCCGTTGCATTGGAAGGTGCCCTTAAGCTTAAGGAAATATCCTATATTCATGCAGAAGGTTATCCCGCTGCAGAAATGAAACATGGGCCCATTGCTCTGATTGATGAAAATATGCCTGTTGTGGTTCTTGCGACTAATAAAAACAACTACGGAAAAGTGGCCAGCAATATTCAAGAAGTAAAAGCCCGAAAAGGCTGTATTATCTCAATTGTTAACGAGGGCGATGCGACCATCCGGGATCTTTCAGATTACATCATTGAGGTGCCTGAGACGGATGAAGTTTTTACACCACTTATTTCTGTTATTCCTCAACAGCTATTAGCCTACCATATTGCCCTCCTAAGAGGCTGTAATGTTGACCAGCCCAGGAATCTGGCAAAATCTGTAACCGTTGAGTAACTTATAATTTTTTTAAAAACCAAAAAAAGCCCTACCAAAAGCAACTTGGCAGGGCTTTTCCTATTTTCAACATTGCGTTTGTTCTTATTGCAAAGCTTGAAGATAACGGTTTTTTACTTCATCCCAGTGAACAACATTCCACCAGTTTTGGATGTATTCAGCTTTCCTGTTTTGGTACTTCAAGTAATAGGCATGTTCCCACATATCTAAACCAAGAATAGGTGTACCATTGATGCTTGTAACATCCATCACAGGATTATCCTGATTTGGGGTTGAGCCAATTTCTAATTCATTGTTATCATTAACGACAAGCCATGCCCAACCTGAGCCAAATACGCCCATAGCAGCATTGGCAAATTGCTCCTGAAAATCGGAAAAGCTACCGAATTTGTTTTGAATAGCGGTTCCAAGATCACCACTTGGCTGACCACCTCCGTTTGGGCTCATTATTTCCCAGAAAAGCGAATGGTTAAAATGGCCTCCGCCATTGTTACGCACTGCTACCGGATGTTGGGAAACATTTTGCATGAGCTCAAGAAGTGTCTTGTTTTCTAAAGGTGTACCTTCAATGGCGGTATTCAGCTTATTCACATAAGTATCATGATGCTTATCATGATGCAGAGTCATAGTATCCCTATCAATGGTTGGCTCTAATGCATGATATTCATAAGGTAAAACTGGAACTGAGAATGCCATAATTGAAAATTTTTGTTCGACAGATTTTATAAAAGTTAGTCATTGCCTTTGCCAAAATTAATAAAAAACCAATGCCTTAGTCTCTAAATTTCATTACCCTTAGTAAGGTAATAATGCATTTGATGAAAGTAATGTTTCATGGCCTCCAGCCTGCTTTGCTCAGAATCTAAGCTCGTTTTATCCTGTTCTTTAAGCTTCAGGGCAATAACTTTGCCACGAACATTTGCCCGGTAACTTTTAAAAAAGGTGAACGCTTTTCTTGTATCTTTTGACTGATAGGATTCATTAGGCATTAATTGGCAATAAAGGTTAAAGAATCGATCACTGAGCTGGTAAAATCCCCAAGCTTCTAAATCCATACAAAAAAAAGCGATTTCGTTCAAGGTGTCAATTTGGCGAAAGTGGGCATTAAACTCTATGCAATCAAAAATAACCGGATCATCGTAAAGAAAGATGTTTTTACTATGCAAGTCACCGTGACAATCTTTCACATAGCCCTCATCATTACGCTTTTTCAAGTAGTGTTCATTAGCCTTTAAAAAGCTTCGCGAAGCTTCTATAGCCTCTTCAATTAGGGTAACTTCCTTGTCAAAACCTTTTTCAATGAGCCAGTCTTTGACAGAGGTAATGTCTTCAAATTTTTGCTTATACGCATCTATATTAAAAGGTTTCTTAATTATTTCCGTCCTGTCGTGAAAATCAGCAATCTTTTCAGCAATTTTATCAATATCGCCAGCGTTAACCCGGTTCTCCTGAAGAAGTATATCCATAGCCAGGTCACTGTCCATACGGTTCATTTCAAGAGCGTAATCAATAATAGCTCCCGCTTCCCCTGTTTGATTATCTTTTTGCTGGTCGATGTATACATCTTCAAACGTTTCGATAATAGGAAGAACCCGATTGTACATTGAAGCAGCTAAACGGCTATTTAATCTTAATTCCTCTTCACAGTAATATTTTCTTTTTTCTAAGGTAGAAAAATCCAGGAACGAGTACTTGAAGGGCTTTTTAAGCTTAAAAACCCGGTTCCCAGCCAATATCACCCATGAAATATGGGTCTCTATTAGCTCACGATCATCATAATTCCCTGGTAGATCGTTTTGTTTTAATAATGCTTGGATCGTATCGTTATCCATAAAAATAATTAAGAAGTAGTTTTCGATGAAACGTTTTACTCTATTTACTTAGATACTATTTCATTACAGAAATCTCAATGTAAACTTTAACCCGCAATAGCTTCATTTTAAAGGCCTAAAAGGTTATCAATGATCATTTGGTTTTAAACCAATGTAGGTTTTGGCTTTTTCAAGCAGCCTTTCCGGATTGTTATCACTTGAATCCAAAGTAAGATGGGGTATCTGTATCGGGTCCATTTCCGCTTTTAATTGTTCATATACCCTATAATTAGCTTCACTGTCTGCACGGTCTTTTGTTACACGTCTGTGTATTACTTCCTCATCAGCTTCAAGGTAAAACCAGTAATAATCCTGTTGAAGGGATTCCATTTTATCTATTGCCATCTTCCGGGATGAAACCTTATGAAAAGTGGCATCAAGAATGACATGATTCCCTGAGGAAACAACTTCTTCCATCTGGCTGATCAGCTTCTGGTATACCTGAAACTTAGATTGCTGATCGTAAACGCCCATTTTTTCAAGCTCTCTACGGACCTCGTCACTTTTCAAGTGAACGCCTTTAACAACTTCTGCCAGATGACTTGCAAAATAGGACTTGCCTGAACCCGGCAAACCACTTACTATAATTACCATTATTAATCTTAAGCTTTACTCAGCGGGTTAATCAAAACGCAAAGCCTTGACAGGCCTTATCGTATTTACCAGGATAGCTGGCAAAATCATTACTAAAGTGCAAAACAAAAAACTACCCAAGTTGACCAGCAAAAACAAACCCCACTTGTAATAAATCGGGACAGCGCTCAAATAATAGGAAGTTTCGTTCAACGTGATGACCTCAAAAGTGTCCTGTACCCAGATCAAGCTGAGCCCAAGAATATTACCTAAAAGCAGGCCAAGGGCAATTAAAAATGAGGCATTGTAAATAAAAACCTTCATTACAGAGCTGTTCTTAGCCCCCATGGCTTTCAGAATTCCGATCATCCGGGTCCGCTCTAATATCATGATCAATAAAGCCGTGACCATATTAATGCTTGCCACCATAGCCATCAGGATAAGGATGATCTCTACGTTAAAATTTAAAAGCCCAAGCCAATCGAAAATCTGTGGGAAAATGGATTTGATGCTTTGAGCTTGCAAGCTGGCTGGGATACTTTCATGAATTTGCTCGATAACAGGACTGGTTTGCTGCAAAGAGCCTAATAACACCTCATAACCACCAACCTGCTTTTCTTTCCAATTATTTAGCTTCCTAACATGCCTGATATCAGCAAGGATGAAAACATCATCCACATCCTCTAAACCCGTATTATAAATACCGGATATGGAAAATTTACGGGCTCTTGTAGGTTTTTGGACAAAATACACAACCACTTGATCACCCGTATCCAAAACCATCTTATCAGCGAGGCTGCGGGAAATAATTATTTCATCACTCGTTGAGGAATCAGTCCAGTTAATAGGGCGGCCTTTTGTTAGCTTATTGGTGAAAAAATCCCAATTAAAATTAGACCCAATGCCTTTCAAGACAACACCTTCGATAGCGTCACCTGTTTTAAGGATGCCAGGCTTATTTGCAAATGCCTGAATGTGGTTAACATGGTCTATAGCCCTTATTTCATCAATACTATTTTTTGAGAGAGCAATAGGCTCATTTTCAAAAGATTGATTTAAACGAAATTTACTGATCTGAATATGAGAGCCAAATCCAATAATTTTTTCTTTAATTTCACCTTGAAAACCTTTAACAACAGCAATGGCAATTAGCATAACGGCCAAGCTAAGCGTTATTGCGGCTATAGCCAGACGTACCACTAACTTTGAAAAGGATCGTTTAGCCTGAAATGTTATGCGTTTAGCAAGTAAAAGTTCAAAATTCAAGATTAGATGGATTTTTCACGGGTTGCAAAAGTATTAATTCTCTCCTTTTTTGTTTTGACCCAAAGCCTTCCGGCTCAGGTTAAAGTTGGGGCAGCCAGAATGAACGCCTATAATTCGGTTATTCAAGGGAAATCCTTAGGTATAGTCGGGAATCATACTTCAAGGGTAAATGGTGTTCATTTGATTGATACACTTTTAGAGCGGGACAATGATATTGTTCAGGTTTTTGCACCTGAACACGGCTTTCGCGGCAAACATGGAGCTGGTAAAAAGGTTAAGAATAAAAGGGATCAAAAAACCGGTTTACCGGTATTTTCACTTTATGGAGCTACCAAAAAGCCTACGCAGAAAAGTTTGGAAGGCATTGATGTTATGCTATTCGATATCCAGGATGTTGGATGCCGGTTTTATACCTACATATCAACCTTGCATTATGTCATGGAAGCCTGTGCAGAAGCTGATATCCCCCTAATTGTGTTGGACAGACCAAATCCAAATGGCTTTTATGTTGATGGGCCGGTCCTGGAAAAGGAATTCCAATCGTTTGTTGGCATGCATCCTGTTCCTATTGTTTATGGTCTCACGATCGGGGAATATGCTACCATGATCAATGGAGAAGACTGGCTGCCTAACGGTAACCAATGCGAACTAACTGTTATTGAATGCAGTGAATATACCCACGAAACCCATTATAAGCTCCCTACAGCACCTTCCCCGAATTTACCCAATATGGATGCCATTTATTTGTATCCTTCCCTATGTTTATTTGAAGGGACCAATGTTAGCGTGGGACGCGGGACGAAATGGCCTTTCCAAGTAATTGGTAAGCCAGGCTTTGATAGAGGCCGCTTTGAATTTACGCCGCAATCCATACCGGGTAAAGCCTCCAAACCAAAGTATGAGGGTCAAAATTGCAAGGGATTTAAGCTGAATCATTTCGCTAAGGAATTTATCAGCGGTTCAAAAGAGATTTACCTTTATTGGCTTATTGGCTTTTATAAAGACGCTCAAAACAAGGATGATTTCTTTAAGGATTATTTTGATAAACTAGCCGGAACTGATCAACTAAGAGAGCAAATCAAGGCGGGTAAGTCAGCAGATAGCATTAGGCAAAGTTGGGAAAGCGATTTGAAAGAATACCACCAAACAAGGAAAGAATACCTCTTATATGAGGATTTTAACTAATTTGTCTTCCTGATTTGAAAAAGCCAGGGTTGAATACCTCCTATTTCAATACATTGAAGGTTTTCAAGTTTCATATTTGTTCTTTCAGTAATAATCTTCCGCAATAAATCACTCTTCATGGTTAATAGAACCATGTTTCGCCCAGGTTTCAAAACATTTACTCCTTTATCAATAAGGTGATTGTAAAAATTCGCAAAATTCTTTCCCTTGGCCAGCTTGATACCAAAAGGTGGGTTGGTAATGATCGCATCAAAGCTATCAGGGCTGTATAACTCGTCTAAATGAAATACATCCCATTCTTGAAGCTTGATACGATCCTGGGCGCCCACCCATTGAACATTGGCCTTGGCCCCTTCGATCACATTGGCATAAATATCATTGCCATAAAGCGATACTTCAGGGTAAATTTGATTCAGTTCAAGCAATACAGTTCCAGATCCACATAATGGGTCTAAGATAGCCTCTTCATCTCCTTTCAAGCCAGCATAATGGATCAGAGTATAGGCCACATGAGGCTTTAATGACACCCTTGGGATGTAATCCCGTTTGAGGCGATTCGCCAATGATTGCTGGGTTAATTGAATGCCCACTAAGCAATGATTATCAAAGACATCTACCCTTAGTTCTATATCAAACTCCTCAAGATCCACTTGCAGACCATACTTCTCTTGTACAATGGTACCGGCTTCTCGTTGGACATCCATGCTTGAAAAATCATGGCTACCACTTCGGTGGGTAGTAACCCGGAAAGTTTTTGCTTGATTTAAAGCTGGTATCGCTAAACATGACAAGGTATCCCTTATCTTATTTAGTGGCTGCTGACCTGAAATTTGAAAATCATGGATCGTTAAAAGCACATGCTCTACAGACCGTAAAGCTTCAATAACCGGTAAGTAATACCGCAAAGGCTGGTCGTTCTTCACATGAATATGACCACTGAAATGATAAGGCCTTAATATAACCTCTGGTAATTCAAGTGAATGTTCAGCACACTTTTGTTCAATCTCAGCTTTTACAATGCTTTCTAAACCACCGTTTGTAGTAATATCAAGAATCGATGGTTGGTCGCCCAATTGTTGTATGACAAATTGATTAAGGAAAGGAAATTTATTGGGGTTCTGCTTCATTAACAGAAAGTAATTTAAAATTTGACCAACTTGTAAATGGCATCGTTACCCGCTTTTTTAACCAAAGCTGAATAAGTAAATTTGTTTTAAACAAAGGCGGGAATAGCTCAGCGGTAGAGCACAACCTTCCCAAGGTTGGGGTCGCGGGTTCGAATCCCGTTTCCCGCTCTTTAATGCTTATCTATTCAATTTTAACTTCATATGCCATCACGCGATTGTCAGAAAACGTTGGCACTAATGCCCTGTTTAATGAGTGAATGAACTCCATATCAGCAGCGTTTTGATCTGCTTCCCTTGTATCCAGTAAACGTTTTTTTTCGTGGCCATCTGAAAAATCCTGCAAATACATGCGGCCCTGCCAATCTGTTGTTAGAAAGCGCTGATCTCCTATAGCAATCAAGCCATCAATTGGGCCAGTATTATCACCCAACTGTTTAACGGACTTACTACTCAAATCGATAACTATAAGCTTGTCATCATTGCCTACATACAAATAACCTTTGTGAAAGTATAGCCCATTAGGGCGGTTCAGTTCTTCGGAATTACTCCAGGCCTCTAAAGCATTATCAGAAAGCCTGTAGATGCGGTGAGCATACATATCAGAAACATACACCCTCCCCTTATCATCAACAGCGACATCATTCAGGAATTTAGAACCCTGGGCTTTAAACCGGTTAAGAATTTTACCATTTGCTAAATCAATTACTAACAGCTCAGTAATATCAGATACGTACAAATTGCCATCCTTTATAGCCATACCCTTCGGAGAATTTAAGCCCGTAACCCATTTTAATTCTTGAATAGATCCATCCTTACCCATCCTTGAGATAAATCCTTTGCCATCTTTATCCTGGGCTCCGCCCTCCATATTAGCGACATAGCAAACATTACGCTCTTTGTCATACAAAACAGACTCAGGTGTTTTGAATACTTTATCAGTCTCCCATGCCTTTTTTAAACCATCTGCTTTAAAAACACCACCACCTTGGGACTGTCCCTGAACTAATCCAATATTGGCAAGTAAAAGCCCGACTATTAGGGAAATTGGTTTGAAAGCCATAATATTTTTTTTGCTAAGGTAATGGGATTCAGCGAAACAGACAACTCGTCAATTTTGTTATAGCTGCTACTTAAATTAAACTTGTACCCATCATCTATCAAAACCACTATTAAAATGACTAAGATCGCAACGGATTACGAAAAAGAAGTAAAATCAGCCAAATTAAAGCGAAATATTGGCTATACCGTTCTTTGGTTTTTCCTTGGCGCGTTTACAGCATTTTTATCCTGGGGAACCGGCCGAAACTACCCCATGACAAAATGGATGGTGGCAATTCTCATTTTAATCGGAATTGCCAAGTTGGTCGAAACCATTCGATATTACCGCAACCAATAAGAAAGCAATTCTGTCAGGCATCTGGCAGCATATGGCTATATCTATGGTCTTGACTTAATCATACCAAGGAATTAGCCATTTTGAGCAACACTTGAGTTTGGGTTTGAACAGGGTATGGTTAGCATTAACCCATAAGAACTGGTCAATAAACCAATGAAGCAAAATCTCCTGCTATTTTTAGTAACAGGAGATTTTCACTTTAAATTACCTTAGGATTTAATTACCGTATGCATTGTACATCCAGATCAGTTTTTCCTGCTCCTCAATGTAACCATCCAGTTGGCTCTGGGTACCATTATCGTAAGCTTCATCGGCCATTTGAGCGATCACCTTTTGCTTATCAATTAAAGTTTGCAGGCTATTCATTATTTCATTAACCGCTTGTTCACCATCAGATACTATAGGTGCTTCCTGGATAGAAGCAGTCTTGATGTAAGCAGAATAGCGATGTTCAGGAGTAAAACCAAGTGTTAATATCCTTTCAGCAACTTCATCAATTTTAATCTTCAAGTCTTCGTAAAGTTCTTCAAATTTTTGATGAAGCTCAAAAAACCGCCTGCCGGTAATATTCCAATGATAGTTGCGAGCGTTCTGGTAGAAAATGGAATAATCAGCTAAGAGCTCATTAAGTTTGTTTGCAATTGCCTCAACTTGATTAGAATCCATGTTTAATTGATTTTGAGTAGCCATTTGATTAATATTTAAAGTTCAATCTTATTTAGCAATAATTGTTCCTATTTGATAACTTTTGAAAATGAGTGCCTTTTTAACAATTAGTATGCCTTATTGGCCCCTTGCAAAACTGGTTTTCAAAACTGGGAGGGGTAATAAAGCTGAAAATGATCACTGAACAGTGCTACGCGGTAAAACAGGGGCCTATAAAACACTATTTTCCAGTAATTAAGTACCCTTAAAGAGTCAAACATAGGTTATTACGTCAGGGTATAAACTGGGCAATTAACCTGACAAACTATTGAAACATTAGAAATCTTACGCCCAGCCAGTTGCAAAAAGTGTCCAACCTGAAGGTAAGCTTGGGAGCTACTGATTAAGCAAACTTTTTTGAACTTGTTTCACGCCAATTATAAAGCTGATCCATTATGTTTAAGCCAAGGCCTGTAATGTAGGAGAGTTTTTGATAACCTCCTCGCATTGCGCATGGGTAATCCCCATCTTCTCAAAAAACTCATCAGCATAATGAACTTCTTTATCAAGCGCTTCACCATCCGCATGAATCATACTGAGTACAGTGGCAATAAACCAGTCTTTTTGTTCTTTTGACAAGCTTTTAAGTGTTTCGAAAAGGTCATTGCGGTCTATACTTAAAAACTCCTTGACCTGTTCATTAATATCACCCTGCATGCGGTATCCTAAAACATCGGCTGTTTCCTGAAAAAAATCTTTTTCTTTTTGGTGATATTCCCCATCAATATTGGCGACTAAAAATAAACTGCAGATCACACACTTTTTCTGCTCATCTGAAAAACTATCCTGAAAGCTCTTCAAATGTTCTTGTACTTCCTTTTGATCCTTATGTTTTTTAACTGTACTGAATACCATAAAACACGCATTTTTAGGTTAATGATAAAAATTGTTTATATACGGCCTACTGTATTCTTATTTCACCTTATAATTAATTGCAAGTATTAAGGTTAAATCTAATGATAATTTAATAGAAAAACAAGTTTAATCATGGGTCATGTATTCAGTAAGATAAGAATGAAAATCTTTAACTCACACAAAATAGGCTGATATTATCAAGGTAGGAAAATCATCAGCCCGGACACAAAAAGGCCTCATATTCAAAGGCTTTGGCAAAAAACCTCCAATCTCGTAAAGTAATTTTCCTGCTGAATCTATAGATCTTGATTTTTTTTGTGAAAATAGTTTACATCCTGATTCTTCATTTAAACGTAACCAACAATTTCAGCCTAATACGGAATCTCCAAACCACTATGGCTTCAATAAGCACTTATCCAACTAAAGGACCTTTTAAATAATTTTTTTAGAATAAACAGACCACCCCCTAACCTTTCTAACGTAATAATTTTCGGACATTTGAATTTGAAAATTAGCTAATAGTTGACACTAACAACAGATCAATTCTATTTAAAACGCTGCTTCGAATTAGCCAAACAGGGTGCTGGCCATGTCAGTCCAAATCCGATGGTGGGTTCTACCATTATCAAAGATAATAAAGTAATTGGCGAGGGTTATCATGGGCAGTACGGAAAGGCGCATGCCGAGGTAAATGCAATAAATCAAGTTAGTAATAAAGCAGATCTTAGGGAAAGCACATTGTACGTTAACCTTGAGCCTTGTTCTCATTACGGCAATACTCCCCCTTGTACAGAGCAAATCATAAATGCAGGAATTCCCCGCGTTGTGATTGGCTGCAAGGATACTAGTGCAAAAGTGCAGGGAAAAGGTATTCAGCTATTGCAGGAAGCCGGTGTTGACGTCACCCATGGTATACTGGAAAATAAAGCGCAATGGTTAAATAGACGGTTTTTAACATACCAGGAAAAGGCTCGTCCCTACCTCATTCTGAAGTGGGCTCAAACTTCTGATGGCTTTTTAGCCGATAACTCAGGGAATCTTAAATGGATAAGCAACCCCTATTCCCGAACTTACGTTCATAAATGGAGGGCAGAAGAGGATGCTATTATGGTCGGATACCAAACGGCTCTTAATGACAATCCTTCTTTGACTGCACGTTCGTGGAAAGGCCTTAATCCTTTACGTATGGTAAAGGATGATTACCTTTCCCTACCTAAAGACAAGAACCTTTGGGATGATAAAGCTCAAACCTGGTGGTTGAATTATAAACATAACCAGCAATCAGGAACAAATCGCCTGTTAAGAATTAGCAATAACTTAACATGGATAGATGAAATATTGACGGAACTTTACAATGAAGGTTGTTTGTCCTTAATCATAGAAGGAGGAAGTGATACCCTTGAAACTTTTATAATGAACAACTACTGGGATGAGGCACGGGTTTTTACCAGCAGAACATGTTTCGGGGAAGGCATAAAAGCACCAAAAATAAGTGGGTTGTGTTTAGCTTATTCCAGTATCGGGAATGATGAATTGAAATGGATTGAAAGGTGTTAATTATAGAAAATATTGTTAGAAATCAAGAAGCAGCTCCATGATAAAGAATAATTCACGCAGAATAGGGGTAATGGTAATAGGATTATTATTAACCGCAATGCTTGGCCAGTCACAAGATTTAAAGTTCAAGGATGATTTTCATGATTTCGGAGACTTAAGAAAGCGTTCAGGTAATGTTAGCCATAAGTTTCAATTCAAAAACAAAGGAGATAAACCAATAACCATCGCCAATGTTAAGACATCCTGTGGTTGTACTTCTCCTGACTGGCCCAAAAAACCAATAGAGGCGGGTGAAACAGGTACAATCAAGGTTGTATTCAGTCCGGGTACGCAAGATGGTTTTTTTCAAAAAAATATCACGGTAAAAACAAAACGGAATAAGGTACACCACCTAATGATAGAAGGGATTGTGAATGACCATAAAAAAATTAAGCAAAGGGCAAAAAGGGAATTACCCGTAAGCAAAGGCTCTCTGGAATTCAATAAGAACAGTCTTAACTTTAATGATGTCCAAAATAGGAGTATTGACTCTACGAACCTTATCGTTTATAATAGTGCTCAAAAAGCCATTCAAGTAAGTAAATTAAAAGGTTCTCCTGCCTATTCTATCAAGAACATGCCTCTTGAAATTAAACCCCGGACCCGAAAGACTCTGACTGTTTATTACAGGGCTACGGGTAATAATGCAGCCATGGCTAATTATGGCACAAGAAAAGGTGATTTGATTTTGGTCACCAATGATGATGCTAAGCCTCGCAAAAAGTTTTCTGGTAAATGCCGATTGTATCCCAACATTGAAAAGCCCGATCCTAGCGAAAAAACCCCGCGGATAAGCCTTAGTAAGCAGGAGATAAACTTTGGTGAACTGTCATCCGGTGCCTTCAAAAGAACTAGTTTTAAGGTTACCAACGTAGGGAAAGAAACCTTGAAAATCTATGATACGGATGCTCAGATGTGCTCTTGTACCGCTCCTATTCCGGGTAATAAAAAATTGGAGCCTGGTGAATCCACTAGACTAAAAATTGATTTCAACGCCAGGAATTTTGACGGAAGAGTTAAAGAAGAGTTGAAAATCTACAGCAACGACCCTTATAACCCTCACTCAACGATTATATTAAAAGCTTTTGTTGGATCCTAATGTGCTTTCAATAATTGATGATTGTTGAAAGCGGGTAAAAATCAACCTTTACAGAAAAGCTAACACTCGCTTCCTAAAGCAAATATTCCGGTGTATTGTAAACCAATGGAACCGGGTTCTCTTCGGGATTTTGGGTTGGATCACAATGATAGCCGTAGATAGGATATTCTTGCAGGTAAGGAACTAATTCCTTAAAGTAAGTATGACTTCCATTTTGCCGATCAAACGTAATATCGTGAAAAACAACGGTATCAGGGGCCGCTTTTTCTTCCAGGTATTCAAATAATGTATCACTGTCTGCGGTATCACCCGAGTAAGCAATCATTTTATCGCCTTCCCGAAAAATATAGCTATAGGTCTGCATTCCCGGTACATGCTTACCAAAGGTATTCAAATAATCTAATTCCGGCCGATTATCCATTGGAATAAAAGCAATGTATTTTTCAGGCTTTTGCAAAGAAAAACTCAGGTAATTATACAGGGCATCCTTGAAATGCTTTTCCGGGTAAAGGATCTTCAACTGCTTACCGTTTACAAAAAGGTGGTGATGAAGAATAAAAGTAGATAAGCTACCTACATGATCGGCATGAAAATGGGTAACAATGATATAATCGATTGGTTGAATGGCTTCTTTTACCCTCAGTTGATGGTATACATCATGACCGCAGTCAAGCAGGTAATTTTCACCATTGAGTTTAATAATAGCCGAAGCGTTACCATATTGGTAATCAAAAGCTCCACCGGTACCTATAAAGCTAATATCCATTGGTTTGAGAATCATTATTGCAAAACAATTATAAAAAATCCTGTCCATTCAGGAAATGGTAATTATTAAGTTTCTCCGGAAATACTTACCGTCATATACCTGACCTTTCCATCATCGTGACTTATTATCCAGGTTTTAAAAATTGGGCGATTCGCCTTAAATTTGTTGTGTCACCAAAAATAAAAAGCATGAAAGTCTATTTAGCAGGAGTTTTGGTTACAATGCTACTAAGTACATCCTTAACCACAGGGCAAGAAACAGTGAAATCACCTTCCAAAAAGCTTTATGGCCATGAAAAAGATGTATCCAGTTTAGCGGTAAGCCCTGATGGCAATTACGTGGTGTCTGGTTCATGGGAAAATAATGTTATCCTGTGGAGTCTGGATAGCTTTGAGCAAATTTGGAAATTCACTGCCCATCAATCAACTGTTGAAAAAATTGATTTCGGACCGGATTCGCGTTATTTTGTAACGTGCTCAAATGATGCCAATGCCCATATATGGGATGCCAAAAAGCAAACCAAAAGCTTGACTTTACCAAGTCATCGTTCAAATGTGAATGACGCTAAATTTAACGATAATTACAAGGGGAATGAAGGTCGTTTTGTGGCTACCGCAACCAAAGATGGTATCGTAAGGGTATTTGACCGCGATGAGGAAGGTGAGCTTATCCGGAAATTGGAGGTGAAAAAAGCTTCAGCCGATGCTATTACTTTTGGCCCCAACGGAAAGTTTCTGCTTGTAGCTTGCGGAGATAACAAAATAAGGACTTACAACTTCCTTAAAGGGAAGCAAACACGTAAATTCAATGCTCACAAGGAAAAAATCAATGAATTAAAACTTTCGCCAGGTGGCTTAGAAATGCTGACTGCTTCTAACGACCAAACGGCTAAAATCTGGGGCTATGCAAAAGGTAACCAAAAACATAACTTAAAGGGTCATACATGGCGTGTTTTGGCGGCTGATTTCAGTAAAAACGGAAAATATGTAGTAACCGGATCTAATGATAACAGCGCCAGGCTTTGGAAAACCAGTAATGGAAAGCAGACCAGAATCTTTAAACCAAAAGGAAGAGACTACATAAGGGCTGTTGAAATTACACCAGATAACCAATACGTTATTACCGGTTCTTTGGTACGAGAGGAAAAAGACGCTGGATTGTTATTCTGGGAAACAGGCATAGGAGGATCAAAATAAAGCCACCTTTGCAAAAACGATTAAAACCCTTTTGAGGCCTTACCTCAAACTTTTATCAATTTTCAACCGTTTACTGTAAAAATTTTTATTATGCCTAATTCTAAAGTTTGGATATATCAAGCAGACCGCTACTTAAAAGAACAAGAGGCCAATCAGATAAAAGAACGTGTCGCAAATTTCCTT
>CAZQQN010000038.1:1701-25295 GCA_964595485.1 uncultured Sphingobacteriales bacterium | reverse complement strand
CCGCTTCAATGATGTGGTGGAGTTGAAGTGGGATAAAGCAGTGGATTACGATGCCACAGCCTATGAAATTTACCGAAACCAAAAAGGCTGTCAAGGCATCACCCAAATTGCCACTATTACCGATCCTAATCAGACCACTTACTATGATTCCTTTTCATTGGGTAGCCGTGAAGTTTGCTATGAAGTAAGGGTGGTAGATCATTGTAACAATACCAGCAAGTTTAGCAATGAGGCCTGCATCATTCAACCGGAAGGCGAGGCGCTGGACCTGGAAAACAAGCTTGTTTGGCCTTCTTATGAAATATGGCAATCGGGCGTCAAGCATTACCAGGTCTTCAAGCAATTGGATAGTACGAATTACAAGTCCATTGGCCGGATGGACAGCACCAAAAGGCAATTCCTGGATGACAACTTAAAGGATTCCTCGGACCAGTTTTGCTACTACATTCGGGCCAAAGGCTGGAATCAAGGGGAATACTCCCAATCCACCCGCATTTGCCTGAAACAGCAGCCGGTAGTCCACATCCCGAACAGCTTCTCACCGGGTATCACGGAAGGCATTAATGATAAGTTTGGGCCGGAAGGGTTGTATATTGAGGATTACACCATGAAGATATTTAACAGGTGGGGCCAAAAAATTTACAGCACGGATAAAGGTAAAAAGTGGGATGGCCGGTTTGAAGGGGAATTCGTGCCGCAGGGGGTTTATACCTATAAGATAATTCTGACCGGAGTAGACGGAACTCAGAAAGAATACCAAGGGACGTTGACGGTGATACGATAGATGGTAAGCCATGTAAGATGGTAAGACCGTAAAACACGTAAAATTGTAGAAATGTTAATTACAGGGGGATGAGAAGGGTATTCTTACGATTTTACGATCTTGCCATTTTGCCATTTTTCCCGGGTACGGTTACGGTGATACGTTAGATAGTAAGATGTGTAAGCCATGTAAGATGGTAAGACCGTAAAACACGTAAAATTGTAGAAATGTTAATGTCAGGTAGATGAGAAGGGTATTATTACCATTTTACGATCTTGCCATTTTGCCATTTTTTCCGGGGACGGTTACGGTGATATGGTAGATCGTAAGACGTGTAAGATGGTAAAACGCGTAAAAAATTGGTTTTCTAATTTCAAAAGTATGAACTGGTTTCCTTAATTTAAACCTAGTTTATGCATTGAAAAGGCTTTCATTGCATAAACAACTCCTGACCTTCGGTGTGGGAAAGTTTAAAAGAATCAATTTCATGGGATTTGTTTAAGTCGGCATGAATTCGAACCAACTAAACAAATAAAGGCCCACCAGCACTTTTTTTGCCCCGTACTTGCTATTTATTTTTGAAAAATGTTGCTTAGGAATTCAATGAGCAATCTGAGCAAATAGCGGGATATTTTTAAAAGGGTTGGTTTTTTAGGTTTGGTTACTATTCATAGTTACTAAACCTTTTTTAGTCTCTATTATAAACGTTTTAGATAGATGTGAGAACAAGGAATATCCATTTTACGGCAGCCTTGAATGGAATAATCCTCAAATAAGCCAAATCTTTGGTTAGTCAATATAAAGAGGTACAAACCTTTTTTATTGTAACACAGAGGCTGGATTTGGTCACGAAAACTACAATCAGGTCTAATCCTGAACGTTTAAGCCCTTAGAACACGTTACTTAAAATATTATGGACACTAAAAAAGAAATTGTCACCGACTGGCTGCCTCGCTATACAGGTTTAAAACCGGAGGATTTCGGTAAGTATGTGTTACTTGTTAACTTTAACTATTACGTGGAGCTATTCGCAGAATGGCACAATGTGGAAGTATATGGTTACGACCTTCCTATGCTAAGCGCCACAGCAAACGGAATAACGATTATTAATTTTGGGATGGGTAGTGCCAATGCAGCCACGGCTATGGATCTCCTTAGTGCCATTCAACCAAGTGCCTCCCTATTCTTAGGAAAATGCGGCGGATTGAAACGTAAAAATAATGTTGGGGATTTAATCCTGCCTATTGCTGCTATACGCGGAGAAGGCACCTCTGATGACTTTATGCCACCCGAGGTTCCCGCCTTGCCTGCCTTTGCTCTACAGAAAGCTACATCCACAACGATCCGTGATTACCAAAAGGATTACTGGACTGGGACGGTCTACACAACCAATCGCAGGGTTTGGGAACATGATGAGGCCTTCAAAAAGTATCTTAGAAAGATCCGTTGTATGGCAATTGATATGGAAACAGCTACGCTTTTTACGACTGCTTTTGTCAATAAAATCCCCACTGGCGCTCTACTCCTGGTAACGGATCAACCAATGGTACCGGAAGGCGTAAAAACATCAGAAGCGGATCGAAAAGCTAAGCAAAAATACACCCAGGATCACCTTAGGATCGGTATAGATTCCTTGAAGCAACTAATTAATAAAGGTGAGACTGTTAAGCACTTGCGGTTTTAATACATACCATACCTGAAGCCCTTTAAAGCATGCCATTTTAGCTTACAGTGGCCTTTCAATGATATTTTGATTGGGAATGTTAAAGTTTTGGTTAATACCCTTAAGGCTAATAAAAAAAGGAAAAATTCCAATTGAATTTATAAAGAGGAAGCAAAAAATCTTGTCAGAAAGGTTTTTTCCATCGAAATATCGGTAATAGCCCCAACCAAGCCAAAAGGCTAATTCACACCAAAAATATGGTAAGATCGGTTTGTTGATTATTGATTCAACGTTAATGAACAATTTTCACAGCGTTAAGGGGCTATGGATTAGCGAGGCTATGAAACATTCAAAGACGGCGTTTTTTCTTTTTCTTTGCATGCCACTATTAATAAACCACCTATGTTACTTCAATGGGGAAAGTCATTCTTATTACTTTTTTTCGGAACAGGATTATTGTTAAGTGGTTGTCAGGATGAAAATTTCACTCCTAAACCAAAAGGTTACCCGCGCATAAACCTTCCGGAGCGAAGTTACCAGACCTATGATAGTAATTGCCCCTTTAAATTCCGTTATCCCACTTATGGTGAAATTATTCCTGATACTTCCAAAAAATCACGCAACTGTTGGATGAATATCAAATACCATCCCTTAGGCGCTAAGCTTTACATGAGCTACCGTAGCTTTGATAAAATGGAGAAGTTGAATAAGTACCGGGAGGACGCCAGGACTTTTGTTTATAAACATACTGTAAAAGCTACTGATATTGATGAAAAGCGGATCGTAAAAGATTCTACCAGCGGTATATTTTATGAACTCGGGGGCAATACTGCCACTGCCATACAGTTCTTCGCGACAGACAGTAATCAACACTTCATAAGAGGCTCGCTCTATTTCAATACCAAACCAAACCGGGATTCCCTTGAGCCGGCTATACAATTTTTGAAAAAAGACGTTTTGGCGTTGGTAAACTCCCTGGAATGGCAATACCCGTCAGAATAAAATGATAAATGGGTAGCCAGTATTATGATTTTTTAAGAAATCAGGTTTTGAAATTTGAAAACTTGCGTTGTTAGCATTTAGGCTATACCCGATTGAACAGTGAGCTATTTTTTAAATTTGATCTTATAGCCCGGCCAGCAATGAGTAAACAGGAAGCCCTGAAGACCGAAATAGATTACCTTAAGGGAATAGGACCTGCCAAAGGCGAGTTGATACGCAATGAGCTTGGCATTTTCACTTTTGAGGACATGTTGATGTTCTTTCCATTTCGGTATGTAGACCGTTCCCGAATATACAAAATTAGTGAAATATCAGGTCAGGACGCTTTTATCCAGGTGCTGGGTACTGTTACCAGTTTGAATGAAGTGCCCATGAAACAAAAAGGGCAAAAACGTTTAGTAGCAAAAGTGAAAGATGATACGGGAACATTAGAGCTGGTTTGGTTTAAGGGGGTCAATTGGCTTAAAGATTATATTGTTAAGGGTCATGAGTACTTGATTTTTGGTAGACCAAATTGGTTTAAAGGCCGTATCAACATTGCCCATCCTGAAATAGAGCTATACACAGAGGCCCGTAAAAAGGAAGGGCTAATGGGCTTGCAGCCCGTTTATTCTACTACTGAGAAGCTAAAAAATAAGTCACTGGACTCAGCTAAGATCATGAAGATCCAGCAAAACTTATTACCCAAAGTACTACCAGATGTCCAGGAAATTTTTCCGGCTTATTTAGTTGATGCCTTCAAACTCATGGACCGGCAAAAAGCCCTTAAAAACATTCATTTTCCCGAAAATTTTGAAGAACTCGAAAAAGCCCAAAACCGGCTGAAGTTTGAAGAGTTATTCTTCACTCAGCTAAAGATGCTTCGTCAGAAGACAGAAAGGACAAAACTTAAAGGAAATGTATTTGATCAATTAGGGGATTACTTCAACCATTTTTACCATGAAGTTTTACCTTTCCCATTAACGGAAGCTCAGAAAAGGGTTCTGAAGGAGATTAGGCAGGACTTCAAGTCAGGCAACCAGATGAATCGGTTGATGCAGGGTGATGTAGGAAGCGGGAAGACCATAGTGGCCTTGATGGGGATACTCATGGCGCTGGATAATGGTTTTCAAGGGGCGATGATGGCTCCCACAGAGGTTTTGGCTACCCAGCACTTCAATACCATTTACGAGCTGGTAAAAGGCATGGATGTCAACATCCGTATACTTACAGGCTCAACAAAAACCGCCCAGCGAAAAGAGATACTTGAACAAGTAGCTAATGGTACCTGCCAGATCCTGATTGGTACCCATGCCCTTATTGAAGATAAGGTTCAGTTTAACCGGTTAGGCATGGTGGTGATTGATGAGCAACACAGGTTTGGAGTGGCACAGCGTGCAAAGCTTTGGGAAAAGTCAAAAATTCCTCCGCACATCTTGGTTATGACGGCCACCCCTATTCCACGTACACTGGCGATGACATTGTATGGGGATTTGGAGACATCTGTGATTGATGAATTACCGCCTGGAAGGAAACCTGTTGAGACAAGGCATGTTTATGAAAATAAACGATTGCAGGTTTTTGGCTTTCTGAAAAAGATCATCAGCCACGGGCAACAGGCTTTTATTGTTTACCCGCTCATAGAGGAATCTGAAACGCTTGATTATCAAAATCTAATGGAAGGTTATGAAGCCATTTGCCGTGAATTCCCGCAGCCTGATTACCAAGTGGGGATTGTCCACGGTAGAATGAAGCAAGCGGATAAGGATTTTGAGATGGATCGATTCAAACGTGGAGAGACGCAGATCATGGTTTCTACAACGGTCATTGAAGTTGGGGTTGATGTACCGAATGCCAGCGCTATGGTCATTGAAAGTGCTGAAAGGTTTGGTTTATCCCAGCTACATCAGTTGAGGGGGCGCGTGGGCCGAGGCGCTGATCAGGCTTATTGTGTCCTTGTTACCAGTTACAAACTTTCCAGGGAAGCCAAAAAACGGATGGAAACAATGGTTAAAACAAATGATGGTTTTGAATTATCCGAGGAGGATATGAATTTAAGAGGGCCCGGTGATATGATGGGAACCCGCCAGAGTGGAATGCTGGAGTTTAAAATTGCCAACCTGGCAACGGACCAAACGGTTTTGAAAGCAGCCCGCCAGGCAGCCAGAAAGGTGCTGGAGCAAGATCCGGAACTGTGTTCTCCAGAACATGAGGGGCTTAAAAAATACCTTGGAGGAAGTGATGAAAATATACAATGGAGCTTAATCGCCTAAATTCCTGTAAAAAACTCAATGCTTAAACTTGAATAGCGTAATTGAAAACAATCGCCTGCACTTTCAAATTAAATTTTATATTTGCTTCCCGTAAGCAAAACCAAACACCTAAAATATGCAAAAGGTATTATTCGCAACCGTTTTATTTTTAGTCGTTCTTTCCGGGACCTTAGATGGTCAAACCAAAAGTAAAGTGCCAGATTTTAGAGATATTGAATGGGGTGTTCATAAAGACTCCGTATTCAGAGATGGTGCAAAAGTGAATTTTAGGGAGGTTAAAGATGGCGTAGAGCCCAATTCTTACACTATACCGAATGATAAAATGACAATCGGCGCTGTAGAATTAGACAAATTGCAATACATATTTAACGAAGATAACCGCTTTAAAAAAGTCTTTCTTCAGGCCGATAAGGCATTTCATTCTGATATGAAATTTATCCTCAACTACAAGTTCGGCAAGGCTGATCAGGATAAACAAACCGGTTTGGTAAAAGTCAAAACCTGGCAGTTAAATGGTGTGATTTTTACCCTGTCAAAGTTCACCAACAGGGATATCTTCACCTTAACGATTGAAAGTAACTGGGAAAAAAGCGCTAAGATTCAAAAGAATAAAAGGGTTGATGATTTTTAATTGTTAATCCTCTATTGAATAAGCCCAAAAAGAACAGGAAAAGCTATTCCTAAAATAAAGCTTTTAATACCTCGTAAACTGTATCTTTACTAACAATTTCAATGGTTCTTTCCTTTTGGTCCAGGTGTTTTTTGTTAAAGGTTGAAATGTAGATTTGTTCAAAACCGAGTTTTTCAGCTTCGAGTATGCGTTTTTCAACCTGTTGAACCGGCCTGATTTCCCCGGAAAGGCCGATTTCCCCTGCAAAGCATATATGGTCGCCTACTGCCATATCCTGGTAAGATGAGGCAATGGCCACTGTTACGCTTAAGTCAGTAGAAGGGTCTTCTACCTTAAGCCCTCCGGCTATGTTTAGGAAAACGTCCTGGATGGATAGTTTCAAGCCACAGCGTTTTTCCAATACCGCTAATAACATATTGAGCCTTCTTCCATCAAAACCTGTAGTGGAGCGCTGGGGAGTTCCATAATAAGCAGGCGAAACCAATGCCTGAATCTCGATTAACATGGGCCGGATACCTTCAAGCATAGCTCCTATGGCAACCCCACTCAGGGTTTCATTACGCTGGGATAGTAGGATTTCGGAAGGATTTTTAACCTGATATAGCCCCTGCTCGAGCATTTCATAAATGCCAATCTCGGCCACTGAGCCAAATCGGTTTTTGATGGTTCTCAGGATTCGGTAATTGTAGTTTTGGTCCCCCTCGAAGTAAAGAACAGTGTCAACCATGTGTTCAAGAATTTTTGGTCCAGCTATGAACCCTTCTTTTGTTATGTGACCAACGAGGAAAACCGCCATATTTTTCTGCTTAGCCCAGCGCTGGAGATGGGTGGTTGATTCCCTGATCTGTGGAATGCTTCCTGCTGTTGAATCCACTTCGGAGGTTGTGAGGGTTTGAATGGAGTCAACAATCAGGATATCGGGCGCTATGCCCTTGATCTTTTGGACAATAACTTCTACAGAAGTCTCTGGTAACAGGTAACATTCAGGGTTGGGGTCTCCAATCCGGTAAGCTCTCATTTTTACCTGGTTCAGGCTTTCTTCACCGGTGACATAAAGGATGGTTTTATCCCTTTGTTCCAGAGCAAGCTGAAGAAGAAGCGTAGATTTTCCAATTCCGGGCTCTCCACCGATCAAAATCAGAGAGCCGGTGACAATACCGCCTCCCAGTACACGATTTAACTCCTCATCCGGTGTCTGGAGCCTATTAACTGCCGTCAATTCAAAGTCCCCTAAAGAAGCCACTGAGGATTGGCTACCTTCGTCAGAAAGTGATGTTGAACGACTCTTTTGCTCTTGCTCCATGACTTCCTCCTGGAATGTGTTCCACTCTCCGCAGGCTGGACAGCGGCCTTTCCAGTTCACAGATGTTGAACCGCATGCTTGGCAAACGTATAAAGTTTTAGTCTTAGCCATCTTTTTAGGATTATACCTGTTGCTAACAAAATCCGAAAGTACTAAAATAGCAAGAAATCGTGCTATTCCCCTTTTATTCAATTCCAGGTGCTAATAATGAAATGGAAGATTCAGCGCCTGAATGATTCAATAATAAACACTTAAGAATATTACGATAGCTTTCCCTTGTTTTCGGTTTATCAAATATTTCCTAAAATTGCATTAGCATTAGGTTAAAGCAGTAGCATTCATGCTAGAGCAATATGTAAAGGATTTACTGTACGAGAAAGACTGCGTAGTAATACCTGATTTTGGCGCAATTGTAGCGAATTACGAACCGGCTACCATAAAACAGGCTAAGCAATCCATCGCTCCGCCTTCTAAGAAGCTTGCCTTCAATAAGAGCTTGAAAACCAATGATGGCTTATTGGCTAATTACCTTGCTGATCAAGAACAAATTACTTTTTCCAAGGCTTTAAAAAAAGTGAGAGAGGAGGCGAATCAGTGGAAAAGAAAGCTTGGAAATGGAGAAACTATTGATTTACCTGGTATTGGTTCACTTTATTCGGATAATGAGGGAAACACCCTTTTTAAACCTGATAAAGCCACGAATTTTTACCCCAACTCATTTGGATTATCAGATACCAAGTTAGTACCGGTTAAACGAGCTGCTACACATTATAAAACGGCTTCGAAAGATCTGTCAACGGAAAAGGATTTTAAGCGGCCATCGCCTGTTTTGATTGGGCTTGCAAGTATTGGGGTAACAGCAGTGCTTCTCTTTTTTTTACTAAACCTAAACCTTTTTGAACCGTCTCAGGTGTCAAAGCAGATAGCTTCTTTTAAGGAATATATTGCTTCAAATTCAGAATCTTCCAGTACCAAAGGTTCAGATGATAGATCGTCTGCCAGAAAAGAAGCCTCACCGGCCTCTGCCAATACAAAACCAGATGACGGGGCTATGGAAAAGAATGCTAAAAAAAGAGACGAAGTTTCCGGAAACTCAGAGCGTAGTTCAGCAAGCTCGGACGAAACAGCGGCTAAAAATGATGAGGACAAGAAATCAGAGAAAACCAGGGATAAACCAGTTGAAAAGAAGGCTCACCAGAGTTCAGAAACCGTTTCAAAGCAATCAAGAACGTATCATTTAATTGCTGGCTCATTTAAAGATAAAAGCAATGCAAAACAATTGGCCAAAGAAGCCAAAAGAAGGGGCTTCCGTGTTAAACTCATAGAAGGCCCGGAAGATTTCAAACGGGTTAGCATCGGCAATTATAAGTCTGGTAGTAAAGCCCGTGAATTCTTGAACCGCATTCACCAAAAAGGCATTTTTAAGGTTTGGCTCTTAGAAAAAAACAATCAACAGAATAGCTAAATTGTCACAAAACATGATCACTACATTGATTCTCCAGGTAACAGCTGATACCGCTAGCAAGAGTGGGGGTGGAGGTCCCGAAAGCCAATTGACCCTTATTGAGCTTTTGCTAAAAGGAGGCTGGATTATGATCCCCTTAATTATTCTTGCTGTTGTAGCTGTTTATATTTTCATAGAACGTTACCTAACCATTAAAAAAGCTTCTCAGATTGACAGGAATTTCATGAATAAAATTCGTGACCTGGTTGTGAATGATAACATTGACGGGGCCAAGCAGCTTTGTAAGGATCATGATACGCCTGTTGCCCGTATGGTAGAAAAGGGTATATCCGGAATTGGCCGGCCTTTGAAAGACATTTCAGCCTCCATTGAAAATGCAGGGACACTCGAAGTTTTTAAGTTGGAGAAAAACACAGCCACGCTCGGCACAATATCCGGTGCAGCGCCAATGATCGGTTTCCTTGGTACGGTTACTGGTATGATTAAGGCATTTTACCAGCTTTCCGAAGCTGGTAGTAATATTGAGCCCGCGATGTTAGCAGGTGGCATTTATGAGGCAATGGTTACCACTGCTACCGGCCTAGCAATTGGTATCATTGCTTATATTGGCTATAATTACATCGCAACTCAGATTGAGAAAGTTGTTTACCGGATGGAAGCCACTACTGTTGAATTCATTGATATTTTACAGGAGCCTGCTCAATAAGATTTTTAGCTGGAATACGTTGTAAGGCTGAGGCCTTCAAATATTTTATTATGGCTATAAAGCGAAGAACAAAAGTTAGTGCAACCTATAACATGTCCTCTCTTACGGACATTGTTTTCCTGCTACTTATATTCTTCATGTTAACTTCTTCTTTTGTTACTCCAAATGCCCTGAAACTTTTACTACCCCAATCAACAAGTAAAACCCTTTCTAAGCAGACCGTTACCGTTTCTATTACCAAGGACCTTGATTATTACGTTGGAAATGACCAGGTGGATTTTGGCAAGCTTCAATCAGAATTAGCTTCAAAACTGGCAAACCAAGAGGGTGAAACGATTGTCCTGGCGGCGCACAAAGCAGTATCATTAGAAGAGGTTGTCAAGGTCATGAATATTGGCAACAATTTGGATGCTAAGGTCATACTGGCTACCGAACCTGAATCCTAACGTTTATGTCAGAAAAAGGAAAGAAGAAAACCAAGAAGGTTTCTGTTAGGCGGAAAAAAGAGCTGGAACAGCAACAGAAAATAGAAAGGCGATCGGCTATTGCTACAGGTTTAATTTTCATTGGCCTATTTATTTCCTTTGTTTTTATAGCCTTGAAATCTCCTGAGCCTCAGCCGCGCCAGAAAGGTATTGATGTTGTTTTAGGCGAGCATAACATGGGCATGAATGAAAAATTTGAAGAGGTGAAAGAACCTACGGAAAAAGCCGGTAAAGCTGAAGAGCCTAAGTCCAAAAAAACGGAGGAAGCTGAAGAAACAAAGGATTCAAAATCCCCCCAATCAGATGCTGAAAACCCTGCTAAGCAAACCAGCGAAACGCAGGAAAACACCCCTGCTCCTGAAATGCCGGACAAAGCGAAAGAAAAAGAAAAGAAAAAAAAGAATTCCAAAGATCCTGGCAAAGAAAAAGGGGACGAGCCAGAAGATGAGGAGACGCAACAAAAAGAACAAAAGGAAGTAGATCCCAAAAATCAGTTTACCCCAAGTGAGAATAAAGGTGATGATAAGAAATCAGGAAATGAGGGTGATAAAAAGGGTAATAAGGAATCAGAAAGCTTTGAAAAAAAAGGTGAGGCTGCCAAAGGGGATAACCCAATATCGAATCTTAATATGGATGGCCGTGGTGTTAAAAATTATCCCGCCATAAAAAAGGAAACCCAAAAACAAGGTAAGGTTGTGGTAGAAATCACAGTAGATAAAGATGGTAAAGTAATAAGAGCTGTGCCCGGTAAGCCAGGAACAACGGTAACAAGTCTCAGGTTAAAAAAGATAGCTAAAAAAGCTGCCCTTAACACCGAATTTGAAAGGTTAAAAGATGGCCCTAACCAACAAGTGGGTACAATGACCATAAATTTCAAACTCCAGTAGGTCATTCATGGATTATCAGGAAGCCCTTGACTACCTGTTGGCCAAATTGCCGATGTACCAGAGGGTAGGTCAGCAGGCGGTCAAAAAAGACCTTACCAATACAGAGGATTTCCTCTACCAGCTCAATAATCCTGAGCAGCATTTAAAGGCAATACATGTGGCAGGTACTAATGGTAAGGGGTCTGTAAGTCATATGTTGTGCGCCATTGCCATGGAAGCAGGTTTCAGAACGGGTTTATATACTTCTCCACATCTATTGGATTTTCGGGAAAGGATCCGTGTTAATGGCCACGTTATTTCCGAATCGGAAGTGGCAAATTTTGTAGAAACCAATAAACCTGCTATAGAGGATATTCAGCCTTCATTTTTCGAAGCAACGGTGGCAATGGCTTTTGACCACTTTGCACGGCATGGTGTTGACCTCGCCATCGTGGAAACAGGATTGGGCGGACGCTTGGATTCTACCAATGTCCTGAATCCGGAATTGGCCATTATAACCAATGTTGGTCTTGACCACCAAGCCATGCTTGGGAATGACCTACCTACCATAGCCAGGGAAAAAGCCGGTATCATCAAGGCTGATACCCCTGTTGTTATTGGAAAAACTCAACCTGAAACAAAACATGTTTTTGAAGAAGTAGCATCCAATCAACATGCCGATATTTCTTTTGCGGATAACCATTGGGAATACCATGTGTCTCATTTTCTCCCTGCGCTATCCTTAACCGCTCATCATTTAAGGGATGATCTGCGATTACAGGTTAGTTGTGACTTGACCGGTTATTACCAGGCCCAGAATATTGTGACTTGTATTGAGAGCCTTTATCAAATCAATAGTAGAGATTGGCCATGGTTTTTCCCCGCTGAATACTGGCAAAAAGGTCTGGCGGGAATAAAATCCAATACAGGCCTGCGAGGCCGTTGGGAAATCCTTGCCCGTGAACCGCTGGTTATTTGTGATATTGCCCACAATCCCGATGCTGTTCGGTGGCATAAGGAGCAAATTCAACATTACTTCCACAGAGACCTTTACCTCGTATTTGGAATAACCGTAGAAAAAGAAGTAGAGTCAATACTAAGCGAGATGCCCCAATCCGGTTACTACTTTTTCTGTAAACCGGATTTACCGAGAGGAAAGCCCAGTGATGATCTCCTGCAGGAAGCGTATGCCTATGGGCTTAAAGGGGAAGCGACAGGATCGGTTACCAATACCTTGGAAACAGTGCAGGAGACTGCAAGCGAACAGGATTTGGTGTTGATCACCGGAAGTGCGTTTGTTGTTGCAGAAGCACTTGCCTATTTCAATAAAATGGAATCCTAAGCGCTTTTTCCCGAATCACCTTAAAGGAGGTATGTTTCAGAATTCCCAATCTTTCCCGGTGGCCATTCATTGAAGCCTTTTCTGTGGGATGGCTATCTATAAACAATAGGTTTTAAAAGCATTTCCCCCTTAATCAAAGCTTATTGGTTTCATTGGAGGGTACTAACTTTTAAATGCATTTGAATTTGAGGCCTAAAATTCTTCTCAAACGTTTCTCCCAAGCTTATCTCTATAGGATCCTTAAAAGCAGGTCCGTTACAAACAAATGTGTGGTATTCGCCATTTTCCCCACAAGGATCCAGGTTTGAGGCCTCCAATGTTCGTATCACGGTACGGCTAAGGGTTTGGTTTAGTACCTGATCCGGTACCTGTAGACTATCAATGGACGTGATGACAGCTTTGAAGCCATGATCGAGGAATTCGTTCACCAAATCCAGTGGTTTTTCATGCCATAAGGGGTAATTCCCACTCATGCTATAGGCTGTTAAAAGGCGATCGCGGTATTCCCGGATAGGTTCAAGGTGGATGTCTCCGAAAGCAACTTCATGGATACCGTTGGCTTTAAGTTGGTCAAACAATTCCCCGTGTTTCCTTTCGTATTCCTCATTAGGGGCCTGATTAGATAAGTGAATGGGATAAAGCGAAAGGTTCAGGGCCTCAGCTTGTTTTTGTATTAATGATTTTGGTATATAATGCAAATTAACAACTTCCTGTTGTCCGGTAAAGGCTGTTATTAACCCGCAAACCTCCACCTGCGGATCATCCTGAAGACGTTTGAATGCCATTAAGGAATCTTTACCGCCACTCCAAGAAAGTACTACTTTTCTCATTTTACTTTAGCTTTGCTGTTTTGAACAGGCAATTTATGAAAGATCAACCAATCATCATTTATACCGATGGCTCAGCCTTTGGCAATCCCGGGCCGGGTGGTTGGGCTGCTGTTATGCGTTACGGAGAATACAGGAAAACGTTTTCCGGTGGCTTTTACCGGACAACCAATAACCGAATGGAACTGCTTGCCGTTATCAATGCGCTGAAACAAATCAAAGAGCCAGGTTATCCGGTAATAATTTATTCGGACTCTAAATATTTGGTCAATGCCATCAATGAAGGATGGGTTTTTAATTGGGAGAAAAAAGGTTTTAAAAAGCGAAAAAACGGGGATCTGTGGAAAGAATTCCTTGAAGTTTACCGGCAACATGATGTGAGGCTGGAGTGGGTGAAAGGCCATGAAGGGGTTGAGGAAAATGAAATTTGCGATGACCTTGCCAAAGAGGCAGCAGATAACCCGACCCAAGAAGACAAAGGATATACCAAGTCTGAAGCCTCTAATCCTGGAATAGTCTGAGACTTAAAAATAACCACTTCTAAATTAGCTTTTATAAAGGATCTGTGAGCTTCTTCAGATCAATGTCATAAGCACAGCGGAAATGCCCTTCCGGGCAGGCTTTGCGGCCATGGGTGGAACAAGGGCGGCAATAAAGATCAGATACTTGTGCGACATATGATTCATCAGAAAGTGGGCCAAATCCAAATGCAGGAGTAGTAGAGCAAAATACCGCAGTAACAGGGGCGTTCATAGCAGAGGCCATGTGCAAGGGTGCTGAATCATTGGTATAGGTCATCCGGGCGTTTTTGATTAGCGCTGCAGTTTGCAGGATAGTTAGGTTACCGGCCAGGTTTGTGGTGTGCTCATGTTTTGCTGATTGCTTTATATCCTCACAAAACTTATAATCTTCCGGGCCTCCTAACAGGTAAATAGGGTAGGGTTTTACCTTTTCATCATTAAGGAAGGCTAACCACTGATCAATGGGGAATTGCTTGGTAAACCAAACAGAGGCTGGTGCAATACACAAATAAGGATTTTCCTGGTACGTTTTGATGGTTTCGTAATCCGAGAACCCAGGATAGAGCTTTGGGCGGTTCAGCACCTTATCAGTATAACCGGGTACCAAGGAAAGATTGCGACTAACTTCGTGGGGGGTATTTGGCTTTTTTTCCAGGTTGTGGGGTTTCCGAGCTGTGAAAAATCCCGAAAAAGGCGTCTGGGTAAAGCCTATTCTTGTTTGAGCACCGGATAAAGCGGTTAATAAGCCTGTTGCCCCAAATCGTTGGATATTGATAACGGTATCATAGTTTTCATAGCGCATCATCCTGAGCAGCCGCCACCAATCCCTGTATTTCCTTCCTTTTTTACGCCAGGTCAGGATTTCAGTCAAATGGGGATTGTTGGCTAAGAGCCCCTCATTCCCTTTCCTCACAAGAAAGTCTACCCGAGCCTCAGGATGTTCCTTTTTTATGGCTTCCGGAATCGGAGTGGCCAGGATTACATCACCCAGAAAGGCAGTTTGTATGACCAGGCATTTTTGCAAAGTCGATAAGCTTAAAAGTTTTAGACCCTGTTAAAAGCATTTTTTTCTAAGTAGCAACATTGAACTCCCTTAATGTCTCATTCAGCGAGGTTTTTTCATCAGTTGAGGGTTTGCGCTTACCGATGATCAAAGCACATGGAACATTGTAAGTACCAGCTGCAAATTCTTTGGGGTAACTCCCCGGGATGACGACTGATTTTTCCGGGACAACCCCTTGATGATAAACCGGCTCAGCACCGGTAACATCAATAATCTTGGTAGAACCGGTTAACGTCACATTGGCGCCTAAAACAGCTTCTTGCTCAACGCGCACGCCTTCTACTAACACACAACGGGATCCGATAAAAGCATGGTCTTCAACAATGACTGGCTTAGCTTGCAGGGGCTCCAGAACACCACCAATACCAACACCTCCGCTTAAATGAACTTTTTTACCTATTTGGGCGCAAGAACCTACCGTAGCCCAGGTATCCACCATCGTGCCTTCGTCAACATAGGCACCGATATTGACGTAAGAAGGCATCATGACGACACCTTTCCCAATAAAAGCCCCGTATCGGGCCAATGCATGTGGAACCACGCGAACGCCCAGTTCATTAAAATTTTGCTTTAGCGGTATTTTATCGTGAAATTCAAAGATACCACTGGTTAATTTTTCCATGGATTGCGTGGGGAAGTAAAGGATCACCGCCTTTTTTACCCATTCATTGGGCTGCCAGACGCCATCTACATACTCTGCTGTTCGGACCTTCCCTTTATCCAGCATTTCAAGGGTGTCTAAAACAGCTTGTTTGTATTCCGCTTGCTCGAGTAAACCCCGGTTTTCCCAGATTGCTTCAATATCAGCTTGTGTTGCCATCGGTTTTATTTTTTTTATTCAAGTTTGTAAAGAAAGATTTTTCCGTTTTTATCTCCCACCATTAATTCAAGCTCTCCATCTTTATTGATATCGTTGATCCTGAAGGGTGTTGAGCCTTTCAAAGGAAAACCGGGATAGAGTGAACCATCAAGGTCGACCAGGAAGATTTGGTTATTAGACCTGGAAACGTAGCCAATATAGGCTCTACCGTTAATATTATGGAATTGGGGGGCATAAGATAGCGTATCAGCCAAGGTTAGTGAAAAGGCCTTGGTACTATCCCTGTGAAATGCTTTAATGGAACTTCCCTTCGCGAAAATGAATTCCTTTCGGTTATCCTGGTTAAAATCCCTCAAGTCGAAAAACTGTTTCCCTTTGAAATTACTAAAACTTTTTGTCAAAGTATCCCCGTTAGCGTAAACAAAATGAGTAATACCGGCGGTATCGGGTGCAGCCATGTAAGTGGTGGAATCTGAATCTCCGAAATACATCTCAAAATTGTTGTTAAAGCGGGTTTGAAATTGCTTTTTAAACTTGACCTGTCCATCTTGTTTCCATAAGTAAAAAGTGCCCTTACGCGAAACGCCGTAAAGTTTTGTTTGCCCTTTTCTTTTGAAGTATTTAACTGGATGATCAAGTGGGGCATCCAGGCTTTGGGGGCTCCACCCTTCCAGTGGATTACCGGCTGCATAATAGCCATAGGCATTGTTATTCCGGCAGCTGATGAAATAACGGTAATTTTTGTTGTCATTGTAGTCAAAAGCTGCTAATCCCGTGGTAGCCGGTGCACTAAGGGAAATAGGAAAGCTTGCTACATCCCGTCCTTTGCGGTCCAGGAGTTGCAGATGGTTTTGGGTAGCAAAAACGTACTGCAAATTATCATTTTTGTAAAGGTCAACCTGCTCTGCTTCTCCCATAATCGGTTCATCAAAATCTCTTGACCAGCGGATTGAGCCGGAATTGTTCATCAGATATAGGTTATTACTAGAATCAGTTAAGAAAATTTCCTTCTCCTTGTTTTCATGGTTGATCACTATTTGCGGCCTGGCTTTGATGTTATCAGAAATTTTTTCTTCCCATAGCTTGCGGGTATCATCTTCTGTTTGTGAAGCTTTTTGGATGGTTAGTTGGGAAAAGTCATTATCATTGCCACTAACGAGTTGGAAAGCAACGGCGCCGAATTTTTTGTAATAATCAAAATCTTTCCTGTAATCCTTTTTTAAAGCTTCTCTCAGGTAGTTCAAGGGAAGCATGATTGCCCTGTCAGGATTGAGGTAAAAGAATAAGTTGGTTTCGCTCAGTAAATGGCTTTTCAACCTTGTATAGTGTGAGGAAGCAGCAAGGGTCTGTCCGGCTTTGTAATCATCAATAACCCTTTTAAGGGTTTTGGGACTGCTGGCAAAAAGAATAAAATCCCCTAACTGAGCATAAAAAGGGGATTGAATGGTTTTGAAAAAATCCCCGAACAAGAAAGGAAAAAGACTCCCGATGGGTAAACTTTCAATAGCCTTTCCACGATATTGAATGGTTGTTTTATCGGTTTGACTATCAGCTGATAATTGAGTTTGGAGCGATTGAATTGCCGATTTGGTTGCCTTTGTTTCCTTGGTATGCATGGCCACAAAGGTGTTCTGTTGAAAATTGGTACTGACCGGTTCATTCACGACCAGGGCCAGTTCATCCCCCAATATCGGTAGAAAATCTTCCCGAATCGAAAAATTGCTCTGGTTTTCAAGACTATCACGGTAGTGCTTGAATTGAAGTTTTTGTTCTTTTTGCTCATAGTAATAAGCCAGTGAGTCATAGTAGTCCTGAGGGTCAGGTATTTGGAAAGCTTGAAAGAAAGCTGTTCTAAAAGGCAGAACCTTAGGAATTTCCGACTTCTCCGGTGATACTTGCTGAATTCCCTGTAATAACGCCCTTTTATGCAGCGGTTTGTAGGTACCATGTAGTTGAAGCGAGCCTTTCTTGAACTGGATTTCATAAGAAGCAAAACCCGGTAAAATGCCGTTCTTACTAAGAAATTCACTGGATTTATAATGCGTGAAGGTTCCTAAGAAGGCCGGCAGTTGCTCGAAATTGACATACAAACGGTCATTGTTCCCTGTACTCGCTATAGCTTTGTGAAACTTCGGCAGATTGGCTTCTTCCGTTAGAGCAAATTGGCGAACCGCATCCTCAACCAATACTGCATTCGCACTAATGGTCAGGATGCCTTCCATCGTACTATAAGTAAATAGTTTTTCTTCGCCAGCTTTTTTCCTAACCACATCGGTTATTGGGAAATTCCTTAGGGTCCGCTCACTGAAACGGCATGTTGGGCAGAAATCTTTTATTGCTTCCCGAAATTGTTTGTTGGCATTTAAGGATTTGGTCTGTAGTATTCCCAATAAACTGATTTGATCAACGCTAACATTATGCAGGCTTATGAGTAAAGGTTTATCGTTAAGCATATTCCGCAACATATCTGATTTATCAAGCAAAGAGTCCAGATAGCTGTATCGCTGATTAAAGGTGTCAATCTTAGGGTGATCTTTGATACCACTCGCAAGGGGAGAAGCTAAGAAGCTTTCATAGGTGTTTCTGAGGTTGCCTCCCTTGAAAACAACAAAAGCATCTTCAGGGATTGCTTTGGCATTGGTGGGATAGTCCTTAAACATCCCTTTTAGTAGAAACCAATAAAGGGCGCCTGCCACTGCGATAATGGCTACAATGATTAGGGTAATCAAAGTTTTCTTCATAAGAAGTCAAGTCTAAAGTAGCTTAAATGCCAAAGTTAGGAAATCTTCCTGGTAAACGCTTTAAAATAAATAACGGGTAAGGGCACAAGTTAAACAGGCATAAGCTTATTAAAAGGAACGGGCTTTTAGGCGTTTTTTAGTAATGCATTCGGATGGTTAGTAGCGATTGGTTGGCATGCTTGCCATTAGGGAGCCTACTTGTTCAAACTTAATGGTTGGCTTAGGCTCATGCTGAGGAAAATTTCGTACTTTTGCACCTTTTAAAATACGCTTTAATTAATCACAATGAAGGACTTACGGAATATTGCCATAATTGCTCACGTAGACCACGGGAAAACTACTTTGGTTGACAATATCTTACACCAGTGCAAACTATTCGGGGATCATCAGGATGCCGGAGAGTTAATAATGGATAACAATGACCTGGAGCGGGAGAGAGGTATCACTATACTTTCCAAAAATGTTGCCGTTAATTACAAGGATACGAAGATCAACATCATAGATACACCGGGCCACGCTGATTTTGGCGGGGAAGTAGAACGTGTGCTGAATATGGCTGATGGCGCTTTGGTATTGGTTGATGCTTTGGAAGGGGCAATGCCGCAAACCCGTTATGTGCTCGAAAAAGCCCTCAAACTGGATCTGAAGCCTGTTGTGGTTGTAAATAAGGTGGATAAACCCAATTGTAGACCGGATGAGGTTATGGAAGAAGTATTTGACCTCATGTACACGCTTGGCGCTACTGAGGAGCAACTGGACTTCCCATTGCTTTACGGTTCTTCAAAGCATGGCTGGATGTCTGAGGATTGGCAGGAACCTACCCATGATGTTTCTTCTCTGTTATCGCATATACTCTCTGATATACCGTCTCCAACGAAACCTGAAGGCAGCCTGCAAATGCAAATAACCTCGCTTGATTATTCATCATACACCGGGCGTATTGCCATTGGCAGGATTAACAGAGGCTCGGTCAAAATCGGGGAGCAAGTATCACTGGTTAAACGGGATGGTACGCAGCAAAAGGCTAAAGTAAAAACCCTCTATACATTTGAAGGCCTTGGTAAAGCAAAAGCTGAAACAGTCGAAGCTGGTGACCTTTGCGCCATTGCTGGTGTTGAAGGTTTTGATATTGGTGATACGATAGCCGATTATGAGAACCCTGAAGGCCTGAAACCCATCGCTATTGATGAACCGACAATGGGGATGCTTTTCACTATCAATAATTCCCCCTTTTTCGGGAAGGAAGGCGAATATGTAACTTCCCGGCAACTTAGGGATCGCCTTTACAAAGAAATAGAAAAGAACCTGGCTTTACAGGTTGAAGAAAATGATAGCCCTGATTCATTCATGGTCTATGGGAGAGGAGTGATGCATATTTCTGTTCTTGTAGAGACCCTGCGCAGAGAGGGCTATGAGTTGCAAGTCGGCCAACCCAGTGTTCTCAAGAAAACCATTGACGGCAAAACTCACGAGCCAGTAGAATACTTAAGTGCAGAAACCCCTGAAAATACTTCTGGGAAAATTATTGAAGAGGTTAGCCAGCGTCAAGGCCACATGCTTTCTATGAATCCCAAAGGTGACCGGGTGGAATTAGAATTTGAGATCCCGGCAAGAGGGCTGATCGGTTTAAGAACACAGGTCTTGAACTTAACAGGTGGCCAGGCCATTATGAACAACCGATTTAAAGGCTATGAACCCTGGAAAGGTAATATACCCGGCCGTACAAGTGGCGCTATGGTAGCCATGGAAACCGGTACTGTTGTCGCTTATTCTCTTGATAAGTTGCAGGATCGCGGTAAATTTTTTGTAGAGGCTGGTGATGAAGTTTATGAAGGGCAAGTTGTGGGCGAGCATGTGAAAGAAAATGACTTACCCGTTAAAGTAACCAAGTCCAAAAAATTGACAAACGTCAGGTCTGCAACGGCGGATGAGAAGATGAACATTGCTCCACCGGTAAGATTCTCATTGGAAGAAGCCCTAGAATTCATTGCCAAAGATGAGTACGTGGAAGCTACACCCAAGCATATTCGCCTGAGAAAAATTCACCTGACCGAAAGCGAACGGAAAAGGGCGGTTAAGGAAGTGGAATAATCATTCTTGGGAATTCTTTGCATTTTATTGGTACCAATGCAAGTTTTAAACCTTTAGGATTAGAGGAAATTTTCGGTATTGGCCTATGGGTTGATACGTATGGTTATATCTCCTTCATCAAAAATCTCCGAAAATGGGTTAATGCTTTGTAGATGAGTTCCTTTAGCATTTCCAATATCCATAAGCCTTATCAGCAGGGATTCTCAGGTTTTACTTTGAGTCGCTTACTAATTTTATTCTGAAAATTTAAGGCCCAAAACTTTCATTACTCTTTAAAAATCCTTTTATTTGGTTAGTCATATTTCAGCTACTAATGGAAAGATTTAGCTTTCAGTTTTTAATGGTTAAATAATTACTTGCTATTCAAAAGGCAATTTGTGTGATGGGCATAAATGCTGGTGAAAAGTCCTTTACGGAGAAAATATTTGACCGTTTTTCACAGGGCATTATTGGTTTTGATGAAAAATTGACCATCATCTATTGGAATCAAATTATTGCTGATAAGACTGGCTGGGAAGCCAGCAGTATGGGCTATAAATCTTTAGGCGATTTCATTGACCTCCAGCAAAAAGACGGTGATTGGATTTATAGCAAGCTGATAGCCGGTGAAACAATCCAATTGAATAAGCCCCTGGATGTTGGTGCGTTGAATGGAATTTTCAAGTTAACCTGCGACCCGATCATTGAAAATGAGGCCTTTAATGGCGGATATGTAATAATTGATACCCGGACTTTTGTTTTTTCAGGATTTAACATTCCGGATTACGATACCCTTGCCAAAGCTTTCAATGAAACCCAGGAATCCATTATGATTATGGAAGCTGAGCTGGAAAAGCCAGGTCCCCGAATCCTTTATGTCAATCCCGCATTTACCAGAATGACCGGCTATTCTGCGGAAGAATTACAAGGAAAAACCCCTCGCATCCTTCAGGGTCCAAAAACGGATAAAAGTGTTTTAAGGGATTTGAAGGAGCAATTAAAGGCAAACAAAAAATTTTCCGGCGAGACTGTCAATTATCGAAAAGATGGTTCAGAATTCATCATTCAATGGGAAATAGCCCCAATTAAGGATGATATCGGGGAAGTCACCCATTATGTCGCAGTTCAACGGGATTTAACGGAAAAAAGGAAAGCTGAAAAAGCTTGGGCTGAAAGTGAAAAACGGTTTTCAGAGTTTCTGGACAATGCCTCGGTTCCCATATTTATCCACAAGCAAGGGGAGATACGCTATGCCAATCAGAAGACGGCTGAGCTTTTGGGTTTTGACAAGCCAAGTGAACTCCCTGGTAAGAATATTTTTGATTTCATCAGGGAGGATTTCAGGGAAATTGGCAGGGAGCGGGTGGCCTATCTCGAAAATACCGGTGGTCAAGTTGACCCCTTAGAGGAAGTTTTCCTCCAAAAAGATGGTACGGAAGTCGAGGTTGAGGTAGTAGGCATTTCCTGTACGTATAAAGGTGAGCGTGCAATTGAGGTAATTACGATTGATATATCCGAACGGAAAAGGGCTGAAAGGGAGCTTAAGGCCAATGAAGGGCAATTCCGGATTATCTCGGAAAATTCGCATGATTTGATTGCCTTGCACAACCTGGATGCGACCTTTACTTATGCCTCTCCTTCCGTTAAGGAAATCCTTGGGATGGAGCCAGAGAAGTTGATCGGTGAATCTCCTTTCTCCTATATTCATCCTGAAGATCAGGATTACCTGAAAGAAATTCATGAAAAGTTGTTAAATGGGGAAGCTATCAAAAAATCGCGTTACCGGGTAAGGCAAGATAGTGGGCACTATGTTTGGATGGAAGCTCATTTATTTCCCGTTTACGATGACAAAGGGGAGCTATACCAGTTTCAGTCCATATCCCGGGATGTAACGGAAGAGCAGCAATTAAAGGAATTGCTTGAAGAAACCGAAGATATTGCAAAGATCGGAGGTTGGAGCTATTCTTTGGATAAGGATAGCTTTTCCTTTAGCAAAAAAATCTATGACATTTATGGGTTGGACTATGAGGAGACGATTGACAAGGAAAAGGCCATTGCCCATTATGATCCGGAACATCAGCCTGTCATAAGGAGATGCTTTGATGACCTTGTACAATACGGACAACCTTTTAATGAAGAATTGGTGTTTTGGCATGCCCGGCAAAACAGGATATGGGTCAGGGCTATGGGTAAACCCTTTTATGAGGAAGGGCGGCTTTACAAAGTAGGGGGTACCTTGCAGGACATTACCGAAGAAAAAGAGGCCCAGCTTGAAAGAGACCGCATTTTCAACCATTCCCTTGAAATGATGGCTGTCGGTAAAAGAAATTACTTTACCCAGGTTAATCCCCGGTGGAGTGAAGTATTAGGATGGTCTCCCGAAGAATTGAAAGAAACCAATCTTTTTGATTTGGTCCATCCTGAAGATATACCAGAATCAGAAGAAGTCGATAAAAAAATTGAAGCGGGTGAAGAAATACGCTTTTTTGAAAACCGATTTCGATGCAAGGATGGAAGCTATCGCTGGCTTTCCTGGAATGCCACAAAAGATAAAGAAAAGGGAGTAACTTACAGTTTCGTAAGGGATGTAACCGACAGAAAGCATACGGAGGAACTTTTAAGGGAATCAGAGGAAAAATTCCGGAATTTAGCAGAAAAATCCTTAGTTGGGGTTTTTGTGGTCAAAGATTATCAGGTTGCCTATGCTAACCCTAAAATGGCTGAAATAACCGGCTATTCCGTAGAAGAATTACTTAGCGGCATGTCTCCCTTAGAAACCATTCATCCAGACGACAAAGCATTAGTCAAAGAAAAAATTGATGCCCGTATCAATAAGGAAATTGAAACCGCTCAATATGAGTTTAGGATAGTCACGAAGAAAGGTGAAATTAAGCATGTAACGGTTTATAGCTCTAATTTCCAGCAAGATGAAAGTACTGCCATTTTAGGAACGATGCTCGACAATACTGACCAAAAGGTGGCAGAAAAGGAACTTGTTGAAAACAAGTATTTTGTCGAGAAAATTACAACCACTTCTCCTAATATCATTAGCGTAGTTGATTATGAGGAATCCC
>CAZQQN010000038.1:0-1601 GCA_964595485.1 uncultured Sphingobacteriales bacterium | reverse complement strand
AAAATTACAACCACTTCTCCTAATATCATTAGCGTAGTTGATTATGAGGAATCCCGCTACATTTACAGCAATGAAAAAACCCTTGAGTTGACGGGTTATTCCATGGAAGAGATCAATAACCTTGGTGGGTTAATTAAGGGCCTTTTGCACTCGGATGATGCTGCTTTACTCCAGGAAAATTATTCGAAAAACCTTCAATTGAAAGACGGGGAAGTCAATCCGATCGAGTTCAGGCTTTTAACAAAATCCGGGGATTATCGGTGGTTTATGAGTCTGGATACGGTTTTCAGGCGAGATGATGAGGGTAATGTCAAGCAGGTTTTAAGTACGGTTCAAGACATTACCGAACGCAAAGAAGCCGAACAAGAGCTATTAGACAATCAGTATTTTACTAAGAAGGTCATGGAAAATTCTCCAAGTCTTATCCATGTGTATGATTATCGTACTAACCAATTTGTTTTCCTGAGCAAATCGCTGGAAGAAGGCATGGGTTATAGCGCTGAAGAGGTTAATAAGCTGGAAAATGGGGTTGCGGATTTAATGCATCCCGATGACCTTGAGCACGTATACCGTGCCTATTACCAAAATCTTGAGTTAAAGGATGGTGAAATGAACCAGGTTCAATTCCGCATGAAGGCCAAAAAAGGTGATTGGCGATGGATCCTGAGCAGGGATACCCCTTTTAGAAGAAATGAAAATGGTGAGTTAATTCAAATATTAAGCACGGTGGAAGATATCACCGAACAAAAGGAGAATGAGCATGAGATTTTGGAAAAGCAAAAGTTCATTGAAAGTGTAGCTCAAAATTCGCCCAATATAATTCACATTTTCGATTTTCAGCAGAATGATTTTATTTATGCCAACCGTCAGGTAGTCAGTCATTTGGGTTATGGAGTAAAAGAAATAGAAGCTTTGCCTAATGGCACTCGTGATCTTTATCATCCGGATGACCTTCCCTCTGTGGAAAATGTTAGGCAGGAAGTCAAAAACTTATCCGAGGGTGCAATAAATGAAAAAGAATTCCGGATGCTTGATAAAAGTGGTCATTGGCGGTGGCTATATAGTCGGGATACAGTCTTCAAAAGGGATGAAAACGGGGAAGCTACCCAAGCCATTGGTATCGTAGAGGATATAACGGAAAGGAAGCAAGCCGAGGAGGGTCTGAAAAGAAATGAGGCCTTATTCAGGCAATTGTTCCAAAACGCGCCGGTAGGTATTGTCATGCTGGATAAAAACTACAAGGTTCAAAGTGCTAATGAGGGTTTTCAGGAAATTTTTGGCTTTCGGCCCGAAGAAGTGAAGGAAAATAATTTAGATAGCATAATCGTACCGGAAGGTTATGAGGAAGAAGCAGTGGAAGTATCGAGTCAAGCCATGATGGGACAAGTAAAATACCTTGAAACGGTTAGAAAAGACAAGCAAGGCAATTATAAGCCGGTTTTAATATATGGCGTACCGGTTTACTATGGGGATGAAACCATTAACATTTTCGGGATTTATGTGGATATTTCTCAAAGGAAGCAGGTGGAGGAAGACCTGAAACAGCAAACCAATGAGCTCCTGCGATCAAATGCTGAGTTGGAACAATTTGCTTATGTAAC
>CAZQQN010000037.1:25193-25961 GCA_964595485.1 uncultured Sphingobacteriales bacterium | reverse complement strand
AAATCTATATCCCCCTTCAATGCATAGCCCTTCTTTTTGGTTTCATCGTTTACCCGGGTAATACCCACGTCAATGCCAACACAACCATCTTTTACCATATTTTCAGTTATCAGACCCGGTTGCCCTACAGCCGTTATTAAAATATCAGCCTGAGCAGTGTAGTCAGCTAATCCCTCAGTGTACTTATGGGTTAGGGTAACAGTGCAATCTCCGGGATACCCCCAGCGACTCATCAGGATGCTCATCGGTTTCCCAACAATTTCACTGCGCCCAACAACCACACAGTGTTTGCCTTTGGTCGGTATTTGATACCGCTCTAAAAGCTTAAGAATACCATTCGGCGTAGCAGGTAAGAAAGCCGGCATGTCTTTCGCCATTCTCCCAATATTAATGGGATGGAAACCATCCACATCTTTCGTGTAATCAATAGCCTCTATCACCTGGTATTTATCAATGTGGAGGGGTAATGGTAGCTGCACGATAAAACCATCTACGGAGTCATCCTCGTTCAATTCAGCTATTTTATCAAGCAGGTTGCTTTCCGTAATATCGGAATCAAAGTGCCATTTGGTCGATTGGATGCCAACTTCCTCGCAGGCTTTGATCTTATTATTGACATAAGTGCTGCTGGCTGGATCATTACCCACCAGGACTGCCACTAAATGAGGTGGCCTCTGTCCGTCTGATTTGATGCTTTCAACGTCTTTTCTAAGGTTTTCCCGGTAATGTTGCGAAGTGGCTTTGCCATCGAGTAATTGCATTTATCCT
>CAZQQN010000037.1:6144-25183 GCA_964595485.1 uncultured Sphingobacteriales bacterium | reverse complement strand
ATGAACTGCCAAGCAAAGGTAGGAGAATTCCAGCAAAATAGAAATGGCTTTTAAAACCAATAATCAGGACAAATGGAAAGTACTTTCATTTGCCATCCAAAGGTCATTTACGAAATAAACGAATGGTCTGAAACAAATAGTTGATTTCCGGTTTTACAACTTTTAATCACCCAATAAAAATAGAAAATTTAAACCTGGAAAAAGGCCTTGAAAACCACATAGATAGCATTAAAAATTGCCGAATTAAGCAAACTTATCTAATTTTGAACATTCGTTAAAAAGTTACTTACAACGTCAAGCTGTAACATTGTAAAATTGGTTAAACCATTTTGATGTAAGTAACACCAAAATTTTTTTATGCAAATCCCTAAACTCACCACTATTCGAGTTACCCTCTTCTTTTTTGTTTTAATTACCGCAACTAGTTGTATTTCCCGGGAAAAGCTGAATTACTTCCAGGATGCCGAAGTAGCTGATTCCATGACAAAAGCCATGAAAGAAATACAGGAAAATAAGATCAATGAAATTAAAATCAGACCTTATGATATATTGGACATTAGGGTGAATAGTTTAGATGACAAAACCAATGAGATGTTCAACACCACCGGAGGAAATAGAGGAGGCGGTGGCGGTGGTAATCAAGGCGGAGGAAGAGGAGGGTCTTACCGTACCGGCTATTCGGTAACCAAAGAAGGAAAAATTGATTTACCCGTTATAGGGACGGTAAATGTTCTTAACTTAACAATACAAGAGGCGAAGTCATTAATTGCTGAAAAACTGTCAAATTATGTAAGGGACCCTTATGTTCAGGTTAAATTCTTGAATTACAAAGTTTTTGTTTTAGGAGAAGTTGGTAGTCCTGGACTTATCACAATTAACAATGAGCAAGCAACTATAATGGAGGCTATTTCTATAGCAGGGGGGTTAGGACAATTTGCCAGAAGAGAGAATGTGCGCGTATTTAGAGGAACTCCGGAAAATCCTATTGTTCATGAATTGGACATGACAAAAATAAGTGCGATGAACTCGCCAGGATACTTTATTCAACCTTATGATATTATTTATGTGGAACCGTTGCGGAGGAAAAACATATTATCCAATATCAACACAATTAATGCAGTTGTGGGTATTTTAAACACAACATTAAGCTTTTTATTCATATTCCTATCAACCAATCAAGGAAATTAGTAATAAATATTTTCAAAAAGCATGGCTGAACAAAACAAAACAGGAGATGATCAAATTAACATCTTCTATATTCTTAAACTCATACAAAAGAATATCCTACTCTTCGTATTTTTCGTTGCTGCTGCTTTGTTTGTCAGCTACCTAATTAACAGGTATGCCGAAAGAATATACGCTGCCAGCGGTCAATTATTAATCTCAGAAGAGTCTAAATCATCTGCTACCCCGGGTAAACTTTTGCAAGATATCCCGCTTCTCAATAAAAAACCCAACGTAGAAAATGAGACTCATTTCCTTAAATCAAAAAAGTTCGTAAACAAAGCAGTAGATAAACTGAATTTGCAGGTTACCTATGAAAAAGAGGGACAAATAAGAAGTAGCACTTTGTATAAGGGCTGCCCCTTTAAAGTGATCGGCAAAGTAAAAAACAGCAGCTTTTACGAGACAAAAATCAACGTTAATGTCCTTAATAAAAACAGGGTATTAATCAGTTATACCAATGAGGATAACCCTGGCTTAAACTTCAAGCAAAAATTAAACTTTGGGCAAACCTTTGATAATAAGTACCTGAAGTTTAAAATCCTCAGGCATCAAGAGCATTTCCCCTTTAATGATGTGGAAGGAATTGTGGGAGACAATTTTAATTTCCATTTTAATAAAAAACAAAACCTGATCAATAGCTTTAAATCGCGTTTGAATGTTCGCAAAGTGGGTAACCGGACATCAATACTGTCAATTTCTTTAAATAGCCCTGTAAAGGACAGAGCTCAGGATTTTATCAACACCCTAATGCAAGTTTATATAGACGATGAGCTAAAGCAAAAAAGTAAAGTGGCATCAAATACCATCAAATTCATTGACCGGCAAATAGCAACCATGTCTGAGTCTTTATCACAGGCTGAAGACTCGCTAAAAGAATTCCAGGCCAAGAATGCCTCTTTGAACTTAAGTTCATCAGGAAGTGGCAGTGGTGGAGCTTCGGGTAGTGGTAGTCACTTTTTTGATAAGTTAAAGGATATTCAATCAGAAATTGAAAAAATTAAGCTTAAGAAAAGAAGCCTAAATAACCTGCGAAGGCAAATTAAGAATAACCGTGACGTTAAAAATTATTCGCCGGCGTTTTTGGGAGAGAGTTCCGGAGGCCAGCTTAATAGCCTTTTGGGCAAATGGACCAAACTGATAACAGAGCGCGAAGCCAAGGATACCTTTGCTTTCAAGCAGAGCCCAACCATGAAGGAACTCGAAGCAAAAATCAATGCTACTAAAAAGACCATCCTTAATAACATCAATTCTATACAGCAAGGGTTAGAATTTCAGCTACAAGAATACCAGGATCGCTTAAAAGAGGTTCAGGGTAAGATGCTTTCAATGCCCAAAAAAGAAATTCAACTACTTAACCTCAAACGACAGTTTTCAGTAAGGGAGGAAATGTACCTTTACTTGCTCCAAAAAAAATCAGAAGCTGAAATTGCTAAGGCAGCAACTGTTTCAAATAGCACCGTGCTAGAAGAAGCATCGGCTTCTGGACCGATTAAACCTGATAAAAGAAGGAATCACTTAATTGCACTTTTTATAGGGTTGGCCATTCCCTCCTTAATCGTTTTCTTAAAATATTACTTTGACGACACAATCAAAGACCGATTACATTTGGAACAAATAACCGATATCCCTGTGATAGGCGTTATTGGTCATAATAGTAAAAAAACCAACAAGGTTGTCACGAATCATCCAAAATCTCAAATATCTGAAGGCTTCAGGAGTGTAAGAACGAATTTGCAATACCTTGGGGACCGTTCGAAAACGAAAAAAACGATACTTATCAGTTCTGTTGTCGGAGGGGAAGGTAAAACCTTTTGCTCACTTAACCTGGCTTCAGTACTTTCTTATGCTGGTAAAAAAGTCGTTATTATTGGTTTCGATCTTAGAAAACCCAAAATTCACTTGGAATTCAACCTGGATAATGAAATGGGCGTCAGTAACTACCTTGTAGGTAATGCCGAAAAAGAAGATATCGTTAAAGATACAGAAGAGGATAACCTGAAGTTTATTGCAGCAGGCCCGCCTCCACCGAATCCCTCGGAACTGATCCTTAATGAGCGCTTAACCCAATTGTTGGAATCCCTTCAAGAAGACTTTGATTACGTTATCCTTGATTCCCCGCCTTTTGGTTTGGTAACAGATGCTTCTATCCTTATGGGATATTCTGACATCAACCTTTTCATAACCCGTCAGGATTACAGTAAGCTGGATTACATTAAATCAATTAATGAAATGCAGGAAAGTAAGCAGTTCAATAACCTTTACTTAGTACTGAATGACCTGAAGCTTCAAAAATCCCGCTATGGGTACGGGTACGGTTATGGGTATGGTTACGGTTATGGATATGGATACGGTTATGGGTACGGTTACGGCTATTATGAGGAAGATAAAAAAGAAAAACCTAATTTCTTTAAGCGCCTGTTTAAACGTTCTTAGAAGTTAGCCGTTAACCTTTTAGGTATTGCTCCACAAATGTTAGGGTTTCCTTCCTTGATTCCTTCATTCATGCCTTGATACCATGAAAAAGGGGTCCATTTAAAAACTCAAGAAACATCAAACATTTTTTTTGTTTCTATTGTATTATACATAGCTTTGCAACTTAAATTAGTTGTCAATTGGACCATAAAGCCCGCGATATTTACTTTAAAAGCCTGGAAATATTCCTAAAATATGGTTTTAGGAGCATTACAATGGATGATGTAGCAATCAATCAAGGCATTTCTAAGAAGACCCTTTACCAATATGTAGACAACAAAGCGGACCTGGTTGAAAAAGTTATCGGAAACTTCACTGAGCAGCAAAAAATTGATGTCCATAACATTCAAAAAGAGGGTTTGAATGCGATCGATGAACTTCTGAAAATATACCAACACACATGCATGCGTTTGCAGGAAATAAACCCGCATGTTGGTTTTGAGTTGAAAAAGCATTATCCAAAAGCCTGGCAGATATTTTTGGACTACAAGGATCACTTCATTTTCCAGCACGTCATGGAAAACATGCAAAAAGGCATAAGAGAAGGAATATACAGGGATGATTTTGATCAAAAGATCATAGGCACTTACTATGTAGCTAGGTTTGATATCTTCCTGGATAAAGACCTTTTTTCTCCGCAGGAGTACTCCTACAAAAACATTTTAAAGGAGCTTTTCATCTACCATATCAGGGGTATTGCCTCGATTAAAGGACTTGAATATTTGGATAATACCGTAAATTTAAACTTTTAACCTATGTATTTTAGGATTCAGCAAATATGCTATATGCTAATTTTTATAAATATTTTATTTAGCAACGTTAGCATGGCCCAGAATGAAAACGTGCCTCAATTAACCTTGAAGGAAGCCAAGGAGTATGCGTTAGAAAACAATGCTAATGTAAAGAACTCGGAGTTAGATAAAATCAGGGCTGAAAAGGATGTCAATGAAACACGGGCTGACCTGTTCCCTCAAATAGATGCGGAAGTACAGGGCCAACGCAATTTTGACATTCGGACGAATGTAATATCATTTGATTTCCCCGGTAGGCAAGGCTCGCAAAAATCTGAAGTCAAATTCGGGACCGATTACAATGCAGATTTATCGGTTAATGCTTCCCAGCTCATATTTGATGGTTCGTTTTTCATGGGGCTAAAAGCCTCCAAAACTTACGTTCAATTATCCAAGAAGCAATTTGAACAGCAAGAAAGGGATACCAAAGAAAAAGTAGCAAAAGCTTATTATTCTTCATTGGTCACTGGTAGAAACCTTTCCATTATAAAGAAAAACGTAGAACAGGTTAAGCAAAACCTCTACGAAACGAAGGAAATGTATGAAAATGGCATGGTAGAGGAATTAGACGTTGACCGGCTCCGATTAACCTTGAAGAACCTGAAAAACGAGGTCAAAAAAGTAAAACGGGAACAGGCAACCTCGCGCAAGCTCTTAAAATTCCAGATGGGTTATCCGATAAAAGACACCATAGCCCTGCAGAACACCCTTGACACAAACCTCCCCATGAATAAACGAAAAAAGGTTATACCCGATGATTTCAGTCCTTCGGAAAGAATAGAATTGAAAACTTTGGACGTTCGGAAAAGGCTAGCCGAGTTAAACAAAAAACAGTTCAATAAAAAGTACTTACCTACATTAAGCGCCTTTGGCGGGCATCAACAATTGGCCCGCCGCGATGAATTCAATTTCTTCGATGGTTCTCAGGATTGGTTCCCGGCCACATTTGCCGGCTTAACCCTCAGTATTCCGATTTTTGACGGCTTTCGTAAATCTGCCCAGGTTCAAAAAGCTAAGATCGACAAGCAAAAGCTTGAAAACCGGGAAAGGAATTTGAAACAAAGTATATGGCTTGAGGTAAACCAAGCTAAAAAAGACTACAATACGGCCCTGGATAGGGTCAAAAACAGGAAAGAAAACCAGGAATTAGCTCGAAAAATCTTCAGACAAACAAAGACCAAATATGACGAAGGTGTTGGCTCAAGCCTTGAAGTGACGCAGGCACGTAATGACTTCTATGAGGCCCAGTCTACCTACATCAATGCTATTTACGAATTTTTAATAGCAGAAATCGACCTTAAAAAAGCTTTAGGCTCATATTAAAATTAAAAGACCATGAAGTTAAATACGTCAATTATTCTTTCATTAATGCTTTTTGCTATCAGCGTTCAAAGCTGTAGCGATCAATCCGATTCGCTGCAAGCAAAAAAAGATAAGCTTCAAACTTACCGCAATGAGTTAAGCGATTTAAAAAACAAGATCAGTTCATTAGAGAAAGAAATCCAACAAGAGGATTCCCTGAGTAATAAAGATGAAAGACAACTGGTTAGTCTAAAACCCGTTGATCAAAAGACTTTTAAACATTACGTTGAGGTAAGGGGAAAAGCTACTTCAAAAAAAAATGTGCAAGTAAGCCCAGAACGAAGCGGGATTATAAAAACGATTCACTTCACAGAAGGAGATACAGTAAGTGAGGGGGATTTGTTGATCGAATTAAACCGGGAAACCATTGAAAAAGAAATTGAGCAAATTCAGACGAATTTGAGTCATGCGCGTAATTTGTACCAAAAACAAAAGAACCTTTGGCAGAAGGACATTGGCTCAGAAGTAGAATACCTGCAGGCAAAGAACCGGGTTAACAGCTTAGAAAAACAACTTGCCTCTGCCCAAACACAGCTTTCCAACACGAAAATTAAATCTCCCATTTCGGGTGAATTGGATGAAATTTATCAAAATGAAGGGGAAATGGCTAACCCAGCATCACCTTTATGCCGGGTTATCAATCTGTATAAAATGCGTGTAGTTGCTGATATCTCTGAATCACACTTAGGAAAAATTGAAGAAGGGGATTCTGTTCAATTACACTTTCCGAACATAGGCGTAAAAAGAAAAACAAACGTGTCCCACGTTGGTCAGTTTATAGACCCTGATAGCAGAACATTTAAGATCGAAATTCAGGTTGATAACCAGGATAGAGCCATAAAGCCGAACGTCCTGGCTACTATCAGGTTTACTGACTACAAAAATCCCAATGCATTGGTCATACCTACCAAACTACTCCAGGAGTCCAATAAAGGGCCATACATATTTACCTCAAAACAAGAGGATGATCGCTTAAAAGCCCGCAAAACTTTTATCCAACCCGGTAAAAGTTACAATGGTTTCACAGAGATCAAAGATGGCCTTAATAAAAATGACCGCCTTATCGTTGAGGGTTTCCGAGATGTAGCCGATAGTGAAGGTATCAGACTTCCCAACTAAAAAATTGAGACATTTCCATGAGTGATAACAATAACAACCAGATCACCAGGTACTTTGGCCTCACCAACTTAGCGCTGAATAATAAGATAAGTATATTCATACTGACCATTCTGTTAACCTTATCCGGTTTGTATTCCTACACAACCATGCCCAAAGAATCTTTTCCGGAAATTGTTATTCCAACGATCTACGTGGGTACCCCCTATCCAGGTAACTCTCCCGCAGACATGGAAAACCTCGTTACAAGGCCTATTGAAAAAGAAATTCAATCCATTGATGATATCAAAAATATCAATTCTACCTCTCAACAGGATTTCTCATCGGTTATCGTTGAGTTTAACCCGGATGTTGAGATTCCCAAAGCCCTGCGAGAAGTAAAAGATGCCGTAGATGAAGCTAAATCAGAATTACCATCTGATCTTGAAGAAGATCCCTCTGTTCGGGAAATCAATTTCTCGGACATGCCGATCATGACCGTGAACGTTTCAGGAGATTTTGCCCATGAGCGGCTCAAACAATACACCGAGCAGCTCCAGGATGAGATAGAACAAGTTTCAGAAATATCTGAAGCGAATATGGCAGGTGACCAGGAAAGGGAAATCACGATTAAAGGTGACCTTTATAAAATGGAGGCCGCGAATGTGAGCTTTCAGGACATAGAACGAGCTGTGGCCTCCGAGAATATTGCCATGTCAGCCGGGGAAATTAAAAAACGAAATTTCAGAAGAACAGTCCGTATAACAGCCGAATTTGATAATGCACAGGAAATTCGGGATATCATTGTAAAAGAAAAAGAAGGGGCTACGGTCCAGCTTAAAGATGTTGCAACAGTAGTCGATGGCTTTGAAGAAAGGGAAAGTTATTCCAGGACGAATCGCTTACCAGTCATATCTTTACAAGTTATCAAGAAAAGCGGGGAAAACCTCCTTAACGCCTCTGATAAAATAAAGGACTTGGTAGACCAGGTTGAAGAAACCCAATTCCCGGAAGGTGTAGAAATCACCATAACGAATGATAACTCCCGCTATACACGAAACCAGGTTAGTAACCTCGAGAATAGTATTATTTCAGGTGTGATACTTGTTACCCTGACTTTGCTCTTCTTCATGGGTTTGAGGAACGCCTTTTTTGTTGGGGCCGCCATACCCTTATCAATGTTTATTGCTTTCCTTGCATTGTATGCATCCGGCGTAACGCTCAATCTTATTGTTCTATTCTCCCTTATATTAGCACTTGGCCTTTTGGTAGATAACGGTATTGTGGTAGTTGAGAACATTTACCGCCTTATGCAGGAGGGAAAGTCTTCCTTCCAGGCAGCAAAGCAAGGGGCCGGTGAGGTTGCAATACCGATTATTGCCTCTACTGCTACTACCCTGGCAGCCTTCTTTCCATTGGTTTTCTGGCAGGATATTGTGGGGGAATTCATGAAATACCTACCTGTAACCCTTATTATTGTATTAGCTTCCTCCCTTTTTGTCGCCTTGGTGATTAACCCGGTACTTACCGCTACATTCATGCGAGCGGATAAAGGCCAATACCAACCCGATAGGAAAAAATTAACCATTTATTCCCTTGTGCTAATTGGCTTTTCTATTCTATTTTACCTTATGCCAGGCACCATTATTGGCTTGGATTGGAGTTTCTTTGGTGGATTATTTTTGGTTTTTGCCTTTATCACCCTGCTGAATATTTTCCTATTGGTACCATCGTCCTACTGGTTCCAAACCACTTTCCTACCTTTATTGGAGTACTATTACGAGAAAACGGTACGCTTCGCCTTAAAAGGTAAAAAACCCCTTGTTTTCTTCTCAAGTACTATTATCATTTTAATTTTATCCATTGTGCTTCTGATGGTTAAAACGCCAAAAGTCCTGTTTTTCCCTGAAAATCAACCAGATAATATATTTGTTTACACAGAATTGCCTGTTGGAACAGAGCTTGACAAAACCGATTCCATTACAAAAAGTGTCGCGAACCGGGTATACAGTGTTTTAGGACCCCACCAGGAAATTGTTGAATCGGTGAAAACCAATGTGGGAAAAGGGGCGCAGAATCCCCAGGAAAGCTTTAGGAGTGGTGGCCAGGCAACGCCTAATAGGGGCCGGATAACCGTTGCTTTTGTAAAATTTGAGGAAAGAAACGGCGTATCAACCAAAGCACTAATGGAAAACATCCGGGATACGGTTACCGGTATTCCCGGGGCAACCATCACGGTAGAAAAAAACCGAATGGGGCCACCTGTGGGTAAACCTATCAATATTGAAGTGTCTGGAGAAGATATAGAAAGACTTGTCAATGTTACCGATGGGGTAAAACAGGAAATAGAAAGCCATAACATCCCCGGCATTGAAGAACTAAAGACTGACCTGGAGACCCAGAAACCACAGTTGGTAGTGGATATTAACCGGGAAGAGGCCAAGCGTTTCGGCCTTTCAACCCAGCAAATATCCAATGAATTACGAACAGCGCTTTTTGGTCGGGAAATCTCCAAATTTAAAGAAGGTGAAGATGAGTTTGAGATCCGGCTACGTTTAGCGGATCAATACCGGTATAATACGTCAAAGCTACTTAACCAAACAATAGGGGTAAGAAATGGCGGCAACATAAAGCAAGTACCAATTTCATCGGTTGCCTCTATGCAATATGGTACGACTTACGGCTCCATAGAACGAAAAGACCTGGAAAGGGTTATCACCATTTCTTCCAATGTGGAGGAAGGATATAACGCTAACCAGGTTGTAAACAAAATAAAAGATGTTTTAGCGAATTATGATATGCCGGCAGGTTATGAGTATAAATTTACCGGGGAACAAGAAGAACAGGAACAATCTTCCAATTTCCTTATCAAAGCACTCCTAATTTCCGTTTTTACGATTATCCTGATTCTTGTTTCTCAATTCAACTCCTTGGTTAAACCATTTATTATTATTGGTTCGGTTATTTTTAGTACCATAGGAGTATTCCTTGGGCTTGTCATATTTCAAATGGATTTTGTTATCGTAATGACAGGCATTGGCATTATATCCCTTGCCGGCATTGTGGTCAACAACGCTATTGTTCTTATTGATTATATTGATTTGGTAAGAGAGCGGCGAAAAGAAGCATTAGGCCTTAGTGAAGAGGAGTACTTACCGCGTAAGGAATTCATCTATGCGGTTGTCCAAGGTGGTAAAATACGTTTGAGACCCGTTTTATTAACCGCTATTACAACGGTACTGGGTCTTATTCCACTTGCAATAGGCTTGAATGTCGATTTTTACGGATTACTCACAGAATTCAATCCTGATGTTTATTTTGGTGGTAATAATGCCCTTTTCTGGGGGCCTATGGCCTGGACGGTAGTCTTTGGGTTGGTTTTTGCTACCTTCTTAACCCTGGTTATTGTTCCGGTCATGTATGTTCTGGCTGACCGTATTATCCGGTTTGGGCAAAACCTCTTTAGTTCAGATAAAGACGCTGCATAACAAATAGTGCAATGACTACCTTAAAATCCTAACTTTGCGCAAAACTTATCAACTTGGAGCAAAAACCACTTATTCTCATATCCAACGATGACGGGATTACGGCTCCCGGATTAGCAGCTTTAATAGAAAGCGTCAAGGATCTGGGGAATATCATCATTGTTGCGCCCTATAGCCCGCAATCAGGAATGGGGCACGCTATAACGGTTAGTGAGCCCCTTCGCCTTGAAAAAAGCACATTTTACGAGGCCTACCATGCTTATTTTTCGGATGGCACACCGGCAGATTGCGTTAAACTTGCTGTCAGTTGCATCCTGCATAAAAAGCCTGACCTTATTCTATCAGGTATTAACCACGGATCAAATTCATCCATTAATTCCATTTACTCTGGAACCGTTTCAGCGGCTATGGAGGGTGCGATTGAGTCAATCCCGGGGGTAGCTTTTTCTATCACAGACTATTCTATACATGCTGATTTCGAAGCCTCAAAGCAATACGTTAGACAAGTTACGCAGCAGGTGCTCCAACATGGGATTCCACTCGGAACGCTATTGAATGTTAATATCCCGACCGGTAAGCCAGATGAGCTAAAGGGCGTTCGTATTTGCCGGCAGGCCAATGCCAAATGGGAAGAAAACTTTGATGAAAGAACTGACCCCAACGGACGGCAATATTATTGGCTGGTTGGTAACTTTATCAATTACGATAAGGGAGAAGATACCGATGAGTGGGCACTTACCAACAACTACGTGGCTATTACTCCTATCCACTTTGACCTGACAGCCCATCATGCGATCACTTTTCTTAATCAATGGAACCTGAACCATGGATATTAAAAACCACATGCTTACCGGCGCCATTTTAGGCTTGATAGCTCCTGCTTTAACATTTTTGATCATTCATCAAATAGGCTTTTCAAATGCCATGGACCTGAATAAGTTTATTAATGTTTCCTACAACAACAATTTCCTGGAAAACCTCGTAAGCCTTAGTGGTATACCCAATCTTGCCATTTTTTTCCTTTTCCTCAATTTTCAATTTTATAAGTCAGCAAGGGGTATTATTCTTTCCACTTTCATACTGGTCATCATTGTCGTTATCCTAAAATTCTTTGTATAAGTGCGTTATTACATAATTACAGGAGAGGCATCCGGTGATATGCACGGGGCTAACCTCATCAAAGCCCTGAAAGCAAAAGATCCTGATGCTCAATTCCGTTGCTGGGGTGGCGATAAAATGGCAGAAGAAGGAGCCTCATTGGCCATGCATATCAGGGATTTGGCATTCATGGGATTTAAAGAGGTACTGGTAAACCTGCCCACTATCTTCAATTACATCCGGTTTTGTAAGCAGGATATTCAGCAATTCAATCCAGCCGTCATTATCCTTATCGATTACCCCGGTTTTAACCTTCGAATTGCCAAGTTTGCTAAAAAAAAGGGTTATCAGGTTGCCTATTACATTAGCCCCCAGGTGTGGGCCTGGAAACCATCCAGGGTTAAAACCATTAAAAAATATGTTGACCGGATGTTAGTAATTTTACCTTTTGAAAAGGCATTTTACCAACGCTGGCATTATGAAGTTAGCTTTGTTGGGCACCCCTTATTGGATGTTGTTAATGCCTTTGAACCTGACCCGGAATTTCATGAAAAAAACAATTTACCTGATAAACCCCTCATAGCCCTGATACCCGGGAGCCGAAGACAGGAAATTGAAGAAATACTGCCGGAAATGGTTAAACTCATGCCCTTTTACCCGGATTATCATTTTGTGGTTGCTGCTGCACCAGGTATAGAAACTGATTTTTACAAAAGCAGACTGCCAGCAGATCAAGCTACTGTCATTGTTAATCAAACCTATAACTTGATGTATTACGCTAAAGCAGGTTTAATAACATCAGGGACTGCAACCCTGGAAGCGGCATTATTTGAACTACCCGAGGTGGTTTGCTATAAAGGCAGTAAACTTTCTTATCAAATAGCAAGGCGATTAGTGAATGTTAAATACATCTCCCTTGCTAACCTGGTGATGGATAAAATGATTGTCCAGGAATTAATCCAGGAGAACTGCAATGTTGAAAACCTGAACGCTGCCCTCAATCCTTTATTAAATGATGAAAGTACCCGGAAAAAATTATTTCATGAATACCGGGCATTAAAGAAAGCATTAGGTGATAGCGGGGCTTCAGAGAGAGCTGCAGACGAAATATATCAATCAATAACACCAGGCAATTAAGTCTCCTCTAATATGAGCTCAATTTCCTCTCTAACGCTATTGTTGGCCTGCTACTCCTACTTTACCTTAGCATTAAGGAATTTTAGCACATTGGGTGGTAGTGATAGTTCAAAAACTACCGAAATAAATGCTTAAGAAGATACTGGGAAATAGAGCATGGCTTAAATTATTCCTGATACTATTTTCTGGAGTAATATTGGGTACCCTGTTCGTAGTAGGGTGGTATTACACCTATCGCTTTGAAAGGCTCATTAGCCTTGAGTCTACAGAACTTATGGAACGGAGTAGCATAGAGGGTTACACCGGTAAGCATTATTACGAAAATGGAGACACCGTTAATTTTTACCTGAGATCAGAGGAAGCAGGAGGCCAAGGGGTGCTTAGAAGAATCAATGGGCCTTATTCATACGATATGCAAAAAATTCACAAAGCACAAGCTACACAGGGTTGTAATTGGAAATCTACACTTAAACTGGTTATACCAGATACTTTTCAAACGGGTTTTTACAACCTTAGGCTAACCAACGCTAAGGACACCAGCGATATAACTTTTATTGTTGGTAATACTGAGCAAACACCAAGTGTAGTTGTTTTAGCACCCGTTTCTACCTGGGTAGCTTATAACCAATGGGGTGGCAAATCGCTCTATCGCAATGGCCTGGATAGCTCAAAGGTGTACCGGGTTGCAGCGAATAGGCCAAGCACTGCCCTAAATTATACCCGTAAACGGAAAGGGCACTCGATCCATATCCAGGAGAACATTTTTCAATGGTTTAACAGCCGTTACAAGACCGCTCTTTTGCCGGATTATAGCCTGGAGACAATGCCATCTGAGTTAACTTCCTCGGACGTTATCGTTTTGGCTTACCATTGCGAGTATTTCTCCAAGCCTATGTACGATAACCTCCAGCAATTGGTTGAAGAAAAAGGGACCTCCCTGATTAGCTTAGGCGGAAACCAGATCTATTGGAAAATAAAATGGCACGACCGTTACAGACAGATGGAGTGCCATAAAAACCTAACGTTTTTCGATAAAAGCTTCTCACTTGGGGGAATGTGGCGTCATAATCTCAGGCCTGAAGCCAATTTCCTGGGAGCCCAGTACACACCCACCGGTGTTGGCACATACGCTCCCTATGCAGTAAAACAACCCAACCATTGGTTATTGAAAGATACTGAGGTGGCCAAAAACGAGCTTTTTGGTAAGAGCGGTATCAGCAAATACCCAATTTGTGGCGATGAAACGGATAAAACAACCTTCTTTAGTCGATGGTGTTCGGAAGTTATAGCCAAAGGAATCAATCCCGGTAATGGGGAAGAATATGGCATTTATACAGATCCTGAAGAAACCACTGGACAAGGGGGTGGCGAAATCGTTCACCGACCCGTAAATGATCATACAGGAGTTCTAACAACAGGCGCTATTCAAAGTGGTTCAGGGCTTGGCAGGGATTCTGTATTTTCCCGCTTGGTAAAAAATTTCATGAACCGGTACCACACTGATTAGCCGATATACTTCAATTGATTCGCTGAGTTTACAGGGTATATAAGACCAGGCTAGATCATTAAGAATAAGGTAAAGCCAGGAATTTTTTCCACTAAGAAATATTTCCTGAAATTTGTCAAAAAACCGACCGCTGCATGAAGATCTCCTACAAATGGTTGAGCGAATACATTGACCACCAAAAATCCCCGGAAACCATAGCAAAATTACTTACAAACACGGGCTTGGAGGTAGAGGAACAAGAAACGTACAGCAACCTTCCTCCAAATCTTGAAGAGCTTGTGGTTGGTGAGGTGAAGCAAGTTGAGCAACATCCGGATGCTGATAAGCTAAAAGTGACACAGGTTGATATCAATCAACCGGATAACCTTCAGATCATTTGCGGTGCACCTAATGTAGCTGAAGGGCAAAAAGTAGTAGTAGCGCCTGTCGGCACCACCATTAAAAATATGGAAGGGGAAACCCTTAAAATTAAAAAGGCCAAAATGAGGGGCGTTCAGTCGCAAGGGATGATCGTCTCTGCACATGAAATAGGATTAGGCCATGACCAAAGTGGTATACTGGTAATGGATTCACAAATACCGGTTGGGGAGGCCTTCCTTAGCCAATACGGCAACCGGTACGAGGACCAGATTTTTGAGGTAGGTTTAACACCAAACCGAAGTGATGCTACCTCCCATATAGGCGTGGCTCGCGACCTCTCTGCTTGCTTGGATAAACCCATTCAGTATCCGGATATTGGTCATTTTAAGGTTGATAATAAAAAGAGTCCAGTTACCATCAACCTCCAGGAACCTAACAAATGCCCGCGCTATTCAGGCTTGGTTATAGAAGGTATACAGGTTCAGGAATCACCGGAATGGCTTCAAAATAAGCTAAAAGCCGTTGGACTTCAACCTATTAATAACATTGTAGACCTAACCAACTATGTCATGCTTGAATGGGGCCACCCCCTCCATGCTTTTGATCTTGAAAGGTTACAAGGCAATGAGATCATCATCCAATCCGCCCCTAAGGGTCAAGGCTTCAATACCCTGGATGGGGAAAACAGGACCCTTGAAGGGACTGAACTTATGATCTGCGATGTTGAAAAACCCATTGCCTTAGCCGGGATTATGGGTGGCGAGAATTCGGGTATTCAAAGCGATACAAAATCACTATTCTTAGAAAGTGCTTATTTTGACCCTGCTACGATAAGGCGCGCCGCTAAACGTCATCAAATCATGACAGATGCATCGTTTCGTTTTGAAAGAGGTGCCGACCCGTCTATTACCGTAGAAGCATTAAAGCGAGCCGCTATATTGATAAAAGAAGTAGCAGGCGGCACCATTGTTTCAGAAATACTGGATGAATACCCAGAACCCATAGAGCCCGCCGTTATCAACCTTAGTTACCAATACCTGGACACCCTAATAGGCCATGCCCTACCGCGGGAACAAGTAAAAACTATCGTCTACAGGTTAGGCTTTAGCATTGATAAAGAAACAGAAGAAATCCTAACCCTTAAAGCACCAACCTACCGGGTTGATGTAACCCGGCCTGTGGATGTCGTTGAAGAAATCATCCGGATTTACTCCCTGGATGCCATAGCGGTTAACCAATCCCTTAAAGCAAGTTTGCCAACAGATAATGACCTGAGCGACCAAAGCCTGCAATCAAAATTGGCCAGGTACTTAAGCGGTAATGGTTTTTTTGAGGCCATCACCCCTCCCTTTACCAGTGAAAAAGATGCGCAACAATTTCCTGAGCTAGCCAGCCATAATACAGTTCAGATCGTTAACCCATTAAGCCAGGACCAAAACAGGCTAAGGAAGCTTTCATTGTTTAATGGCCTGCCGGCCGTACAGTATAACCTCAATCGAGACCAATCGAACATCAGGCTTTATGAATTCGGAAGGGTTTATTGGGAAAACGCAGACCGCATTTATGAAGGAAATCGACTCAACCTTTATTTAACGGGTAATTACCATGAGCCCTCTTGGTATCAGGAAGTAACTTCCATTGATTTTTATTACCTCAAAGGAATTGTCCGGAATCTACTCCATGCATCAGGTATAAAAAACTGGGAAATAGCCGAAGAAACCCAGCAGGCATTTGCTTATAACTTGACTTACTACACACAAGGGAGGTGGGTAGTTGATTTTGGCAGTATTAAACCCAAAATTCTGAAAAACTTTGATATAGAACAGGAGGTCTTTTACGCCAATTTTGATCTGGATATTTTAAACCAGGCAAACCGTTTAACCAAAACCACTTACAAACCCATCAGTAAATTTCCGGCTATTGATCGGGATCTTTCCATAGTCATTCCGAAATCCGTAACTTTCAGGACTATCAAAGACCTGATTAAAAATACTGAGGATCAGCTTCTAAAGGATATTCGCTTGTTTGATGTTTACCAGGGCGATAACATAGAAGAAGGTTATCAATCCTATGCTTTCAGAATGGTTTTCCAGGACGATGAAAAAACCTTGAAAGATAAAGAGGTGGATAAGATCATGACTACCATTATGCAGCATTTAGAAACGAAATTAGGAGCGAGAATCAGGCGGTAAATAGGCGGAACAATAAAGGCATTGGAAGGGGTTTTATAAAAAAAGGTAAAACACCGGGAATGGATACAGTCGAGCGTTTATCAAAGATTTATAATGACGTTAAAAAGCTTAAAGATGAACATTCCCGTTTATCAGCTGAGAATGCTTCTTTAAAATCTGAAAATGAGGAATTGAAAAAAGAAGTTCAAACCCTTAAAGATAGCATTGAGGAAATAGAGCAGAAAAATTTAAATTTGCAGGCAGGTAAAGCCATAAGTCATCAGGATATTGACCATCAGGTGATTAAGGCAAAAATTGATAAGTATGTAAAAGACATTGATAAATGTCTGGAAATTTTGAAAATGCGCTGACGCCATACCCATTATGAGTGAGCAGATAAACATAAAAATCAACATTGCTGACCGGGTTTACCCTTTGAAAGTAACGGTAGAGGAGGAAGAAGAAGTCAGGCGTGCAGCTAAGCGGCTTAATGACAGGATTCAACAATATAAACAGGAATTTGAGGTGACTGATAAACATGATATTTTAGCCATGTGTGCATTAGAATTTGCCTCAGAAGCTGAAAATGTAAGTCACCAAAAATCCTTATACCAAAAAGGCCTCATGGAAAAAATTGAGGCCATTGAAAATTTGCTGAATCAGTAAGAAATAGCTTATCTGAGAACGGATAAGCCAGTCATTTTAAGCCGCAGGTAACTCATTAGAATGGCCCTGATCATGAAGGCAATTCTAAAGACTTATTTGCGGCTTTTTTATTAAACTTAAAACAAGAAAATAACCATGGATTTGACTTATATCATCATTTTAGTAAGCGCTATACTGGTATCGCTTTTAGCGGGTGTCTTGATTAGCAGGTATTTAATATCCGGGAACCTTAAGAAGAAAGAGGAAGAATCCCAGAAAAGGGCTGATGAGATCATCAATGAAGCCAAAGAAAAAGCGGAGGTCATTAAGAAGGATAAGATCAATGAATCAAAAGAAAAATTCCTTCAAATGAAATCCGAGCATGAGAAAGAGGTGAACAAGAAAAACAAGAACCTGCAGCAACAACAGGAAAAGGTCAAGGAAAAGGAAAAAGAACTGAAAGATCGTGAGCAGGAGCTAAAAAAGCAAGAAGAAAACATTCAGGAAACTAAAAATCAGTTGCAGCAAAAGCAAGAAGCTGTGGATAATAAGAAAACTGAATTGGACCAACTGCATAAAATGCACGTTGAGGAGTTAGAAAAAGCATCAGGTTTGTCAGCCAAAGAAGCCGAGGAAAGGTTAGTGGAAAACCTGAAAGAGGAAGCTCGTACAAAAGCCAAGAGTTATATCAAGGAGATCATGGATGATGCCAAGGCCAATGCCACAAAAGCTGCCCGCAAGTTAGTTTTGGAAACGGTACAAAGGGTGGCCTCAGAGCAAACCATTGAAAACTGTGTTTCCGTTTTCCATATTGAGAATGATGAAATGAAAGGCCGGATCATTGGTCGCGAGGGAAGAAATATCCGGGCCTTAGAGGCCGCTACGGGCGTTGAGATCATCGTTGATGACACGCCTGAATCCATTGTCCTTTCGGCTTTTGATCCCGTGAGAAGGGAAATTGCTCGTTTATCCCTGCATAAGTTGGTTTCAGATGGCCGCATTCACCCTGCTCGCATTGAAGAAGTAGTAGAAAAAACAAAAAAGGAAATTGACGAAGAGATCAAAGACATCGGGGAAAAGACCTGCATAGATATGGGCATCCATGGGCTCCACCCGGATATTGTGCAGTTGGTAGGCCGGATGCGTTACCGCTCCTCATACGGGCAAAACCTGCTTCAGCACTCCCGGGAAGTAGCTAAGTTCTGTGGAATAATGGCAGCTGAGTTAGGTTTGGATGCAAAGAAGGCACGCAGGGCAGGATTGCTACACGATATTGGCAAGGTATCCCAGGAAGACAACGAAACACCCCACGCGCTGTTGGGCGCGCGAATCGCAGAGAATAACAATGAGGATCCGGAAGTAGTCAATGCCATCGGTGCTCACCACGATGAGTTGGAAATGAATTCCAACCTTTCCCCTATTATCCAGGTTTGTGATGGTATTTCAGGTGCAAGGCCCGGTGCCCGGAGAGAGGTATTTGAATCTTATGTACAGCGCCTCAAAGACCTTGAAAACATCGCCCTATCCTTTGATGGCGTACAAAAGAGTTATGCCATCCAAGCCGGTCGCGAACTGCGTGTAATCGTTGAAAGTGAAAAAATCGATGATGACTCAGCCGACAACCTTTCTTTCGAAATCTCTGACAAGATCCAGCAGGAATTGACTTATCCGGGCCAGGTAAAGGTCACC
>CAZQQN010000037.1:0-6134 GCA_964595485.1 uncultured Sphingobacteriales bacterium | reverse complement strand
GTTAATTACGCGAAATAGTTTGATTCGGAATCATTCATTACCCCTTAAAACAGGGTTTGAGTCAAATTGGCTTTAAGCAAAAAACCTGCTTCGTTTAAGGGGTATCCTTTGCCAGGTTTTGCAGAATCTGATAATTGCGGTCATTCATACCATCAATGGCTTCTAATACTTCCAACATGGCTTCCTTTTCAGGCTCAGAAATGAACGGTTTATCAGTTTCTGGTTCAACAAAGTAGCTGATAAAGCCGCGAAAAATATCAAAGAAATTGTGAAAATTACTGAAAATCAAATTATTTTTCTGACTTTCAGAACTTACCCTGGATGCAGAAAGCATTAAATCCAACACATCATGGGATACGTTGTCGCTTTTTTGCTTTTCCTTCAAAGCAGCCAATAAGATTGGCTTGACTTGATCCGTGTTCTGGATAATAAACTCAAGCTCTTGCTCTAACTGTTGCTCATCCAGTCCTTTGGCCCTCGCTTCCTCTTTCGCCTCGTGCCGGATATAGCCGGCCTCAAACCAATCTATCCTGGTATCGGCTTCCAGGACCAGAATAGCTGGGAATAGGTAAACCAATTCCTCAAACAATTTATAAGAAACTTTAGGATTTTCTCTGAGTTCCCGGTATCGTCTTATTTGCTCTTCCATAATAACAAATTTTACAAATAACCCTTTTCAATGAGTAAATGAGTGGCAAATTTCTAATTCCAGTAGCAAATCATCACCTGATGGCTAAGTTAAGAAATGCTAATGCCAACGAAAGCAGTAGCATACATAGATCTCATAAACAATTTGGTGGTACATTTTTTGTCAAAGAAGAAACTTACAAAGAATTCCATTTTCATGAAAAGGTTAAGGCGGGAAAATATTAAAGAAGCCGCACTCATTTTACCATTTTTCCTTTATTGTTGCTTCCCGCTCTTGGCTCTTAGCCAATCAAATGGCACCATCAAAGGGCAAATTCAAAATGCCGAAACCGGAGCCCCTTTAGAATACGTCAACGTTATTCTAAAACAGCAAGAAGAGGCAGAGCAATTGGAAGGCACTACTACCAATGCCAAAGGCCGATTCATCATAAAAGGTATAGAATGGGGCACCTACGATTTAGTTTTATCTTATGTGGGATTTCGTAATGAAAGCCTGAAAGGGGTAACCGTTAATAAAAATAACCCGGTCCTGAATTTAGACACCCTAACCATGCGTGAGAGCTCAAAGAACCTGGATGCTGTCACATTAGAAGAAGAGCGGGATTTTTTGACCCAAACGCCTGAAGGGTTAACAGTGAATCCCAGTGAGAATATAACACAAACCGGTGGCAGTGCATTGGATATTTTACAGAATACCCCGACCGTGAATGTCACCTTTGATGGGGGAATTAGAATGCGCGGCACTGAGGCTGGTGCTACCCAGGTTTTAATCAATGGAAGGCAATCAGCCCTTAGTAACAATGTAGATCAAATACCTGCCAGTGCCATAGAATCCATAGAGATAATCCAAAACCCGGGTGCCAAATACAGGCGGGAAGGGAAAGGGGGTGTGATCAATATTATCCTGAAAAAACAGACTAAAAAAGGGACAAACGGGAATTTCCAGCTTTCAGCAGGTAGAAATAACCGGTATAACACAGCCTTGCAATTGAATCACGGCACTGAAAATTTCAACCATTTCCTTAATTTCAACAGGCGCTATGATGTGGACCTAGAAAAAGGAGAGACAGAAAGAGAAGTGTTGAATCCAGAGCGCCCCAATGTGGTGTATGATCAAGAACAAAATGAAACAGAACTGGAAACCACAAACACTATCCGTGGAGGCACCCAGTACTTTTGGAATTATTTTAACGAGCTGGGCTTAAACGTCCTTTTCGAAAATGAAAACGAACAAAACCGGTCAACCAATCAAAATAAAGTAACGGAAAAAGGAAGTGGCCTGACTTCCCCCAATGTTTTAACAAACAGGAAGCAAATTGTTGAGACCAATAATGACGGATTTTCAATTGAACCCACCGTATATTATAACAGGGACTTTGCTGAGAAAAACCGTAAGCTGAAAGCTTCTATCAAATATTCTTATTCTATAGATAATGAAGACCAGATGACCGAAAAAAGGCCATTGGTTACGCAGAATGGGAAACCTTTTGCCATACGAAAAAACAATCAAATTACTGAAGATACTCGCAATTTAGGCATCTTTAAAGTTGATTATACCGACCCGGTTTTTGACAGTGGTAAAATAGAAGCAGGTGTTAGAAGCCAAATCCGGAATTTAAACAATGATTACGACTATCGCCGCTTTAACAGGCAGGAATCCCAATGGGAAAATCTGAATTACATTAGCAATGAGTTTATCTATGATGAGCAAGTACACGCAGGTTACTTTCAGTACGAACACCAATTCAACAACTGGACTTTCATTGGCGGTATTCGCGCGGAACAAACCTTTATTGATATCAACTTAGCCAATGTAGATAGTCAAAGCCATAAGGAATACCTGAATTTTTTCCCCAGTGGGCGAATTCAATACCAATTCAATAAAAAGCACTCGATCAATCTGAGTTACACAAAAAGAATTGACCGGCCCCGCGCCTGGCGACTGAATCCATTTCCTGATTTAACCGATTCCTTAAGTATTTTTGTGGGCAACCCTGATATTGATCCGGAATACGTCCATTCCCTGGAGCTAACGCATAACAGGCAATGGGAAAAAGTTGACCTGAACACTACGATTTTTTACCGGTTGCGGAATGGAATTGTCGATTACCTCACCCAAATAGAAAACGGCACCCCTTACATTAGGCCACAAAACCTGGCCTCAGGGAAAACCTACGGGGTAGAAATGAATACTTTACTGAAGCTTACCAAGCGTTGGAATTTAAATTTCAATGGCGCTGTCTACAAAAGCCAAATTAATGGTCAAATTGACAAAGACCTGTTTGAAAACTCTGAGTCCAAGAATAAAGAGATCAGTAACGAGGCCATCACTTACTACATGAAAATGAATACGACCATCCAGCTCCCTATGGATTTTAAATGGCAATTAACGGGCAATTACATGGGCCCTGAAGTGGAAGCCCTGGAAAAACAGGAGCCGATGTATTTCATGAACGCCGGCTTACAAAAGGGTCTCTTTGATGGTAAAGGCAGTATTGGCGTTAATGTCCGGGACGTTTTGGACACCAGGGAAATGCTTGAAATCGGACGCACTAATAATTTTACTGAAAACCGATTCAATGAAAGACAAGCCCGGGTTTTCATGTTCTCATTTGATTACGAGTTTTAAGCCTTATTTACCAATTTCCGCTACCTCAATACTCCCAAATAGCTTGAATAAAAGTAGATAAATTTGTTTCAAGCAGGTTTTCGACCGCCAAAGGTTACAGGAACTTGAATGGGAATCCCGTACAAAAAGGGCTCCAATAAGGCAGTTTTTAGGCGGATTTGCGAGGTTTTGAGATTTTGGGAAGTAATGAGGTATGGTTATCATTCAAAGGATGATTTCTCCCATTTGCCTTCGTTTAACAAAGAAAATTTTGCTTTCTCTCCCCCAATAAGCCATTTCAGGTAGGTGAAATATCAAGATTTTGGTATAACAGATAAGCAATTTAAATCCCAATTGTTTAAAGTATTTTTTTGATTGTTTAGCTGTTTTTATATATTTGGTATGATCTAATTATGCCGGTGAGCTCGATTTGGTTATAAAAAATGCCAAAGAAGTGACCTGTTTTACGCTGTTTTACTATTAGCAAAGCATAATAAAAGCAAAGACTCATAAACTAACAAACCTAAAAAAAAGGAGGTGCCTTATGCCACCCACGATTAGCACACTTTAATGGTTTTCAGCAAGGAGTATCACTCCGAAAATCCTTGTCAAACAAAAAAGAGTAGGAGTTTATTGTAAAACAAAAATTTACGCTTAGGGCTACGAAAAAAATTTTTATGGCAATCATTTTAAGCTTTTGTTTGGCTCCCTTTCATGGGTTTGGCCAATGCAACAGTTGTGGAAGTCAAAATAATGTTAACTACCTAAGTGATCCAAATACATATTCCCTAAACAATACCGGAAGCTTCAATACCTTAGGAGGGAATAATGTAACAATAGGAGGCAGCGGGGAATCCAATTTTGGCTATGGCGGAGTTCGGAACACAACTGATGTGGAAATTATAAATGGTAGTACATACTCTTTTGCTTTTGGTAGGAATGCGGATGTTGGCACTGGCGGCACTGGTGTAGATCAGTCCATGGCTTTTGGGCAACAGGTTGAAGCGCAGGCTAACCATGCTTTTGTTTTTGGAAGGGGTAGCAGCACTAACACGATTGAAGTGGAGGGAGATTATTCCTTTGCTTTTGGGAATGGTGTCATGGATGTGGATGCTTCTAATTCCTTTGCTTTTGGCGATGGCAATGGTGCTTTTGATGTGGATGCGAATAATTCCTTTGCTTTTGGTACTGATATAGCCATCCCATCAGGGAATGAGTATTCTTTTGTTTTTGGGGAAACACTTCAAGCGGCTGCTAAAAATACTTTTACTGCAGGATGGAATAACAATCCTTATTTCCGTATTAATGGACCTAACAATCAACCTAATGTTGATCAAGGCGTTTTCATGGCCCCCTTTGGTGGAAAAGTTGGGATAGGCTTTAGGAACCTTAGTCGTAAAGATGCTAAATTAAGGGTTGTCGGCAACGGCACCGGCACCAATGCAGCCCTTAACGTGGAGAACAGCAATAACACCAACCGCTTAAAGGTGCGCAATGACGGCTGGACCGGCTTAAGCGCTAATCCCAGTGCGCCATATTATTTTACTGAAACCAATAAGTCACCAACCGGCTTTTCCGGGGGTAATGGCAAGGCCAATATTGTTCAGGATTTAGGAGGTTTTCCGTTTATTGGAAGTGGTAATAAATGGATATCCATCGGAGAAAGGCCCCCTGATAATAACGACAACCAAATAGCCTATGGTTATGCCGCTACATGGGATAATTTTGCTGGTAATTTCTTTATGGATGATGTGAATCAAAATGGGACCAAAGATTTAACCGTTTCTTTCCAGGATGCCAGTGTTTCCGACCCGAATAATGCGAATAACCGCATGCGGTTTATTGCCAGGGATGGGGATGATATTTCATCAACTAATTCTTTCAATGAACTCATGAGCCTCGAACCTACCGGGGAAGTCGCTGTGGGGGATTATAGTGGTAGTGTGACCCCGGATGCCACGCGGTTTGAAGTTAAAGCCAATACCAATACGGATTGTTCCACTAATGATTGTAATAGATTTACTAACAATGGCGATTACGATCCAGTCACGATTTTTGAAATTCTAAAGAATGGCTCTAATACGAACCGTGGTGACGAAGTTCTTTCGATCAATGATGCTGGTAGAGTAGGCATTGGACTTGATAATCCCAATGGTCAATTTGAAGTAACCACATCTGATCCTCTTAAACCTGGAACAGGAGGATGGAGTAATCCTTCTGACAAACGTTTAAAAAAGAATATTGAAAATTACCAAGATGGTTTGAAAGAATTGATGGAAATCAATCCTGTATGGTTTCAATACAATTCTAAAATGGAGCATGCCAACGCTAACGAAAAGCACGTAGGCGTGATTGCCCAAGAAATTAAAGAAATTGCGCCCTATATGGTAGAAAAATCTTATCAAGCAAATGGGGAAAGCTATTATTCTTTTAATTACACGGCTTTCACCTATATGCTTATCAACTCAGTTCAGGAACAACAAAAGGAGCTTGAATCAAAAGATGAACAAATAGAAAAGCTCCAAAAACGAGACGAACAACAGCAAAAAGCCATTGAGGAATTGAGAGAAAAGTACAGGCAGTTAACAGACCGAAAAGAGGCAAATCAATTCAAAAAATCCGGTAAGGAGGAATTGAATCAAAAAACAGTAAGCATCGGAGAATCCGGGCAACAAGAAGCCATGCTCCTGCAAAACCGGCCCAACCCTTACAAAAATGAAACGATTATTCCGTATTACTTGCCGGAACAGTTTCAGTCTGCCTCCCTCGTCATTAGTAGCACCAATGGCCGATTAATTGAGCGCATTGATCTCCAAAAGCCCGGAAAAGGTGAAGTCACCTTAAAAACACAAAACCTTGAGGCTGGCCAATATGTCTA
>CAZQQN010000036.1:0-27371 GCA_964595485.1 uncultured Sphingobacteriales bacterium | reverse complement strand
GTAGTTTATTAGTTGGTTTAATAACTTCAATTGAATTTCAAATCCTTTTTACATTCATTAAACTGGTGTTTGTAAATCAAAATGATTGCTGACCCGTAACCAGCTAACAATTGATAAGGTGAATCAATTGGTAATCTAAAAACCAGTTAAAGCACCTCCATTTTTAACCAAATGCATTTGGATTTTTCAAAACTTATCCAGGCAGCGGTTATTGCCATCTTACCCCGAACCTTCAAAACTAATTAAAAGAAAGCATGATCAGAGATAAACTCTGAAAATGGAACACCCCAAGTGGGAATTTTACCCCCGGTAGTGTAATACATTTGTTTGAAACCCATTTTCATGGCGTGGGGTGTGTAACCCGTTTTTAAAATAGCTGTGTCACCTCCCCACCATTCATCGGTGTGCATATAAAAGCCTTTTCGACCTCCCATATCGCCCATGCACATAAGGGTAAATTCAAGAGGTTGAATGGGTTCTTTGGGTTTATATTTCCCTGACCTTTCTGCTAAAACGGGCGCTAGCACCTCAGCTTCCATATGACCCAAAGAGCCTAATTTAGGAACAGTAATCGAAGCCGCATCTCCTACGGCAAAAACTTCGGGATAATCCGGGTTCTGCATGTATCGGTCGGTAATCACAAAGCCCTGGTCATCACTTATGGGTAGCCCTTTTAAGAAATCATGGGCTTGCCAATCCGGGAAGATAATTTTCATTTCTGCATCAACGCTGTCACCATTTTCGAATTCAATGCCATCCCTGTAAAGCCGTTTGATGCCTCTGGTATTGGCTTTGTAACCATACCCCATTTCCTCTACCATGGGAAGTAATTGATCAAGTATGGTTTGACCGGCATCTTCAGCTATGACATGGGAGGGGGTAAACATGGTAATGTTAGAAGCGTCCCCTAAATTATTATCCGCCAGCCACTTAGCCATAGAAAATCCGATCTCCACCACGGGTCCTTCACAAGCAGCTTCGGCAACAGGTAGGTCCTGGGGCAGTTTAGGGCTTTTGCCCTGATTGAAAAAATCTGAGCCAATGGCAACAGGACCTCCCTTGTATTCATTGTTCAAGTATCTCCTGACCTGATCCCCGTAATAGGTATCGGTAAAGGTATGACCATATTCCCCAAACCCTTCTATTTTATCAAAAGCGAGTTTATTACCAACAGCTATTACCACGTAGTCGTAGCCAATAGTTTCTGTAGCAGAACCTTGCCTTTCAACCGGTTTATAGTAAACCTTTTGCTTTTCTAAATCCAACTCTTGGATGTCACCTTGTATGAACCGGATATTATCTTTGTCTAAGAACTTAACAAATGGTAGATGCAATTCTTCGGCTGGGTTGTTATTATGCCAAACTTCTAATGGGATATTCGGTATAAAGGTTAAATAAGGCTTCCGGTCAATTGCAGTAATTTTTGCATCTTCTCCCAGATAATCCCGAATATAGCGAGCCGTGGTAAGGCCTGCGAAATTGGTTCCGAGTACGAGGACATGAGGTTGTGCTTTCATATAAGCTTTGATTTTATTAAGCAAAAATCTTTTAAAAGCTAATCCCAAAAAATGAGTTTTATCATATTTAGAGTGACCATTTTATAGCCTGCGTTCATCTGTATGGCTTCAAATGGTAATCAATCCCATTTTTTCAGGAAAAGCATTTTATTTACCTTACCATGTCAATAAAATGCCTCCTTAATGCCTAATAAAAACCCATTTGTCCGTTTTTTTCATGAGATAGATAGTACTCACGTAGGTGATGTAGGCGGAAAAAATGCCTCACTTGGAGAAATGGTTAAAAACCTTTCTCAGAAAGGCATACAAGTGCCTGATGGATTTGCCACTACAGCAAGCGCCTATTGGCATTTCCTTGATTCAGCTGCCATCCGTAATGATATTACTACGTATTTAGATGATTTGGACGTAGAAGCATTCACGAATTTGAAAACTGTTGGTAAACAAATTCGCCAACTTATCCTGAATACACCCTTACCAAAGCATTTACAGGAAGCTATTCAAACTAGCTATCATAAACTTCAGGAAACCTATGGTGAGCACATATCTATGGCGGTAAGAAGTAGTGCGACTGCTGAAGACTTGCCGAATGCAAGTTTTGCCGGGCAGCAGGAAACCTACCTGAATATCACCGGAGAAGCGCAATTATTGCTTGCCTGTCATAGGTGCTATGCTTCCCTGTTTACCGACAGAGCCATTCAATACAGGGAATACCATGGATTTGATCACATGCAAGTAGCCTTATCCATTGGTGTGCAAGTCATGGTTCGTTCGGATAAAGCTTCTTCCGGGGTGATCTTTACCATTGATCCTGACACAGGTTTTGATCAAGTGGTCTTGATCAGTGGCTCTTGGGGTTTAGGTGAAAATGTCGTCCAGGGCAATGTAAATGCTGATGAATTCCAGGTTTTCAAGCCATTGCTTGATACTGCTAAACAGCCAGTCATTTCACACACCATGGGCAGTAAGGAACTAACCATGGTATACGCCAATGGCTCTATCAATGAACTAACAGATAACCCCACAGTTAATAGCAAAACGCCAGAAGAACAGCAAAACCAATTAGTGCTTACTGATCCGGAAATTCGCCAATTAGCCCAATGGGCTGTCATCATTGAGAAACATTATGGGAGAGCCATGGATATAGAATGGGCTAAAGATGGGATCACTAATGAATTATTTATTGTCCAGGCCAGACCGGAAACAGTTTATAGTAGTAAAGAGGCCAAAACAAGCATCAAACATTACGAGCTTAAGGAAGAGAGCGAAGTGTTGTGCAAAGGCATAGGCTTGGGTAAAAAGATCACTAAAGGTAAAGCTCGGGTGCTGGAGTCACCGGAAGAATCAGATAAGCTAGAGGAGGGCGAAGTATTAGTGACTAATCGGACAGATCCCGATTGGGACCCGCTTATGAAAAAAGCTGCCGCCATTATTACGGAACAAGGTGGCCGCACAAGTCACGCTGCCATTGTAGCCCGGGAAATTGGTGCCGTGGCTGTAGTAGGTACTGGAAATGCAACCCAAATGATTGAAGATGGCATGGAAGTCACCGTTTCCAGCCTTAGTAGCAAGGAGGGTCTGGTGTACAATGGATATTTAGAATGGGAAGAGGCGTCCATCGATGTCAGTAATATCCCCATGCCTCAGACTCAGCCTATGCTAATATTGGGAGACCCGGACCAGGCTTTTCGTCATTCCTTCTATCCCAATAAAGGAGTGGGGCTCGCAAGACTGGAGTTCATTATTAACAACACCATTGGCATACACCCTATGGCCTTACGATATTTTGATGATTTAGAAGATGAAGCAGTAAAAACCCGCATTGAAAACCTTACCCAGCATTATTCCAGTAAGGAAGAGTACTTTATCCAAGAGTTGGCAGAGGCTGTGGCCAAAATCGCTTCAGCTTTTCACCCCAAGGATGTCATCGTAAGGATGAGTGATTTCAAAAGTAATGAATATGCTAACCTAATAGGTGGGGAAACCTTTGAGCCAAAGGAGTCTAACCCTATGTTAGGATTTAGAGGGGCTTCCCGTTATTACCATCCCCATTACCAGGAAGGGTTTGAAATGGAATGTCAAGCCATGAAACGGGTAAGAGATGCGATGGGACTCACGAATGTCAAGTTAATGATCCCTTTTTGCCGAACCATTGAAGAAGCTAATAAGGTCAAGACTGTAATGGAAAGCCAAGGCCTTAAGCGCGGGGAAAATAACCTGGAGTTATATGTAATGATCGAGATCCCCGCTAACGTGATCCGGGCTGAGCAATTTGCCGAACATTTCGATGGCTTTTCCATCGGTTCCAATGACTTAACTCAATTAGTTCTGGGCGTTGATCGAGATTCGGATAGGCTTCAGAATATCTTTGACCCTCACGATCCCGCCCTCAAAATGATGCTGAGTCAAGTGATCCAAACTGCTAATCAAACCGGGACCAAAATTGGCCTTTGTGGACAGGCCCCAAGTGACTACCCTGATATTGCCAAATTTTTGGTAAATCAAGGAATTGATAGCATTGCTTTTAATCCGGATGCGCTTATCCAAGGTATTCAAAATATCAATGATGCCGAGTAATGATTATGGCTAAATGCCACCTTTTAAAAGCAATTACTGCAAGCAATAACCTGTTTAATAAAAAAAACACGATTCAACAATTGTGAAAATTGGGCTCTGCAATCAATACCACAATTTCTATGGTTAATTTGGTCAATAGGGGAGCTCAATTATTTACACTGGGTTAAGAGCAATAAAGTACTGCCTGAAAACAAACCCGCCATATTAATAAAATTAAAAGCATCTACCGAAAACTTATCTATAGTTGTTATACGTTGGTAAAAAATGATTTGATAACACAATAGGGTTTTTATTAGGATAAAAAATCAAAGGGTATTTTAAAGTCATCACCCGTGACTCTTAATACAATGATTGTTTGTTAGATGGGCTAAATTTTTTCCATCTATCATCAAGGCGCCAAGTATTATTCAAGCCGGTTACTTAAGCCTTTTAAGCTTGAAGTGAATTGCCTGTTCAAACACCTATTTAATTTGGGAACTGCTTGCCCCAGGACCTTTCTGGAAGGTGATGAAAAACTTCTTTGAAATGCCTTGTAATTTACGCTTTTACAATAAGCTTAAGTTAATCAGCGCAGCGCTTTTATTTTTTAATAATCCTTTCATATGCTCGAATATTAAACCGAAACTATGCAATAAAAAAGTGCGAAAGCACTTTAATTTATCGTATTAGTTCGAGTCAAACCGGACTTAAGGAATCACCATGAAGGTGATTTGGAAAATCAGCTAAATGGCTTGATTGCTTTAGTCGTTTATGGAATGAAAACCTTTTCAATGCATAATCTGGATTCAATATAACTACTCCTTTTATTTTTACCGGTTTAATGCCAACAGGTAAGTAGCCATTATCGAATTCTAAACTTAACCAAGTCCCGCGGCTAATGAGTATTTTCCGTCTAAAACCTTCACAATCTAACCTTAGTATTTAAAAAAACCTTCTGGAGGTATCCTTGGCTAAATTTAATTGAAACTTCAAAGAAGATGAATTTTGGCTTCAGACGACTGGCTCATAAATTCGTCAGGAAATTCAAGCTTTGTATTACTTCCCGTTTTTGATCATTGTTTAAGTTTTGTTGTTAAAGGGGAAATAACCATAAACCCAAAGCAAAGGATCGGCTCTCCGATTTCAAGGGTTTGTAAACATTAACTAAAATTGAAAGGTCGCTACTTAGCATATTGAAAAGGTGAAAACCATTAAATATTTTATCTTTATGAGAAACATTAAGCCATTATTTTTAGCATTGTTAGCGGGCATGACAATGATAACTGCTTGCCAGGGAAGCCAGGAGAACAATCAAAGCTCCAATAATGATGATTCCAGGGTAAAAAAGGAAACCAAAAAAAAACCATACCATTTAGCCAATTACAATCAAACGGCGGGTATTGAATTGCCAAAGGGGTTTAAAGCCCAAAAAATGGTCACTGACCTTGGGTATGCCCGCCACATTGCCGTACGTGATAATGGGGATATGTACGTAGCACTTCGGGAAAAAGAAAATAATCATGGCACGGTAGCTTTAAGGGACACCACGGGCAATCATGAAATAGACATTGTGCAATATTTTGGGAATTTTACCGGCACTGGTGTTGCTATCAGGAATGGATTTCTTTATCGAAGCTCCGAGACTGCTGTTTATCGTTATCCGCTAAAGGAAGATCAGTTATTACCAAAGACTGACGAAAGAGAAACCATTCTTCAAGGAATGCCTGAGCAAAATTCCCATGCAGCAAAACCCATTGATTTTGATGGAAAGGGTAATTTATACGTCAATGTTGGAGCACCTTCAAATGCCTGCATGAAAGAAAGCCGCACAAAAGGCTCACCCGGAATGGATCCTTGCCCTTTGTTGGAGAAGCACGCCGGCATTTGGCAATACAAAGCAGATAAGACAAACCAAACGCACAAGCCCAAAAACCGTTATGCGACCGGCATGCGGAACATTGTAGCCCTTGATTGGAATCAAAAACAGGAAAACCTTTTCGTTGTACAGCATGGCAGGGATCAGCTGCGACAATTTTTTCCGGATATGTACTCTGATGAGGAAAGCGCCAAGCTACCAGCCGAGGAATTTCATCGTGTTAAAGCGGGGGATAATTTGGGCTGGCCTTATTGCTATTATGACCCAATCCAACAAAAGAAGGTTTTGGGTCCTGAGTACGGTGGCGATGGAGATTCTGTTGGGCGGTGCAGAAATTACCAGGATCCGCTTGTAGGATTTCCGGGCCATTGGGGTCCTAACGATCTGCTCTTTTACCATGGCAATGCTCTCCCCAATAAGTACAAGGGAGGCGCCTTTGTGGCTTTCCACGGATCGTGGAACCGGGCGCCCTTACCGCAAGCAGGGTATAATATTGCCTTTGTGCCGTTTGACGATGGCGAGTTAGCTGGAAAGGATGAGTGGGTAGTTTTTGCAAAAGGGTTTAAAGGCAAAGAGCCGCTCAAATCACCTCAAAATGCTGAACATAGGCCGATGGGACTAGCTTTCGGTCCTGATGGAAAAATGTACATTACGGATTCGCAGGGTGGTACGGTTTGGCGTATCACCTATGATGGCTAACGATAGGCTAAAAAAATCAATGAATAGGACGCAAAGCCTAAAACTACTGATGGTATGTATCAGAAGGACTACCTGCTCCGGTATATCGAACAACTCTCCAAAGCTATCACCAAAGTTCAAAACAAAAAACAAGAAGGGGATATCGAAGGGGCTTTTGACAATCTAAAACAATATTACAACGAAGCTATTAAATTGGGCGATGATCAATCATTGGGTGACTTTAGGCCGGAAAGTTTTATCCAACATTTATCAGCTCAATTTGACCCACGGGCAGAGGAGTTTGGGAAAATTGCTGAATTGGCAGAAACTGAGGCACAATTATGGGAGGCTAAGCAGGACATTGATAAAGCCCTTCACCGTTATCAAATAGCCCTGGCACTGATTAGTAAGGCTGAGACCATTGACCAAAGCACATTTTCACTGGATCGCCAGCAAAGTAAGCAACGCATTCAAAATAAAATTCAAGTGCTTGAAGTTGAAAAATAGGAATAACGGCGTTTGGTCAATTGTCACTCCACCAGAGATTTGCTTATTTTGACCCAAACAATGGTGAATTAGTCATGAAAAGGTCCAAAATCTCCGTTCTTCTTTTAATTTTCTTTATACCGTTTGTCATAGGATGTGGCAATAACAGTGATAGCCAAAATGACAATGGTAAAAAATTAGAGAATGCTCTCCTGTGGAAGGTTACCAAAGGTGGCGGTGACCCTTCTTATTTGTTCGGCACCCTGCATATCATGAAATCGGATTACCTTAGTACCTGGAATGGCGTAAAAGAAGCCTACCAGCAATCTGATAAGGTTATCGTTGAAACCATTATAGATTCGTCCAAACTTATGCAGTTTGGGAGCATGATGAGGATGAAAGATCATGAACTTAGCGATTATTTGGACAGTGCTGAGTTTGAAACTGTTAAAAACCATATTAGCGGGAAAATTAATTACCCGATTTCCGCTGTTGAAAAGCTCAAGCCCATCCAAATTCTCACAATGCTTACAATGAAAGAATACCAAGCTGTTTCAACCCCTCTTTCGGAAGGTAATGGGATGGTAATAGATCAGTATTTTGGGCGAAATGGTAAGGAAATGGGTAAAGAAGTTATCCAACTTGAGGGGTTTTTAGAGCAGGGAAAGATCCTTTTTGAAAAGAAATCCAACCAAGAACAAACGGATATGCTTATCTCTTTCATCGAAAAAGCCGATATGATGAAACAAAACGCAAAGTCCCTTGTGAAAGCTTACGAAAATCAGGATTTAAATAAGATGAAAAAGCTATACAAGGAAAACCAAAATGTTTTCCAAAACATGGCATTTCTCCTGGAAAAGCGTAATAAAGACTGGGTGAAGAAGGCAAAACCTGTTTTAAAAGAGGGTGGAGCCTTCATGGCTGTCGGTGCTCTGCACTTACCGCTTGAAAATGGATTAATCAACCTTCTCAGGGAAGAAGGATTTGAAGTAAAGGCGGTGGATGTTAAATAATCTTATGCTTCCCCCAGCTGCTACTAAAAACATTAACAAGCCAGCAGACTTGCCTTAAAAGCAAAAGAAACTTAACCTAGTAAGCCCGTTCATTCTTACCTTCATAATAATTGATGAATGCCTTATTCATGACCTTATTGCCTCCGGGTGTGGGAAAATTTCCGGTAAAGTACCAATCACCCTTATTCTCAGGACAAGCTTCGTGTAAATTTTCAATACTCTGGAAAATAACGTCTACCTCTGAGTTAACGGATTCCGGTTTGATAAGCTCAGCTATTTTTTCTGAGATCTCACGGGTTTCCAATGGTTCGTAAATGGCTTTTACATGGTTTTCGTGCTGAGCCGGTGGCATGCCTTCTTGTGCTTTACAATGATTGTAAACCTGTTCAATGGTATCAGCTTGCCCTTTTTCATGCAATAACGCGATGGCTGCCCTGAATGCCACAAAATCCCCCAATTTGGACATATCAATTCCGTAGCAGTCCGGATAGCGGATCTGCGGTGCAGAGGAAACCACCACGATCTTGGCGGGTTTTAATCGACCTAAAATACTGATAATGCTTTGCTTAAGGGTAGTTCCCCTGACTATGGAGTCATCAAGCATCACTAACTTATCCTTGTGCGGGCGTACAATGCCGTAAGTGGTATCATAAATATGGGCTACCAAATCATCCCTGGCATTATCATCGGTAATGAAGGTCCTTAGTTTAGCATCTTTTACAGCAAGCTGTTCCAACCTCGGTGTTAGGTCCAGCAGATTTTGAAGCTCATCATCTCCCATTTGCGGATTATTTTGGATCTGGGCCTTTTTATACTGGTTCAAATGGGCTTCTAAACCTTTTAGCATTCCTATGAAAGCAGTTTCTGAAGTATTGGGTATGTAGGAGAAAATGGTATTAGCAAAATCATACTCGACACTGTTTAACACATCCTCAGTCAGTAAATAACCCAACTTTTTCCTTTCATGGTAAATCTCTTCATCGCTACCCCTGGAAAAATAAATGCGTTCAAATGAGCAGGAAAGTTTTTCTTTCGGTGGTAGAATCTCTGATTCACTAATGGTACCATCTTTTTTAGCAATAAGAGCATGGCCGGGCTGAATCTCTGGTATATCCTCAAATGGAACATTGAAGGCTGTTTTTATAGCGGGCCTTTCAGAGGTAACGACAAGGATCTCATCATCTTTGTAGTAATAAGCCGGCCTTATTCCATTCGGATCCCGAAAAACAAAAGCATCTCCGTGGCCCGTCATACCAGACATGGTATATCCGCCATCCAGATCATCCGCAGATTTTTTCAGAACATTCTCGAGTGATAAATGTCGTGCAATTAATGGAGAAATATCCTTCTTGGAATACCCGGCCTGACGAAAATGATTGTACAAACGCTCATTCTCCTCATCCAGAAAGTGGCCTATCTTTTCCAGAACCGTGACCGTATCATTTTTAGCCCTTGGGTGCTGACCAATGTTCACCAAATGATCGAAGAGCTCATCATTGTTCGTCATGTTGAAATTTCCGGCAACCACCAAATTCCTGCTCATCCAGTTATTTTGTCTAATGATCGGATGGCAGAACCGCAAACCATTTTCACCGTGCGTGCTATACCTAAGGTGGCCCAATAGCAATTCCCCGAAATAGGGTACATTTTTTTTCAGCCATTCAGCATCCTTTAGCTTGTGCGGCCAATTTTCATAAGCTTCTCCAAAAAACTGCTGGATATACTGGAAGATATCTTCAATGGCGTTCGGATCTGTGGATCTTTTACGAAATATATACTGCTCTCCCGGCTCTGGGTCAAATCGGACTGAAGCAACACCAGCACCATCCTGACCACGGTTATGTTGCTTCTCCATTAGCAAGTAAAGCTTATTCAAGCCATAAAGAGGCGTACCATATTTTTCAATAAAGTGCGATAATGGCTTTAAATGACGTATGAGAGCAACACCGCATTCATGTTTAATCAATTCACTCATGGAATAGGTTTAGGGCATTTAGGGCCTGCAAAGGTAGCAAATGTTTTCTAAAGCCCCTTAGTTTAAACAGGGTAACCTGGATAATTCTCAGTACCTTATTCGTCCATTTAAAGACCTTTTAAATGCAGTATCTACAGCCTTTAACAGGCAACTCACCCTTAACAGGACTATGATTTATATGAACGCCACCGGAAGCCTTAATTCAGCATAGGATCCTTAAGGAATTTGTACCTTTGAAAGTAATACAAACTTTTCTAAAGACCGTGCAATGGCTAAGGAAACCACCCGTGCAAAAACATCCAATTATCCTTATTTGATTGGATTACTCATTGGTTTGGTCCTGTTAGTGATCATAGCCATCCAAAATTCAGAAGAGGTAACCGTTAAACTTTTGATCTGGGAAATGCAGAATTCCCTTTCCCTTTTCCTGACGCTCCTCTTCACCTTAGGTTTCATCATAGGCGTTTTAACCTCTCTTATTAACATTTACCGTAAAGACCGGCTTATTTACAGGCAGACCAAGCAAATTGAAGAATTAGAGGAAGAAGCTGAAAACCTTAGGAAGAAAATTGAGGAAGACCCGAATATTTGACGATGCTCCGCAATTTTTTAGGCATCCCAATTTTAAAACCATTTAATGAATGGCTAGCCTTCGCTGATCAAAATACCAGAAAAACAATATGCAAACATTCAAAGCCTGGGTAATACCCCACAGGCTTAAATTCAAAGGTCCTGCGGGAACTTCAAGGGGAACCCTCTACGAGAAACAGGTTTATTACTTAGTTATCAGGAATGAAAAAAATGGTAATACCGGCATTGGGGAATCTACAACAATACCTGGGTTAAGCATTGATGACAGGAGTGACTGCAAGAACCGTTTACAGGCTACTGCAAAGGCCATTGAACAGGGCGAGGATTTGGTAACCCTTAAAAATAAACTGACGTCTTTCCCCTCTATCATTTTTGGTTTAGAGATCGCATTCAAGGATCTGGAAAATGGCGGAAAAAGATTGATTTTTCCAACTTCTTTTGCTAATGGCCCTCATTCCTTAAAAATAAACGGCCTTATCTGGATGAATGACTATCAAACAATGCTCAGTCAAATCCATGAGAAGATAGAACAAGGCTTTGATTGCATCAAGTTAAAAATTGCGGCCATTGCCTGGGATAAGGAATTATCCCTTTTGGAAGAAATCCGAGCCAACTATTCCGCTAATTCTTTGGAAATAAGGGTTGATGCTAATGGCGCCTTTCCTTCAGATACGGTTATGGCTAAATTATCCGAATTGGCTTATTACCAGGTACATTCCATCGAACAGCCCATAGCCACCAACAATACAAAAGCCATGGCTGAAATCTGCCGGGAATCCCCACTACCGGTGGCTCTTGATGAGGAGTTAATAGGATATCATGACCGGGATCAGAAAGTAAAAAAACTGGATACCATTCAACCTCAACACCTCATATTAAAGCCAAGCTTAATCGGTGGCTTCGAGCAAGCCGATGAATGGATTAGACTGGCTGAGGAAAGAGGCATTGGTTGGTGGGCCACTTCCGCACTGGAATCGAATATAGGGCTGAATGCCATAGCTCAGTGGGTTGCCCAGTGGAAACCGGAGATCCCTCAAGGCCTGGGAACAGGTGGTTTGTATACCAACAATATTCCATCCCCGTTGGAAATCGATCAGGGTCATATTTACATCAACAAAAATAAAAGCTGGAATTTAAATCCAATTTGGAATTTATCACCATGATTTTTCAGGTTTTGAATCCGTTCACCAATGGTCAACTTTGCACCAATCTGCCAAGCATTTTAAGGAATAAACATGAATAACATACTCGTAATCGGGGCCGGTCGTAGTACCTACTTTTTAGTGGAATACTTGCTAAAAAAGTCAAAAGAATTTGACTGGAAAGTCACAGTAGCTGATTTTTCCCGGGAAAACCTGGATAGCAATCTACCTGAAACCAATAGTATCCAAACTCAGGTGTTGGATCTGGGTAATACCCGAGATAGAGAGGATCTGATTGCTAAGCAAGATATAGTAGTTTCTATGGCCCCACCGCATTATCACGGAGAGATTGCCAAAGACTGCCTTTATTATGGTCAGCACCTGCTTACAGCTTCTTACCTGAATACTACTATTGAGGGAGTTCACCAGGAAGCAAAAAACAAAGGCCTGCTATTCATGAATGAGCTGGGGCTCGATCCAGGTTTAGACCACCTGTCGGCCAAGCAGGCTATTGATGATCTTGAATCAAGAGGCGCTGACATAACAGGCTTTTACTCCTATGCGGGTGGATTAATCTCCCCTGATTCTGATAATAACCCTTGGCACTACAAAATATCCTGGAACCCCATGAATGTGGTTAAAGCCGGTCAATCATGGGCAAGGTATAAAGAAGAAGGCAAACGTAAAATAGTACCTTATAACCAGCTTTTCCAACGATTATCCAAAATTGATGTTCCAGGCTATGGTACTTTTGAAAGTTATTACAACCGGAATTCCCTGCCTTATGAAAAATTGTATGGTTTGAAGGATTTAAAAAATTTGGTGAGGGGTACACTCCGTAAACAAGGCTTCTGCGAAGCTTGGGACTTAATGGTGAAGACCGGTTTAACATCCGATATTGAATCATTTAACCTAAAAGGGAAAACGCTGGCTGAATTCATAGGCATGTTCCTGCCTGAAAACCCTAATAAGAGTATCAAAGAACGCTGGTGCGAATTATTAGGGGTAAGCACTAATGATGAGGCTTTTGAAAAACTGGAGTGGTTAGGACTTTTAGAGGATAAACCAGCTCCTGTAAACATCGGCACTCCAGCCGAAATCCTAAAAGCCGTCCTTTTAGAAAAGATAGCCTTAGAACCAGGTGACCGGGATTTAATAGTAATGGTCCATTATTTTGATTTTGAATTGCAAGGCGAAAAAATGCGCAGAAAGACTTATTTCACCTTAGAAGGGGAAGATAGTCAAAAAACAGCCATGGCGAAAACAGTAGGCCTTCCCCTTGCTATTGCTACCCATTTACTAATGAAAGGAGACCTGAACTTAACCGGCGTTCACTTACCGATGCATTCAGACATCTATGAACCAGTTCTTGAAGAGTTAAAGCGGCACGGTATCCTTTTCCGGGAAGAAGATTACACCTTAGAAAAAGAACAATAAGCTATATCCGCCAAAAAATCCAATAAGGATTAAAAAGGTTTCCCACCCAATTCCACCAATACCTTGCTTTTGGCGCGTTAATAACCCCAAGATCAGGATGGTAGTCAAAAGAAGCGTTAGGGCTACCAAATACGTTTCACGGAAAGTAATATGGTGAAAAATAGAACCAGAATAAGCCCAATCAGAAAAAGCTACGAACAATACGTCAAATGTATTGCCGCCAATAATACCACTTACTGCCAACGTCAATGCCCCATGCCTTACAGCAACAATAGTAGTTATTAGTTCGGGCAATGAGGTAACAGTGGCGGTCATTATGCTTCCAGCGATAGTTTCTGAGATACCTGTTTCATGAGTAATTACAATAGCTGTCTCAGCTATCCCATAACCGCCCAAGCCCACTACAATTCCAAGAATGCCAAACAATGCCCAATTAATCCAGATTTTATTTCCTATTTGAAAGCTTTCAGTATCCGCTATGTCAAATACCGTCTCTTGCGTCTGACGAGGTCGCCACATGGGAACATCTCCTGCACGGGAAATGAGCCGCATTCCTAAAAGATAAAGGCCAAACATAATAACAGAGCCAGGATGAATTCCCCAAAAGGCAAATGACGGAGCAGTATTTAATAGCAAAATAAATCCGAGTAGGAAAATTAATATAACCCCTTGCATGAGGTTTTGAATAGAGGCCGAGGCATGTTCTAAATTAGCTTTCCGGTAGATAATATCGGCAACGGCTAAAAATACGGTTTGGGCAACGATACCACCAATGCCGTTGCTAACTGCTATTTCCGCATGGCCTTCGAAGGCTGCTGTAACGGATGTAATAATGCCGGATAAAGAAGTTACCCCACCCATTAATATTGCCCCAAACAATGCCTCTCCCAAACCCGTTTGGTCAGCCAGTGTATCAGCTAAGCGAGTGAGTCGACTCCCGGCAACGGCAATTACAACCCCTAATATAACAAAAAGGATAATACTGTTCTGGAGTGTAAATTCCATATAAACTGTTTGAGGTAATGTTGTTGCTTATGGGTATTGTTATTTACATTTGCTTAGTCATAAAAGCGTTAACGGTAGTTCTAAAGCAAAAGTTTTAAAAAAAACACTTGTAAACTAACAAAAGCCGGAATCTTAATTCAACTTTAGTGCCTATTTCATAATTTAGCACCCAGCATTGAAAATCCTCTATTCTTGAAAGCCCAGCAAAAAAGGCGCAGACGTGTTTCTTACCTATCAACCACTATTAGCATTACCCTCGTACTCTTTCTTGTGGGCTTATTTTCCTTAATGGTGTTTCATGCCAATCAACTTAAAAACTTCCTGAAGGAAAATGTACAGGTTAGTATTTATTTCGCTGAAGATGTTAATGAACCTGATGTATTTCGTCTTAAAAAAAGCTTAAACGATAGAAATGCCATAAAGAACATAGCTTACACCAGTAAAGAAGATGCTCGGGAAATCATGAAAGAAAACCTGGGTGAAGATGCCCAGGAAATTTTGGGTTACAATCCCTATCCACCTTCTTTGGACATTTATTTCAATCCTGATTATGCGCATCCGGATACCTTGAAAGATTTTAAGGAAGAATGGGAAAGCAATCCTAAAGTAAGGGAGGTTTTTTACCAGCAGGCCCTTGTTCAGAATATCGATCGTTACCTGCAAATTGCCGGTATCATCGTCATAGGCCTTGCGGTTATTTTCTTGATTATTGCCATCGCTTTGATTAACAGTACGATTCGTCTAAACCTCTACGCAAGTCGTTTCTTGATTAAATCTATGCAATTAGTAGGGGCTACCCGATGGTTTATAAGGAAGCCTTTTATTTACCGATCTATGTTTCATGGACTTTTAGGTGGCTTTATAGCCATTATACTGATTTTGTTACTGCTTTATTTCATACAAGATCTAATTCCCTTCATTGACTTTTTTGCGCATGGAGGCTTTTATGCGATGGTTTTTGCCGGCCTTTTAGTAATTGGTTGTCTTATTACCGGATTAAGCGGCTTATTTTCCATTAACAAATACTTAAAAATGAAGCTCGAGGACCTATATTAGGTTAATAGCTTGGTTTTTAGGATTGAAGAAATATTTCTTACTTTTGAAGTAACCAAGATAGGAAAGCTTTACAATATGGCTAAACAAGAGAAGCAAGCTAAAAAACAAGGAAAAGGGGCAATAAAAACCGACAAATCAGGTAGCCGAAAAACTGCTGGAAGTAGTGGGAATAGGAAAGATGCTGGCTTGGACTTTCCTTTAGGTAAAGAAAATTTCATTTTAATGGCGATTGGCTTTGCTATCATTATCCTGGGATATATCCTGATGTCAGGTGATGAAAATATCTACGACTTTCGTAAAACTACATTGTCCGTGATTGTAGTGATGTTTGGCTATGCTTTTGAGATTTATGCTATTATGAAAACCCCTGAATCTCAGAAAAAGGAAGAAGAGGAAAAAGAAAATTAAAATCTTAGCTAACACCTCACCGGCTTGCCTTTTATGTCCACCTTAGAGGCCCTTATTTTAGGCATTCTTCAAGGGCTGACAGAATTCCTGCCAGTCAGCAGTAGTGGTCATATAGAGCTGGGCAAAGTTCTCTTAAACATACAAGACCCAAATAGCCTTACTTTTACAGTATTGGTGCATGGTGCTACAGTTCTTAGCACAATCACAGTTTTCCGGAGGGAGATTTATGCTTTAATTAAAAATATCTTCAAATTCCAGTGGTCAGAAAGCAACCAATACATTGTTTTGTTGGTCATTTCTATGATACCGGTTGGCTTAGTGGGGGTATTATGGGAGAAGCAAATAGATGCCCTCTTCTCAGGTCGTTTGTTTTTAGTAGGATCAATGCTTTTGGTGACGGCTACGGTTTTGTATTCAACCATTTTTGCCAACCATAAAGGTAAAAAGGTCAGTTATGGCAGCGCTCTTATAATTGGTGTAGCTCAGGCATTTGCCGTTATTCCAGGTATTTCAAGATCGGGAGCCACTATTGGCACAGCCCTGTTATTAGGTATTGACCGCGATGATGCTACGAGGTTTTCCTTCTTGATGGTATTATTGCCCATTTTAGGTGCAACAGCATTGAAAGTTAAAACACTGATAGAACAGCCTGGTAGTGTTTCAGCAGATTTCTGGCCTATGTTTGCCGGTTTTACCGGGGCATTTTTAGCAGGATTATTCGCATGTCAATGGATGATAACCCTTGTTAGAAGAGGTAAAATCGTCTATTTTGCCCTATACTGCTTAGTAATAGGTGGAATAGCCATCATCAGCAGCTTTGCTTAAATGTTAATGGAACGGCATCAATGATTTATCAATTAAAAATTATTGTATTGAACAACCTCTTATGAACTTAAATCAATTCAGGCAAATTATCAATTAGTAAAAGCTAATATACGGATTTTAACGAAAGGCCATCCATGCAAATAGATAAGAATAACTTACCTACCGAGTGGGACTTAAATCAGGGATACTTTCTTTTGATTGATAAACCCAAAGATTGGACATCATTTGATGTGGTCAAGTACATAAGGGAACAATACCCTGGCTATGTTAAAAAACTTGGTCATGCGGGAACATTAGACCCTGTTGCAACAGGTTTGCTAATCATATGTACAGGTAAATTAACCAAAAGCATAGAGAACTTCCAGGCACTAGCCAAAACTTATGAAACAACATTTTACCTTGGTGCTACCACTCCTTCATTTGACAAAGAAACCGACATTGACCACACTTATTCAATTGAGCACCTTGATGAAAAGGCCTTGAAAAAGGCCGCTTCAGAATTTGAGGGGAACTTAGAGCAAGCTCCGCCAGCTTATTCGGCTGTTCATGTAAAAGGTAAGCGGGCTTACAAGGAGGCGAGGAAAGGCAAAGCAGTACAAACCAACCCCAAGCCTGTCGAAATTACTGAATTTTCCATTAAGGCTATCAATTGGCCTTACCTAACTATTAAAATCGTCTGCAGTAAGGGAACGTATGTGAGAAGTTTAGCAAGGGACTTTGGTTATTACCTTCAAGCAGGAGCCTATGTATCCGAATTAAGACGCTTAAGCATTGGATCTTACAATGTAGCGAATGCCTTAACTTTGCCGGAATTGGACGAATTGTTTGACCGTGCTAAAATGCCTTCTGTATCATGAAAATCTTCCGCAGCCTGGAAGCCTATGAAAAAGTCAAAAACCCGGTTGTTACAATCGGTACATTTGACGGTGTTCATATAGGCCACCAAAAAATTCTTGACCGATTGAATACCTTAGCTGAAAAATGGGACGGCGAAAGCCTCTTGCTAACTTTCTGGCCTCATCCGCGTTTGGTGTTGCAGCCTGATAACCCGGATTTAGAATTGCTTAATACCCTGAATGAAAAAATGGAGCTTTTAGAGAAATATGGCTTAGACAACCTTTTGGTCGTTCCTTTCACTAAAGCATTTTCCCGCAAAACAGCAACCCAGTTTATAAGAGACTTATTGATCAATACCCTGGACACCAAAGTCCTGGTAATTGGTTATGATCACCGTTTTGGCAAGAATCGCGAAGGCTCATTTGAAAATCTGAAGGAAGGTGCTATTACCTATGGTTATGCATTGGAACAAATACCACCACAGGACATTGATGATGTCACCGTTAGCTCGACAAAAATCAGAAATGCATTAACCGAAGGTGATATCCTAACCGCTACGCAGTACCTTAACCATTATTACATAATGAAAGGAACCGTGGTAAAAGGGGATCAAATCGGTCGCACTCTTGGCTATCCAACTGCTAATATTGAGGTAGAGGAAAGAATTAAATTGATACCAGCTGATGGGGTATACCTGGTTCGCTTATATGTTAACAATGAGGCTTACTTTGGTATGCTCAACATTGGTAAACGCCCAACGGTGGAAGAAAACGGGGATAAACGAATAGAAGTTTACCTGTTTGACTTCAACCAAAACATCTATGATCATACTGTGACAATCGAATTTCTCGAATGGATAAGAAGTGATGAAAATTTCCCGGATATGGAAGCTTTGAAAAAGCAAATGGATCAGGATATGAAAAATGCATTGGCTTCAGCACCTAAATACAAGTAATATTGCTAATCACTCACCGAGCTGGTAGGCGTTTTTAATGAAAGTTCCTTTAATATAAGCGCACAGAAACCCCAGCCTATCCTAATTCCTTAAGAGAGAAAGCCTCTTTAGTCTCCGGTCCTTTCTTACCTTCCCTTACCAAAGCGCAACCGACTTCTGGATCATGCTCAAAAAAGAGAACATAATCTTGCTCGATCGCTTCTTGAAGGAATGCAGGCTTCTCCTCCATCGAATTAAGTGGTCGAATATCAAAAGCCATTACATAAGGCGTTTTGTAATGATACCGCGAAGGAAGTAAATCAGCCATATACACAACTTTTCTGCCATTGTAATCCAGGAAAGGCACCATCATACCATCTGTATGTCCATCATAAAACCTTACTGAAAAACCCGGGAATAAGGTTTTTTCATATTCATCAGCTTCAATAATATTGAGCTGCCCGGTATTTTCAAGCGGTTTGAAGTTCTCAGGCAGGAATGACGCCTTTTCCCTTGGGTTTGGATTTGAGGCACTCTCCCATTGAGGCCTGCTTATATGATAAGTAGCGTTTGGGAAATAAGGTTCATAATCAGTCCCTGATTCATCCCAGACTATGCTGCCTCCGCAATGATCAAAATGCAGGTGGGTCAGCACATTATCTGTTATATCTTCCGGTTTGAAACCATGCTTTGCCAATGAGCTTTCGAGGTTTTCTTCACCGTGGGGTTCGTACAATGAGAAAAACTTTTCACTTTGTTTATTGCCAATGCCGCTATCTATTAGAATTTTACGATCCCCTGTTTCTACAAGCAGGCAACGCATAGCCCAGGTGCATAGGTTATTTTCATCCGGCGGATTGAGCTTCTGCCAAATAGTTTTTGGAACAACACCAAACATAGCCCCTCCATCCAGTTTAAAATAACCGGCGTGGATAGTGTATAGGTTCATAATTCAATATTTTGTTAACGGGCTAAGGTAATTTGCTGTAGGTAGAAAAACAATATGGGGAAAGAATCCCCATATTATTAAAACGCTTGAAAGAAAAACATTTTTATACAAGCGTGCTGAGCTTGTTTCAGTTAACAGGCTCTTCTTCCATGTAGTCTTCCATTGGCGGGCAGGTACACATTAGGTTACGGTCCCCATAGGAGCTGTCAACTCGAGCTACAGTAGGCCAGAATTTAGCAACGCGCAACCAGTCCAATGGGTAGGCCGCACGTTCCCGTGTATAACTGTGCTTCCATTCATCCGCCATAAGCATCTCTTGGGTATGTGGTGCATTGACAAGCATGTTGTCTTCTTTGTCAAGTTGGCCTTTTTCCACTTCTTCGATCTCTTGCCGGATAGAAATCATAGCGTCACAAAAACGATCAAGTTCATCCTTTGCCTCACTTTCTGTTGGCTCTATCATTAGCGTACCTGGGACAGGGAAGGACATGGTAGGAGCATGGAAGCCATAATCCATCAACCGTTTGGCAATGTCTTCTGCTTCTACACCGGCTTCTTTGAACTCACGCGGGTCTACTATCATCTCATGGGCTGCGCGGCCTTGTTTACCCGTGTATAGGATCTTATAATGCTTACCAAGCCTTTGCTTCAGGTAATTCGTATTGAGGATCGCAATTTTACTGGCCTCTGTAAGCCCTTCAGAGCCCATAAGTTTGTTAAAAATGTAGGAAATGATAAGAATACTAGCACTTCCATAAGGAGCAGAAGCTATCGCGGACATTCCTCTTTCACCACCGACTTGCCCTTTAATGTGATTGGGTAAAAATGGGCTTAAGTGACTTGCTACGCCAATTGGTCCCATACCAGGGCCACCACCCCCGTGTGGGATTGTGAAAGTTTTGTGCAAATTCAAGTGACAAACATCAGCACCGATTTTAGCAGGTGTTGTAACCCCTAACTGGGCATTTAAATTAGCCCCATCCATATAAACCTGGCCACCATTTTGGTGAATTGTTTGGCATATCTCCTGAATATCCTCCTCAAAAACACCATGAGTAGAAGGATAGGTTACCATTAGCGCGGCAAGGTTATCTTTATGTTCGTCAGCTTTTGTTTTTAGGTCATTGATGTCAATATTTCCTTGATCATCACACCCAACAACAACCACTTTCATACCTGCCATAACAGCACTGGCTGGGTTCGTACCGTGAGCAGAGGATGGGATCAGAGCAATGTTGCGATGCCCTTCACCCTTATCAGCCAAGTATTCTCGAATAACCATCAGACCAGTATATTCACCCTGGGCACCTGCGTTTGGCTGATTAGAAACCGCAGGAAAACCGGTTATTGCTTTCAACTGCTCAGTAAGTTCTGCTATTATCTCATGGTATCCTTGTGCTTGATCATCCGGGGCGTAAGGATGGATTTTATTAAACTCTGGCCAGGTAACCGGCTCCATTTCCGTAGTAGCATTGAGCTTCATTGTACAGGAACCTAAAGGAATCATGCTATGCGTAAGCGATAGATCTTTATTTTCGAGGTATTTAAGGTAACGAAGCATTTGTGTTTCAGAATGATAGCTATTAAATACCGGGTGAGTAAGGAAATCACTATTCCTTTCAAATGCTTTAGGTACCTCGTCAGTGGTATTGTCAATTAATTGAAAACAATCCTGGACTTTTCCACTTTTAACGTCAGCTAACAAATCAAGAATTTCTTGGATGTCTTCAGGTTCTTTTGTCTCATCCAAGGAAATACCAATGGCATCATCATCAAAATATCTAAAATTAATGCCATTTGATTCCGCCTTTTCACGGATCTTGTTTATCAATCCCGTTTCCTCATCTCCCAAGTCAATCTTAAGGGTATCGAAATAATTTTCATTTACCTGATTAAAACCTAAGTCCTTAATACCCTTATCCAGTACTTTGGTAAGCAAGTGGACCCGCTTAGCTATTTTAGTCAATCCTCCCGGACCATGATAGACAGCATAGAAAGCAGCCATGTTGGCCAGTAATACCTGAGCCGTGCAAATGTTACTGGTGGCTTTTTCTCTTCTTATGTGCTGCTCTCTTGTTTGAAGAGCCATCCGCGTTGCATTGTTACCCATTGCGTCTTTGGAAACACCTATCAGACGACCAGGGACCTTTCTTTTGAATTTATCCAACGTAGCAAAGAAAGCAGCATGAGGCCCACCGTAACCCATTGGTACGCCAAAACGCTGCGAAGAGCCTACAACACAGTCAGCTCCCCATTCTCCCGGAGGCGTAAGTAATACTAGGCTGAGAATATCAGCAGCCACGGCTACCAAAATGTTATTTTCATGTGCCTTTTGTGTAAAAGCTTTATAATCATTTACTGAGCCATCGTTGTCGGGGTATTGAACAATACCACCGAAAAAGGAATTATCCAACTCGATATTGTTGTGGTCGCCAAAAACTAATTCAATGCCGAGCGGCTCAGCTCTTGTCTTTAATACATCAATGGTTTGAGGGAATAGTTGGTTTGAGACAAAAAACTTTTCCCCGTTGCTTTTTTTCTTCTGACTATGGAACATCAGCATGGCTTCGCCAGCTGCTGTAGCTTCGTCAAGTAGGGAAGCATTGGCTATATCCATCCCGGTCAGGTCTGTAACCATTGTTTGATAATTCAACAGGTTATCGAGCCTACCTTGGGCTATTTCAGGTTGGTAAGGTGTGTAGGCCGTATACCATCCCGGATTTTCCATGACATTTCTTAGAATAACACCTGGCGTATGGGTATCGTAATAACCCTGACCAATGTAGGATTTGAAAACTTTGTTTTTTTCCGCTTTTTCTCTTACCTCAGCAAGCATCTGTTGTTCGCTGACACCTTTTGGCAATTCAATGTTTTTATCTAATTGAATGCCGGGAGGAACGGTCTCTTGGATTAATTGGTCGATGGATTCCACACCAATGCTTTCAAGCATTGATTGGATTTCTTCATCGTTTGGTCCGTTGTGCCGATCTTTAAAATGTTCTTTATAGCCTTGATATTTAGCCATTGGTTTAATTTATTTTAATGAATTACACCTTATACAAATCCTTTCAATCAATTGTTCAAAATGCAGGTTAGAAAGTAATTTTACCTTGTTTATCTTCTTCAAACCCAACCGATTTTGGCGGTGCAAATTACTTTAACTTTTCCTACAAAACCAACAGGCCAGTTGTTTATTTGGAAGACGGCATTATTCAACCGGCTAATGGTACTTTAGAAGTTGGTCAATATACGCCAACTAAGATTTGACCAGCTACTTCCTCATTTGGACATGAAAGCCTGTTGATCAGGAATTCCTTCTTTATTTTTATTTTTCAATTGGTTAAGGAAGCGCTTGTAATGTTTGTAACGATTCATGATTTCATTCACATAATTATATGGTTCTCTACCTCTGCAATAACCGTATTTAACCACATCATCGTTGTAGTACTTAGGTTTGGATTTTTTAAGCAAATATTCTGAAACCTCACTCCATTTGTTGGCATTCCCCCCATGTTTTTTGGTTAGACGCCTTGCATCAGCTATATGGCCGGCTCCGGCATTGTAGGAGGCAAGAACGAATTTCCGGCGTTCCCTAACATTCTTAATCTTATCAGCCCAAATTTCTTTATCCAACCATTTTAAGTGCTTAGTTCCAGCTTTCACGCTAGACTCAGGGTGGTAGAGATTCTGAACATTGTATTCAGCGGCGGTGGATGGCATTAACTGCATTAAACCCTTAGCACCCGCCCATGATCTTGTCTTGGGATTAAACCTCGATTCCTGAAAAGACAGCGAGGCTAACAATAACCAATCGTAAGCGGCTGGTAATTTTTTACTATAATCTCTGAAAATATTATCAAACTGAGAAATCTTGTTAGTAGAAAGGGTGAAAAATGCACTGCGCCTTCTTTTCTGAGAAGCGTTGCGACTTTTGAAATATTTGTTATAGATAACATTGTAAACAGTGGAGCCTTTCATAGACCTGATCCAATGATTTAGCGTATCTTTAAGTTTTGGCGCATTTTTTCTAACAGCCCAGGAAATTTTCTGGGGAAAACTTAACGGTGTACTGACATCAATATTAGCATATTGACTTTGGTTAATTTTGGCTATGTTTTCGTCAGAGACCGTGTATTGGATTTCACCATTAGCCACTTTCCTGATTAAATCCTCAGTGGTTACATTTTGTTTTGCTTCAATAATATGGATTTGCCCTCCAATTTCTTCTTCCAGGTTTTTTAACCTGTCGTAATAAGCAGAATTTTTACGTACGTACACAGTATCCCCTTCAAGATCCATAGGATCTCTTAACATCTTATCATCAAGCTGATGAGTTCGCAAATGGCGCCAATGATCCGGTTTTTTCTGGACGAGCACCTGTCTCACTTTATTATGAGGGACCGTAAAATCCACCCGTTTTTTACGGACATTCGTCACTGTTAAACCGTAAGCTATCAAGTCACCCTTTCCAGAATTAAGCATTTTAAATACCGTGTCAAGATCTCTTGCCAAAATCATATTCAGTTCCAGGTCCAAATGGTCGGAAAGTTTCTGGAGTAAATCGTATTCAAAGCCCATTTGCTGCCCTCTGTAAATGAAATAGCTGGTTGAACTAAAAATGGTAATGGCATTCAGTGTGTCTTTAGAAAGTATTTCAGGAAGGTCCCGTTCTATCTGGGGTTCATTTAAGACAGACTTTTGCTTTTTTTCGTTTCCTGATTCTTTACCATCTTCCAGAGAGCTTTGGCAGGCATTTAAAACAGCAACCAAAGCCAATAACGGTAATATTTTTGATAGGAGTTTTTTTAATTGTAATCCTTTAACAGTTTTCATAGCCAAAAATTTGATATAACAAATTAGCAAATTTTCGCAGTGGGCAAAGCCAATTTAACTCAAAAATTGTTAAATAACCCCAAATATCAATAAAGCTTCTTAAGCGATACAATGTCTACAAATTGCAAAAAACTAAATACCAGCCATTAGAATAGTTAACTTTTGGGTTCAAGTATATAGTCATGCAACCTTTTATTTGAAGGAAATTGTCAAAAATTTTCATAAACAAATAGAACCAACCAAACCTTATCATTTATTAAAAAAAGATACGATTAAAAAGCTTGGGATTTGCCATTAAAACTGTATCTCCTTTTAATTAAATGAGATACACAAAGATGTTATAAAACTTTACTTTTGAAATCTCTTACAAGACGCTGTAATTTTTTTACAATAGATGTTTGAAAAGTTTTGTGCGTTGCAAATTTGTTTAAAAGAATTTTAGATAATTGATAATCTAAAATTTTAAGGTTAAGGGTCAAACTAAATTAAAATTAAAGAATAAATTTGCACCCGATTTCTACTAAAACGTTAAAACGAAGACTTTCATTAAAGCGATAACAAATGCTTGACAGAACGTGGAGATTGACCTTCTTCTTAGCTATTTTGCTAAGTTTAAGTTTCGGAGTATCGCAGATTAACGCTACCACTTCCCACATTACTGAAACCAATGCCAACAGCTACAATGAAACAGTGTTGGTTAATATTTCAAGCAAAATCCCGGAAGTTTTCTTATCAATTAATCCGGTAATCGGGGATTTTGTCCAGGCCCAAGAGGGAAAAGGTGATGGCCAGTCGGGCAACGGCGGACCCGGAATTACCTCAGACGTTGATTTCTTGGGATTAGATTATTCTACCACTATAACAATCCTTTCTGTTATACTGGTTTTATTAATTCTAACCGTGGTTATATTATCGCAGGTTAGTGGACAAATTACCAATCTCAAAGAAAAAAGGTCAGAATCGGGTTTAAAACGATTTTTCAAAGGAATAGCAAACCTGACCAGGCCTATCTGGGAGTTTTTGTTTTACAAACTCAACCCCACTATCGGCGTATTAACTGTTATCGGATTAGTGGTAGTAATCTTAATGTTTGGTTTCTACAACCGCGCACAGGATTTAGGCACTCAAGTTGGGTATGCCCCTGATCAACCAGTCAATTTTTCCCACAAATTACACGCCGGGGAATACAATATTGATTGTCAGTACTGCCATACCGGTGTCCGGAAAGCTAAAAGTGCCAATATTCCTTCTACCAACATTTGTATGAATTGTCACAATGTTGTTAAAGAAGGACCTAAGTACGGTAAAGAAGAAATTAATAAAGTTGTTGAATCCTACGAAAATAACAACCCAATTGAGTGGGTACGCATTCACAACCTGCCGGACCACGTGTATTTTAATCACTCTCAACACGTAAATGTAGGCAATGTCGAATGTGAATCTTGCCATGGGCAAGTTTCCAATATGGAAGTAGTGCATCAGCACTCAAAACTTGAGATGGGCTGGTGTATTGATTGTCACAGGAATCGTAACATAGATGAGGATAATCCTTATTATCAGAAAAGCTATGATTATGTAGACTCCCATTCCAATTATACAGTCGCAGAGATGGGAGGTACCAATTGCCAGAAGTGTCACTATTAACCAAGTTAATTTCAAATTTGATTTACAACTATGTCAGCAGAAAAGACTAAAAAATATTGGAAAGGGCTAGAGGAATTTAATCAGGATTCCGAGTTTGAGGAACAAAAGCACCATGAATTTGCAGAGCATTTGCCAATTGATGATGTGGTTTCCGAGAATGATATGAAAATGGAAACCAATCGCCGTGATTTTCTTAAATTCATGGGATTTACAGTGTCAGCAGCCACTTTGGCAGCTTGCTCACGTTCACCTGTTAAAAAAGCTATTCCCTACGTTGATAAGCCACCTGAAAGTGATCCTGGATTGGCTGATTATTATGCCACTACCTCATTTGCAACCAACGAAGCAATAAGTGTACTGGTTAAGACCAGGGATGGCAGGCCAATAAAGGTTGAGCCCAATAACAATGCCCCGATTACCGGAGGCGGTACCAGTGCTTCAGATCAAGCTTCTGTTTTATCGCTTTATGACCATACGCGTCTCAGGGTACCCCTTAAAGGTACCGATGAATTCTCTTGGTCCCAAGTTGATCAAGAAATCAAGTCGGAATTGACAAATATCAGTGAACAAGGGGGTCAGATTAAAATCTTAAGCAATACCATTTTAAGCCCTTCCACCCAAAGCATTATCAACAATTTCAAACAGCAATACAACAACGTTGAGCATATCCAATATGATCCGGTTTCCTCATCTGCGATGATAGAGGCCAATAGGCAAAGTTTTGATCAACCCTATATTCCTGATTACAAATTTGATGAAGCCAAAACAATAGTGGGTTTCAATGCTGATTTTCTTGGGACTTGGATAGCTCCTGTGGAATATACAAAGAAGTACACTGCAAGCCGCAAAGTTGATAAGTATAAAGACATGTCATTCCATGTCCAGTTTGAATCCAATATGTCATTAACCGGAAGCAATGCTGACCTAAGGGCCCCAATTAAGCCCTCTCAAGAAGGTGCTGCACTCGTTTCTCTTTACAACCGGTTAGCACAAAAAGCCGGCACCTCAACTTTGCCTGAAGCCAATCTGGAATTAGCAGGTAATGCCATAAAAATGACTGCCGAAGACCTTTGGAAAAACCGGGGTAAATCCATTGTGGTTTCCGGTACCAATGACCTGAGTATTCAACTGTTAACAAACCGTATTAATGCGCTGCTAAACAATTACGGGAAAACCATCGGCTTTAAGCACGCATCACGTCAAAGGCAAGGAGACGATCAAAGCATGGATCGCCTGGTAAGTACCATGAAAAAAGGACAGGTAGATGCTTTGTTACTTTATGGGGTAAATCCGGTTTATGACTACCATGATCCGGATGCCTTCAAAAAAGGCCTGGGGAATGTCGGTTTGACCGTTTCTATGAATGAACGAAATGATGAAACCACGCAGGAATTCACCTACAAATGCCCTAATAACCATTTTCTGGAAGGTTGGAATGACGCCCAGCCCAAATTGGGTTACTTCCACCTTTCTCAGCCAACTATATCGCCTATTTTCAAAACCCGGGAAGTAGGTGAAAGCCTACTCCGATGGAGTGGCAGCGATGAAAATTACTATGATTACATCAGGCGCTTCTGGAATCAGAACCTATTCAAGGATCAAAACCAAT
>CAZQQN010000035.1:0-31283 GCA_964595485.1 uncultured Sphingobacteriales bacterium | reverse complement strand
GATTGATAACCAAGGTGATATTCAAGCTTCCAGTTCCGCATATCAAATTTCTTCCGATAAAACTCAAACCCAAATTTATTTGAACCAAAACCTTGAAGGGGGGTTTTACGACATCGCAGTCTCAAACTATAGGGAGAACAGATGGGCTGTGAACGAAAACGGCTTCTTTGTTAAAACGCCCAACAATGCTTTACCCAAAATTAGCAGTGTGAAACAGGATACCGTAACGATGGGGCCCTCTGAAAATGTTAAAATAACCACCAACTCAGGCAACTTGTACCAAACACCAACTGATAGTATTTATTTAGTCAATGATAATGAAAAGATACCAGCCAAGAAAGTCCGAATAATTGGGGAGAGAGAATTAGTGGGCGTATTTGATATCAAGACCTCAGTTGAGAGTGGCTTTTATGATGTTATGGTCAAATATGCGGAATCTTTTGAGTTACTGGATAGTGATGCGCTTTATGTGAAAGAAAGCCAGTACAGTAGCACAAACTTTGTTAAACAAAATGCCATTAGTGTTAAAACCTTTCCCAACCCCGCCCAAAATAACCTCAATGTCAAACTGGATTTATCCGAACCAATGAAAATAAGGGGAGATTTGGTCAGCGTTTCAGGAAAGGAAATCATGACCTTGTTTGAAAAAGACATGAATGTTGGCAAAAATGAAATCAGGAATCTAAACGTGTCAAACTTTCGATCCGGTACTTACTTTCTGAAACTTTCTGCCACTTCTGGAAAGGATTTCAAACAGATGATACAATTCCAAAAGCAATAAATAACATAAAGAGCTGACAAAATAGGCATAACCCTTTCATGGTGTTATGCCTATTTTTTTGTTTCATTGCGGTGGTCATTAAACCATCTCATTGATGAAGTTGCGTTACTTTTTAATTGTTATTGCTTTTTTAGGTCAAGCGTACATCAGTTTTGCCCAGACAACTAGCAACGACAGTACAACCAACGGTCAAAAAGGAGAAAAAAACGGCAAAACTGAGGACTTGCAATTTTCATTCGAAACCAGTTTTGCGACTGCTTTAGGTACCGATGCTTACCGTTCGGTCATTAATCCATCGTTAAAGATGCCAGTTAATCAGCGGCTTTCGCTTTTTGGCGGTTTAATGCTAGAAAGCGGCAATTTATTGACGCCCTATGATGTTTTGCCTTCCGCTACTGGCAATCGCACTTCTTTGACTTTTGGTGGCACCTATGATATCAGCAAGCGTTTAAGACTTTCCGGTTACGGTACTATGTCCATTAATCAAACAATGACATCCGGTGAAAATCAGGGTTATTTTGCACGAAATAATAGGAAATCCTTTGGTTTCAACATGGATTACCAGGTGAGCAAAAACGTTAACTTCAGTGCCGGTTTTGAGTATGGTAATCGCCTGGATCGTTTCAATAGGGGAGGTGGGTTATTGAGAAGGACCCGTGATCCCATTTTCAGGAATAATGGTTTAGGCACTCCAGCTCAATTTAACTATTAAACATATGGATATTACCTTAGTGCTTCAGCTAATTGCCGCAGGGCCTTTTCTAAAATTGGCCTTGGACAAGCAAAATTAAGCCGCATAAACCCTTCACCTTGCTCGCCAAATTCTTTCCCATCGTTTAAGCCCAAACCAGCTTGGTTTATCATAAAAGATCTGAGGACTTCCTGCGACAAATTCAATTCGCGGCAATCAAGCCATGCCAGGTATGTTCCTTCTGATTGTATGACTTGGATGCCCGGTAAATGGTCTTCACAGTACTTATGCAAATAAGCAAGGTTATCAGCCAGGTAAGGTAAAAGTGCTTCAAGCCATGGTTCCCCGTCATTGTAGGCCGCCTCTACAGCTGTTATACTCATGGTATTATTCAAAAAGATGCCATTTTGTTGCAAGGTTTTACCAAAAGCTTTGCTTAAATCGGGATTAGGAATGATGGCATAGGCACTTTGTAAACCTTGCAGGTTGAAGGTTTTACCGGGTGAAGTCAACGTAATAGTTCGCTCCTGCATCTTTTTGTCAAGGTTACCAAAGGGGTAATGTTGGCAGTTGCCATAAACCATATCAAAGTGAATTTCATCGGATACCACAAGAAGATCATGACGATAACATATTTCACCAAGTTTTTCCAGTTCATTTTTTTGCCACACACGGCCAACGGGATTATGCGGGCTGCAAAGTATCAACATTTTCGTGTCTTCATCAATTGAAGACTCCAGCCTTTCAAAGTCCATTTCATACCTACCATTTACCAACTTAAGCGGATTTTCCAGCGTTTCCCGGTAATTATGGGATATTGCCTGGAAGAAAGGTTTGTAAACGGGCGGCTGTATGATGACCTTATCACCGGGGTTTGTAAAGGTTTGAACAGCCCAGTTAAGCCCCGGAATGACACCAGGTAGGTAATGCAGCCAATTACGCTCTATTTCCCAACCATGCCGGTTAGCTAACCAATGGATGATCCCTTCATAATATTGACGTGATTCAATTGTATAACCAAAAGTCCCGTGCTCGGCCCTTGCTTTAAGGGCTTTTTTAACAGCCGGTGGAGACTCAAAATCCATGTCTGCCACCCACAAGGGGATGATGTCATTGTTACCGAATATCTTTTCCCTATAGTCCCATTTAACCGAATGAGTACCTGTTCGGTCGATGATTTTGTCAAAATTCAAAAAATTATTGTTTTAATTGAAAGGGTCAATTTATCAAAATATGGTGGTGTATTTTCAAACAGCTTAAAGAGATTTTTTGGATTATGCCTAATTCAATCCTTTATAAACGTCATTACCGGATATTATCGCTTATTGATCAAATAGGTATTCAGCCTTACCGAGATACTTTGCAGTATCGTATTTTTGGGTTTCAGCAATCTATAGGTGATTTACCTTACGGATTTTTTCCTTCCCGGCAGGGACCTTTTTCCTTAAGACTGGATAGCGATTTAACCTATCTGTTGGAAAAAGGATTCCTCAAAGAACATGACCAGTATGGTTTAGCCATAAATGAAGCGCGGTTGGAATATCATCCGGATGACGTTTTGGCGAAAGGAGAAAAGGAATTCGCTTATTGGCAGTCCATTCCAGGTGACAATATTAGGCATTTTATTCAATCAAATTACCATGGTTGGTGGCTACCCAATGATACGACTAATGAAAATAGGAATGTATTGTTAACAATTGGATACGAGAAGAAAAGTGTAGAAGCATTTTTTACTGAATTGGTTGATAACCGGGTTAAAGTATTGGCCGATATTCGGGCTAATCCATATAGCCGAAAATTCGGATTTACAAAACAAATATTGGAAAAAGGTGCCAACCTTACGGGAATAAGATACCAAAACATAGCAGAACTGGGCATTCCAAAAAATCTCCGAAAAGATATTTCAGGAGAGGCAGGTAAACAAGCTTTACTGGATCATTATGAATTTACCATGCTCCCCGATAAAAAAGAATCCCTTGATTACCTGGCAGACCTGGTAAAGGTAGAAGGCATCACAGCCTTGATGTGTTATGAAAAAGAACCGGGCGAATGCCATCGATCAAGATTGGCGAAAGCACTGAAGAAACGTTTTGATGGAACTTTATCGCATAAAGATTTATAATGAAGGCAATCCCTCAAAATTTTAATAAGTTAAGTCCGTTTTAAAGCAATCTTATCTTTGTCATTATCATTATCCGCATGCCTTTTTTCCTGACAATTTCTAATAAAAAAAATATTACCTTTGCAGGTTTAAAGAAGTCAAAGAACAAATTAACCGCCAATTATTAATGCAAGCATTCAAGGAAATGGGCCTGAGCGAGGAATTGCTACAGGCTATTGAGGAGATGGGCTTTCAGGAACCTACCCCGATTCAGCAAAAGACAATACCCTTTCTCCTGCAAAATGACCAGGACCTGATCGGATTAGCGCAAACAGGTACAGGAAAAACCGCTGCTTTTGGCTTACCCATCATTGATCAACTTAAGCAAAGACAAAAGCCGCAGGTTATCATATTGTGCCCCACCAGAGAGCTTTGTTTACAGATCAGTAAGGATTTCAATGGTTATACCAAATATTTAAATGACATCCGTGTTGCTGCTGTTTATGGTGGCACTGATATCAATGGTCAGATCCGGGAATTAAAGAAAAAACCCCAGGTTATATTCGGAACGCCCGGGCGCGTTCTGGATTTGATCAATCGAAAAAAGCTTGACCTTTCCGGTATTGAACAATTGATCCTGGATGAAGCTGATGAAATGCTTTCCATGGGCTTCAAGGAGGAATTGGATGCCATTTTTGCTGAAATGCCAGCGGTGAAACAAACACTGTTGTTCTCAGCCACCATGCCTAAGGAAATACAGCGGATTGCCAGCAAGTATATGCAGGATCCGAAAGAAATTTCGGTAGGTAAAAAAAATGAAGGGGCAGAGAATGTTACCCATCAATATTGCATGGTTAGCCCAAAAGACCGTTATGCGGCCCTTAAAAGGATTGTTGATTACAACCCGGATATTTATGCCCTTATATTTTGCCGTACAAAAAATGAGACGCGGGAAGTAGCTGACCAACTCATGCAAGAGGGATACCAAACAGAGGCTCTTAACGGGGATCTATCCCAGGCTCAACGTGACCGTGTTATGAACCTTTTCCGGGAGCAACATATTAAACTGTTGGTAGCAACCGATGTTGCCGCGCGGGGTCTTGACGTTGATAACCTGACCCATGTGATAAACTATAATCTACCAGACGATCCGGAAGTTTACATACATCGCAGTGGCCGTACTGGTAGAGCGGGCAAAACGGGGACGTCCATATCCTTGATAGTGCCCAAAGAAAAAGGGCACTTAAAAAATGTGGAGAAAACCCTTGGCAAAAACATAGAATACACAAAAGTACCTGGCGGAGATACTATTGCGCAGAAGCAAATATACCAGTACCTGCAGCAAGTAGCGCAGGAGCCGGCTGATCGGGAGCTAATACCCAATGATGAGGGATTGAAAGAAAATTTAATGGCTTTATCAAAAGAAACATTGGTCAATAAATTCCTGTCGATTACCCTTAAGCGATTACTGGTATCTTACGAAGGTTCACGGGATTTAAACGCAAGTCCGAAGAAAGTAGCCAGAAACGATACACCCAAATCAAAAAATAGGACCAGAAACGATGGTTATACCAAGTTATTTTTAAATCTTGGTAAGGAAGATGAGCTAACAAAGAAAGACCTAATTAACCTGGTTAACAGACAGTTTCCCCGGGAAAAAGTCGATATTGGGGCTATAAAAGTCTTAGACCGGATATCGTTTTTTGAAATCGATGACCGTTACCAGCATTCAGCCTTGAAAGCTTTCCAGGAAGAGAAATTTAACGGTAGGTCCGTCAATGTTGAATTAGCCAAGGATAAATAATGCTATAGCGGTAACATTGAAAGATTAAAAGAATAAATTAAAACAAGAATATTACTGGAAATAGCCATTGTTAATATTCATCCTTGTCAGGTTAAGCTTATTCCTAATTTTGTCAGAAAAATAAGAATTCATGGAAGATTTAAAGCCGTTTTATGAGATTGTAGAATCTGCCATTACAGATTTAGGCGTTAATGCCGAAGAAGCACGTGGTGAAAATGATGGTGAATGGAATTTAAAAAGAGGCACAGCAAGTGTTTGGATTGATCTATGGTATATAGAAGATGAAGCAGGTGCCTATTTCCAGGTTATGGCCCCAATAATGACATTACCGGAGGATGAAACCAATAAGAACAAATTGGCACTTGAACTGTTACAAATTAACTATACCATCTTTGGTGTTGCATTTGCTATTCATGAAGATGGTGTGTACCTTAAAAATATTCGAGAAGCAGAGGAATTGGATAAAAGTGAGGTGATTTACATGATCGGACGCTGCGGGAATTACGCAGATAATTACAATAATGACTTGGTGAAGAAATTTGGTGGAAGACGGATTGAATAATAATTTAGGTAAACCAAAATATTAATAATATGGCAGACAAACCTACAATACCGCAAAAAGCGCCTTACGTTCAGGAACTTGACGCTGGCAAATATGCTTGGTGCCAATGCGGCGAGAGTAGTAATCAACCCTTTTGTGATGGTTCCCATAAAGGAACCGGTTTTAGTCCGGTACCTTTTACCCTGGAAGAAACCCAGAAAGTAGCCCTTTGTGGTTGCAAACATTCCGGCAATGTTCCGTATTGTGACGGCACTCACAAAAGTGTTTAAATTTTAAGCCCCGCAAAATTTGCGGGGTTTTTAACTTTCTTAACCGGAACGAACCTTCATGGATGGTATATTATATTAATACCTATCAGTGGGTTTGCTTTGATAATTTTAATCTTGGCAATTTCTTGACCGAAATACTTTCAAATCCAGAATTTTAAATTCATACCTTTTTTTATTACTTTTCAGGTAAACCAGAAGGTATTTTATGCATTTACTCATAGTCAATGGTCCCAACCTCAATTTGTTGGGTAAAAGAGAAGCTTTTTATGGCGAATTGCCTTTCGAGGATTACTTAGCTGAACTCAAAAAGCGCTTCACGAACTGTGATATAACTTATTTCCAAAGTAACCATGAAGGGGAACTGATTGATAAACTCCAAAAGGCATCTCAAAATTATGATGGCGTTGTATTCAATGCAGGCGGCTACACCCATACTTCCATTGCGTTAAGGGATGCCATCGCTTTAATGAAAACCCCGGTTGTGGAAGTACATATAACGGATATTCTAAACCGGGAACCTTTCCGTCAGCAATCTTACATTGCTGCAAATTGTATTGGCAGCATATTAGGTTTTGGCCTAAAATCTTACGATCTGGGTATCCAGGCATTACTGGACTATCAGCGGCCTAACGAATAATTAACTCCCAATAAAATGTTGGAATGAAAAAGGCCAACAGATCTAAAAGCAAAAACTGGTTTGGTATTTTCAGTATTAAAAGGAAAAAGGGAATAATGAAACCTTGCCGATAATTGCCAGTTTTTATCCAACTGGTAACTTCCGCCTATTATACCACCGAGGTTTAGACGATTATAATCAGTAGCCGAAAGGTCAAAAGATGGGGAAGTAACATTAATTAGCACACTTCCATTTAGGCCAAAATGAAGTAATACATCTTCATCAACAGCGAGTTGCCAGAACAACGGGACATCAATGTAGTCAAACCTGGCCCTTCTCCACTGATTTGGATCTGTAATTATTTCCTCACTATCCTTACTACTCCCTTTTTGCGTATAAAGAAGCTCAATGCCCAGGTTTGATTTCTCTGTTAACGGGTAGGTTACTCCTGGCCCCAGGTATACACCAAACTTTGAAAAGCCGGATAAATTATCGCCATCAATCTGGGAAATGGTTACACCCCCCTTTAAAAACCCTTCAAACTCCTGGGCATTAGCGTTTAGTACAGGGGTGAGCACTATACCTAATACAACAAAATTTTTTAAAAGCCTTTTCATAATTGAATTGCTATTCTTTTACTCTTACCACTAAACGATTGCTGCTTTCCTTGATCACTTTAACAGGTTTTCCTTTTTCAATGAACTCACCTTCTGATACGCCATCGAACATCTCCTCATCTATCAGAATTTTACCTGAAGGGGAGAGTTCCGTGTAAGCTGAACCGGTCGCACCTACTTTAGATTGGGATTCAACCTCAGATTGGTACTGGGCCTCAACATTGTTTGAATCAGCATTATTTGTTTGGTCCTGGTCAGGCGCCAGTGTTTCCTGCAATACCAATCTTTGGAAAAAACGCGATCTTAAGAAAGGCTTACCGCTTATAAGCACCAGGATAATACCGCCCACAATGCTTGCCAGTACCGATATCAAGGCTGTGAGTACATCGTCTCCCCGGGTAAAAGTGAAATCAAAAAAATCATTATTGATCATAGTAAAAACAAAGCTAACCAACAGCAACAAAAAACCTGTAATACCTGAAACACCAAGGCCGGGTATGACAAATATTTCAACGGCTATTAGGATAATACCCAGTATGAAAATGGCAATTTCCCAATTAGCAGCCAGCCCCTCAAGGTACAATGGGGCAAAATAAAGCAAAGCTGCAATGATGGAAGCTGCAATGGGGAGACCAAGCCCTGGTGATTGCAACTCAAAATACAAACCACCTAAAATTAACATAATAAGAACACTACTGACAGCGGGATTGATCAACCAGGTGATGATACTTTCCACAAAGGTTTTTTCCGGCCTTACGATAGCGGCATTCTGCAACCCTTCTTTTTCTAATACTTGGTTAAGCGATTTTGCTTTGCCATGGCAATAATCATTAGCAATGGCTTCTTTCCGGGTAAAAGTCAGGAGTTCCCCCTTAGGAGCAATAGTATCAAGCTCGATAGACTCATCCACCATGGCTTCTGCTATATCGGGATCCCTTCCGCGTGCCTGGGCTGTTGCTCGCATGGTACCTCGCATATAGGACTGGTATTTCTCAGGCATCTTTTTGCCTTTTTGGTTCACCACCGTTGCAGCACCCATTGTTGCCTGCTCGGTCATATAAATTTTTGTACAAGCAATGGAAATCAAAGCACCTGCTGAAGCCGCATTGGGGTTAATAAAAACATAAACCGGCACTGGTGAATTGAGTAATCGATTCCGTATGGAATCTGCCTCCGTAACCCTCCCGCCATACGTATTCAGGTGCAATAAAAGGCGGTCTGCATCGTGTTTTCTGACTAAATCAAAAGCTTTCTTCGTCTTTCGCAAGGCCGAGGGTCCAATCTTTTGCTTAATATCAAACTGAACGACCGTATCTTGTTCGCTGGAATCAACTTGCTTTTGGGTATCAGGTTGAGCTAATGAAAGGGCAGAGGTTAATACCAGGCAGGTAAAAAAGAGTGTCAGTGGAATTGTCCTCATCTTTTGTCTTTTAGTCAAAAATAGCAAATTAGGTATCAATTGGTGAATATTAAGCCAATTGAAAAGTCGCTGAAGGTTTAAATATCCCCCAACCTTTTCATTAAATAAGCTATATTTCTTTATTTTTGCGATGTCAAACAAATAATAGAGGGTTAGGATGGCATACTTAAAAAAACTCTTTCCTGCTTTTTTCCTCATTGTTTTAAGCTTCTCTGTTTATGGAAGCCCTGATTCACTTGGCATCAAGGAAAAAGATGGCGAAAAGTTCATCATGCATCGGGTAGATCAGGGTCAAACGCTATTTTCAATAAGTCAGCGATATGAGGTAACGGTAGATCAACTGAAATCCACCAATCCCCAAACAAAAGATAATTTAGTGGTTGGTGAAGTGATTTTGGTACCTTATGAGCCCCAAGATAACGAAAACGAAAGTAAGGGTCAGTACCATAAAGTTAAAGATGATGAAACCCTCTACAGTATTTCACAGCAGTATGATATAGCTGTGGAAAAGATCAAAAGCTGGAATAACCTGTCTTCCAATAATATTGAGCCGGGCATGCGGTTGAAAGTTGGCACCAATAAAGGAGAAAATACGGGAAAAGAAAAAGATGGGAACAATGGTGAAGAGAATAAAAAAAATATAAATAGCCCTGATTCACAGAAACCTAAAAATTCCGGCATTAAACAAGCTAAAAATAATAAAGGAAAAAAACCTGACAAAGAGGAAGATAGTAATAAAAACAAAAAGGCAGAAAAAACTGATAATACTTCAAAATCAGCTGATAATCAGGCAGAAAAGGCCAATGAGGTAAAGTCTGATTTAGCCCAAAAATTTAGGGAAAAGCAAACCTCTCCTACAGCAGATGGCTCAGGTGAAATGGTGACCAAGAATGAGGAGGGAAAAGCTACTTGGCTTTCGAATATTGACTCCGAGAAGAGCCTGGCTTTACATAAAAGTGCACCTCCTGGTACGATCATTAAAGTTACCAATTTGGTCAATGATCGTGTTGTTTATGTAAAAACCGTGGGTAAATTGAATAAAAATGAAGATGAGGCAACGCTAATTACAATTTCCCCACAAGCTGCTGAAAAATTAAATGTTAAAGAAGACTTCTTCCGGGCTGAATTGGAATATTCCTACCGGGAAAAGGAAAATTAATACCACCTACCGGGTTAAAGGTTTTTAAAAGTTATATTGTTATTACTTTGTTTGTTTTGCTTTCTGTAAATGGTTATTGATTACTTTACTGGCAACGAATCATAGTTTTGGAAGGATTATAATAGGCTAACCAAATCGCGCACCTTGTTTCATTTCCTAAAGCAATACACCGGAATTTCAGGGGCAATTCTCATAATGATTGGGTTTTGCTATTCGAGGATTCTGATGAGCGTTGGAGCCTTTCTGGTTTTTTTACAACCATTCTTAATCTATAAACTTAAGGCTATTAGCCGGCTTTTGGTGGTGAATAAATGGATTTGGCTCTTTTATGGCTATTTTGGCTTAACCCTTATCACGTATTTTTACACGAATAATATAGCCGGTTTTACCAATCAAATCCGCATTCTGATTCCTTTTCTACTAATTCCGTTTGGGCTCCTGGCTAATGTTTTTTACAAGCCGCAAAACCGTTTCATTATCGGAGGTTTTCTGATCCTGAGCGTTTTTACAACTGGCTTGCTTTCTTTTTTTAACTACCTGTGGGAATATCAGGCAATTCATGAGAAAGTCCTGGAATCACAAGCAGTCCCTATCATTACCGGTATTAATCACATTTATTACAGCATTCTTTTAGCTTTTGGGACATTAATGGGATCAATTGCATTATTTTACCAATGGGTCGAAAGGAAATGGCGATGGCCTCTGGCAGCTATTACCGTGCTCAATTTGTTGTTTTTACATGTATTCACGGCCAGAACCGGGCTTGGTGGATTTTATTTGGCTACTGGTATAGCGTTTCTGGCAAAGTGGATTAAACAAGGGCAATGGGTCAAAGCTATAGGAAGTGTTGCGATCCTGGGCATTTTAGGAAGTTTAGCCGTAACTTTTATTCCAACCTTGAATAAAAAGTACCAGAACACCAAGAAAGATATCAACGTATACTTAGCAGATAAAAACCCGAATTACTTTTCTATCGCCATGCGGATGAAAGCCTGGGAAAGAACAAGTCAGCTTATTATGAAGCATCCAGTCAAAGGTGTAGGGCCGGGTGATTTAAGAAATGAGCTTGATTCCGTATACATGAACCGAGGTACATTGCTTTTACCCAAAAATAGAAAAGGGCCACACAATCAATTTCTTCAAAGCTTTGCAGGCCTTGGAATTCCAGGTTTTTTAATAATAGTAGCCTTTTTTGTATACCCCGTCTACTGCTATTTCCGGTATATGGATGTACTTGGCATCATATTTTTATTATTAATGGCGTTTGCTTTCTTCTTTGAATCGGTACTGGAGCGGCAAACCGGGATTACCTTCTTTGCTTTTTGGTGGCCTTTCATTTTAAAGCGTAATCCTGGAGAATCCAAAATCCCAAGCTCCTAAAATGGTCCATTCAAGTTCACCAGGCTTTTAGTTATGGTAATGAAAAACTAAAAAAATATTTTAATTCTCATCTTTAAGTATTTGTGACTAAAATGGGTTATTAAGAAAATATGACTTATTGGACTTGCAATTATGGTAAGCCGAATGGCTAAAAGTCTCCCTGCTGGAGCGATTACAGTATCATTTATGAAAGGGAAAAGCCATAAGCTTTGGAAAGCAGATCATGAACCGGCTTATTCCTTGAAATGGATTTACAAACATTTAAATTTAGTAACTCAGACTCCTTTTGAAGTGAAAGCAATTTTACTAACCGGAATATAGGGAGGTGAGTTTATGGACAGGGTAAGGTACCAAGGATTGCTCAGTTTTTTATCTGTACTTGAAAGGGGATAGAAGCCGACCGAAAGGTTAATGTTGTTTTGATCACGGGTTTACCCATTCATATAAACATAAAAATAACTCTTTTTTCCAGCTCATTTTACTAGTGTTAGCAGGTATTAACCTTTCGAAACAGGATTTAACAGCAATGAATGGGTATTTTTGATTAAGTGGAACCGCTTATTTTAAAAATTTACCAAAATATAAACTAAAAATTCCCAGATAAATTGACCTGAAACGCTTTGGAAATTGAAATTAGACCATACTTATAAAAATTATTAAATTCGCTTTATCATCATCAATTCCTTAAATCTAAAATTTGATTTGTCTATCAAGGATTTGAGAAATTCAAAGTTTGCTTGTTTTGACTTTTTTATCCAATTTTTTTAAACTGCTAAAATTTTAATTATGAGCAATTTAAGGACTTTCATCTCATTTGCGGTCACACTTTTCGCACTGGCTTCGTGTACTGGTAATAAGGAAAGGGTTGAACATATTCCTGATAAAGCGGCTGGTGTTGGCGTTATAGATTTAGAGAGAATAACCAGTAAAGCAATAACCTGGGAAGAATTGTTTAGCATGAAATCGGTTAAGCGTTTACTCCGGGATGAAGATCAGAGCAATTTCCAAAAACTAATAAAATCCGGAGTTGACCTTAATAATAAAATTTATGTTTTTGGGGTACCCGAGCAAGAGGAGCAAAATAGTTATGGTTCTTTGATTTTCGCTGTTGATGATCCCAAAGTCATTGAAAATAGCTTAAAAGAGGAAAACGAAAATTGGCAGTTCAAAGATGGGGAAGAGGGGATTAGAATAGGCAAATTAGAAGGCAATTCTAACAGCGTGATGGGACTGAGTGACCGAACAGGCATCATGGTTTTTTCCGAAAACGGAGAAATTGATGAAGGGTATGTCAACAAACTTTACAACCTTGAAAGTAATGAAGCTTTAATTAATACAGCGTCAAATTTTAAAGAACTTGCTGGTAAAGAGGCTGACATAATGGCCTGGACAAATAATAACAAAGTTGGAGAAATACTATCGGACTTTTCTCCAACAAACATCCTGGGCGGTAGCAGTTTAACCACCTCTAAAACCACTTTTGTCTCCAATTTTGAAAAGGGGAAAATGACAATGGATACCAAGGTTATCTCCAATACGGATTCCATTGGCCCTTACCAGAGAATGTATCAAGGCGAGATTAACCAGGATATTATTAAAAACCTCAACAGCGAATCGCCGTTATTTTTAACCAGTATGGCATTTGACATGGAGGAAGTCATGAAAATCCTTAAGAAGGAAGCCCTTTTAAAGCAGGGTAACAGCATGCTAAAGCGTCAAATGCCTGGCGATTTTACTGCTAAAGATGTAGTCCAATCCCTTAGGGGCGATGTTGCGGGTTCATTCAACGCTTTAACCAATAAAAAGGTGAAAAAGTACAACCAGTACACGGAAGATACGATGGAAATGGAAAGAAAAATGGGCCATTTTCAAGCCCTTTTAGGGTTAAAAAAACCTGATATGGCAGAGAATATGCTAAAAAAACTTTCCGAAAAATTTAGAAAGCTAAAAAAAACAGAAGAGGGGAAATACAAAATGGATCCCTATGTTAGGTTTTCTGTCCGAAATAATATCTTAGCTATTGAAGGGCCTGCCAATCAATCAAAACAGATGGCAAACAATAGCGAAAAGCAATTGCCGGATGATCTAAAGAAAATGATGAAAAATAACGCATTATTGTACCACCTTAATTTTGATGCGCTAGGAAGTAATATCAAGCAATTACTGATGAATTTCTTACCTAATTCCGAAGCCATCGATAAATTCCCGGTCGAAAGCGTAACTCAGACAACCAATAATGATTTAAGTGAAACAACAAAAAGCCATACTAAAATCAGTTTTAAAAACAAAGAGCAAAATTGCCTTGTGACGTTAAAAGAATATTTAAGTGGTTTAAGTGAATCTTCCGAAGCCATGTAAAGTGCTCTTTTTTAAATGGATATTCACTTTGACGAGATTATTCCTTTACCAATAAGGGATGAAATTCATGGAGAAACTGATATTTGGGGGCAGCAATGCCATTTTGAGAAGGGAAAGTGGTATAACCTGTTTGCGCCCTCAGGAGCAGGTAAATCAACTTTTGTCCAGATCCTTTACGGCCTAAGGAATGATTATAATGGGCAAGTAAAGTTTGGGCAGCGGGTTAATTCTGGTCTAACAAAAAATGAATGGGCTGAAATAAGGAAAACAAGTTTCTCTATTGTATTTCAGGACCTGAGGTTATTTCCGGAACTTTCTGCTGATGAAAACATTAAGGTAAAAAGTGTATTAACCCCTGAGGATTTTGCAAGGAATTACGAGGAGTGGGCCGATCTTTTGGGCGTCAAAGATCAGCTTACCAAAGCCGTCAAGACTCTGTCTTATGGTGAAAGACAACGCATTGCTATCATCAGGTCCTTAGTACAGCCCTTCGAATGGCTCATCTTAGATGAACCTTTTAGCCATCTTGATAACCTCAATACAGAAAAAGCTGCGAACCTGATTGATCATCGTGTTCGGGAACTGGGAGCTGGATTGATCTTAACATCCCTTTGGGCCGATCAGTTTTTAACCTATGATCATAAATGGCATATCTAAAAAGTCAACCCGGATGCACCATTTATTTTTCAAAATTTTCAAAGGGCAATTTGGTAAAGGGAAGCTTAGTATTTCCATAATCGGGCTTATTTTCGGCTTAATATTGGTTTTGTTGGCCTTACAAGCTTATTGGCAGGTTAACAAGTACTTGAACGAAAAGCAACAGCTTTCCAATTATTTAATAGTGAACAAGTCTGTTGGCCTTGGCAATACGATAATGGGGAGTAATGCAAGCTTTAATGATAAAGCTATTGAAAAACTGGAGCAAAAGGATTTTGTCGATCGTTTAGGAAAATTCCATTCTAATAATTACCAAATAACTGCCTATGCTTCCGGCGAATATCAATTTCGAACGGAACTGTTTTTTGAGGCAGTTCCGCGTTCTTTTATAGATGATCCGCCTTCAGATTTTCGCTGGGAAAAAGGGGACAATAGCATACCCGTGTTGTTATCGAGAGATTTTTTAAGACTTTACAATTTTGGCTTTGCCCTTAGCCAGGGATTACCTCAGCTCACACCGGGTACCATTGGGATGGTGCCAATAAAAATCAGGGTTCAAGGGCCAGGTGGTAAGAAAGTAATGAAAGGTGAAGTGGTTGGCTTTAGTGAAAGAATTCCTTCAATCCTGGTTCCTAAGAATTTTATGAAATGGGCCAACAAGGAGATCGGGCAAGAAGCTTCCCAAAGTACATCCCGATTGATCATGAAGGTCAATAGCAGGGATAACCCTGAATTAAAGGCCTACCTGGAGAATAATAACATGGAAGTGAATAACCAAAACCTTAAACAAAGCCAAATTACCGGAATATTGTATACGGTCATAAGCGGCTTTTTTATGATGGGTATGGCGTTTATCATTTTCGCTCTCGTAATCGTTATCATGAATTTTTCGCTACTCATAGCTTATGCTAACCAAGAAATACGATTATTAGTCCAGCTTGGCTACAAACACACCTTATTACTCAAGTATTTTAGCCGCTATTTGGTTGGCTTTTTCCTGGTTGCTCTTTTGGTTGCTTTGGCTATTACATGGCCCATTCAAAGCTATATAACCGGTTACTTAGTGGAACAAGGGTTCCAATTAGAGCAAGGTATGCTTTTAAGGACTATTTTAGCAGGTTTTTGTTTTGTTGTAATAGGTTTTTTGGTGAGTTTATTCCGTATTTGGCGAGCGTTGACTCAAGTGGCCTAAATTACTATTGTGGTTTTTTTCTTTGCAGCTTAATTCATTAAAACGCTGACAACATCCTTACGGTAAGCCTCATAAACCTCTCCTAATTCACTATCACCGTTTGTCCCATAGTTCACCAATGTTACCATGGTGTAATCCTCTTGCGGAAAATAATACATTTCACCACTGTAAGCCAAGTCGCTTCCCCCATGTCCAATGGCGTAGGTATTAGAAGGGTGATCCTGGAAATCTTTCATGAGCCCTAAACCAATTTCACGGTAAGTTTCAGCCCTATTGAAAGTTTGCATTTTATTCAGTTGTTTAGTCCCGACCAGGCTTTTACTTCTTACAAGGGATTCAATGAAAACCTGGAGGTCCTTAACGGTGGAATAAATTCCATTGTAGCCATTGCCATTGCCAGTGTTGTAATCGGAGAGCTCCAGAATATTGCCATTGTTATACAAGTCAAAATAACCTTTGGCTGTATTGGCCGGGAGCGGCTGCTGAGGGTGATAAACAGTGCTGCTAAGGCTTAGCGGATCAATGATCTTTTCTTTTAAAACCTTGAAATGGGTTTGCCGGGTGGCTCTTTCAATAACCATACTCAACAAGAGGTAATTAGAATTGGAATACTGAACATCCTCACCGGGCGGAAAATAAGCATTATCGCCTTTTACATATTCAAGTAGCTCTTCATGCTCCCATTCTTTCTGGGGGTTATCTAAAACGGACAGGTAAAATTCGTCATCACTAATCACATCATAAATACCACTGGTGTGGTTCATTAGTTGGCGTATTGTCACTTCCTTCGCATTCTCAATATTAAGGAGTTTATTGCCTTTTATATACTTGGATATGGGGTCATCAAGGCTAAGTTTTCCTTCTTTTTCCAACATCATTACCAGAGAAGCCATGAAGGGTTTGGTTATACTGGCCACTTTACTAATATGGCATACGCGCATAGGAACATCCTGTTCCAGATCCGCCATCCCTTCAGAGCCAATCCAAAGCCCACTCGAATCCCTAATAAGCAGTGAAATACCTGGTAAGCCTTTTTCATGGTATTCCTTCAGCAAGTCATTGAATGCTTCTGATTTTGGATGGCTTTCCCTTTGCGAAACTTCGCAATTACGAGTTTCCACCAAAGGTTCTTTTTCACAAGCAAATAGTAAGAATACAAATCCTGATAGGACAGGGGTTAGGCAATTAAACAGGTTTTTTAAGTAGTAATAAATGTTATTCATTATCCCACCGTATTGGTTTTTCAACTCCGATATTAATCGCTGTGTAAGGTAAAAAAGGCACATATTCATTGACAAAGGGATACTGGAACCAAGGTTGATAAGCCAATCTCAGCCTTAGAGTTTCCCGGCCATTTTTAACAATATGGTATTGAAAGCCTAATGAAGCCGTAATCATCAATTGAGAACGCCCGTTGTTTGACATTTCGTCAAATTGGCCATTGGATAATGCGTAGGAAGCCATATCCGGAAATGAACGAATATAACCGCCACCTAAACGTATGAAAGAGCTCCAATGCTGATTGATTTGATATTGATAGGTAAATTCACTGTAAAGCTGTAGCGCTTTTTGGTTATATTGGTGATACAAGTAACCCAGCCTACCGGTCTGTATGAGTTTGTGCGTTGAATCATTATTCAGACCAAATGAAGTCCCAAAGGTAACACTGGAATGGATGGGGAGCCTGAAAAAGCCTTCTATTTCCTGGAAAGGTTTAGCGGCTTGGTTATTTTGCCAGGATAGGCTTATAGGCCAGTCGGTTTGCCCTTTTGCTAACAATGGTAAAAGTAGTGTAATGAAAAGTAATGCTTTGATACTTTGCATAAGCCAATGATTCAGTAAAGCCCTTTAGCCATCTATTTTAGCATTATCATTAAATGATCGCAATTTAAAATTAAGCAACAAAAAATAAGCGTTATACAAGGGGTAAATTTATTAGCAATTAAGGGGATAGCAAGCAAGATCCATTGCCTGTAGCTGATAAGATCAAATTTAGTTGATAAAAGTTCAACTTTTATTAAGTCTCATCCATTTATTAAAAAGCCAGGTTTATTATACAATCCTAAGCCCTTATATAAGCGGTTTCACGGTTGAAAAAAACACCCGTTTGTTTCTTTTATTATTCCCCAAATTAAGGGTATATTTGTTTCTAAAATTCAAATCAAAAATACCTGAATGGCAGACGAAGAAGAGTTCCAGGAGAATATTATCCCCATTAACATTGAGGAAGAAATGAAAACAGCCTACATCGATTACTCGATGTCGGTTATTGTTTCGCGTGCCTTACCTGACGTCCGGGATGGTATGAAGCCCGTTCACAGGCGCGTACTTTATGGAATGTCCGAGTTAGGCCTTGCGCACAACCGGCCTTATAAAAAATCCGCCAGGATTGTCGGAGAGGTATTGGGTAAATATCACCCTCATGGTGATTCGTCCGTTTACGAAACGATGGTTAGGATGGCCCAGCCTTGGGTTATGCGTTACAGATTGGTAGATGGTCAGGGTAATTTTGGTTCCATGGACGGCGATAGCCCGGCAGCCATGCGCTATACCGAGGCCCGTTTAACCAGGATTGCGGAAGAATTAATGGTGGACATTGATAAAAATACCGTTGATTTCCAGGCTAATTTTGATGAATCCCTCCAGGAGCCAACCGTTCTACCGGCTAGCTTCCCGAATCTTATCATCAATGGGGCGGCCGGCATTGCTGTCGGTATGGCTACCAGTATGCCTCCTCATAACCTTTCAGAAGTGATTGACGGTTTAATTGCTTTTATTGATAACCCGGAAATTACGACTGATGAATTGCTAAGGCATGTTCAGGCCCCTGATTTTCCAACAGGTGGTATCATTTATGGCTATGATGGCGTCAAGGAAGCTTATGAAACCGGACGGGGAAAAATTGTCATAAGAGGAAAAGCTGAGATCGAAGAAAACGATAAAAGCCGTGACCGGATTATTGTTAGCGAATTACCTTTCATGGTAAACAAAGCCAATATGATAGCCAAAACGGCTGAATTGGTAGAAAATGATATCCTGGAAGGGGTAGCAGACGTTAGGGATGAATCTGACAGAGATGGATTGCGTATTGTTTATGAGCTAACAATGGACAGTATTCCCCAGGTTGTGCTTAATAAACTTTACAAATATACCCAATTACAAACATCATTCAGTGTCAATAATGTGGCGCTTGTCAATGGTCGCCCTGAGCAATTGAACCTGAAACAATTGATGAAGCATTACATTGATCACAGGCATGATGTTGTGATCCGGAGGACCAAGTATGATCTGGCAGAAGCTGAGAAAAGGGCTCACATCCTGGAAGGTTTATTGGTAGCCATTGATAACCTGGATGCGGTAATTGAGCTTATTCGTAATTCCCAAACACCGAATGATGCTCAAAATGAATTGATGAACCAATTTGAACTTACCGAGGTGCAGGCAAAGGCTATCCTGGACATGCGTCTTCAGAAATTAACCGGGCTTGAAAGGGATAAAGTCAAAGAGGAGTACCAGGAACTCCAGGAAAAGATCAAGTACCTTAGGGATTTGCTGGATAGTGAGGAAATGCGAATGGACCTGATTAAAGATGAGCTGCTAAAAGTTAAGAAAGACTATGGCGATGAAAGGCGTTCTGAAATTGTTTACAGCGGCGAAGAGATCAACATAGAAGACATTATTCCCAATGAACCGGTTATCATTACCATTAGTCATCATGGCTATATTAAGCGGACTGCTTTATCTGATTACAGGCGCCAGGGAAGAGGTGGTAAAGGTTCCAAAGGAACAGCTCACCGGAGTGAGGATTTTACAGAGTACTTGATCTCCGCCAATACCCATAATTACATGCTATTCTTTACCGAAAATGGTAAATGTCATTGGCTAAAAGTTTATGAAATTCCGGAAGGCGGTAAAAATACCAAAGGTCGCCCCATACAGAACATACTTGAGTTAGAACAAGAAGATAAGGTTAAAGCATACCTAAGTGTAGATAACCTTGATAATGATGAGTACCTTGATAACAATTTCATCTTTTTCTGTACCAGAAAAGGTGTGGTAAAGAAAACACCACTAAGGGCTTTTTCAAGGCCCAGAGCGAATGGTATTATTGCCATTAGCATCCAGGAAAATGATGATCTGCTTGAAGTGAATCTGACCAATGGCCATTCAGAGGTCTTACTGGGTACCAACTATGGACAGGCCATACGCTTTAAAGAGGATGAGGTAAGGTCAATGGGGCGCGTGGCATCCGGCGTTCGGGGTATCAGGTTAAGTAATAACCAGGATGCACAAGTAATAGGTATGGTAAGTGTTAATGATCCCCAAACTACCATTCTAACGGTTTCCGGGAAGGGCTTTGGTAAAAGGACAGAGCTGGGAAATTACCGGTTGATCAAGCGAGGTGGCAAAGGCGTTAAAACAATGAATATCAATGACAAAACCGGTAAACTAATTGCCTTGAAAAGTGTGGATGATGATGATGACCTTATGATCATCAATAAATCAGGCGTAACAATACGAATGGCGATGGAGGAAGTTAAAACAACCGGCAGGGCAACACAAGGTGTTAAATTGATCAAATTAGACAAAGCCGATGAAATTGCTGCCATAGCTAAAATTACCGTTCAGGATGAGGAAGAACCCTCTGAGGAAGGTAATGTAGAGGAATCACAAAACACAACCGGTGAGGACGGTTTGGCTAGTGATGGTGAAGAGGAAGACCCAGCAGATTAAAAAGAATAAGTGTTTTTGGTAGAATTTTTGATAAACCGATAAAAAGGAACCCGCACCAAAATTTTAAAACTATGAAAAAAGCATTGTTGATCTTACCCACGTTACTTTTATGCACTCAGGCTTATAGCCAATCTGACCGGGTTACAAGTGCCTGGAATAACCTTAAGTACAACGAAATAAAGAAAGCCCAGGAAAATATTGATGCCGCCGCTAAGCATGAAAGTACTAAAAACGAGGCCAAAACGTGGCTTTACCGTGGCCATGTATATTATTCAATCGACACAACATCCAACCCTGAATTCAACAAATTAAGCGATAACCCTAAAGATGTTGCTATTCAATCTTACGCAAAATGCAAGAAATTGGATGAAGCCGGCCGTTATGAAAATAAAATGTTAAACAATGTCATAGCTACCGGTGTAGCCCTCTACAATGCTGGTGCTCAAGATTATAATAAAGCTGTAAAGCTTGCGAATGAGTCTTCCGGTGAGGATACTTCATCAACCATTAGTGATAAGTCAAAAGCAAATTTTAGAAAGTCCCTAAAGCATTTTGAGAATCATTTCAAATCCATTGAACTTGCCGGTAAATATGGTTCTTACGTTACCAAAAACCTGAAAAAGGCCGGAGTGGATGCTAAAAAACCTTTTCTTTTTGCTGGCTATTCAGCTTATCAAATTGGCAAATACCAAAAAGCAAAAAGGTACTTAAGGCAATTGATGAAAGAGGACTCGGATAAAGCAAAAGCTTATCTTTATTTATCGGAAACTTACCTGGCTGAAGAGGATACTGCAAAAGCATTGGATGTTATAGATTCCGGTAGAAAAAAACTTGAGGGCAATAAAGTTCTACGGAACCGTATGCTGAGGATTTATCAGCAAAATGGGGAAGAAGATAAATTGATTCAAAATCTTGAAGCATCTATTGAAGAAAATCCAGATGAATTACAGAGTTACCGTGTTTTAGCTGGTACATATGAAAAACTGGCAAAGGAAGCCAGGAATAATAACAATGAAGAAGAAGCCAAATCGTATAATAAAAAAGCCAGAAAAACTTATGAACGCCTTTTAGATAGGTATCCCTATAATTTCAAGGCCAATTATAATTTGGGTATTATGTATTATAACATTGGGGTTGACAAATTCAAAGAATCCCAGGATGTTGATGATTCAGAGAAAATAATGGCCTTACAGGATGAAGGAAAAAAGCAATTTGAAAAAGCCATTCCTTTTCTTGAGAAAGCTTTTTATAAAAATTGTGGGGATGACAACCTATTCAAATCCTTAAAAAATGTGTACAGAAGGACCAATAATAAGAATAAGTTGAACCAGGTCAAAGATGCAAGGCAGGATAATAACCAGGTCACCATTAATGTTAAAGGTGAGTCAGGTCAAAAAGGCACTGTAACGTTGAAACACAGTGATAAAACCACCAAATTTGAGAACATATCCTTTAGTGATGAAGAAGGCTCTTACATAGGTTGGGATACTGATATTTGCCCGTTTGGAGGTAAAGTAGAAGTTATGGTTGAAGTAACCGAAGGAAGCAAAGACATAACCACTAAAATCTACCAAATGGGTGAAGAACAAAAAAGCACAGACAAAAAATCGTTTACTTACCAGGTTAAGTAAAAATTTTGATTTAGCTTTAAAGGTAAAGGCGGGCTAATGCAGTCCGCCTTTTTTTGCCTTTGATTGATAGTAGAGGCAAATGTAATTGGATCGTAATAAAACACAGAGCTGTTTAACATAATATAAATTATATAACAAAAAGCCCAATTTTTTCTTATCCATTTCATTTAACCGCTCAATTTTTTTCAACTTTCAGTTGGTTGATCTTTTAATTGATTTAGACGCCAGTTGTAATAAATAACACTGCCCAAAAAACTAAGCCCGAGAGCAATGAGGATTAACGAAACTGTAAAAAAAGCATAACTAAGCGACATGTAAGCATTGATTGGCTGAAAAATAATGGGTGAAAAAAATTGCCCAAGGAAAAATGACATGGTTACACCGCCCATGATTTTACCCCTTAAATGTTCCGGTGCTAAATTTAGCAAGCATGTATTGGTATTAGGCATTAGCATGCCCATACCAAAACCGCAAATGATTAAACCTAATATGATCAGGTAATACAAACTGGACAATGATATCACCAAGAATCCCAATCCCATACTCAGAAAAATCAGAAAAAAGATGAAATTGTAGGTTGCCTGGGCTTTAACCCTGTTGTAAAACAAGGATGTGGTGCCGCCCGATAATGTGGCAAAAGCAATAGCTATACCGACCTCAGTGCCACTAACCCCTACTACTTCTTCCAGGTAAAAAGGTAACTGGGTAGGTATCATATAGAAGCAGGCCATAAAAAAGAAAGCTATACTGTAAATAAAATAAACAAAACCTTTCGGGTACTGTCCTGTTGGGTTTTCACCCTTAGTAGTATGGCTTTTGGTGTTCAGTATGGGTTCGTGTAAAGCTCCCACAACAAAAGGCAAATAAAGAACTGGAATGGCAAATAACAAAAATGGCATGCGCCAGGAAATATCAGCAAGAAAACCACTTAGCGTAATGAAAACAACACCACCATAAGCCATAAAAGATGCTTGCAACCCCATGAATCTACTTCGCTGCATGCCATCAAAATAATCACCTATAAGTGTTGTAACGGTCGTCATAATACCAGCTACAGCAAGCCCCACAATGATACGCCCCAAAAGGATAAAATACAACGAGTCCAGGTAAAAACCGGAAGTCCCTCCTATGATAAACATTAAAATAACAGTGATTAGCAGTTTTTTCCTGCCAAACCTATCCAACAGGTAGCCAACTAATGGAGAACCCAAACCAATGAATAGCGCTGGTATCGTTAAAACTAATTTGATTAAAACTTCCGAATAAGCATAATGACCAAAACTCTCCTGGAGTTTGGGTAATATAGGCGAAATAGTAGCCCCCACCATTACCGTCAAGGTGCTAGCCAATAAAAGGGTGATTTTCAGCATTGGATGCTGCCTACCTGAATCAGTCATTCATGAATATTTAAGTGCTGAAAAGTCAATCAGTGTTAAAACATTAATTAACACTGAATATTTACAACTGGCCCTCCAATTCAGTTTTATTCGGAGCAAATAAGTAAAAATGAAAGCGCTTAAAGAGGCTGTAAAAGCACTTCTTCATCAATTTTGGAGCGGTCACCCAGGTAATACCATTGAATACCTTCTAAATATTGATTAAGAACCTTATTAACCATTTCAACCCTTAGATTCCTTACCCGCCGTTCCAATATTTCAGCATTGACCCAGGATCCGAAAATTTCTGCTTCACCTAAAGCAAGCGATTGCTGTTTTACAGTTTCGCGGTCAAGGTAGTATTTTGTCAAGAAGGCGTTTTTCTTATAAGCCAAGGTAGTAGAATCAAAACCCATCCTTTTAATCTGTTTAATGCCTTTTAAAATCTTGTTGGCTTTATCATTCGGAGATTCACCTTTTGTGGCTATTATACCATAGGGGTGCTTCAAATCCTTAACCCTTAGTGTCACATCATCTCCTAAATGCTCATTTTCTCCCATTTTACTTAATTTATCTTTCACCAAACGCAAGCCCACTTTCATGGCTAAAAGCTCATTAGTTCCGCTCGGAGGAGCCATGAACAAACCCCTTAGATAATTGGTCTCAACAGCTTTGTCAAAATATTCAACGGATGATTCCATGATCATCAACGAACTATCGCCTGTTTCCTGATAGGGTTTATCATTCAGTTTTACCCACAGTTGATTTAACTGCTCGGCCATTTTAGCCGAGTCAAGTGGACCCGATGCTACTGCTAACAATCGCCGTTTGCTCATCATGCTTTTAAAATAGCGGAGCACATCCCTCCTTTTAAGATTCTCCAATTGCTTTATGCTCCCTTTATCAGGTTTTGCGTAATCACGCTTTTCAAAAGCGTAAGCCATGGATTTGTTAGAAAGGAATTGGTGGGGCTTCTTATTACGGGCTTTTATTTGATTGATTAGCTCGGATCTGGCCTCTTCCAGAGAATTACTGTCCAAAGCAGGGCGTTGGACAATACCTTGAAACATTTTCCAAGCCTTTTCCCAATGCTTTTCAGGAGCATTGACCGATATAACACTGTAATCCTTTGTTGTCTGAGTGCTAAACCGAATACCTGAAGCGGTTAGCCGCTTTTGCCATAATCTTTCATCCTTGTTCCTGGGACTTCCAAGGATGGCTGTTTTAAGCGACAAAGGTTCAATACCCGCTTTGCCTCTCGGGTAATTCGCTACACCTCCTTTAATGAAAAGGCTAAGAGATATCAAATCTCCCCCTAAAGGTTTCAATAAATGCTTTTGACTATCTACCACCACTTCTTTTACCGTGGCTGGTTTGGGTTGATCGGGTCCTTTTTCTTCCTGGCCCATTGGAGCGCAACCTCCCACCAAAGCAAGAGAAAAGGCGATCCAGGTGAAATGGCGATATGCTTTTAAGTTCAATTGCATATTGTCTGGCTTTTCAGTGATTATTGGTCACTTTTTGGGAAAGTTACGCTAAACCTAGCACTCCTGTCCTTTTGCCTTTCCTCAGGATCGTTTGTCTTTTCCCTTTCCCCATGACCAATCGTTTCAATGCGATTGCCCGATACACGACCCCACTCTACGATTAACTGTTTAGCAGCCTTAGCCCTTTCTTTTGACAATTGTTCATTGTACCAACTTGGCCCGGTGTAATCCGTATAGCCATGAACCGTTAACTGGGCATTTTGGTTAATACGCATAATGTATTCTATATCCCTGACAGTAGCAATATCAGCGCTATCAGTAATTTCAGAAGAATTTAAGGCATAAAGGGCAGCATATTCTTCAATTGGCTTAATTTCCCTGGCTACATCACCAACATCAGATTGCTTTTTTTGCTCAGGGGACACCAAAGCCCCGCGTACATGTTTACTATTTTGAAGGTATTGTTTGACAAATTGCTGGATGTCTGAAAGCGTAACGGCCAGTATACTGTCCTTAAGATTACCATAATGCTCGATACCCGTAAAAGCCCATTTTTTAGAGATCTTATGTATATTTTCAGAGGGCTTAGCCCGGTTGTAAACGATTTGATTGGCAATGGATTGCTTAGCCTCTTCGAGCTGCTCTTTACTAAAATGGTAGTCAGGGTTTCCCCATTTTGGCAGGTATTCCTCAAAGGCCTGCCCGGTTTCTTTAATATTTTCCGGTTTGGGTTTTAAGTGAACGAAAAAATGACCCACGTTATGCAGGGATTGGTAATTGACATCCGCCTGAAAAACCAAGTCCTCTTCTGCTAACTTTTGTTTGAACGAAGAGTTTGGCCGGTTAACCATCTCTGTGAAAACCTTTGCCGCATAAACAGCGGTTTTTTTATTTTCCCTATCGGGACCATGAAAGGCAAAGACCAAACCGGGTGTATCCACGCTGTTATCTTTCGTAAGAAAGGATCTTGTCCGGTTTAGCTTGTCAAATTTCGGTGACCAATATTTTTTAAAGATCGGTAAACCTGAACTTTCCCACTTGCCAAAAATTTGACGTATCAAACGCAATGTTTCTGAAACATTCACATCCCCAGCTACTACCAATAGGCCATTATTTGGGTAAAAGTAACGATACCTTAATTCGCTGATGTCCTCCTTCGTTATATTTTTGAGGGATTCTTTATGACCATGGATGTTTTTGCGTGAAAAACGTTCTTGCCACAGTTTCCGCTTCAAATCCTGCTCAAACCTAAATTCGGGTGATTTTAATGCGGATTGGAGTTGCGCTAATTGTTCTTTACGTGCTTCATTCACCCGGCCTTTGAAAAGCTTGGGATTTAGCGTAGCTGATTTTAAAAAAGCCAATCCATAAGGAAGCTGGTTTTTATGCAGGGTGAAATAGTAGTTGGTTCTTTCTAACCCGGTTTCCGCTTCGGGCTCAATGCCTAATTCCTCACTCCTCTTATCAATGGCTTTTTGCGAAGGGTAGTCTTGGTTGGCACCGAAGTACATTTTTTCATATATGGCATTGATCCCGTCCCATGATTCTGGTTCGGTAATAGCACCATTTTTAAAAGCCATCTCGAGGGATACCAATGGTACAGTAGAATCCTGTACAATAAGAACATCCAGCCCATTGTTTAGCTGATTGTAAGTGAAATTAGCCGGTAATGCATCTTTATTAATCCGGTGGGAGTTTTGCTCTGATTTGTTATTTGGCGAAGCCTTTTTGGTGGTATCTGCTTTTTGACCAAAACTTATTTGGGCTGAAGTGAGCAGGATCAATATTCCTGCAAAAATCCTCAAATTTTCCATTAAAGAGGTTTTAAGCATTTAAGATTTTAGGCAAATATAACAAATTTGGGGTTTATGATTATTATACGGAACTGCCGGATGTACAATAAATCATTTTTTCATGGCTTTTTCCATTCATCTGATTCTCCCTTTAGCAAGCTAATTGGCCAACATAAAAAGCCGGGTTCTACCCAATCTTTAATACCTCCTAACTGGTTAGCCCCGCTATATTATATTATTGATTTGAACCCGGTTAACAGTGCTACCTTTTACCAAACTTTTGATTTACCGCAATAAAAGGAAAGCGGTAATAATTAACTTGGGGCGGGTAAGTTTGAAAGCCAATTTGCAAGGTGCATGTTACTTATTGATTATTCATCCATTGGCGCCATTTTACTTTTTCTAATTGTCGCTGAATCACCAAATCCGCCAATTCGCCCGGTAAATCTGACGATTGATTGTTGCTTAACACCACTTGAAGGTCGGATTCCCTTACATCAATTCGGTAAAGAATATTTAGCAAGTATTCGAAGTTCTTTTCCATTAATTCATGGATTCTTTTACCAAGCTTGGTTTTGAAGGCCTGATAGGTTGCTTCTACGTCTGTAAAATCATTGCTAAATGGGGTATCTGGTTCTACATGCTTCCTGGTTAGGCTCTCTATGGCCTGTAAATCTTTTAAACTCACTGGTGTTTTATTAGGCATAACTTAATCAGTAGAAGGCAGGTTTTGGAAGTTTTCAATAATACCCAGCCCGAATAAAGCAAAATCATACTTAACGGGATCTTGAGGATCAAAATTTTTAAGAGCCCGGGTTAATTCGAGGGTGGCTTGCCAATCAGTCTGCTTACGCGTAATAAGGCCAAGTTGCCTGGCTACCCTTGCAACATGAACATCCAGTGGACAAAGCAATTGATTCTCGCTTATTTTTTCCCAGATCCCAAAATCCACACCCCTGTCATCTTTACGAACCATCCACCGGAGAAACATATTTAACCGCTTGCAAGAAGATTTTTTGGCAGGCGTGGCTATGTGTTTTTTTGTTCTTTCTGGTAATGAATCTAAAGAACAAAATAAATTATGAAATGCCCTTAAACCATTTTCTAAAGTTTCATCACCAGATGATACGGTATCCTTGAACACTTTTTCAAGGGAGTTATTACGCGAATAATAGTGATGGAGGAAATGAATAAAATACAGAATATCCGATGGCTGAAAGGTACGGTGTTTAAAGTCCTTAAAACGAGCTAAATCTTTTTCCTGGTGATTAAGGATAAAATCATAGGGACTACCATCCATTTTATCAATTAATTGCCGGCATTTATAAATGATGGTTTTCCGTTGGCCCCAAGCCATCACGGCAGCAAATAGGCCTGTTATTTCAATATCTTGTTTTTTTAAAAAAGAACGAGGTATTGCTATGGGATCATCCCCGATGAACTCTGGTGTATTGTAAAATTGGCTTTTATAGTCAAGGAATGACTTTAACGCCTTTTGATTCATATTTTACTTTAAACGCCACCCTATTTTTTAAAGTTGTAATGGAATTAACGAAAGAATTGCTTTATTTTCTCTCAGGGTTTCCCATTCAATGTTATCTGCTTGTTGTTTAACAAAACAATCAAGGGAAACCTTGCGAAATTACTTTAAAGCGTTTTCCAAGTCACCGAGTCAATCTTCTTTAGCTTGCGCTACTACTTTTAGCCAGAGAAAAACAATTTCCCTTTAAAAGGCGTGATAGAATGGGGATTAATACTTTCGAAAGGGTTAATATCTTTTACCAATTCCGGCTCATGCCCATTCAAGGGCTTTGAGATAAGTAAGCCTACCAGGAGTGAATAAATGAACAATTTAACCATAAGTATTGATTTAAGTCTCTGAAAGGGTTATTAAAACCAGGAACAATTGCCCTTAACATTTTATTGTTTAACATATTTCCCAGTGTTCACAACGCCGTTTTCCCCATTTAAGGTTTTTACCAGGTATACTCCGCTATTCCAATCCGTTAAGTCGATGGAGCGTATATCCCGGTTCTTAACAGCGCTATACGTACTTACTGTTTGCCCTGCCATATTGGTAGTTTGAAACCGGTCAACGGCACTCCCTTTTACCAGGATATCGATTGCATCACGGGTAAGGGAAAGGCTTTTATCCAATTTAATCAATTTTGTGGTAAGGATTAAACTGTTGAATTTAATGAAACCCTCTTTACCAATATGGATTATTGTTTTTTAAAAGCTAAGTAGTAGGCCAAAAGACCATTGGTAGAAGCATCGTGGGTGTTCTGCGGTTTTTTCTGATGAATTTCGGGTAATAGTTGTTTAGCAAGGCTTTTTCCTAATTCAACACCCCATTGGTCAAAACTGAATACATTCCAAAGGTAGCCCTGAACAAAAGTTTTGTGCTCATAAAGGGCAATGATTTGCCCAAGGGTATAGGGGCTTAAACGGTCATAAAGGAGGGTGTTTGAGGGGCGATTACCATCAAATTCCTGAAACGGGGCTAATTTTTGAATAGCCCTTTCATCATATCCCTTATCCTTCATTTGTTGAACAACCTCTTCCCTACTCTCCCCGCGCATCAATGCCTCAGTTTGTGCCAGGCAATTGGCCATTAGTTTATCATGGTGATCTTCAAAGGGGTGCTGACTTTCCATCGGAGCCATGAAATCACAAGGGATCAACTGCGTACCTTGGTGCAATAACTGGAAAAAAGAATGCTGGGCATTGGTGCCGGGATCTCCAAATATAAGCGGCTGAGTACCATAAGAAACGGGGTATCCGTTACGATCCCGGTTTTTTCCATTGCTTTCCATGGTAAGCTGTTGCAGGTACTTGGGTAATTGGCTTAAGTATTCATCATAGGGCAAAACCGCTTCGGCATTAGTGCCAAAAAAATTTTTGTACCAAATGCTGAGTAAGGCTAAAATGACCGGCATGTTTTCCTCGTACCGATTTTCAAGAAATTGACGGTCCATGGCATTGGCACCGGCTAATAAATTGTCAAATTCCTCATAACCAATGTAAGCAGCTATCGGAAGCCCAATGGCAGACCATAAGGAGAATCGGCCGCCAACCCAATCCCACATGGGAAAAACATTTTTCTCTGATATCCCAAATGCGGTAGCCTTTTCCACATTAGCGGAAACAGCCACAAAATGATATGGAATTGCTGCCTCATCGGAGATATGGCTTAAAAACCACTCCCTTGCTGTATTGGCATTCGTCAAAGTTTCCTGTGTGGTAAAGGATTTGGAAGAAATGATAAAAAGGGTCGCTTCAGGATCTACCTTTTCCAAGGTTTCAGTAACATCGGTTCCGTCTACATTAGCCACAAATTGGACTTCCAAACCTTGCTGCGAATAGGGTTTAAGCGCTGTGGTTACCATTTCCGGCCCCAAATGAGAACCTCCAATACCAATATTGACAATGTACTGGATCGGTTTCCCTGTATAACCTTTCCACTCCCCTTTTTGGATTTGATCAACCAGGTTTTTAATCCGCTCTTTTACGGATTTTATGGCTTGCTTTACATCCTTGCCATCAACCATTAATTTATCAGAAGATGGATCCCTTAGGGCAGTATGGAGGGCCGGCCGGTTTTCAGTCTCATTGATCAAACCACCATTGAACAAGGATTCAATTCCCTCAGCTAAATTCATTTCATGGCAAAGCTCAACCAATGATTGAAAAGCTTCCTCATCTATCCGGTTTTTAGAATAATCCAGTAAAAGGTTTTCAGCCTTTAATGAAAACCTATTAAACCGACCCGGATCCGCTTTGAACAAGTCTTTTAAATGTTGGCCTTTGACCTTGTCGTAGCGCTCCTTTAGCACCTGCCAGGCATTGGTATCAAGGGGGCAAACATGGTTCATTATGTTAATTTGTTTATTATTTATTAAAGGCCATTGATAAACAACGAGGCTTAGGTAGATTCACTGATTCGTTTTAAGCTCATCCTCTCCTTGGTTACGGTAAGTTTAAACGTAATGTCATTACCGTCACTTTCTGTCATAGTAATAACGCATTGATGGTCTTTTTTCCAATCAAATGAGACTTCTTCGTTATCCAGGGAATCATTGTCGAATTGGAAACCGGCAACTTCATTAAACTTATCAAAAGCTTCAGCACGCAGAGTAATATCATAGGGCTCCTTTTTAGAATACCGCTCTGCTTTTATTGTTATGGTAACGTCTTTTTGGCCATGCTCATGGGTAATTTTATGGTATTCCGGGGTACAACTTAAGGCTAAAGTACTGATTAAAATGATAATCAATCGTTTAACTATTTGCATAGACAATACCATTTTGTGATACAAAAATAGGACTTTATTAGGTAGGCTGCCCCTATTGGTACCGAATTAAATGAAAAATCATTTATTGTTGAATAGGATAGCAAAATTTGACTGACAAGCTATTTAAAAACAATTTTATTAAAGCCTTTGCACAGTAAGGCACCGCTTTTTACCTTTGTAGCGGAGGCTTGGCAGAGTGGTCGATTGCGGCGGTCTTGAAAACCGTTGTCCCGCAAGGGACCGGGGGTTCGAATCCCTCAGCCTCCGCAAGTGTCTCATAATCAATCAATTTTTGTTAAGATGCTGCCTGCGGGCAGCATTTTTATTAACACCCCTATTCGTATTGACTTATGAGTAAAAG
>CAZQQN010000034.1:0-33256 GCA_964595485.1 uncultured Sphingobacteriales bacterium | reverse complement strand
TAGTGAGTTTTGATTTTGCTACTTCGGTTATACCAGGCTGGCACACTACCATATTCCCGCCTTATTTTGTGGCAGGTGCTATTTTTTCTGGTTTTGCCATGGTGCTAACATTGTTGATCATTGCCCGCAAAACCATGAACCTTGAAAGTTATATTACCATAAGGCACCTGGAAGCAATGGCTAAAGTAACCTTATTGACCGGAACCATGGTTGGTTTTGCTTACCTTACCGAATTATTCATGGCTTGGTATTCAGCCAATCCATTTGAGCAATACGCTTTTTATAACCGGGCATTTGGATACTATGGATTTGGGTTTGGCATTATGATACTTTGTAATTTACTTATACCTCAGTTAATCTGGTTTAAAAAACTACGATTAAGCCCAACAGCCCTTTTTGTCATTTCAATTTTTGTAAATATAGGCATGTGGTTCGAACGTTTCGTGATCATTGTCGCTTCTCTTCACCGGGATTTCCTTCCATCAAGCTGGGCTATTTACGCTCCCTCATGGATTGAAATTGGCATTCTGGCTGGAACGTTTGGGCTCTTCTTTACCCTGTTTTTCCTGTTTATCCGCTTTTTACCATCTATCGCCATCGCGGAGGTAAAAGCTTTCAAAAAAACAACCCAAAAAGGTAAGCCATTGGGTGCTTTGAATGGCACTGAAATCCCATCTGATATCCAATTTGATTACCCGGAAAAAGCTTATAAAGAAGATTGGCATGAGGAAAAAGAAGAAGAAACAGTTCAATAAAAATGGACTTTGAACTATGGCAGATTTATTAAAACGAACCAATTGTGTTATGGGTGTTTTTGATGACGATCATGTTTTTACAGAAGCCATCAAATCAATCCGTAACAAAAACTACCATGTAAAAGATGCATTCACCCCGTTTCCAGTACATGGACTGGAAAAAGCTATGGGGCTTAAGTCAACGAGACTAGGCTACGTAGCCTTTATTGGTGGATTAACCGGCGGAACACTGGGTTTACTAATGATGACTTACATGATGCATATAGATTGGCAGCTTAACATTGGTGGTAAACCCACATTGCCAATACCTTCTTTTATACCCATCACATTTGAGCTAACCGTTCTTCTTTCGGCCTTGGCTTTGATCACAGCTTACCTGATTAGAAATTCAATGTTACCCGGTTTTGAGCCAAAGATTTACCATCCGAGGGCCACACAGGACCGCTTTGTCTTTTTGGTAGAAAGCAATGGCGAGGAAGAGGAATTAAAAGATTTATTGACGAAATATGGGGCTGAAGAGGTGGTTGAAGAAGAGTACCTCGAGCAAAAATCACCCATTCCTTTACCCATTAAAATGAAGTAGGAAAAAAGTAAATCAGATGGTCATGAAGAATAAAACTGTTGCCATAAGCTTCATCATAATCCTGGCGTTGAATGCCTGCAGTTATAACCGGAGTCCGGGAAGTGGCAATTATGATCCCAACAATCCTGGTTATAGGTATACGCCTGCTTATGAAATGTATGTTTCCATCCCTTATGAACCATTATCCCAATTAGATGGGAAAAAGAATTCATTCAACAAACATGGAAAAAACCTAAGGAATCCGCCCGAAAATTCAATAGCACGTGGCCAGTTAAACTACGAATACCCTTTTCCGGATAATGTAAAAGGCTATGAAAGGGCAGGAGACTCTTTGGAAAGTCCGTTTAAACCAACAGATGAAGTTTTATCAGAAGGGAAGGTTCTATATGAACGGTATTGTGAACAATGCCATGGAGAAAAAGGGAAAAGCAAAGGGCCCGTGATGGCCAATAGTAGCTATCCGCCTCCCCCTTTTGGAGCCTTTAGTTCAGATTACATTGATACGATAGAGGTTGGTCGAATGTACCATACTATTACTTATGGAAAAGGAGCCATGGGTTCCCACGCATCACAGGTTACGCCTGAAGAAAGATGGAAGATGATCCATTACATCAAGGAAGTTTTAAATAACATAGAATAAGTCAATCAACAAAAATTCAGAGAATGTCAGAATCTTTCAACTTTACCCAGCGAAGCAGAAAAATTTCCTTGGGCCTTTCGGGATTGGGCGCCATCTTTATTTTCCTGGCAGCCCTAATTGGAGTAGATAGCCACCGAATCTGGGGAAGTTTTGTTATGGCAAACTGGTATTTTCTGGCCATCGCATTAGGAGCCCTTGTTATTATTGCCGTAAGTTACGCTTCAAAGTCGGGTTGGAACACTATCCTGAAAAGGATCCTGGAGGCTATGACTACTTATATACCATGGGCTGCCCTTTTATTTGGTGTCCCTTTTCTAATTTATATGCTCCTTGGTTATTGGGATGTTATTCATCAAAATATCTATCATTGGACCCATGACCATTTGGACGAGGTACTTCAAAGTAAGAAACCTTACCTGAACGTACCTTTTTTTGCCATTCGTTTGGTAATTGTCTTCGCCATCTGGGTAATTTTTGCAATGCTATTAAGAAAGTATTCCCTTAAAGAAGATGAGGAAGGTGGCCATAAATGGTTCAATAAATCCGTATCCTATTCATCAGTTTTTATTGCCTTATTTGCTATCACTGTTTCAATAGCCAGCTGGGATTGGGTGATGTCTCTTGAACCGCATTGGCTTAGTACCATTTTTGCGGTTTATGCTTTCGCAGGGGCATTCATTAGCGGTTGGGCTGTCTTAACCCTTACCACGATCCAGCTAAAAAACTGGGGTTATTTATCTCATGTTACCGAAGAACACCTCCATGACCTTGGCAAATTCCTGTTTGCCTTCAGTATATTCTGGACCTATATATGGCTTGGGGAATTTCTGTTAACCTGGTACGGAAACATCCCAGAATTTGTTCAACACTTTTATGTGAGAACGCAAGGGGGTTGGTATCCTATTTTTATCGCCAACCTTATTCTGAATTTTGCAATCCCTTTTTTCTTATTAATGATGAGCTCTGCCAAAAGAAATCCCAAAATTTTAACCACTGTTGCAATCATTATTTTAGTTGGCAGATTCGTGGATATTTATCAGTGGGTTCTACCCGGTGCATTAGGAAAAAATCCCAGTCCGCATTTAGGTTTGCCTGAAATCGGGTTTATGCTATTTTATGGTGGTATTTTTCTCTACAGCATGAAATCAGCCCTTTCAAAAGCCAGCCTTATGCCGAAGAAACACCCATTCATTGAGGAAAGCCTTCATCATGAGGTAACATAAGCCTTTAAAAAAATTCCGAAGTTACTGGGGAAAAACCATTTAATGGTTTAGGGTTATCAAAAAGTCAGCAATCGATTCTGCAACCTCAACCCTTAGACCCTTCGGCAGCATTACCATTAAATGGTGCCCATGAATCTCAATCTTTAAGCCTTCGTATTCAGTAATGGTATTCAGCATCCTACCAGTCATTTGCTGTTTGACATTTTCGGGGTCGTCAGCTGTTAGGTGGTATTGTTTACCAAAAGAAGGATAACCGTCAAATTTGACCTTAGAGGGATTGATAAGTTCTATAAATTTGTCCCTTAGCGTTTCCGGACGGATAAAAACATGCCCAAAATTTTTGTCAAGCTCAGTTAACCCAACAAAGACAAATTCAGATGTGCCCGGCTGATGATCCTGGTAAGCTGTTAACCCGCCAGGCTGCGAGTTAAGGGTAACAACAAGAAAATACGATGTTTTTTCATTATGGTTAATTTTAGCGGCTCCATAAAGTACAACTTTTTGAAAACCCCTAAAACTATCAAATTTTGACAATTGATCCTGGATAGCTGTTTCTTCAGCATCAGTGACCTTTTCGACTGAATAACGGTCACCTATGGCGTTAAGACTCTCCCTAATAATCTGGTTGTCTTCTTCAAAGGTGTTATTCTCCTGAAATGATAAACTATCCATAAATTGCTTTTGATTGAAAAGCAATTTTACAACTTCCTAATTAAAAAACATTATGGCTGAATTCATTCCTTATACTCATCAGGGATTAAGTAGTGAAACTATGTTAGAGGTGAGCAGAGAGTTTTATAATATGATGGATAAAAGACGGACAGTTCGGGAATTTTCAGATAAGGAGGTGCCTTTTGAAGTCATGAAAAACATTATCATGACCGCATCCTCTGCCCCTTCAGGTGCCCATAAGCAGCCCTGGACCTTCTGTTTAGTACAAGATCCCGGTGTAAAAAAGCAAATAAGGGATGCCGCTGAAGAAGAGGAACGCATCAACTACGAAAAGCGTATGAGTGACCAATGGAAAGAAGACCTTAGCAAAATCGGTACAGGCCCTACCAAGCCGTACCTGGAGGTAGCGCCGTACATTGTCGTGGTTTTTAAAAAGCCCTTTGATTTAGTAAACGGTCAAAAATACCCGAATTATTACGTGAATGAGAGTGTGGGTCTAGCTTGCGGATTTTTATTAACAGCTGTTCACAATGCCGGCCTGGCAGCGGTAACCCATACCCCAAGTCCGATGGATTTTCTAAAAACAGTTTTAGAAAGACCGGACAATGAAAGGCCTTTTTTACTCATTCCAGTAGGCTATCCTGCAGGCGATGTGAAGGTTCCACAGCTAAAACGAAAACCATTCGAGGAGGTTTGTCAAGTCTATTGAGATGAACGATAACAAAAGGCTAAGATTATGTCTTCAAAACAGATTTTCACAAAACAGGAAGAAGCGCTACGCTTCCCCTTTATAAATCCACTTAGCAATCTTAATACTAAACTCATAAATCAGTACAAATGGGATGCAAAGCAACACCTGACTAGTAAGGTCAGGCGGTGTTAATATGGCAGAAAGGGCCAAAACACTTATGAGGGCATGCTTCCGATAATACCGCATTAAATCCGGCGTTACCATTCCCATCCTCGACAGAAAGTAGATCAAAACAGGAATTTCAAAAATGATGGCGGCAGCAAAAACCACAGAGGCTAATGTTGCGATAAAGCTACGAAGCGTGATCACATTGGCTATATCTTGCGTAACCCGGTAACTCCCCAAAAACTGAATCGACATGGGGCTAAGCATGTAATAGCCAAACAAAACGCCCAGGAAAAATAGTAAGGAGCTGAATAAAATAAGATTGCGTCCATATTTCCTTTCAGCTTTTGTAAGACCCGGGCGAACAAATCGCCAAAGCTCGTAAAGTAAGTACGGGAAGCCCACAATTACGCCTAAAGCAAATGAAATGAAGATATGTTGGGTAAATTGACCAGCCATGTGAATATTGGATAGCTTAAAGCCCATTTCCTGGATACAGAGATTATCACCCAGGTAAAGTTTATTAGATAACCAGCAAAGGGATTCATAAGTCCAGAAATCAGGGCGAGCTGGGGCCAGAACCAAACCGTCAAAAACAAAATTTTTATTGATAAATGCAAAGATGCTTAAGACAAAAACAGCGATAAAGGACCGGATTAGATGCCAGCGGAAGGCATCTAAATGATCCATAAGAGGTTGGGTTTCGCCTTGGTTATTCTTATCATTAGTTGCCATGGTACCTCGTAAAAAAGCCTTTCACCAAGAATATACTTAATTTTGCCTTACAAAGTAAAACATTTTACGCATGAAATGTCCTTTTTTAATTCTTTGCCTTTGCTTATTGTTTACTGGGATGGTTAACGCACAAAGCATCCTTTCGATCAACGGTAAAAGCGTTGACGAACTATACATAGATTTGAGCTGGGAAACCTGGCTCAATTCCCCTGAAAATATTAATCTGAAACCAGCCAGACAAAGGGGCATTACATTTAGCTCCCTTTTCCGGTTAGATGGCGGGGAAAACAAGTTTGGGGTCGCTCCGGGCATTGGCTTCTCATCCGCTAACATTCATACGAATACCAAGGAATGGTCGTTCAATGAAAATGGTAACTTAGAAAGAACATTCACTAACCAGGATTATCGAAAAAATAAAGTAGTTTTATCTTACCTTGAAGTTCCCTTTGAACTCCAATACAGAACCAAAAAAGATGATGAGGAATGTTTTAAGATGTCAGTAGGGATCAAAGGAGGTTGGTTAGTAGATTTGCATACTAAATTGAAAAAGCGTAATGGAAACAAGATAAAAAGAAAATTCAGAAGCCCCTTTCGGGATTATCAATACGGCACCTACCTTCGCTTGGGATATGATAACCTATTCCTTTTTGGGCACCTGGGATTGAGCTCAGTTTTTGAGTCTAATAATGCCCCTGAAACCCAAAGTTTATCCATCGGCCTCACATGGTCAGGTTTCTAAAAAGCCCCAAAAACAATGGCAGATTTTCATAAAGAACATGGATCAATCAGACTCACCTGTCCTAAAGGGATGGCCCCATACGTAGCGCAGGAAGCTCGTGAATTAGGCTATGAAACATCCCGTGAAGACCATACGGGAGTGGATATTGAAGGGACCTTAAAAGATTGTGTCAACCTGAATATCCAGTTAAGTACAGCCCATAAAGTGCTTTTCCAAATACAGCAATTTCGAGCAAAAAACCCTGATGAACTTTACAAAAAGCTACGTGAAATTTCCTGGGAGCATTATTTAAAGGTGAACAGCTACTTTAGTATTGACAACTTTGTAAAGAATGAACACATCCAAGATACTCGTTTTGCAAGCCTTAAGACCAAAGATGCCATTGCAGACCGTTTTCATAGCCTGTATGGGAAGCGTCCCAATAGCGGAGCCGGAAAAGAAAAAGCCGTTCTTTTTCTGTACTGGGAGGGAGAAAAGGCAGTCATCTTCCTGGATACTTCCGGTGAACCCATTGATAAGCATGGTTACAGGAAAAATACAGGTGCAGCTCCGCTTTCGGAAGCATTGGCATCTGCTATCATAAAAGCAACAGATTGGGATGTGGCGCAACCATTCATCAATCCAATGTGTGGTACAGGCACCCTGGCGATAGAAGCCGCCCTTAAAGCACTGAATCGACCACCAGGGCTTTTCCGCAACAATTTCGGTTTTATGCACCTTAGAGGCTATGATTCCAGGATTTTTAACAAAATACGGAACGAGGTAAGGAAAAACGTCAAACAATCAACACCGGTAAAGATAATAGCTTCTGACCATGATAAGGATGCTTTAAAAGCAGCTGAAGCCAATGCTCGTAAAGCAGGGGTTCTGAAGTTTATTCAATTTTACGAATGTCCATTCGATGAAACCCCATTGCCAGAAGGCCAAGGCACGATAGTCATCAATCCTCCTTATGGCGAACGATTGGCGGATGAAGAAGACCTTTACCCTATTTACCGGTCAATAGGTGATTTTTACAAACAAAATGGGCAAGGTTATCAGGGCTTTGTTTTTACGGGAAATTTAGGTATGGCTAAGCAAGTAGGCTTAAAAAGCAAATACCGCATTCCATTTTACAATGGGAAAATTGAGTGCCGTTTAATCGGCTATAACCTCTATTAAGCTCACTTAACATGATTGATCAAAAGAATACAAAAAGGGTTCTGCAAATCACAGGAGATGGTTCCCATACGCTTTATCTACCTGAATTAGCAGAGAGCTACCATTCAGGGAACGGTGCTATTTCAGAATCGCAATATGTTTTTATTCAATCGGGTTTGCATCAGCTTTTGAATAAAACGCAAATAAGTATCCTGGAAGTAGGATTCGGAACGGGCCTCAACGCGCTCTTAACCTGCCTTGAAGCTGACAAAAACCAAATTCATACTACTTACTTTGGATTAGAGCCTTACCCTTTATCAGTTAAGGAAGCAAAAGCGTTAAATTACATGGATTGGCTGGAGTGCAATAAAACCCAGCTTTCATTTGAAAATTTGCATAGCCTGCCCACAAATCAATGGCATGTCGTTACGAATTATTTTACGATCCAAAAATGTCAACAATCGCTTCAGGCTATTGATTTTAAAGACAGCTATGACCTGGTGTATTTTGATGCTTTTGCCCCATCAAGGCAGCCGGAATTATGGAACAAGGAGCTTTTTCAAAAAATTGCTTTACAAATGCCCACAGGTGGTATACTGGTTACTTATTCAGCAAAAGGGCAAGTCCGAAGGGACCTGATTGATTGTGGCTTTAACGTAGAACGGATGGATGGACCTCCCGGTAAAAGGGAAATGCTCAGGGCTATCAAGGAGCAAAAATGGTAAGGTATGTACTATGACTACCTCATCGTAGGACAGGGTTTAAGCGGTTCTTTACTGGCCTGGTTTGCGATGAATAAAGGACTAACACCGCTTGTAATCGACAAGCATGACAACAATTCAGCCTCGCGCGTGGCAGCAGGCTTAGTAAATCCCATTACAGGGCGGCGGCTGGTAAAGACCTGGCGCGCTGATGATATTATCCCCTTTGCCATCAATACCTACCGGGAACTCGAAGAGCAGTTCAATGAGGATTTTTATTTTGAGAAAAATATTCAAAAAGTATTCAAAAACACAGAACAACAGAATGAGTGGTTAGCAAGAAGTGCTAATCCTGAATACCAAGGGTATATAGCCAATAGCGAAGACCCCGGAATACCAGAAGATTTCCTTGTGAATGATTTAGGGGGTATTGAAATCACCCAATCGGGTTATTTAGACACTAATACTTTGCTAAACCAATTCAGGAATTTCCTTAGAGCAAAAGGTCTCTTATTAGCAGATGAATTAAATTATGATGATATTTACACCCGTGATAACCTGGTTCATTGGGGACATTACACAGGGAATTACATAATTTTTTGCGAGGGAAGTTCAGCTCAAAACAACCCGTATTTTAACTGGTTACCCTTTAGCCTGGTAAAGGGCCAAATCCTAACCATTAAAGCTGAAACTTTAAAAATGCAGAAAATCTTGAACAAGGATTTTTGGCTGGTCCCTTTAGGCGAAGGTTATTTCAGGGCCGGATCAACGTATGAAACCGATATCGACAATCCGAATCCAACGCAGGAAGGTTTGGATAAACTGAAAGGATTATTGGATAAAAGTTTAAAAGTTCCTTATGAAATCACGAGTCAACAGGCAGGAATAAGGCCGGCAACGCAAGATGTGAGGCCTTACCTCGGCGTTCACCCGAATTATAATAACATTGGAATTGTTAATGGGATGGGAAGTAAGGGTGTTTCGCTAGCTCCTTACTTTACAAATCAAATGGTTAAATTTTTGCAGGGAGATGATCAATTATCCGATAAAGTGAACATAAATCGCTACGTAAAACGTTACTTAAATGCTTATAAAGATTAATTAAACTATATTTCCGAAACTTAAAAATTGTCAATTATGCCAACCAGAAACGCAAATGCTGTATGGAAAGGTGGCCTTAAAGATGGTCAAGGTTCAGTAACCAGTGAAACCATGGAAGTCAACGGGCAATACCATTTCAAATCTCGTTTTGGAGATGGATCAGGGGGTACCAACCCAGAAGAATTAGTAGGAGCAGCCCATGCGGCTTGCTATTCAATGGCTTTATCCGCGGCTTTAGAAGGGGATGGCTATAAAGTAGAAGCAGTTAATACAGATGCTAATGTGACTGAAGATGAGGTAAGTGATGGATTTGCCATTACTAAGATTCATCTGAGAACAAGGGCTAAAGTCCCAGACATAGACGAGGACAAGTTCAAGGAACATGCTAACGGTGCTAAGCAAAATTGTCCGGTTTCGAAAGCCCTTGCGGGTACAGAAATTACATTGGACGCAGAATTAGAATAATAGGCGAAAACCGGCTCTTCATTGAGCCGGTTAAAAAAAGCAAAATAACACTTGTAGGATTGATTTGGGAATGAATTGGGCTATACTAAATTTTTGAATTACAGACTACTAAACTTTTTTTATCCCTATTCCTATTTAGTGTATTCAATGGAATAATATTATACTTGCAAGTGATTTCATCCCTTCGAATCAGGTCTAAAGGGAACTTTAACAAAGTACAATGAAATTTACCACAAAAGTAATTCTACTAATCCTTGCCATATCAGCAGTGTCTATTGCTGTAGGTTTTTTTTCTGCCCTTAAGGGGGAAAAGGTTCCACAACAGGAATTTTTAAGTAACGCTGAAGAAGCAGCTGTTGTCAGGGCACTTGAAAGCAATTTAATTAATGGCGTGGACTCAATTGTTAGCCATTACCATGATAATTATAGCTTTAGTGGTGAAATACTCGTTAATTATAAGGGATATAAAATTTATGAAAAGCAGTGTGGCTACGCGAATCCCAAAAAAGAAACCCCTATTGATTCTAATAAAGCCTATCAATTAGCTTCTGTAAGTAAGCAGTTTACAGCGGCTGCAATCATGATTCTTGAAGGAAACAATAAGATCAGTTACAGCGATAAAGTTATACAATTCTTTCCCCAATTTCCCTATGAGGATATAACGGTGAAAAACTTACTGAACCACACAGCCGGATTACCGAACTACATGTGGCTTATCGAGCATGAATATTCTCATGAGAGTGTGCCTTACAATGACGATGTAATCAATTTGCTGGCTGAGCATAGACTTCATCTGAATTTCCATCCCGGAACGCGCTTTAGCTATTCCAATACGGGTTATGCAGTACTAGCTTCTATTGTAGAGGAGGTATCCGGTAAACGTTTTGACCGATTCCTTGAAAAACAGATTTTTGATCCACTTAACATGGATAAAACATTTGTTTACAGCGCGGCACTTAATAAAGATCATCCTAAGAGAATAAAAGGCTTTAGAAGATATGGCGGCTATTACAGAACCATTGAAGATAATGCCCATGATGGAGTTGTAGGTGACAAAGGCGTCTACTCAAGGGCCAGTGATCTTTATAAATGGGATCAAGCGCTGTATAAAAATACCCTCCTTTCAGAGGAGCAGCTAAATAAAGCTTTTAGCAGAACCAGGCTTGATAATGGCAACAAAGTGGATTATGGAGCAGGTTTTCGGTTGGAAGACCAAAACGGTAAAAAAGTTGTGTATCACAATGGCCTCTGGAATGGATTTAGAACAAGTTTAAAACGACATGTCGAGGATACTATAAGTTTAATTGTGCTCAACAATACGGATAGTCGTGCAAAGGATGACCTGGTCAGAAACCTTGAAAAATACCTGCAAAAAAATGCCTCCCGTTCCAGGATTCACAAGCTGGTTATGAAAGTTTTGAAAAACTCTTCAGGTTCAGTGATTAATAACCTCAAAGCGTATCAAGAAAAAGATAAACAATGGATTAAACCGAATAAAATAAAAGCTGTCATAGAATACCTGCAAAGTAAAGATAAAGAAAAGTTAGCGCGCAAGCTGTCTAACTTCTACTCTGATTTAAATCTTCAGATAGCTGAGCATAAGCAAGAAAATTTATACCCAACTGAGCCTTCTTCTTAGTAAGAATGGCTTTTTTAACTTGATTCGCTTTAATCATACCATCCCCATAGATATTGCCATTGTAACGATTATTCGAGAAATTGGCCCCATAAACCCAATGGGCCATGGTCAAGAAACAAAAGGCTGATAAAAATAAAATAAGCACTAATAAAGCCACGCCGCCAGATCCCAAGGATAAGGTCAGAGGAATTCAATGGCTCTCAAAAATTTCATGGCTAATTTGCATTCTGGCAGGTATCCTACTAAGCCTCAAAAGTTTAAGAGAGCCTGATCTCTGGTGGATTTTTCGAACAGGAGAATGGATTTTTGAGAATTTCCAGGTTCCACGGATGGATCACTTTTCCTATACAATGCAAGGTGAAGAATGGATCAATGTAAAATGGGGTTTTGAAGTGATTGCTTATTTATTCCAGCAAATCGGGGGGCCAAGCTTCGTGTATTGCTTTCAAGCCATTGTAACCGTTATTAGCCTGCTACTAACCCGGAAAATTTTTCTCACATTTCATAAGCCATTGTTCCCTAATAACACTAATTATCCGCAAATAGGGCTTATTGTAAGCGTTATTATGGGGCTTATCGCCTGGGAATTTAGAATTAATGGCCGCCCGGAGATGGTTAGCCATTGTTTGGTCCTGGGCTTCACAACTATCCTAATAAACTACCAAGAAAAACCTCATAAGGCTATTTTCTGGCTCATACCCCTTCAAGTTCTATGGACTAATCTACACGAAGCATATGGAACAGGAATTATTATGTTAGGAGCGTTTACAGCTGGCGCTTGGTTTGATTACTGGCTTTTTCAAAGATCAATCATAAATAAGGTCAATTTCAAGCCGCTATGGCTCACCGCCACCCTTATCCTGGCTATCTTAGCAATGGCTGTTAACCCAAGAGGCATAGAGATGATTATCCACCCATGGGATATATTTCAACAATTAGGTGCTAATAAATACACGACAGAGCTTTTTGGCTTTACTCATCCCAATTATTGGCAATACCAGGCTTATTTGAATTTCCTCTTTTTCGGTATAACCTTAATCACTTTATTCCTACCTTTCAATAAAGAAGATGAAAGGGCGAGACCCTGGTTTCTTAGGCCTTTAGCCCATTTCGGATCAGGATATCTCCTTTTCTTAGCCATGTTCTTTTACTTATCCCTGACAGCCTACCGGAATATACCCTTTTTCATTCTTGTAAGCATACCTATTGCAGCACTTGGTATTCAAAGTATTATAAGATGGCTCAGCCAGCAGTCCAATTTTTACCGTCAAAATTTACAAAGTTTAGGGTATTTTGGCTGGGGCTTGACCCTAATCCTATGCTTGGCTTTTTATGCAAGCATCCCGACCAACACCTACTACGATGCCCTGGACCGTAATGATAGATATGGCCAGCAGGTTAATGTCGTTAAAAACCCCGTGGGTGCCAGCCGTTTTATAAAAGAAAATGAAATCGAGGGACGGTGTTTTTCAGGGTATCTGACTTCTTCCTATCTCATGTGGGATTTAAGGCCTGATTTTAAGACTTTCATTGACCTGCGGGACCTGGATGTATTTCCCAAAGATTTCTTCAACCGTTTTGCTCAAATGACTAAATATCCTGAAGTCTTCAACCAGGCTGACAGTTTATACGGCTTTGACTATGTTGTTTTACACCGGCTAAATTTTAAACCGTTGCATAAGCATCTTCATCAAAGCCCTGACTTTAAATTGGTTTTCGCTGACCCGGTTGCCCTGGTATACCTGAAAAACAATTCTACTAATAGCACGGTCATAGAAGAACACGCCTATAAAAAGAATAAGGGCAATTTTTTTCACAGAACTCAACCAGTTAAAGCATCTTCCCTAACCCGCGGGATTAATAAATTATTTTGGCCAGGCTTTGAATTTGATAAATACGAGAGAATCAACTTCGATGCTATAGCAGCCGATTTTTACCGCCAAATAGGTGACCTGGAAACAGCATTTGAAAAAGCCAAAGAAGCTTCTAAAAATTCCATCAATCCTGCTAAAGGTTATGAGGCGCTGGCTAATATCTACCTTGGGTATGCAGACCAGGCTGACAATCAACAAAAACATTATCGGAGGGCTTTCGAGTACTTCAATAAATCCAATCAATTAGTGTCAAACAACGCCTCTGTTTTAATCAACCTTGGAGCACTTAGTTTAAAATTTGGTAATGTACAAGAAGCTGAAAACTACTTAAAAGAGGCCATTGATTCAGACCCTGGAAATGGCAGAGCCTACCAATACATGGCAAAAGTTTACCAGCAAAAGGCGAATCAAAACCGGGGCGAACGTGAGTCCCTTTTAAAACAGCGGCTGAGCTACCTCGAGGATGCCTACCGCATTGAGCCGGATAACCGCCAGGTGCTTTTAAGCTTAGGTATCGGTTATTGTGAAATGAATGCCTGCTCAGATGCTAAGCCATACCTTGAAACCATTCGGCAGAAGGATTTAAAGGTAAATAAAAGCATTGAAAAAAAGCTCCTTAAATGCTACAATAAGTGCATCCAATAAGAATGCTAAATTGGCTAAAAAGCCTGAAGCTACCATGCTAAAAGGATTTGCTGATGCCCAGGTTAACCCCATACCGAAGGGATTTTCGCTCTAAGAAATAACTTTCATCGTAAAGGGAAAAAAATTGCCCCTCAAGGTCTGGTGACAAATGAATGCTCCAGTCTTTATCTAAATGATACCTTAAACCAGTCTGAATGGTATACCCAGCGTTAAAAGGATTGATCAGCTCATTATCAGTACCTTTCACTTTCATAGCAAATTCGTTAACATTTTGCTTCCTTATCAGGTTATCCTCGATACTAAACAGGTACTGAAAACGAAACCCAGCCCTTGCAAACAAGGAAAAATTTGACTGCTCAATGATGTGGTAATTGACCATTAGCGGCACATTCACAAGATGATAAGTGTTTTGAGCCCGCTGCGTCAAATTATCATTTATGTTGTCCGTAGAATCCTGGTTCCTACTGGAATTGTCAGGCCCGGTTCCTAAACCTTCCTGCGATGCATTACTATTCTGATTATCACTCCCTTCTAACATTTGGTAGTCATCTTGAAGTTTATGAGAGAAATCCTGTTTAACATAGCTGTAACCAAGGCCGGTTATTAACCCTATCCTTTCACTCAAATGGTATTTTGCAGTAGCATTGATCATAAAACCTTTCCCGGCTGATTCAGCGCTCATGGTCGCTTCCTTACCTCGTCTCCCAATTTCACTGTCTGAACGAAGTTGGTAACGGTATTGATTAATGAAAGGGGCCAGTTCGATACCTACCTGCCACTGTTTTTGCTCCTTATCCCTGTTCTCATCTTTTAGAGACTCTGAAAGGGAGTCAGGTAGTATATTGTCAGTTGAAAAATGAATGGTTGAAACCTCTTGTGGAAAAGTATTTTGGTTAAAGCCAGCGTTAAGTTTTTGAAATTTTAGGAGCTTATTCCTTGCCTCCCTTCCCTTACCATAAGCAAGCCGATCCTCATTTTCCGCATTGTCTGACGAAACCTTAAAACCTGCTGCTTCATTGGTGTTTACGTTTCGAGAATCAATTTCCCTGTTAGCTTTGTTTGAATTAGCCGTTTCATGAGCCTTCCCCACTTTTTTATTGGTATTACCAGCCCGATTCTTTGAGGGTTTATTGGATAAGTCCGCCAGCCCTTTTTTTGCTTCTTTGGTTGGATTATTGCCATTCCTATTTTTCTCCTTTTCCTGACTATGGATGGTATTATTGATGTCCTCAGATCCCTTAAAGCTGCCCTGATAATTATTGACGTCATTGGCAGGGCCAAGAGGCTCAATCAATACATAACCTCCTACCAATAAGGTTAAAATCAAGGGAATACTTAAGAATAACCACGAAAAACTCAATCTCCGCTTTTGCTTTAAGCGACCCTGTACCCCTTCCCAAACACCTTCTGGCGGAGCCTTTTCATGGTTTCTTAGCTTATCTTGTAAATCTTTTTCATTCATGGTTATGAAGATTGTTTTACCATTGTTTTACTAGCTTTATTTGTTTTTTCCTGTAATAGCTTTTTAGCCCTTGCATATTGTGATTTTGAGGTGCCAGCAGTTATACCCAGTTTTTCGGCAATCTCCGGATGAGAATAACCTTCAATGGCATACATGTTAAAGATCATGCGATATCCTTCAGGCAAAGTCTGTATTAATTGAATAATCTCTTCCGCAGATATTTGGCCGGTAATATCCTCATCTGCTCCCTTGTCATAATTTTCGTACATTTCAACCTCTTTTCCCAAATGGGGTTTCTTTTTCCTGATACTATCAAGCGCTGTATTAACCATGATACCTTTTATCCACCTTTCAATTTGCTCGGGATTCTCAAGTTGTTTTAAATTCATGAAAACTTTCACAAACCCATCCTGCAGGATGTATGCTGCCTCTGCGTCATTATTGGCGTAACGCGAACAAATACTCATCATTTTAGGAGCATACAAGTCATACAGATGCTTTTGGCTTTTCGCATCTCCATTCAGGCATCCCTTTACAAGCGCTTGAAAACTTTCCATAAAATATGTTAAATACCCGGGTACCTTTTAGCTAAATGAAATCAAGCCATCGTAGATATTGACGTTCATCTTTATAAAAAATCATTCATTGGTCTATGCCAAGTTTTTGGCTAATTCCTGAGGCAAACCAACTCAATTGTAAATTGCTTCATTAGCAAGCCACTTAAATTTTACCTTCACCAACATTTACCTCAACCCTTTTACCCAATACGAATCGACCTGATTCCCGGTAACCTTTTCAAATCAAATTCCGTTTAGGACATTGATTTATGCGCTCCAGGAAATTCTATTAATACCTTTTAATTCCTCACTAATCACCATGAGTCGAAATATTATTAATATTGGTTGCACTGGCTATCCATTTTTCAATACCTAATTTTCTAATAACATGACAATCATACTCATAGATGGGGTTTTAAAAGATTGTCGTCTTCCTACCCTGCTTACCATTGTCAAAACCAGTAAACATAAGATAGATTAATGCTTATTGGATCAAGTTTTTAACGAATAAGTGCTTTGATCAAGTGTTTTTTAAATTTGAATAAATGGCCGATTCCCATGTTAAAAAAAGGTTTTACATACCTCCTTTTTTTTATACTGGTCAGCCCATTCAGCCATGGGGGTGGTATTAACTACCTGGCAGGTAGTCAACAAATGGGCTTGTCTTATGCCGCCATTACGCAGAGTAGCCATTGGGCAACCTTCTATAACCAATCCGAACTTAGCAGAATAGAACAATTTTCACTTGGCTTTTATGCGGAAAGGAAATTTGGAATAAAAGCCCTCAATGCAGGGGCTTTTAGCATGGCGTACCCCATTGATGGTGTTGGCGCAATTGGACTGAGCTTTTATCAATTTTCTAACGGGCCCCAATTCAGCCAACAAAAATACGGCCTAGCCTTAAGCAGAAGTTTCGGTGATAAGGTATCAGCCGGATTACAATTTGACGCTTTTAACACCCACATCCAGGAATATGGAAGTGAATGGGATATCATTGCTGAGGCTGGGCTCTCTGTTAAATTGAATGATCAAATTAAAACCGGTATTCATGTATTCAACCCTACCGCCCAAAAATGGAAAGCAAATGGAAAAAGGGAAACACCTCCAACAGCCAATCTGGGGACAGCCTACCAATTTTCAGATAAAGCCACTTGGCACCTGGCCGTGGAAAAAAGTATATCCTACAACACTCGCTTTAAAAGTGGATTGACTTATAACCCCGTTTCAGCTTTGCAGTTACAAGCTGGTATAGCTACTGCTCCAACGAGTTATTCATTTGGGGTACAGTACCAGTGGGAGTGGCTTATCATCAATATGGCCTTTAATTTTCACCAGCGCTTAGGTATGACGCCAGCATTATCAACTAATTATACGCCGGTAGAGTAATGTTTGACCAAGTGCCGAAACCAAATACCAAATACCTTTCAGCCCTTTTACTGATAGTTGGCCTTCTCCTTGTAAGCCAGCAGGGTTTGGCTCAGCGACCTGCTTCTCAAACAGTTTCCCAAATCATCGAGAATATAATGCAAGAAAAGGATGAGGCACTTGATTATACCGATTTGGTCACTTCCCTTAATGAGTATTACGAAAATCCTTTATCCCTCAATAATGCTTCTCGGCAGGAATTATTATCCCTTTACATTTTATCAGTTCCTCAAGTAAATGACATTATTGCTTACCGGGACCAATATGATGGGTTTACCACCATCTATGAACTTCAGACCATTGAAAGCCTGAATGACCAAACCATAAAGCGATTAATACCCTTTGTCAATACCAAAAAGGAAGAAGAACGCTTTCCTATTACGCTGGAGAATCTTACTAAATATGGTGATCACGACCTGATCCTGCGAAGCGAAAGAACCCTTGAGGAAGTCAAAGGACAAAGGATTGCGGATACTGCTTCCAAACCCGAAAACAATAAAGGCTATTTAGGTAGCCCCTATGATTTTTACACTCGTTACATTTATAATTTTTCCGACCGGATCAGCTTAGGCTTTACGGCTGAGAAAGATGCGGGAGAAGCTTTCTTTAGCAAACCCAACCCCAATGGATTCGACTTTTATTCCGGTCATTTATTCCTGGAAGATATTGGGCCTTTGAAATCTATAGCATTGGGAGATTATGAAGTTGAATTCGGACAAGGGCTAATCCTTTCAACTGGCCTTACACTTGGCAAAACCCCAAATGCGATTGGCATTAGTAGAAATGCGGAACGCCTTGATGCATACACCTCAGCCAATGAAAACAATTACTTCAGGGGTATTGGTGCAACCTGGGAATGGGGAAAAACTAAGTTAACAGGCTTTTACTCAAACAAATTGATGGATGCGAACCTGACCAGGCAGGATACTTTCTCGAACACTCAGGCTGCAACCTCTATAAAAAGTTCAGGAATGCACAGGACCTGGAGTGAATTCGAGGATAAGAGGGCATTGAGACAACAGGTGGGAGGCGCGAATATCAACCGGGAATTTGGTAACTTAAGCCTGGGGGCCACTGGTATTTTTATCAGGAATGAAAAGCCCCTAACCAATCAGGATAGGCTTTACAAAAAATTCAGATGGAACGGGAAACAGGCATGGAATGTAAGTTTTGATTACAAATGGCTTTTTAGGGATTTTTATTTCTTCGGGGAGGTAGCCTACAGCCATCGCGGTGAACTGGCAACCCTTAACGGCTTGATGCTCAATCTCCCATCGGGCATGAAGCTGGGAGCCCTTTACAGAAACTACCCCAAAAATTTCACGGCCCCCTATGGCAATTCTTTCCGGGAAAGCGGGCGGGTAAGCAATGAAAACGGGCTCTTCTTAACCCTCCAGATGGAGCCATTCGAAAATTGGTCATTGTCAACCTACGTGGATTATTTCAAATTTCCATGGTTAAGGTATCGGACAGATCAACCTTCTGATGGTTATGAGTATTTGGGCAATGTTATATACAATCCGGGAAAATTTGAAATGGAATGGCGCATAAAGGGCCAGAGTAAAGTCCGGAACATTACCAATAGCGAGGCCGCTACCAGTAAATCCGCTCGCTATAATCAATGGCGGTTTCGGTGGGATATTGATTACCAATTATCCCGCCAATGGTCTGCACAAACCCGATTAGCACACAGTTTTTACCAAATAGGCGACCAGTCGCCTCAGAATGGGTGGCTTGCCTTCCAGGACCTTCGCTATGAAACGACCAATAACGACCTCTATGTCATAGGCCGCTACGCCTTATTCAATGTGGATGACTACCAGACCCGAATATTTACGTATGAAAACGACCTCCTTTACACCTTCAGTATTCCATTCTTTCAGGATCGTGGCATGCGGTACTACTTACTTTCAAGGCTGAAAACGTGGGGTTCGGCAAGCTGGTGGGTTAAATTAGGCCGGACCAACTATTTCAACAAAAATGAAATCGGATCCGGTAAGCAAGCCATACAAGGAAGCAACAAAACCACTTTAAAGACTCAGGTCAGATTCAAATTCTAGAATAGGCTTAATCACTACAGCTTCATATGGAAATGAAACTGCCATTTTCAGGAATAATTTATAGCTTTGCGGAGTCTGTAATAAAACCGAAAATTAAGACCTTCTAAAAATGGGCAACCGCATCGTTGAATACAGCTTAAAAGTCCTCTTTACCATATTAGCGATTCTTGCCATTTATTGGCTTTATACCATCATTCGTGAACCTATCATAGCCAAACAACGGAAGCAAAAGCGTAAAAAAATGGTGATTGACCGCCTTGAAAAATCCAGGGAGGCGCAAAAAACCTATAAAGACCATAATGGGGAATATACAGCAAGCTGGGATACCTTGATGAACTTTGTTAAACATGATACCATCCCGGTAATCAAAACCAAAGGGGATCCCAATGATACAACCCAGACTATTAAAAGGGATACCAATCTTATTCCGGTCAAACAAAAACTTTTCCCTGATTATGAGGCGGATTCTATTCAATATGCGCCAATGACGGGAGAAAAATTCGAAATGGACGCTGGAACGATTACCATGCGAGGAGTTGATGTGAAAGTTTTTGAAATCAAAGACGTAAAACCTATCAATGACGATAAAACCCTTAAGGTCGGCTCAATGAAAAAGGGTAATACGTCAGGGAACTGGTAGGTTTTTTATCAGATTAATTTTTTCGGCCCATTAGGCCTTTCCTCCGGCCAAATCATTGCTTATGACAGATTTGCTTGTTCAGCGGGAAATCAAGGACAACGCCTTTGATTACATAACAATCGCTGAAGCAAGTCTGGTTTTGGGCATTTTTCACCAATACTTTGTTTACTTGGTTTATGATAAATCGCAGCAACTCGTTTACTTAAAGAGCCAACCTTTTCCAAACCAGGAGGAAGCGGGTGGTAATGCGGCAGAGACAATCCCAAGTGAATTGACCAATGAGCCCATGCTGGAGTGGAATTTTCAAAACTTTACCTTAATTAGTAGTTCCTCAAAAGCGACCTTAGTCCCATCTCCCTTTTATTCAGAGGATTTAAAATCTCATTATTTTAAGCTGAACTTTGTTGAAGCCAAGGATGAACTAATTTACAGCGATTACGTCAGCTCACTTGATAGTTACCTGGTTTATTCCATTCACCAATCATGGCCTGAAACCTTTAGCCAATTTAACCATTGTTACCACATAGCCAATCCCTGGTTAGAAGGTTTACTATCGCAGTTTAAAAATGAAGATGGCGCGGTAATGGCTGTTGATATAGAAGACCCTGTCATTCGCGTGGCCTCTTTGAACAACGGCTCATTGCAGTTTTTTAACACATTCCGGTTTTACCATAACAATGATTTGTTGTACTACCTAATGTATACGGCTGAACAGCTTGAGATTGATCCGCATGCCTTGCCTTTTTATTTCTCGGGTAACCTGTTTGAAAATTCCGAACGTTTTAAAATGTTGTACCGCTACATAAGGTATCCAAAACTACTGCCAAGGCCGGTGAATATATCTTACAGCCTTAAATTGAAAGAGCTACCGCAGCATTATTTTTACAACTTATTAGCTATGCCGTTATGCGAATCATAGGAGGTAGTAAAAAAGGGAAAGCAATTAAGCCGTTGAAAGACATGTATCTTCGGCCGATTAAGGATAATAGTAAAGAAAACGTCTTCAATGTCATTTGGAATTATTTTGATTTTGAGGATTTATCTGCGTTGGATTTATTTGCCGGGACAGGTAGCATTAGCTTTGAATTTGCTTCAAGGGGGTCTCAGCAGGTTTTGGCTATTGATAACCACCCGGCCTCGATAGACTTTATCAATAAGGAAAAAGAAAGGCTTGACCTCCCACAGGTGGAAACCTTTCAGATGAATTGCTTTGAGTTTCTCAGGGCTACAGACCAGCAATTTGACATCATTTTTATCGATCCGCCTTTTGCCTTGGAAGATAAACGGAGCCTTATCGATATCATTTTTGAAAAAGGCCTGTTAAAACCTGACGGATGGGTGATCATGGAGCACTTCAAAAAAGAGGGATTCGATGACCATCCCAAATTCCGGGAGAAGCGCAAATATGGAAAGTCCGTTTTTAGTTTTTTTGAGAACAAGGGTGAAGATCCAAGTTTTCACAGCCCTCGGCAATAATTAACAGGATACCAGCGAGTCATTTACTGTGGCCAATCGCTTTTAATCAGCTTACCCAATTCATTCGGCTGAACGTCAATGGGATCAATAATCCGATTAGCTTGAAGGTAATAATAACTTCTTTCCCTAAGCTTTTCACTAATGAATTGTTGCAATTCCTTTTCTTTCATCCCCTGGATCAACTGCCGCTTATCCTGCTCCTTTTTCAAACGTTTAAGCAATTTTTCTTCCAGCAGCTTAAGATAAACCGTATCCCCGTTTTCATTCATCCAGTCCATATTGGCATGGAAAGCGGGTGCGCCACCTCCGGTAGCAATAATACCCTGATCAATCCCGGCCGTTTCCCTTAAGGCTTCTTTTTCCAGTTCACGAAAATAGGCCTCGCCCTGCCCTTGAAAAATAGCTTGAATAGCCATTCCGGCTTTAGCTTCTACCAATTGATCAAGGTCGTAAAAATCCCATTTCAATTGTTTGGCCAGGCGCTCTCCGTAAACCGTTTTACCGCTTCCCATGAAGCCAATGAGGTAGATTTTCATTGGTTATTTTTCTTCTTTTTTTTACCCATCAAAAAATTATCCAGAAATGGATCAATGCTTAAGTTAAGGGGGTCAATACCCAATACTCAATACCATTATTCATTTAATCCTGGCCCTTGGATCAAGTACACCATACAGGATATCAACAACAATATTGGTGATCACAAAAATGGTGGATATTAGCAGCACCGCTCCCATAACTACCGGCAAATCATTCTTATTCAAGGCGTCAATGGTTATCTTGCCAATCCCTTTCCAGTCAAAAATGTATTCCACAAAAAAAGCCCCACCCAGAAGAGAAGCCAACCACCCTGAAACAGCCGTCAATACGGGATTCAAGGCATTGATTAAGGCATGTTTAAAAATAACAACCCGTTTTTTCAGACCCTTAGCAGTTGCTGTTCGCACATAGTCTGCTCCTAAGATATCCAGCATCGAACTCCTGGTCAATTGGGTAATGATAGCCAAGGGGCGAATACCCAGTGTAATGGCAGGCAAAACCAAGTTTTTAAGTGCTAAAACCTTGCCTTTAAAAGGGTCATAATCATACAGCCCACCATACATGTTAAGATTGGTGATGTCGCTTAGGACAAAGCCAAAGATCCATGAAAATAAAATTGCAGAGAAAAACGATGGCGTTGAAATACCCAGAATGGCCAGAACCATCAAACCATTGTCCTTCCAGGTAAACCGGTTCAATGTAGAAAAGACACCAAGGGCTATCCCGATAATGGTAGCAAAAAACAAAGCAGTGGTGGCTAACAGGGCTGTTTGCGGTAAGGCATTGCCCAGAATAACCGACACCTTTTGCTGCGTTTGAAAGGATCGCCTCAAATAAGGACTTTTGAGTACCGCTACATTGTTTCCACCAAACCTGAACAGTTCCGTATAATTGTATTTCTCCTGGTTTTCAGGGTTAGCATCGTGAAAAGAGAGTGGCGAAACATCATTCAAATACATCAGAAACTGAATGTGGGTAGGCTCATTCAGCCCCAATTCTTCCCGAATGGTCTCAAGCGTGGCTACATCCGCCCTTTGACCAAGAGTTTGCCGGGCAGGATCACCAGGTAAAACATTGAAAAGCAGAAAAACAACCATTACAACGCCCAACAAAACCAAAACCCCATAAAAAAACCTTCGAATAATGAAACGCCCCATGATAGCTCATTTTAAAGAAGCAGTTGATCAGGTCTGTTTTTCCCCACTTACATACGATTCAATTTCTTTCATGGTTGGGATATTCAAATCGGACCACTTAGCCTTTACCACATTGCCTTTCATTAAAAGAAGACCCGGGTTAGCGCGGATAATTGTTTTAAGAACAGTAGCATCCGATACGTAGAAAGGATATTCTACATCTTTTTGCTCGCGGTACTTTGAAACATCGGCTTTAGGCGAAGCAGTCAATGCCCACCAAGCGATATTTTGCTTCCCTTTCGCCTTTTTAGCAAGCTTATTCAAAGCATCTTGGGGGCTTGTATTGCTTTTACCCAAGTCATATTGAACAACAACCAACCTATAACCTTTTTGTCCCAAAAAATCATCAGTGTAATCATAGCCTTCAAAATCTTCTAAGTAGAAATCCTGAATCGGTGGTGTGTAACCTTCCTGAATTTTCTTGTTTTTGGTTTTGACCCATTCCCAGGTTGTGGTATCATCAGGTATGTTCCTTGTTTTAAAAGCTTGTTTTTCCCCGGTATTTTTATTCTTATAGATGATCCTGGTTTCATACTTAGCCTTTGGTGCATCATCAGGAATTATCATTTTTTGCTGGATATCATTGCCTACTTTGTAAGGTCTGAAATCCCAAATAGGCAGGTAATTATAGGTGTAAACCGGAAAAACAATGGCCAGGGCTAAAAGGGTAAAAGCAATCCGTTGCCCTTGTATAGGACTAAAAATGGGATTGATATAAGGCTTGTTAACAAAGAGTATTACGATTAATACAAACAGCAGCATGTTCTTATAGAAAGACTCCCAAGGCGTCAGCTTCAGGAATTCTCCAAAACAACCACAATCCTGTACTACCTGGAAGTAAGCGGAATAAAAGGTTAGAAAACCAAAGAAGATAATAAGGATCAGCAGTAAGGTGGTGGTCAGCTTACGCCAGACACCCAGCAATAACAAGGCTCCAACAAACATCTCCAGAACACAGGCGGTAATAGAAAAATAAATAGAAGCGGGTTTAAGGAATTCAGTCCCGAATACCGTAAAATATTCTTCCATCTTGTAAGCAAAGCCCAAGGGGTCATTGGCCTTGATGAAACCCGAAAATATAAACAAAGCTCCCACCAGTATCCGGCTAATCCACGTTATTGTTGCTTTCATGGTTTTCCTGTATTTTGATTAAAGCAAATATGCTGTAGTTAATAATATCGAAAAAATTAGCTTCTAAGCCTTCAGATGCAATGGTCTTGCCATCGTTCTCAAAAATTTGGCGTGTCCTCAGCAGTTTCATCAGGATCAGGTCCGTATAACTGGACATCCACATCTCCCGCCATACTTCCCCATAATCATGGTTCTTTTGTTCCATTAGTTGACGCGCTTCATCCATAATGGCATCGTAATGCCTGGTAACTTCCTCAAATGACATCTCAAGCGGAGCATCAGCAGGCAATCTCAGTTGTATCAGGCTTAGCACGGCATAATTCACAATGCCAATATACTCACTTTTTTTATCCTCCGGGATTTTCTGCTCTTTTTTCTCCTCAATACTGCGGATTCGCTTAGCTTTGATAAAAATTTGATCAACCAAAGAAGCTACCCTTAATATACGCCAGGAAGTGCCATAATCCTTATTTTTATTAATGAAAACTTGACGGGTGAGCGCTGATGCTTCTTTATACTGCTTTGTTGTTTTAGCCCCCAAGTGGATATTTTTTTAATTTTAAACCTTGAAATCCGTGTCACAAATTTAACCATGGAAAACCAAAAATCGCCTCACCCTCTTCAAAAAACCATAAAATGCGGGGATCAGCTTATTGATCTCTCTTACCCAAGGATAATGGGTATTGTCAATACAACACCAGATTCCTTTTTCGAGGGCAGCCGTTACCAAACGGAAAAAGCTGTGCTGGAGCAAGTAGAACAATTCCAGCAAGAAGGTGCTGATTTCATTGACATTGGTGGCCATTCAACCCGGCCGGGTGCTGAAACCATATCAGTAGAAGAAGAATTAAACCGGACCATGCCGGCTATAAAAGCTGTCATTAAGCATTTTCCGCATACTTACATTTCCATTGACACCTATCGTAGCGAAGTGGCCAAAGCAGCATTGAATGAAGGTGCTGTTATGATCAATGATGTTAGTGGCGGTAATTTTGATGATGCCATGTTTGATACAGTTGCTGAGTACCAAGTGCCTTACATCATGATGCATATGCAGGGCACACCCCAAACCATGCAAAAAAACCCCAGCTACGAGGATGTAACCCAGGATATCATTCGCGAATTATCAGGTAAAGTAGAAACCCTCAAAACCATGCAGGTTAATGATTTGGTGATTGATCCCGGTTTTGGTTTTGGCAAAACCGTTGCGCACAACTTTCAGCTTTTACGCCAGTTAGCTGTTTTTGAAGTTTTTGAGTTGCCTATCCTGGCGGGCCTTTCCCGAAAAAGCATGATTAAAAAGACTTTGAATACAGACCCCAAAGATTCCCTGAATGGGACAACCGTCCTTAATACAATGGCTCTGCTTAATGGCGCTAATATACTTCGCGTACACGATGTTAAACCTGCTAAGGAAGCAATTGATTTAACCTTGCAATACCAATCGATACCATTGGATAAAGCGGTTAACACCTATTGATCTTATTAAATGGACTATTTGCCTTTATGAAGCTTTTTGACTTTCTGGAAATACGCATACTCGACATCCTTGATATACTGCTTGTAGCCTTACTGATCTATACCCTTTACAAGCTGGTAAGGGGGACCATTGCTTTTAATATTTTTCTCGGCCTCTTGTTTGTTTATTTCGTTTGGTGGGGGGTTGATGCCTTGAACATGAAGCTCCTGTCCACCATTCTTGGGCAGTTTTTAGGGGCCGGGGTACTTGCCCTCCTCATTGTTTTTCAGCAAGAGATAAGGCGCTTCCTCCTGATGATCGGGCGAAACAGTATGTTCTTTAACCAAAATTTTAGCTGGAGTAAGATATTACCCTGGAACTGGCGTATTGATACGCAGCTTAAAGAGTTGAATTACTCAGAGGTAATGGCTGCCTCCAGAACCCTTGCAAGACAAAGAATGGGAGCCTTGATCGTACTTGCCAATACTTCGGAATTAAGAAATTACGCCTCATCAGGCGTTGAACTGGATGCACGAGTTAGCAATCGCCTGCTTGAAACCATTTTTAATAAGACAAGTCCCCTTCATGACGGTGCTGTCATCATAGCAAAAAACCGCATCAAAGCTGCTTCATGCATTCTCCCGGTATCAGAGAACGATACAGTGCCAAGGGAATTGGGAATGCGACACCGGTCAGCTTTGGGTATTAGTGAGCAAACCGATGCCATTACCATTATCATTTCTGAAGAAAACGGATCAATAGCTGTGGCGCAGCGCGGAGAACTGACCCTACAGATTAGCACCCGAAAACTTACCAATATTCTTAAGGAATACTTCTATGATCCGGCTCTTAGTTAGCGCTTAGCCACCTGGAATTTAAAGCATTGGATATAGAGTTTTTGTTTTTATCTGTAATTTACTTCAAGTAAACTTTTAATTTGCTCTTCCGTTCAAAAAAACCAAAATCAGCCTAAGCACCTACATGTACACTTTCCGAACTGTTACTGATATCATAAACGGCACTATCCTTCACCAAGCCGATAATAGACCCATTAAAAACCTCGGCCTTGATACCCGCAAATTCAATAACGGAGATACCTTGCTTTTTTTTGCAGTTCGAGGTACCAACAATGACGGCCATGCATACCTTTCCGAAGCCTTTGAGAAAGGGTGCCGAAGCTTTGTGGTTGAAGATGAAGACGTAAACCAATGGCTAAGCCATACCCAAATTGAGCAATCCAATATCATCCAGGTTCAAGGAAGTATTCAAGCCTTGCAGGATTTAGCCGCTTACCACCGCAGCCTCTTTGATATCCCGGTCATAGGAGTTACAGGCAGTAATGGGAAAACCATTGTGAAGGAATGGCTCTACCAGCTTTTTTCGCCTTACTACAAAGTTCACCGAAGCCCAAGAAGCTATAATTCTCAGATAGGTGTACCGCTTTCCGTTTGGGAGCTTTCAGGAGAATTCGATTTAGCCATTTTTGAAGCCGGTATATCCCAGCCAGGTGAGATGAAGGCCCTTGAAAAAGTCATTCAACCTACTTCAGGTTTATTTACAAATATTGGACAAGCCCATCAGGCCGCCTTTGACAGTATGCAGCAAAAAGTGGCTGAAAAGCTAAATCTTTTTCCAAACTGCCATGAACTTTTCTATTGCCGGGATTATCAACTTATTACCGATACGATCCAGGCTAAGCAAAAGGACGATTTTTTTACATACCCTGATTTTACCTTGCATGCATGGTCTGAGCAAAGCAAGGATGCTGAGTTAACACTACAAGCCATAAACACCAAAAACCAAACAAGCAAGGTTGAAGGCCTATGGAAAAATGAGAACCTTTCCATAACCATCCCTTATGCCGATAAAGCCTCTATTGAGAATACGGTTCACTGCTGGCTGATAGGGCTAAACCGGGGATTGAATCACCAGGCTATGAAAGAAGGCTTGAAGCACCTTTCCCCGGTGGAAATGCGTTTGGAAATGAAAAGGGGAGTTAATGGCTCAACATTGATCAACGATACCTACAATTCAGACCTGCTCTCATTACAAATTGCTTTGGACTTACTCAACCAGCAGAATCAGCACAGTAAGAAAACAGTGATTTTATCTGATATTCTGCAAAGTGGTCGGGATGAGGAAGCCCTTTACAAAGAAGTAGGGGCCATTCTTCAAAGTAAAGGGGTTAACCGTTTGATAGGGATCGGCCAAGCTTTGGAAAGGCATCAGACCCAAATACCAATTGATCATACCATTTATCCTACTACGGAGGCCTTTTTACAAACATTCAGTGCAACAACCTTTGACCGCGAAGCCATTTTAATCAAGGGAGCCCGCAAATTTCGCTTTGAGCAAATTACTGGCAGGCTGCAGGCCAAAGCCCATCAGACCGTTTTATCCATTAACCTGGAAGCCCTCATTAATAACCTGAATGTTTATCGGGCTCGGTTAAACCCGTCAACCAGGATTATGGTCATGGTAAAAGCCTTTTCTTACGGGAGCGGTACTTATGAGGTGGCCAACGCCCTCCAGTTCCACAAAGCCGATTATTTAGCGGTAGCCTATGCTGATGAAGGGATAGCGCTTCGCAAAGCAGGTATCAACGTACCCATTATGGTTCTAAATCCAGAACAACAGGCTTTCCAGGATTTTATTGATTATGATCTGGAGCCGGAAATTTACAGTTTATCCTTACTAAAACAATTTCAGCAATTTGTCGACACTTACCGGCCCATTGAGGCATTTCCGGTCCATTTAAAGTTAGACACCGGCATGCACCGCCTGGGCTTCCAGGAAAAGGACTTGCCCGAACTGCTTAATCAGCTTCATACCAATACACCCATTTACGTGGCAAGTGCTTTCTCACACCTTGCAGCTTCAGAAGCACCAGGCGAGGATCCATTTACAAAAGGCCAGATAAACCTTTTTGAACAAATGACCGAAACCCTAAGGGCTAGCCTCAGTTATGGTTTTATGCGCCACATTTTAAATACAAGTGGCATCATACGTTTTCCCGGTGCTCATTATGAGATGGTCAGGTTAGGCCTTGGATTTTACGGCATTGACATGACCGAGCAAGTCAAATCAGATCTACAAATTCCCGCTTCACTTAAAACAACCATTTCCCAGATTAAAGCTTTGCAGCCAGGTGCTACTGTTGGCTATGGCCGTAAAGGCCGTGTAGATAAACCCATGGCTATAGCCACCATAGCGATTGGTTATGCAGACGGTTTCAGCCGTGCTTTCAGTAATGGGAACGCTTATGTACTAATTCGTGGCCAAAGAGCTCCCGTTGTAGGGGACGTTTGTATGGATATGACAATGGTTGATGTGACAGGCATTGAGGCAAAGGAAGGGGATGAGGTGATTGTTTTCGGAGAAGAACCAACGATCAGGGATTTGGCTAAATGGAGCAATACGATCCCTTATGAAGTCCTAACCAACATCTCCCAAAGAGTGAAAAGGGTTTATTACAATGAATAAGCTGCTTAGCCGGAATACTTACCATCAGAAGGAATATGACAATGGCTTCATAAGGAAGCTTTGTTAGGTTCAATTTTCACCAGTCACAGGTAGTCAATGTTACTAAAAAAGCTTTTTTATTCAATTGTATCATATTTTTACACTACTGATTTTCAATAGTTAATTAATTTGTTGGGGACAATAAACGTTCCTTTTAATTGGCAATAATGGTGTTACTTTAAGGCAAAATTTTATTATACTGTATTAAGCAAAGGTTAGATATTTGAATTATCGTTTTGATCAACTGGAAAGTTGATTACTTTGGTTAAAGGAAAAGGAATAAAATTTGGAAAGTTATGGTACAAGCAATTAGTGAAAATCCGGGAAAAAACATTGATTTACAACTCAACCTCAAGGAGCAGGGTTTTTTAGAGGTTAATCTGTTTGATCTGACAGGGAACCTGGTTTACAATTACGCCAACTTTGTAGATGAGGGAAACTTACAACACCAGATAAGCTGCAAAGGCCTCAAGCCAAGGGAATACTTACTACGCATTTCCCAGAACGGGCAATCAGAAATAAAGAAATTGCTGGTGCATTAAACGTTATTGATACTTGGTTTAGACATAAGCTATTCTTCTAATGTAAGCTCCTCTCCAAAGCGGGCTTTGTATTTTTGCTGAAGGTCATACATTTCATCGCGAAGTTTAGCAGCCTCCATGAAATTCGTTTCCTGGGCAGCCTTGAGCATCTTACTTTTGGTGTCCTTAACGGCCTTTTCCATCTGATTTTTACTCATGTAATCCATAACCGGGTCAGCCACCTGGCTATTCACCTCTTCTTGCTGTTCAGCATCCAAATACGGGTCAGCCGGTTTACGGTTGTCCACCATTGATGTTTGCTGTATAATCTGTTCGCGGTTACTTTCTATTGTCTCCGGAGTGATGTTGTGTTCCTCATTGTATTCAATCTGCTTCTTACGGCGCCGGTTAGTTTCGTCAATGGTTCGCTGCATGCTGTCGGTGATTTTATCGGCATACATAATAACCTTCCCATTCACATTCCGGGCAGCACGTCCGGCCGTCTGGGTCAAAGAGGTCTCTGAGCGCAAATAACCTTCTTTATCCGCATCCAAAATGGCAACTAATGTGACCTCCGGTAAATCAAGGCCTTCCCGCAACAGGTTAATACCAATGAGCACGTCAAAATTCCCCAATCGCAGATCCCTGAGAATTTCCACCCGGTCCAGGGTATCAATATCCGAGTGCATGTACCGGCAATTGATTTTGTACTGGGTCAGGTAATCGGTTAATTCTTCTGCCATTCGCTTTGTTAAGGTGGTAACCAAAACCCGTTCCCCGTTTTTAACCTTTTCATCAATTTCGGCCATCAAGTCATCTACTTGGTTCTGAACAGGCCTGATCTCGATTTCGGGGTCAAGTAACCCGGTAGGTCTGACGACCTGCTCTACAAACACCCCTTCGGTTTGTTGTAACTCATAAGAGCCGGGTGTAGCGCTTAAATAAATGACTTGGTTTTCCATTTCCTCAAACTCGTGGAAGTTTAGCGGGCGGTTATCCAAAGCGGCAGGCAAACGAAAGCCATGCTCAACAAGCTTGTTTTTACGCGCCCGGTCCCCCCCATACATTCCCTGGACCTGCGGCAAGGTGACGTGGCTCTCATCAATGAACATGAGGTAATCATCCGGGAAATAGTCCAACAAACAGAAAGGGCGTTCGCTTGGATTACGCCGGTCAAAATAACGGGAGTAATTTTCAATGCCGGAACAAAAACCTAATTCTTTGATCATCTCCAAATCATAACTAACCCTTTCTTCCAGGCGCTTAGCTTCCAGGGCATACCCTTGGGACTTGAAGAATTCAACTTGTTTCCCAAGGTCGCTCTCAATTTCCTGAATAGCCTGCTTTTGCGTTTCAGGAGGTGTCACAAAAAGGTTTGCCGGGAAAATTATCACGCTTTCCCGGTTTTCGATTGTTTTACCCGTATCCGGATTAATCGAATTAATCTCTTCAACCTCATCGCCCCAGAAGCTGATACGGTAAGCAAAATCATCAGCATAAGGGGGAAAAACCTCTAATGTGTCCCCAGAAACACGAAATTCTCCACGATCTAAAGTGGATTTACTTCTTGAATAAAGGCCTTCCACTAATTTATAGAGTAGTTTATTCCGAGAGATTTCCTGTCCCACTTCCAGTGGAACTGTTACCCGTTTGAAGCTTTCCGGGTTACCCATACCATATATACAAGAAACCGATGATACAATAATCACGTCTCTCCTCCCGGATAACAGTGCTGAAGTAGCCCTTAACCTGAGCCGCTCTATTTCATCGTTGATGCTAAGTTCTTTTTCAATATAAGTGTCCGTGGTAGGCATGTAAGCCTCAGGCTGGTAATAATCATAATAGGACACAAAGTATTCTACCGCATTTTCCGGGAAAAACTGTTGAAACTCCCCGTAAAGCTGAGCGGTCAGCGTTTTATTGTGGGTCAATACCAGGGTAGGTCTATTCAATTGCTGTATCACATTCGCCATGGTGAATGTTTTACCAGACCCTGTTACGCCCAGTAAAACCTGAGAGGGTTCGCCCTCCCGAATGCCTTTGGTCAATTCTTCGATGGCCCTTGGCTGGTCTCCCTTAGGCTCATAGGACGCATGAAGCTTAAAATCTGTCATAGAATACGCATTTGCATTTTAATGCACCTTATTGCTACCAGAAAATCGATCCTGGTAGTTCCTTTAAAAATCCTCAGTCAGGTTTTGTTCAAGGATGAAATCACAGGTTTCCTGAATAGATTCCTTGACTGGTCGAAACGTATGTTCGATGTATTGGTTAAGTTTACTGGTATCGTAATAAAATGTATTCATCGCCATCCTTGCCAAATCCGGCGTTAATACAGGAGAGCCGCCTGTCAACCAACTTTTGAGCTTTTCCAGGTAGGCAACGCTAACAGCCATTGTTTGGTTTGCTTTGTATCGAGGTGGCTTTACCCCTAACCCATCTGCTATCCAGGTCATAGCATCCTTCATGGGTAAACTTTCACTGACCAGGACAAAACGGTTTTCATATGCTGCCGGCGTATCCCTTAACTTTAACAACGTTTCTACCACATCGCGTGCATCCACATACGCATTGCCTCCGGGCGGATAAAACGCCATTCCTTTCCATATACGCTTGAATAAGTGCCCGGCACCGCGATCCCAATGACCCGGTCCCAGAATCACTGAAGGATTGATGATCAGGCCCTGTAAACCCTCAGCAAAACCTCGCCAAACCTCTCTTTCACTTCGGAATTTGCTTTCCGCATAGATGGTTGGGAAGGATTTGGGAAATTGCCCCATTTGTTCATCCACCCACTGGTTGGCCTGCCGGTTTAGGCTGGATACTGAGCTAATATGGTAAAAATACGGTACACCGGTTTCTAAAGCCAGGTTGACCAAATTAGCCGTACCATCTACATTAGTGGTGATAACAGACTCCCTTTCACCTGGATCAAAAGAAACTTTGGCAGCGGAATGGTAAATGCTTTCCACTTCTGATAGGGCAGCAATTAACCTTTCGGTATCCAATAAATCAGCCTCTACCCACTCAATTGCTTCTATCCGGTGGTTAATTTCTCCGGATGAAAGCTCATCTTTTTCACCAAGCCACTCAAAAACCAGGTTCAGATGCGTTAAATCACTATTGGCACGTTTGAGCGCCTTTACGCTTTTGCCCTCCCCAAGTAAATAATAAAGCAGGTAAGCCCCTAAAAAACCAGTGCCACCGGTGACGAGATGGTGCATAAAAAACGGTTGAATACCAATAACAAAGTGCCCAAAATCATTGTGCGAAAATCGGAAAATGGTAAGAGAAACGGTTGAGCATATTCCTTAAACAAAATTTCACTTTACCAAAGGGTATCAAAACGTTAACTTGTGCGCTTAAAGCGGCAGGCTCAAAAATTACTTGGATACACCCTATCCACCTGTTTAGCAAAGGAGAATTCCTTTTGGTATTCAGCAATAAGGCTTTTTTAGCCGCTTGTTGCCTACTATACCACACCGCATTAAATGATGCTTAG
>CAZQQN010000033.1:2721-34431 GCA_964595485.1 uncultured Sphingobacteriales bacterium | reverse complement strand
GGGAAAATGACCATCCAATACCTGAACACGCCAAAAGGCCTGCGCCAGAATTTCATTATCCGCGAGCTAAAAGATAAGCCGGCCCAGGTAACCGTTAAACTGAAAGCTAAAGGCTTAGCTATTCAGCAAGGTGGCCCCAAAGGCCTAAGTTTTTACCAGGAAAATCAGGATAAAGAGGCAAAAAAAATCACCTACGATGACCTGAAGGTTTGGGATGCCAAAGGCCAGCCAGTGGAGGCCCGGTTTCAGGTAAAAGATCAGACCATTAGCATCCAAGTAGAGGCAGCCCATGCCACCTATCCCATTACTATTGATCCGCTGAGCCAAACCGCTGATTGGATTGCCGAAAGTGATCAAAAACCAGCCTACCTTGGACGGAGTGTTTCCACTGCCGGGGATGTAAATGGAGATGGGTACGATGATGTAATAGTAGGAGCAGCAAATTATTCTCATAAAGGCCGAGCTTTTATTTATCACGGTAGTGATAATGGGCTAAGCCAAACTGCGGACTGGACAGGGAAGGGAAGTCATGGTAATAACTCTTTTGGGTTTAGGGTTTCCACTGCTGGCGATGTAAATGGAGATGGGTATGATGATGTGATTATAACAGATGCTGTAAGCCGAAATGATAAAAACGTAGTTTATGTTTACCATGGAAGTGCAAATGGCCTAAATCAGGCTGAGAATTGGAAGGTTGAAAGTGACCAAGTAAATGCTGATTTTGGGCATAGTGTTTCAAATGCCGGGGATGTAAATGGTGATGGTTACGATGATGTGATTGTGGGGTCGCGTAAGTATTCAAATGGCCAAAAACATGAAGGGCTAGCGTTTCTTTACCACGGCAGCGCTGGTGGACTTAAAAAAAGTGCGAACTGGATTGCAGAAAGTAACCAGAAAGAAGCTGAATTTGGATATAGTGTGTCGACAGCTAGTGATGTAAATGATGATGGCTATGATGATGTGATCGTAGGATCGCCTCGGTATTCAAATGGTCAGCAGTCCCAAGGCCGAGCTTTTGTTTACTACGGCAGTGCAACTGGCCTTAGTCGTACTGCTGACTGGACTGCTCAAAGTGATCAGGGAAGTGCGGTATTTGGTAGGAGTGTTTCTGGAGCTGGAGATGTAAATGCTGATGGATATAGTGATGTGATTATAGGCGATAATGGTTATTCGAGTAGAAGTATAAAAGACGGAAGAGCATTTGTTTACCATGGCAGTGGAAATGGGCTTAGCCAATCTGCTGACTGGACAGGCAATAGCAAAAATAGCAGAGGCAATTTTGCTATAAGTGTCTCCACAGTGGGTGATGTAAATGGTGATGGATATGATGATGTGATAATAGGTGATGGCCTTTACTCTAATGACTACTACCGGGAGGGTCGCGCCTTGGTTTATCATGGTGATAAAAATGGCCTTAGTAAAAATGCTAGCTGGATAAGGGAAGGTGACCATAAATATGCTGTTATGGGCCGCAGTGTTTCAAATGCAGGTGATGTAAATGGGGATGGGTTCTCGGATGTCTTAGTAGGAGCGCCAAGATATGCAAATGATGCAGGTCGTGCCTACGTTTTTCATGGAGATTGTTCCGGTGCACCAGTCCCGGAAAAAGACAGCCTTTTATTGAAAAATTGGCCGAAAAGACCAGCCGCAGGTTCTTTCAAAACCTACAGTGTAGCTAACATTGCTAATGCTGATACTTTTATATGGTCCGTTCCGGAAGGTTGGGAAGTTACCAAAAGCCAAGGGGATACTTTGATCAGGACTAAGGTTGGTCAGAAGCAGGGGACAGTTTGTGTTAGGTTTAATAACGATTGTGGTAGTTCCGGAGACACCTGCCTGTCGGTTTATACGGATTTGTTAGCCGATACTACAATTTGTGAGGGAGATACGATTGCTCTAAGTCCTCAATTTCCCGATAAAAAATCAATAGAATGGAATACCGGAGATACTACCAGCAAAATCAGGGTAAGCAAAACCGGTACCTATTCCTTTAAAGTCATTACCAAGGATTCAACCATTTACCGGGATACGGTGGTCATTACGGTCGCTCCACGCCCTCAAGTCTATTTTAGTTCTGATAAACAAGCTTTCTGTGGTCAAGTAGATACTATGCTGGATCCGTACACCAAAAATGCTCAAACCTTTCAATGGAGCACCGGTGACACCACCGAAACCCTCTATGTGAATAAAGAAGGTACCTATTGGCTACGCGTAGAACGCGAACCCTCCTGTTCTAATGCAGACACTACTGAGCTTCAATCTCTTGAAGAGCCAAACCGTTTGCAGAAAGACTCAGTAATTACTTGTCAATCCGAAATCAAGCTGGATGCCGGTAATCCTGGTATGGAATACCATTGGAGCACCGGCCAAACCACTCGAACTATTAATGTAAAGGAATCAGGCAGTTATTCCGTGGAAATTGCCAATGAATTCTGTGCCATTCAGGATACGGTGGAAGTGTTGTTTAGGTCCCCTCCTAAAGTATACATTGGCCCTGACCAACAAGCCTTCTGCGGGCAAATTGATACCATACTCGAGCCCCAAACCAAAAACGCCAACTATTACCGCTGGAATACCGGAGATACCACGAAAACTCTTTATATCGATACACAAGGGCAGTACTGGCTAAGGGTGGAAAGTGAAGCATCCTGCACCAATGCCGATACTACGCGTATTCAAAGCCTGGAAACCCCAAATGGGTTTGACTCAAATAAACTCACTGTTTGCGAAGATGAAGCCCAACTCGATGCCGGCAATCCCGGTGCTAGTTACCGCTGGAATACGGGTGCTACTTCCCAAACTATTACGGTTCAAACTGATGGCCATTATTGGGTGAAAATCGATAACGGATTCTGTTCCATAAAAGACACAGTCCAAGTAAAAGTAGATGAACCGGAAGCTTGCCCTTACTTTTACCTACCCAACGCTTTCTCACCCAATGGGGATGGCTTGAATGACGTTTTTAAGCCTGAAGCCGATAAAATCCGGGATTACCAACTAACCATTTACAACCGCTGGGGGCAGCGGATTTACCGGTCTAAACAAGTCGAAAAAGGTTGGGATGGAACTCATGATGGAAAGGAAGCGCCCGCCGATAGCTACATGTACCAAATTACCTACCAATACCGTGAAGATGGGGTTACGAGGACCGAAACCAAAGAAGGTATAGTGCACTTGGTAAAGTGATTTTTAAAACCATTCAATCCCCTTCAATGGTGTAAGCCAACATATATCCGTTCAATTCCTCAAAGGTAACGGTGAAACTGGTTTCCAAACCGTCTTTTCGTATATAGCCTTTCGCATGACCAGGGGAACCAAGGTTAAAAGGCTCAAACGCCATGTGTTCACGAAAATTGAGATTCCGTTTGCCATACAATTTGTAGAGGGTTTCCTTTCCTGTCCATAGTACATACATCTGTTTGATGGCCGTGTCCTCATCGCCTGATAAAAAAGCCATTTCCTCATCCCGGATGAATTTATGGGCGATATTTTTCACTTTGGGCTGGATTTCCTCAATATCAATACCCACTCGTTTTTGACTGATAATCACTGCTGCAAAGTCTTGTGAGTGAGAAATGGACATTTCATAATCAAAATTAACCAGGTGCGGCTTACCATACTCATCACTACGAACCTCGATAAAGTGGTTTGTATTCAGCAGATTCCTGATCAGGACGCGTCCGCTGAGCCAGTGAAGGTTTCGCTTACCTTTATTCAGGGTCCGGTAAAAAGCGACTTCTTCCTCATCCAATATGAGCCGGCTTTTCAGGTCTTCTATGGTCTCTTCCACTTTCCAGACTCCCATCTGGGTCTTGTGGGGCAATTGTTTATGGTAAATCAGTGGCATACCATTCAGGCATTTAAGGATGTTGAAGGCCAACAATCCAATGATAAGGATCTATTAATTTAAGGATTTCATTGTAATTTTGAACGTCCTTTTATTTAAGAACTACAAAAATAATACGATTGCAGAATCCTGAAGCCACGGTTGATAACGCCACTGAGTTAGGCCTTACACCTGATGAGTTTGAGAAGATCATTAGTCTTTTAGGTCGCAAGCCCAACTTTACTGAGGTCAGTATGTTTGCGGTCATGTGGTCCGAGCATTGTTGCTATAAAAACTCAATTGCCTGGCTCAAAACTTTACCAAAGAAAGGCAAGCACATCATAGCTGAAGCAGGTGAAGAAAATGCGGGTTTAGTGGATATTGGCAATGGCCAGGCTATTGCATTTAAAATTGAATCTCACAACCATCCTTCCGCGATTGAGCCTTACCAAGGGGCAGCTACCGGCGTAGGCGGTATTCACCGGGATATCTTCACGATGGGAGCCCGGCCGATTGCTGCGTTGAACTCGCTTCGCTTTGGAAAGCTGGAAGAACCCCAAACCCAGCATTTGCTGAAAGGTGTGGTCAAAGGAATAGGTGATTATGGCAATTCCTTTGGCGTTCCTACGGTCGGGGGAGAGATCTATTTTGACCAAAGCTATGATGTGAACCCCTTGATTAATGCCATGTCAGTAGGGATTGTAGACGTGGGGCATACCATTTCTGCTACCGCTGAGGGTAAGGGTAATCCTGTTTACATTGTTGGTTCGGCTACCGGCAAAGATGGTATTCATGGGGCCACCTTTGCCTCTGATGATATCACGGAGGATTCTTCAGAAGATTTGCCAGCTGTACAGGTTGGCGATCCTTTCCAGGAAAAGCTGTTGCTGGAAGCTACGCTTGAGGCCATTGATTCCGGTGCAGTAGTAGGGATGCAGGATATGGGGGCAGCCGGTATAAGTTGCTCAACCTCCGAAATGGCTGATAAAGGTCAATCAGGGATGTATGTGTACCTTGACAAGGTTCCCTTGCGTCAGGCCGATATGAATGCCATGGAAATCCTTCTTTCGGAATCTCAGGAAAGAATGCTGGTTGTGGTTGAGCAGGGAAAAGAGTCTGTAGTGGAAGGGATCTTTGATAAGTGGGATCTGAATTGCGCGATTATTGGAGAAGTGACCGACCATACAGAAGGCCTTCGCTATTACATGCAGGGCGAGGAAGTAGCTCATATCCCGCCGGAAGCTTTGGTCTTAGGGGGTGAAGCGCCGGTATACGTGCGTGAAACGAAACCTCCCGAATACTTAAAGGATATTCAGGCTTTTGCTACCGACCAGGTTCCCATGCCAAATGATTTAGCAGAAGTCGGTAGAAGTTTATTAGCCAACCCGATTATCGCTTCAAAAAACTGGATTACCGAACAGTATGATTCCATGGTGCAAACCAATACCATGACAACCAACAAACCGTCTGATGCCGCTATTACTCGTATGAAAGGCACCAATAAAGCCCTGGCTCTTACAACAGATTGCAATGCTGCTTATGTGCATGCTGATCCTCACCATGGAGCGGCTATTGCAGTAGCGGAAGCAGCCCGTAACATTGTCTGTTCCGGTGGTGAGCCTACCGCTATCACAAATTGTTTGAATTTTGGTAATCCCCTGAATCCAGAGGTTTATTACCAATTTGTGCATACCATCAAAGGTTTGACCGCTGCCTGTAACCAGTTCGATACGCCGGTTACCGGTGGAAATGTCAGTTTTTACAATCACTCACCGAATGGTGGCCCTGTTCTTCCTACACCCGCCATTGGTATGGTTGGCCTTCTTCAGGACCAGCAAAACCATATGACGCTGGATTTTAAAGCTGAAGGTGATGTTATTTACTTATTGGGGCCTATTCGAGAAGATATTGGTTGTTCTCAATACGTTTTAAATTACTTGGGATATCGTTATTCCCCGGCTCCTGAATTTGATCTCAAAGAAGAGGCGACCCTTCATGAAATCATGAAAAAGCTGGTAACGAATGGTATTATTTGCTCAGCCCATGATGTTTCAGAAGGGGGCCTTTTTACAACTTTGGTTGAATCGGCTATTCCCCGCAACCTTGGTTTTACCATTGAGACTGATAAGCAAATCAGGAAAGACGCCTTCCTTTTTGGTGAGAGCCAAAGCCGGGCATTGGTAACCGTTAAGCCGGATCAGGCGAACAGGCTTGAACAAAAGGCCAATGATCAAGATTTTCCTTTTTTGAAATTGGGTAAAGTAGAAGGAGATACCGCTGTAATTGATGGAGTGCAATGGGACACCATTGAGACGCTCAAGGAGGTTTATGAACAGGCCATAGCCACGGAAGTGGCTCCTGAGGATACTTGAAATTCAACGTTGCCTACGTTTCAAAAATAGCAATTTCTTGAGGTGATGAATGATGTTGCGTTTGCTTTAAGCCAAGGGCAGTAGATCTTGCAATCCCATTTTTAAAAAATGACTTGGTAGTGGCAATAAACAACTGATGGTCAAATCTCTAAATATTGGCCATATCTGGGTTAAAATACTTAAAGCGCAAATTCCCATTTTTCCTGTAGCTTTGAAATGCCTATGACCATCAAATTGCTGCCAATTTGAGTAAGATTAAGAAACTAGCAGGGCAAACCGCTATATACGGCATAAGCACCATCCTCGGCAGGCTTTTGAACTACCTGCTGGTTCCACTTCACACGTATGTCTTCACCGCTACTTCCCAGTATGGTGTTGTGAGTGAGCTCTATGCCTACCTTACTTTCCTGAAGATCATCTATACATTTGGTATGGAGACGGCATTCTTTCACTTCAGCCATAAAATTGAAGACTCCCCTAAGGTTTTTTCTACTGCTTTTACCGCCTTAATTCTTACTACAGTCGTATTTAGTAGCTTTTTTTTAATTTTTCACCAGCCAATAGCGGATTGGTTACAGTATTCCCAGCACCCGGAATACATCTTTTACGTGGTAGGTATTATTGGTTTTGATGCTTTGGCTGCTATCCCATTTGCCCGATTACGCTTCCTTGAAAAGCCGCGGAAGTTTTCTTTTATCAAGGTATCGAATATTTTAATTACGGTTTTTCTGAATATTTTTTGGCTATTCCTCTGCCCCTGGATTATGAAGGAAAATTTCCACGACATCCTTCCACAAGTTCAAAACTTCCTTAACCACTACCTGGGAGGTCTAATTGCCTATGTTTACAACCCTGAAATCGGGGTTGGGTATGTGTTTATTGCCAACCTCATTGCAAGTGGCCTTACCCTGGTTTTCTTATACAAAGAGATTCTCCAGTTTCAGCTCCGCGTTACATTTTCTTTGCTTAAGCAGATGGTCGCTTATTCCATGCCGCTGGTGTTTCTTGGGCTTGCCGGGATGATCAATGAAGCGATTGACCGTATCCTGCTTAAACAATTATTACCCTACTCCGTTGAAGAAAATCTCTCGCAAGTGGGGATATATGCCGCCTGTTATAAGCTATCGATTTTTATGACATTGGTAGTGCAAGCATTTCGATATGCTGCAGAGCCTTTCTTCTTTTCAGAAGCCAAGCAAGGCAATGATCCAGGGCAAACATATGCCCTTGTTCTTAAGTACTTTATTTTCCTGGGCGCCATGATTTTTTTAGGTGTGTCCTTTTACATCGATATCCTGAAATATTTCATTGCCCCAGCCTACCACGCTGGATTACATGTGGTCCCTATCCTGCTTATGGCCAATCTTTTCCTCGGTATCTTCTTTAACCTTTCTATCTGGTACAAGTTAACGGAGAAAAACCACCTTGGCGCTATGATAGCGATATTTGGGGCCTTGGTAACCATTGGGTTAAATGTTTGGTGGATACCCTTATTTGGTTACACGGGCTCTGCCTGGGCTACATTTTTTAGTTTTTTCAGTATGGTTGTGGTGTCCTACACGTTAAGCCGGAGCTATTATCCTATTCCTTACAATATTCCCAAGGTCTTATTTTACCTTGTTTTAGCTGTTGGATTATTTTTTGCCGGCAGGTATTTTGAAAATGACGTTATAGGTGAATGGAACATCTGGAGTTTCTTGTTTAATACAGGCTTATTGGTTATATATGCTACAGTATTTCTTTCAAGGGAAAGCGGAGATTTTCTCCTAAATTTGTTTAGTCAGATTAAGAACCGTTTAAAAGGCTAACATGCAGGTTAAAATTGTCAATGAGTCGAGACATGCCCTTCCGCAATATGAGACTGATGCTTCATCGGGGATGGATCTAAGGGCTAATTTGCATCAACCGGCTTCGCTTCGTCCTTTTGAAAGAACCATTATTCCGACTGGCTTGAAGTTAGAGATTCCGAAGGGCTATGAGGGACAGATCAGACCCAGAAGCGGAATGGCGGCCAAGCAAGGCGTTACTGTTTTAAATGCCCCTGGAACGATAGATGCAGACTATCGCGGAGAGGTGAAAGTGCTCATAATCAATTTATCGCATGAGCCGGTTGAAATACAGGATGGTGATCGCATTGCCCAGCTTGTTATAGCACCTGTTCAGCAAATTGAGTGGGAAGCGGTTGAACAATTATCAGCAACCGAGAGAGGAAAAAAGGGTTATGGGCATACAGGCGTTTCTTAAAGGTCTTTTAGAATTACTAAATATCCGTTAAAAGCATGAAAATCATTGTTCCAATGGCTGGCGAAGGTAAAAGGATGAGGCCCCATACCTTCACGACCCCCAAGCCTTTGATACCCATAGCAGGTCGGAGTATCGTTGAGCGGTTGGTAAGCCAGATTGCCAGTATGACAGATGAACCGATAGAAGAAGTTGCTTATGTCATTGGCCGTTTTGGAGAAGAAACAGAACAAAACCTGGCTAATATAGCTAAACGGGTTGGTGCTAAGGCCAGTATTTATTACCAGGATGAGGCTTTGGGAACAGCCCATGCAATCCACTGTGCAGCGCCATCGCTCGATGGTAAGGTAGTCATTGCTTTTGCTGATACCCTCTTTGATGCAGCCTTTACCATTGATTCAGAACAAGATGGGATCATCTGGGTTAAAGAGGTGGATGATCCAAGCCAATTCGGGGTGGTAGAAACCAACGATGAGGGGGTTATAGATAGGTTTGTAGAAAAGCCCCAAGAGCCTGTTTCAGATGAGGCCATTATTGGAATTTATTATTTCAGGGATGGCCAGTTTTTGAAAGAAGCACTCCAATATTTGATTGATCATAGCATAACGGGAAATGGGGAATACCAGTTAACTGACGCTATGGAGAATATGAAGAAACAAGGCGCCTATCTAAAAACCGGTAAAGTAAATCACTGGATGGACTGTGGTAATAAAGATGCCACCGTTGCTACCAATAGCAAGATACTTGAACTTAATCATAAAAAAGAGCAACTAGTAGCCCAATCCGTTATGCAGGATAATGCTTTGATCATAGAGCCTTGTTATATTGGCGAAAATGTTGTTATCAGGCGTTCCGTGGTAGGCCCTTATGTAACGATCGGGGACGGTACAGAAATTGAAGGTTCTGTGATTGACAATAGTTTAATCCTTAATCATAGCACTGTGAAAAATGCCAATGTGGCTAATGCAATGATCGGGAACAATGTGCGTTTTGAAGGGAAGGCAGGGGATCTGAACCTTGGCGATTACACCACAATTCAGGATAGGATTAAGTAAGCTTTAGGATTGATTTGTTTTTATGGGAACTAATTAATTTTTTCAGGTAATGGTGTTTCATGTAACCAATTATTGTAAAATGAGCTTTTGAATAGCCTCGGAATAGTAAGACATATGAGAAAAATTATCATAATGGTATTAATTGGCTTTACGTTGCCAATTATTCACGGATGTGGTCTTTTAGGCGACCAGAATGCAAGCAAATCAGCCGGTAATGAGCCGATGGATACAGTGGGTTTAAAGTCCCCTCAAGAGGTTTCCAAAAGTGAGCAGTTAGAATTTGACTCGCGTTATTATGAGGCTATTAAGAATCGCCATATTGGTAAACCCGAAAAAGCTATAAGGCTTTTTAAAAAATGCCGAAGAATAAAGCCTGCTCAGCCCTCTGTTCATTTTGAGTTAAGCAAATTATACAAGAATAATGGTAATTCAGATAAAGCTTTGACTCATGCGAAAAAAGCGGTTCAATATGGCGATGATCAGTTCTGGTACCTCAGAAACCTGGCTAACATCTACCGCAATCGTAAAGATTACAAGCAAGCAGCCGAAACGATGGAAGAAGTTATTGAAAAGCACCAGCCAGGCCCGCGGTTCTTTTTCCAGTTGGCGAATGTTTACCTCCGTCAGCAAAAGCTGGATAAAGCCATTGATGTTTACAACCGCTTTGAAAAGGAATTTGGTGAAGATCAACAGGTCATTACCCAGAAAAAGCGCATATACCTAAGGCAAAATAAAGTTGAAAAAGCCGCAAGTGTTATCCGCTCCATGATAGAGAATAACCCTGAGAACCTGGAACATTACCGTGAGTTAGCCGATATTTACATGGCTAATGACAAGCATGAAAAGGCCCTTAAAGTCTACAAAGATATGTTAGCCATTGACCCGCAAAATGGTAAGGCTCAGATGGCCCTTGCGAATTATTATACCAAAAAAGGCAAAAGGGATACAGCTTTCGGCTACTTGCAGAAGGCTTTTGAGAATCCAGATTTATCAGCTGATGAAAAGGTTAAATTCATGCTCTCACGGTATATCAAACAAGGAAGGGATGATGAAATACAGGAAGATGCCTTTGATTTAGCTGAAATCCTTGTTAGCGAGCATCCCGAAAATGCTAAAACCCATGCATTGTATGGGGATTTGCTTTACAGGGATAATCAGGCCAGAAAAGCCAGAACCCAGTACCGAAAATCAATTAAGTATAAACAGGATAATTTTTCCGTTTGGCAGAATCTGCTCCAGATCAATTATGAGCTAAAAGATTTTGAAGCCCTGAAGGCCAAGAGTGAAAAGGGCCTCACCTATTTTCCGAACCAACCTATCGTCTATTTTTATTCGGGGATAGCTAACAAAGAGTTTGGGAATTTAGAGAAAGCGGTTAGTCAATTTGAAACCGGGCTGAACCTGAATTTGAACAATGAAAACCTGAAAACCCAGTTTTATTCTAACCTTGCGATGACCTACCATGAGATGAAAAATTACGAGGAATGTGATAAATATTTTGAAAAGGCATTAGAGCTAAATCCCAATGATCCCTACATACTCAATAATTATAGCTGGTATTTGGCTCTGAGGGGTGAAAAACTAGATAAAGCCCAAAAAATGTCTGATAAGAGCCTGGAGTTACAGCCCAGTAATGCAGCTTATTTAGATACCTATGGATGGATCATGTATAAGCGGGGTAATTTCGAGGAAGCCCAGTCTTATGTTGGGAAGGCTCTTGAGCGCAATCCAGGTGACCCTGAACTATTAGAGCACTACGGAGATATTCTTTATAAGATGGATAAAAAAGATGAAGCTGTCAAATACTGGAAGAAAGCTAAACAAAATGGTGGTAATAATGCCACATTAACTGAGAAAATAACCAAAAAATCCATTGTCGACTAATATTTGATTAAAGTGGCGCTAGTAAAGGTCAACCGCTAATCCATGAAAATAAACCCATTTTTATCTTATAATGATACCGTATCAAAAAGCATACTGCTTGTTGGATTCCTGGTAATGTTCTCTGGTTGCAGTTTGTTTCAGGAGCAAGAGCAAAAGGAAAATGCGGAGGTCGAAAATTTAAAAAGCCTTCAAGAACGTGTTAAAGCCCTTAATCCGGAATATGAGTGGCTTAATGCCGATATAAAAGTGAAGGTGGAAACTCCTGAAAGGACCCTGAGGGGCAGCGGTGATCTAAAGATCCGTAAAGATAGCGTTATATGGTTATCTATTTCGGCCGCATTAGGAATTGAGGTATTGCGGGCAAAGATTACCCCGGATTCGTTTAAGGTATTGAACCGCCTGAAGAATGAGTACATGATTAAGCGATTTGATTTTATTAACAACTACACGGGCACAAGAAAACGCAAATTAGCATTTCAAAATGTAGCAAATATATTCCTTGGCCAACCCTTTTTTCCGATCACCATTGATCACAAACTGACAATGGATTCCACTTCAGTTTCGCTAAGAAAAGAAGGAGAGGTTCTTAATGAGCAAATTGGTTTACTCCCGGATTACTTGAAAACCAAAACTTACAAGCTAAAAAAACCGGCCACCGGCCAGGGTTTAAGCATCAAATACAGTGATTATGAGCAAGTAAGGGAAAGTCGTTTACCCGGCAATATTTCCTTATTAGCTCGAAAACCGGCAAGGTTTCATTTGGATTTAACACTTAAAAATTTAACTTTCCTTCAAGAAGATCAAGCTATATTTTCTGTCCCATCTCACTATGAACAGGTTCGTTAAATACTCATTTTTTGTTGCGCTTTGCTTTTTGGTGAGTTTTGCCGCAGGGCAAACCAGGGATGAATTAGAAAAAAAGCGAAAGGAGAAAGAAGAGGAAATCCGCTTTACAAAGAACCTGATTGAAAAGACAAGCGAGAAACAAAAGGAAACCCTCAAATACCTGGAGGTACTGAATCAACAAATTCAATCAAGGGAAGAGCTTATTGCTACCGTCCGGGAAGAAATTCAATCTATCAGGGAGTCTATAAAGACGAACAATGAAATAATGAATTCGCTTGAAAGTGATTTGAATAGCTTAAAAGAGGAATACGAAAGGATGGTGGAGTTTTCCTATAAAACTCGTAGCCAGTATGATAAGTTGGTCTTCATTTTCTCAGCGGAAGACTTTAACAAAGCTTATAAACGTTTAAGGTTCCTTCGTTACTATTCTAAATTTCGAGAGCGTCAAATTGAGATGATCAGAAAAACAAGGGCTTCGCTAAGGGGAAAGGTTAAGGAATTGGAAAAGCAGCGATCCGAAAAGCGGCAATTATTAGCCAAGGAAAGGCAGGAAAAGCAAGAACTGGAAGCTGACCTGGAGGCTAAATCTAATGTGGTGGAGAAACTAAATGATAAAGAAGAACAATTGAAAGCCAAGTTGGCTAAAAAGAAAAAAAAGGCAAAGGAGCTTGAATCCGCTATTGAACGAATGATTGAGGAAGAGATGAAAGCTAAGAAAGAGGAGGATGCTAAAGAATACGCCAATACCCCTGAGGCACGTATAGAATCCAATAAATTCAGGGAAAATAAGGCAAGACTCCCATGGCCGGTAGAGAAAGGTTTTATCTCTTCCGGATTTGGAAAGCAACCTCATCCAACCCTTTCAGGTGTTACAGTTAAAAATGATGGGATCCATATAACAACCTCTGAAAATGCCAATGCAAGAGCTGTTTTTGATGGAGAGGTTAGTAAGGTTATCAGTCAGCGCGGTGGTGGTATGGCTGTTATTGTCAAGCATGGTAAATACTTTACCGTCTACTCCAACCTGAAGGAAGCCAAAGTTACGCCGGGTGACAAAATTGAAAAAGATCAGGAATTGGGAATCGTGAGAACTGCCGAAAATACCGGAAATGCGGAGCTTCACTTCCAGATTTATCACAGCTTTGACAAGTTGGATCCCCAGAAATGGCTTGCGCAGAAGTAATGGAACCCATTATGCAATTTGTCCTTGATTAACCCCAAATTTGTAACAGTACCCTAAAAAATAAAGCCCTTGTCACCTGATATACCGAATTTAATAGCAGCCATTCATTGGGATGTCAACCCTGAGTTGTTCCGTTTAGGGAGTTTTTCAATCCGCTGGTACGGGCTATTTTTTGCCTTAGGTTTTTATTTTGGTTACCTAATCCTTACCCGGGTGTTCAAAAAAGAAAATGTATCGCAAGATGATTTGGATGCCCTAACCATTCACATGGTCATTGGTACAGTGTTAGGCGCACGCTTAGGTCATATTTTCTTTTACGATCCGACTTACTACCTGAGTGATCCGGTTGAAATGCTTAAAATCTGGGAAGGGGGGCTTGCAAGCCACGGTGCAGCCATAGGTATCCTTTTATCCATATTCCTTTATCAATGGAAAAGACCCAAACAAACCTTTCTTTGGGTAATTGATCGTATTTCCCTTGTTGTAGCCCTGGCTGGTTTTTTTATCCGAAGTGGGAACCTGATGAATTCAGAAATTATCGGGAAGCCTGCTAAGGTTCCTTGGGCTTTTGTTTTTGAGCGTTTACCTGGTAATCCCATACCAAGGCATCCGGTACAGGTTTACGAAGCATTGACATACTTAGCTATTTTTGGCGTTTTACTTTATTTATATCGCAGGTATGATGGTAAGTTTCACCAAGGGCTACTCTTTGGCTGGTTCTTGGTTTTGGTGTTTACAGGTCGTTTTTTCCTTGAATATTTCAAAGCCGCCCAGGCTAGCTTTAGGGATGCTATTATGATGAATATGGGGCAGCTTTTAAGCCTACCTTTTATTTTGACAGGCGTAATATTATTAATTTGGGTTCAGAATAAATATAAAAAAGCAACTGGTTAACATCGAATTAAGGCTGTTTCGATCAAAGCTGGGAAAGCGTTTTGATCAAGCTTTTTTCTGAAATATTGACTAAGCAGATGAGCTATGAATCAAAATTTTTATGATCAGGATTTTCGGTTAGGCATTTTAGGGGGTGGTCAACTTGGTAAGATGCTTATTCAGAGTTGTGGTGACCTCAATGTACAGACTCATGTACTGGATAAAGATGGTAGTGTGCCGGCTGCCGGTATAAGTGATGCGTTCATGAAAGGTGATTTCAAAGCTTACGATGATGTCCTTGCTTTAGGTAACCTATCTGATGTTGTAACGATTGAAATTGAGCATGTAAACCTGAAGGCACTTTACGACCTTGTAAATAGGGGTATTCCAGTTTATCCCCAGCCTGACGTCCTCGATATTATCCAGGATAAAGGGCGGCAAAAAGATTTTTATTTTGATTGCCATATCCCAACCGCTGAATACCGTCATGTGAAAAACCAGAAGGAAATCTACGAGAACCGCGATTTTCTACCTGCTTTTCAAAAATCATGTAAGGCCGGCTATGATGGGAAAGGTGTTCAGCAATTGACAGGTCAGAATGCTATACCAAAAGCTTTTGATACACCGAGTATTCTGGAAGAAGCCATTGAATGTGACAAAGAGTTATCCGTTATCGTGGCTCGTAATACAAAGGGGGAAATGCAAGCCTATCCCCCTGTTGAGATGGCTTTTCATCCTGAACAGAACCTGGTAGAATACCTCTTGTCACCAGCTGAAATAACAGATGAGCATGCAAACGAAGCCATTCGGGTAGCAAAGGACGTTGCTGAAAAGTTGGAAATGGTAGGCCTGTTGGCGGTGGAACTTTTCCTGACGAAAAATGGACGGATTCTTGTCAATGAGTCTGCACCCCGACCGCATAATAGCGGACACCATACCATTGAAGCAAATGATACATCTCAATACGAACAGCATTTAAGAGCAATTCTTGGCTTACCGTTGGGAGAAACGCGAATTTTATCGCCCGCCGCAATGGTGAATATATTAGGAGAGCCTGATCACTGGGGAAAACCCGTTTATGAGGGGATTGAGCATGTGCTGGCAACAGAAGGTGCCCATGTTCATATTTATGGTAAGCCGGAAACGAAGCCTCACCGGAAAATGGGCCATGTTACCGTAACACATCCTCACATTGATGTGGTGAAGGAAAATGCCAATTTTGTCAAAGAAACCCTAAAAGTGAAACATTATGGCTGATCCGCAAGTAGGCATCATCATGGGTAGTAATTCTGACCTGGAGATCATGCAGGAGGCTGTTGATGTCCTCAAGGAGCTTAAAGTTCCTTCAGAAATCAATATTGTCTCAGCACATCGTACCCCTGATCGTATGTATGATTACGCAAGCAATGCCCGTTACAGGGGCCTTAAAGTTATCATTGCCGGAGCAGGTGGCGCAGCCCATTTACCCGGCATGACAGCCTCTATGACAACCCTTCCCGTTATTGGTGTTCCTATTCAATCCCGTAATTCCATGGATGGGTGGGACTCTGTACTTTCTATTCTGCAAATGCCGGGTGGAATTCCGGTAGCAACGGTTGCCCTGGATGGTGCAAAAAATGCAGGCTTGTTGGCTGCGCGGGTGATCAGTGGCTATGATGAGCAAGTTGCTAAAAACCTTCAGCAATACCAGGAAAGCCTAAAGGATAAGGTGTTAGATGCTGCTAAAAAGCTTAATAATAGTGAGTAAATTTTATCTTAGTTAGCAAACTTTTACCCCGCCAAATAAAATGGCCACGACTATACTACCGAATGACATTGCTGAAAATAGTTTGGAATAGCCAATTTGGGCCATCAATCATTAAAACCTTACTATTGGTTAGCTTTAGCGAAGCTATGCGTTGATTGGAATAATAGGTTCACTTAGGGTTATCTACTAATGCCGTTATTTGATAGACAAATGGCAATTTATACAAGACAAACAAATCCTCTGAATCAGGGATGTTTTATGTTATTTTAACGAAATTTGAAGTGCACGAATAAGTAAACCAAAGCAGAAAAAAATTTTTTAAAAGGTCATATAATGTATGAGAATTATTAGCACTTTATCAATTCTGTTAGTTGTAGCTCTTGCTCAGGTTGCTCATGCACAGGATGAAGTAGAGTACACGCAGTTTGAGTTAGAAAATGGCTTGGATGTTATTTTGCATGAAGACCATTCAACGCCCATTGTTGCAGTCACCCTTACCTATCATGTAGGTTCTAAAAATGAAGATCCAAACAGGACTGGTTTTGCTCATTTTTTTGAGCACCTGATGTTTGAAGGAACCAAAAACATTGGAAGAGGACGGTTTGGCAAGATCGTTCAGAATGCAGGAGGGCGCAGAAACGCTTCTACGAGTTTTGACCGTACCCAGTACTTTGAAGTTCTCCCAGCTAATCAGCTAAAGCTTGGCCTGTGGCTGGAATCTGAACGCATGCTTCATGCCAAGATTGATTCACAGGGTGTAGAAACCCAGCGTGAGGTTATTAAGCAGGAAAAAAAGCAACGATATGATAACCGGCCATACGGCTCCTTGTTAAAAGAAGTTTTTAGCCACTCATACACGAAACACCCTTACCGTTGGGTACCAATCGGTAAAGAGCAATACATTGACCAGGCCTCAATTGATGAGTTCCGCGAGTTTTATAAAACTTTTTATGTACCTAATAATGCTGTTTTAAGCTTGGCAGGGGATTTTGAAACAAGTAAGGCTAAAAAGCTCGTCAAAAAATACTTCGAAGGGATTCCAAAGGGTAGTAAAGATATTCCAAGGCCTAACATTGAAGAACCGGAGCAAACGGAAGAAACAAGGGATACGGTTTATGATGATATTCAATTGCCGGCCGTAGTTCAATCCTATCATACGCCAGCTACTGGCTCTGATGATTACTATGCCCTCGATATGCTTACTACCTTACTATCAGATGGTAAGAGCTCACGGCTGTACAAATCCCTGGTAGATGAAAAAGAATATGCCCTAAATGTGAATGCATCTATGATCCCCCTTGAGGATCCTGGCCTTTTCTTCCTTTTTGCGATTAGCGGAAGAGGAGTGGCATCAGATACACTGGAAAATGGCATTAACAAGGAAATAAAGGAAGTTCGGAATGAGCTCATTTCGAAAAAGGAATTTGAAAAGCTTAAAAATCAAATAGAAAATGATTTTTACCGCGGTAGAACCTCTGTGAGGAGTAAAGCTACCCAATTAGCACGATACCATCTGATATATGGTAACACTGACCTTATCAATACTGAAATAGAACGGTACATGGATGTTACCAGAGAAGACATCAAGCGGGTAGCCAATGAATACTTGGTGCCGGAAAACCGCACCGTGCTGTATTATTTACCCAAATCTGATAAAACAAAACAATAAAACTTAGATAAAAGATGATTATGGTAAACTATAAAGCAAATATGCCTGGTCTCCTGCTTTTTATAAGTATCCTGTTGATTACAGGTTGTTCTCAAACTGATAAGCTGGATCGGAGCAAAATGCCTGAACCCGGAGAAGCTCCGGAAACTAAACTTGGAGACTATCAGACTGTGAAGCTTGATAATGGGATGACTGTATTCATTGTTAAGGATGAGGAATCCCCAGTGGTCAGTTACAAATTTGAGATTGACCGCGATCCGATTCAAGAGGGCGAGAAATCTGGTTTTGTCTCCCTGGCTGGCAGCATGCTTGGTAAAGCCACTGAAAAGAGGTCCAAAGATGAACTCAACGAGGATATTGACTTCATTGGGGCAGATTTTTCAACCAATTCCAAAGGGCTCTTTGCCTCAGCTTTAAAAAAATACCGTGAAGATCTATTAAATATTTCGGCGGATGTGTTAACCAACCCGGTTTTCAAGGAAGAAACTTTCGAGAAAGCTAAACGCAAAAAACTCTCAGGTCTACAAGCTAGCGAAAATGAGCCAAGTGCAATTGCTTCAAAGGTTTATGGCAAGCTGTTATTCGGCAGTGATCACCCTTACGGTGATATCACCTCCGAAGAAACTGTTAACAATGTGAAAATGGAAGATATAGAGGATTACTATGAAAAATATTTCACCCCTTCGAATGCTTACATGGCTATTGTAGGAGATGTAAATAAGGATAAAATCAAATCGATGGTAGAAGCAGCATTTGGTGATTGGAAAGGAGACAAGTCTGGAAAAGAACAAGCATATGACGACAGGGAAGCAAAAGACGAAAAGCAGGTGGCTGTGGTAGATCGTTCAAGTGCTGCTCAGTCCACTTTGCGCATTGGGCATCCTGTTCAATTACGCCGGAAAGATGATAACTATTTTGCTGCAAAAATCGCCAACACGATACTTGGTAGTAATAATTTCCGTTTGTTCATGAACTTGCGAGAGGAACATGCCTACACCTATGGCGCTTATTCAAGGTTATCAGCAGACCAGGAAGTAGGTAAGTTTACTGCTATTGCGGATGTGGATAATGATGCTACCGATTCGGCAATCGATCAAATCCTTAAAGAGATGGCTAAAATGAGAAAAGATAAAGTGAAGCCTGCTGAGCTTGAAAGGGCTAAAAATTATATAACCGGTAATTTCGCTATTGAGCTGGAAGATGCCAGCACTATGGCTGAATACGCCATTAATAAGGCAAAATATGATTTGCCGGAAGATTATTACAAGAATTACCTGAAAAATATCGATGCAGTAACAAGAGGGGCTGTCAAAAGTGCTGCAAAAGATTATATAAAGCCTGAAAAATCTCAGATATTGGTTGTCGGCAAATCGGAAGAATTCCAGGGTAAATTACAAAAATATGGTGATGTTAAATATTACGATAAATATGGCAATCCTGTTGAAATGTCGGAAAACATGGAGTTGGACAGTGACATGAATGCTAAAAAGGTGATAAATCAATACATTCAGGCAAGAGGAGGTGCAGAAAAGCTTACCGACTTGGAGGCTTACTCCCTAACTTACCAAACAACCATAAGAAATAGGACATTAAAAATTGATCAGGTCAAGAAAGCCCCTAACCTCTATAAGCAAAAAACAGTGGTTGGCGGTATGAAGCAACAGGAAAAAGTTTTTGACGGAGAAAAAGCTGTTGTGAATTCTATGCGTAGTGGTAAAAAAACATTAGAGGGCAGGCAGCTCAAAAAGTCTGAAATCAATGCCCATATGTTTTACCTTACCAAAATGGATGAATTAGGGATTGAAGCGGAATTGAAAGGAATTGAAACAATAAATAACAAGCCTGCTTACAAGGTCGAGCTATCAGCCGGGAAAGAGCTTACCTGGACTGAGTACTTTTCCAAAAGCACGAGCTTACGTGTGGCAGAAAAGCGGGAGCAAAAAACACCTAAAGGTATGACGACTACCACTACTTATTACAAGGATTATGAAACCAAAAATGGCATAAAGTTTCCGGGTACCATTTCACAATCTATGGGAGGCCGTACTATTAATTTGAACCTTTTGGTTACTAACCTAAATCCGGACCTGTCCAAATCGGAATTTCAAATAAAAGATAAGTAAGGCAAAGAATTAGCAGTATTCATGAACCCAAATAATGCAATAAAAAGGCTTTGATTGCATAAACGACTCCAGACCTTCAGTACCGGACGGGTTAAGGCAATCAATCCTTTCCGCTGATTTTATAAATCACCTTCAGGGTGATTGCCTAAGTCGGGGTTCACTCGAACTAATGCAATAGATAAAAGTCCTTTCGCAATTTTTTATTGCATAGTTTCGGATGAATAAATAGCCAGGGCTAATAATGCTGGGTTTTTTTGCCAAGAGACCACGGAGAAAAAAGCCAGCTAATGTTGCTACTCAATGGTAAAAAAAGCATTGGGATTCTGACCTTGTTACTATGGCTTTCGGTGGTTTCCGTATCTGGCCAAAGCCAGGAAACCAGTATCGGTGTATCCTTAAAGCCAGGTTTGGCAACCAATTACGCCGAAAATAACACAGATGACCAACCATTCTTTGCTAAAACCGGAGGTATTACAGTTAACAACAGGTTTGGCGAATATATTGGGTTAAGAACAGGGTTTTACTACATGGAAAGGGGTAAAGCTTCTGAGCTATTGTTTACCGATAATGATAATAATATTCGTAGCGTCTTCTCAAAGGATATCAATCGTTACCTAATGGTACCCTTAAATGTTACATTTTTCAGTGGGCAATTTTTCATTGAAATCGGCCCTAACATTAACTATTGCCTCAATAGGGAGAGAGTAGCTGATAAAGACCTCCCAAACTTCATCGGGTTAGCCTGCCGGAATGATTTTGCTTATGGTGCTCAACTGCATGTGGGGTACGATTTTAAGTTATCCGATTCTTTTCGGTTAGGTTTAGAAGGGTATGGCAATTGGCTTTTCGAGCCTGGCCTTATCAATAGCGGTCTTGGGCTGAATTTTCGTTATGTTCTGAATTGAAAGCGGGGAAGGTTTGCCTGAGATAAGGGTGATTCAGCTCTTATCAGGGAGTAGGCTTTCACCCTCTGAAACCCAGAGAGTTTGGATTTTTACGGCCACGTTGTTCCAATTGTAGACGGTACATAGCCTGCTTGTTGGCCAGCTCAGTTTCCAAGGCTTCTTTGCGTGTTTGATCCTTACATGCTGCGATTCTATTCTTAAGGTCATTGATCTCTTGGTTAAGCACCACTTCTCGTGGTGCAAAGCCTTGGTTTTTCAGTATATGAAAGCATAAGCGATCTTCCGGTGGTGCATTGAAATAATCGCTGTTATCAATGGCTCTCTTATGGTATAATTTAATATCCTCAAACGCTCCTGCTTTCTGTGCTTCATCAATGATCTGATCAATCCATCTTTGGTAAGTCATAGCCATTTTACCCAGTGGGAAAATGATTTTCCCCTTTTAATTTTGTGGTGTGATCACGTTACTTGTTACGTTTTAACTTCGATCAAATTTAGTTTTTCATTAAAAGATCTTCAAAAGACTCAAGTTTTAAATAGAAAGGAATTAGAATTACCAAGCTAAATGTTAAGATAATTTTACTTGAATAATTAGGTTGGTAGAATTGCGTTAGAATACCGGCATCTTAAAGATTTAAGGCAAGTTCATGGTTATAAATTACAAAAAGCTCTTTTTTATCCTACTAATCTACTTGGGTGTAATCAATACAGGATTGGCACAAGAATACACACTGGGCGGCTACATTTATGATCAGGAAACCGGAGAAAGTTTGATCGGGGCAAATGTTTTGGAAGTCCAAACCGAAAATGGCACTACTACCAACAAATATGGGTATTTCTCTATAAAAGTCCCTGAGGGGCAAGTAATACTACAGGTAACTTATGTTGGCTATAAACCCTACCTGGATACCCTGAATGTTCAATCTGATAAGCAGCTTAAAATCACGATGGATCCCAATGTTCAGTTGGATATGGTAGAGATACGAGAAAATACGAAGGGGACTATAGAGGAGCAGAGCCAAATGAGTAAGGTTAACCTTCCGGTTGAACAAATTAAAAAGATTCCGAAGCTATTTGGCGATGTTAATGTAATGCGAGCTGCTCAACTTATGCCCGGTATCCAGTCAGGCGGTGAAGGTTCCAGCAATTTATTGGTGAGGGGAGGCAGCCCCGACCAAAACCTGATATTACTGGATGGGGTACCGCTTTATCATGTAAGCCATCTCGGAGGGCTTTTCTCTGTTTTTAATGCGGATGCGATCAAGAGTATGGAAATTTACAAAGGGGGATTCCCGGCAAGGTTTGGCGGTCGCTTATCCTCCGTGGTGGATATACGAATGAAGGATGGTAATATGAAGGAATTCCAGGGAGAGGGAAGTATTGGGCTTTTGTCATCCAAGTTATCCCTTGAAGGCCCAATCATTAAGGATAAAACCTCTTTTATGTTTTCGGCCAGGAGATCTTATATTGACCTGTTGCTTAAGCCATTATCTTCCTTAGCCTCAGATGGGGAGGCTACTTTTGGGTATAACTTTTACGACCTCAATGCTAAAGTCAATCACAAGTTTTCAGATAAGGATCGCTTGTTTTTAAGTTTTTATTCTGGTGATGACAGGGTTACAACGGAAGCTAATGTTGATGATGGTTCACTTGAAAATTTTAATGCATGGGGCAACCTGGTAGCTTCCCTGCGGTGGAATCATGTTTTTAACCAGGATTTGTTTGGTAACTTGACAGCCAACTTTACGCGTTACCGCTTTAAAGTTGATGTGGAGCAAACCAATAATAGGCTCAACTTATCGAATTACCTTAGTTACCGTTCCAATGTCAGGGATTGGAGTCTTAGCGGAGATTTTGATTATTATCCCTCTGATGCGCATAATATCAAGTTTGGCGTGAAAGGGACTTATCATACCTTCACGCCTGGCATAACCACATTTGAAAGTGCTAATACCAATGATACCACTATTGGTTCCCAAACTTACAGGAATCTGGAAGGCGATGCGTATTTTGAGGATGACTGGGAAATATCTGATGCGTTAAAAGCGAATATCGGTATACACGGCAGCTTATTCAATGTACCCGGCGATTTATATACATCGATACAGCCAAGGTTGTCTGCCCGGTATATGCTGGGCGATCAATCATCTCTTAAAGCTTCTTTTGCTACCATGAACCAGTTTGTTCATTTGCTAACCACCACCTCTGCCAGCTTACCAACCGATCTTTGGGTGCCATCCACAACAAAGGTACCACCTAAAGAATCTTTGCAGGTTGCTGGTGGTTATTCCAGGAGCTTTGCGGGGGGGCTATGGGAAATGAATGTTGAAGGGTACTATAAAACCATGGAAGGATTGATAACCTATAGTGAGGGTACCAATTTCTTCTCTACATCCCAAAACTGGCAAGAAAAAATTGAAATAAATGGAAAAGGGAAATCTTTTGGTGCTGAATTTCGCTTTCAGAAAAAACAAGGTGACTTTACAGGCTGGATAGCCTACACACTTGCCAGATCCACCAGGCAATTTGAAAACATTAACTTCGGAGAACCCTATCCTTTCCGCTATGACCGAAGGCATGATATTGGATTAACGCTGAATTATGATATCAATGAAAAAGTTTCGGTTTCAGGTACATGGGTATACGGAACCGGCCAAGCTGTAACCTTGCCAATTGCTCGCTATAACAGCAGCGGCTTATTGGATCGGAACAATAGAGGTGGCTTAAGAAGGTCACCCATTAACATTTATGAAGGGAAGAATCGTTTCCGCATGAAACCTTACCACAGGTTAGATCTTAGTATTGATTTCAATAAAAAAACGGGGTTTGGTGAAAGAACATGGAGTTTAGGGCTTTACAATGCGTATAATCGGCAAAATCCTTATTATTACTTCTTTGAAAGCAGCCGCGATGGAAGCCAGGATTTGAAACAGTTTAGCTTATTCCCCATTCTTCCTTCCACCAGTATAAGTTTTAAATTCTAGCCATGCAAACCATATCAAGTATACTTTCCACTTTGTTTTGCCTAACCTTGCTTGGGTGTACCCAGAACGTAGAGGACGTTGAATTGCCGGAACATGAGCCGCAGCTTGTAGCAGAAGCTTATATTACCCCGGATGAGTATGTTGAAATTTTCATTGATAAAACAAATAAAATCACTGATAAACCGGATGAAGTAGGCGTTAGTGGCGCTAACATTAGTATTGTGGGTGGCGGAAAAGAATTGAATGATTTTACTTATTTCTTTGATGGTTATTACAAGGATACAACGGGCGCGCCATCAGCTGGTCAAATTTATCAGCTTACTATTAATAAAAAAGGTTTCGAGCCTATTAAAGCAAAAACCAGAATACCACAACCCGTTCAACCCCAGTCCGCAGAACTGATACCCAATGGAAAGACCTCATCAAGTGGGCTGGAACAGCATCTTGTCAAGGTCAATCTAAACGATCGGGTTGCAGAAAAAAATTATTACGTGTTAAAGCTCGAAAGCGTTGGAAGCAACCCTTCCATACCAGATTTAATCCCCCTTAAATCTGATGATCCGGCTATGACCATAATCTCAGAGGGTAAAATTTTATTTACTGACGAGCTGTTCCAGAATAAAAGCTATACGCTGTCTGCTTATTTGGATCGAAGGTTTGATTCATCAAAGCTCCGAAAAAATGTTAAAGCGAATCTTAGGACGGCAAGTGAAGATTATTTTAAATACCGGCGTAAACTGAACCTCCAAAACCAAAACCAAAGTGGCTTCGGCCCTTTCAATAGTGAAGCGGTTCAGATTTACAGCAATGTGAAAAACGGTTACGGTGTTTTCGCCGGTTATAGTGAAGCTTCTGTAAAGCTTGATTGATTGTGCGCTTATCCCATATAAGGCCCGACTATTTTATTTTGGAAAACGCTAAGTCCTCTTTTAAAGTATTGCCATACCCACCTTATGAAAATATTAAGGCATTGGATACCTTTATTATAAATAAAATGGCCTATGCAAAAATTATTTACTGAGCCAAAAAAAGCCATGGAAGGCTTACAGGGAAAATTTGACAACTGGTACGAGAGCATATTAGCTTTTTTACCGGACTTACTATTGGCGATAGTAACAATGATTGGCTTTGTTGTAATAGCCAATCTACTTTATCGCTGGACCAGGGAAGCATGTAAGAAATTGCAGTTTGCTTACGAAATGAGCTTGCTAATAGCCAATATTGTTTACTTGATAGTAATTGGTGTGGGGCTTTTTGTTTCGCTGGGTATTTTAAACCTGGATAAAACTGTTACATCTTTATTAGCTGGCGCTGGTATCGCTGGGCTGGCCATTAGCTTAGCTTTTCAAAATTTGGCTACCAATTTTTTATCGGGTATCATTATTTCCATGAGACGGCCAATTGCTGTTGGAGATATTATAGAATCCAATGACTATTACGGAACTGTACATGTTATTAACTGGCGAACTACTCATCTGATCACATTTGAAGGGCAGTATGTTCACATCCCCAATAAGGAGATGATAGAGAATCCGGTTGTCAATTATACAAAGTTCGGCAGAAGACGAGTGGATATAAGAGGTAGGGTTTCGTATGCGGAAGACCTGGAAAATGTGAGGTCAGTCGCACTTACCGCTATGGAAGATATTCCAAATCGCCTTTATGAATTTCCGCCAGAGGTTTATTTTGAAGAATTTGATGATAGTAGCATCAATTTTGTAGCCAGGTTCTGGATTCCCTTCGGAAGAGAGACACCGAACAGGAATTATAAAGCGGCATTTAGCGAAGGAATGATCCATATCAGGAAAGCTTTTAAAAGAGAAGACATTACCATACCCTATCCCATTAAAACTTTGGATTTTGGTGTTAAGGGAGGGGAACGCTTTGCAGAGATCCTGGATCAAAATTCTTTCCACGTTAACCGCCATGATTAATTTAAGTCAGGAGCTTGGAAATAAAGGCAACATGGATACCTGACAGTGTGGATACCAATAAAAAAGGCTTCCCCCGCACCAGGGAAGCCTTTTGAAAGAAGAATCTTTTGGACACGGAATTACTTGACGATAATTCTTTTATTGATTGTTGAACCGTCCTCCATTTGCAAGTGAAGGATATAACTACCGGCTTTTAATTCACTGGTACTGACCGGGTAAGTATTCATACCTGCTTGAGCTTTGTGAGTTTCTGCCATAAGTGTTTGACCTGTTAGGTCCATTACTTTTAAGTTAAATTCATGGTCTTGTTTTGTTTCAAGGCTGATTTGTAGCTCCTTGGCTACAGGGTTGGGGAAAGTACTGACTGCGAAATCCCCATTTGCCGATTTTAAGCCTGATGTTTCATCAACGGTCACTTTGTTATCAGAAGCTTTAAAATCGACCCCCGATTTTTGTGAATTGGCATTCTCAATGCTGACATTGGCCATTTCAGCTTCAAATCCTGGTAATTCAACTTTTACGAAGTACTGCCCGGTACCAATCTTTTCAAAAGTATAATCGCCGTTCTGGTCAGTGTAGGTAATAGCAACCTTATTCATGTTGCCGTCCATCAGCATTACGGCTTCATTTGATAATGGCTTGTTCTCTGGCTGCCTTTTATTGGTGCAGGAGCCTTTATTTCCGCTCACATTACCGCCAATGCTACTACTGCCCGAAGTGCTACCTTTAGAAACAAGGCTTATATCAGCAGTTGCAGATCCAAAAAGGCCACTGAATACGATGGAGTCAGCATTTGTCCAGTCCGAAGTACTTTGATGATAAGTCATTATATGACTGCTGCTGTAGCTTGATTTAGCGGTTGGTTTTGCTCTAACCAAGTGCTTACCTTTTTTTACATTGTAAAAATGGTATGTCGTATCATATTGGTCAAAATTAGCTGAGTCGGTTTTGATGTAGCCACCCAAACAAGAATCATAATAATACAACGAAACTTTACCTGAATCAAGGGTTTGATTATTAGCAGTTATCATTCCCGAAAGGCTGTTCTGGTAATCAAATATGATATTCTTGGTAGCCGTGTCTGAACATTTAATGTTACTGGCTACCAACTCAACACCAAATGTATCCGCCCTGGATGGGAAAGTATGGGTAGGACTTTTGGTAGTAGCTGTATTTCCGTCATCAAAATCCCAGTTATAACTCAGGTTGTATCCACTAGACTGGTTATTGAAATTGTATTTGTAATTCACGGATGTTTTAACAGGGTTAAACTGTGCATTACAGTTGGATAAATTAGGAATGACTATAGTTTTACAAACGGTATCTCCGCATGTATAATTGGAGTCGTAGACCTTTTGGCAGACATTAAAGGTATCGGCGATATTGTATTGATGACTTGGGCTAGGTTGGTTTGAACCTTTGCCATCGCCAAATTCCCATTCGATAATTTTGGAAGAGTCAAAAGTGGAGGATTGGTCAGTAAAGTTTACTGTTTTCGTACTTGCATTCAAGTTATAGCTAAATCCAGCACTGCAATTTAAGGCGCCAACCTTGATAGTTTCTGTGTAGGTGGCATAGCAATCAATTGCGCTAGAATCATAAACTGCTAAAGTTACTTTGTAATATCCGGGGTGTTGATAGGTATAGGATGGGTTTGGATTGTTTTTCTTAAAACTTCCATTTTTTTTGAATTTCCAGGAATAGTAAGGCGCATTAGGGTCATTACTTGGACTGATATTGGCTTGCTCATAAAAATTGACCGTTAAGCTGTTCTTATTGTAGCCAAAATTTGCATCGCAAGCGCCAATTTTTACTGGATAGCAATAGGAGGTATCAATGCAGTTGTTATTTTGATAAACATTGCAGATTTGATAAGTACCTATTGAATCAAATGTAAATGTGGTAGAATGGGCTTTAGTAGTTACCGTGGAATCCCCAAAATGCCAGAAATGGGTACCTCCGCTTCCTCTCCTCTTATTAAATGTATCAATAACTTTGATTTTAAACCCCCCTAGGTTTTGAACATTCAAAAATGCCTTACAATTTTGGGCATTTGATGATGTTACAGCCCCAAACAAGAATAAAACTAGCATAAAACTAATTATTGTCTGGGTTAGCTTGCCTATAAGGTACGGTTGCTGTTTTTGACTTTTAAGTGTCTCATAGTTAATCTTCTTTTTATTTGCAAAGACCTTTTAGAACAAATATCAATGGTTTGAATAGGCTGTAAAAAGAAGATTTTATTTTTAATTACACGGTCAAAAGAGGAGTTTTAAAAGGTGATAGTAAAATGTAAACCATAATATCTGTAATTCATCAAATGGATACTTTCACGCTCAAGCTATTAAGATAAAAATATCAAGTATAAACTTTCACTAATCAGAAAGTAGCTTAAAATGCTTGAAAGTTAGTACCGTAAGCCTTTAAGCGGGAATTCGAAACCTTTAAGCACATCTCGTCCATCAAGGTAATAATCAAAAGTAGGGATTTGATGAATCTGCTCATTAGGTTTAAAAATGTAAACCTGTTCATGCTCAGGTTCAATTAGCCAGCCAAGTGGGCAACCATTATCCCGGAAGGTAGCCATTTCGTTTTGGCAATCTGAAAGGCTTTCCGGATCGGAAGCAGTTAATTTAACAAGGAAATCCGGGCAAAAAATTGGTACCTCGTCTTTACCTATTTGCTCGTGAGCAGCTTCCCAATCTTTTCGATTAATCCAACCGGCGTTGATTTGATGAGTTTTGCTACCCTCGGATAGCTTAAATGATATAGTATTATCAATTATAACACCTTGATCGTATGCAAATTGTTGTTGCCAAGACCTGAGGGCCTCTGTTATAGTTCCTGCTAAGTGTTGCGTCTTTGCTGAATCAAGCATTTGGCAAAATTACTTTTTATCCCGTCCGTGGCAAATTTAAGGCTTAGAAAGGTTAGGTCAATTCTTTAATCATGTCCTTTGCGATTTAAATAAGGGTAATTACAATAGCAGGATCAAAAAAATGACCCACTAAGGGGCCATATTAATAAACTTTAAATTGGCGGGTAATAAGAAGGTGTTATTCCTCTTTAGCTTCAACCTCAATTTGAACCTCTGCTTTAACTTCCTTGTGCAGATCAATTTGGGCTGAATATGAGCCTAAATTTTTGATAGTCTCAGCCAAAGTGATCTTTTTACGTTCAATATCATATCCTTTTTCTTTGAGCGCTTCGGCTACATGCTTATTGGTTACAGAACCAAAGATTTTTCCTGATGTGCCAGTTTTGGCCGGGATATGAACAGTGATATTACTCAATTCTTTGGATTGCTTCTCAGCTTCAGCCTTTTCTTGTTCAAGTTTGTGAGCTTGCTGCCTAAGGTTTTCTTCGAGCACCTTCTTATTGCCACGAGTTGCTTGTTTGGCCAAACCTTTCGGGACAAGATAATTGCGAGCATAACCAGGCTTTACTTTTACTATATCATTCTTGTAGCCTAATTTCTCTACATCTTGGTTCAGGATAACCTCCATATTACTGCTAACTTTATGATATTATTTTAAAGAATCTGATTCAAAAGGTAACAAGGCTAAGTGTCTAGCTCTTTTAATCGACTTGGCAAGTCTTCTTTGATATTTTAGTGATGTCCCTGTAACACGTCTTGGGGTTATTTTCCCTTGTTCATTGACATATTTGAGCAGGAAATCGGGATCTTTGTAATCAATGTATTTTATGTTGCTCTTTTTGAACCAGCAGAATTTCTTCTTTTTCGGCCGCTCTTGGGGGGTTATGTTGATGAAGATATTCTTTTTTACATTACCTACTGACATAATAACGTTGTATATTTAGGTTTCATTTTCTACAGTATCTTCTACAGCAACTTCCTTATTGGGTTGATTGCCAAGCTTGCCAACCTCACCTTTTTTACGCTTTTCGTTGAACTCAATACCATATTTATCGAGTAGCACAGTTAAATAACGCATGATGCGCTCATCTCGCTTAAATTCGGTTTCCCATTTATCAATAAAAGCTGGTGATGCTTTGAACTCAAATAATTGGTAAAACCCCGTGGACTTCTTCTTTATCGGATAGGCTAACTTTTTTAACCCCCAATTCTCCTCATGTACAAGCTCAGCTTTGTTTTTTTTCAACAAACTCCTGAATTTATCAACAACTTCCTTCATTTGATCATCAGTAAGTAACGGGGTAATAATAAAAACCGCTTCGTAATGCCTGATTTCCTTGGAATCGCTCATATTTTTCTTTTACATTTTACATGAATGAACTGCAAAGGTATTAAGCCTTTAGCTTAATAGCAAATCCCCATAGGGATTTCTTACACAAAAGACTGAATGAGCTTTCCATTGGTGTAAATTTCTGGTTTTAACCAATGAAAGTTACCTTTGTTAATGATAGAAAATAAGGTCTAATAGAAGCAAAAAATTATTGAATGGCGGCTTACAAGATTTCGGCCAGAAAGTATCGTCCGGATAATTTCAAAACAATTGTCGGGCAGGAACATATTACGAGTACCTTGAGGAATGCTATTACCAATGATCATTTAGCTCATTCCTTTTTGTTCACTGGGCCGAGGGGTGTCGGAAAAACTACTTGTGCCCGGATACTTGCTAAGACCATTAATTGTCAGAATATTACCAACGAAGGTGAAGCCTGTAATGAATGCGAATCATGCCAAACATTTAATGAGCAAAAATCACTGAATATTTATGAACTGGATGCTGCTTCAAATAATTCAGTGGATGATATACGGAATTTGGTAGATCAAGTACGTTTTGCGCCTCAAGGAGGGAAGTATAAGGTGTATATCATAGATGAGGTCCATATGCTTTCACAAAGCGCGTTCAATGCCTTTTTAAAAACCCTCGAGGAGCCGCCCCCCTACGCCATTTTTATCCTGGCAACCACAGAAAAGCACAAGATCTTGCCTACCATCTTATCACGTTGTCAGATTTTTGATTTTAACCGTATCCAGATTAAGGATATTTTTGAGAGTCTTTCAACAATTGCGGAAAATGAAGGCGTGAAGGCAGAGGAAGAGGCCTTGCATATCATTGCCCAAAAAGCTGATGGCGCCTTAAGAGATGCTTTATCAATTTATGACCGGATAGTTAGTTTTTCGGGAGAAGAGATGACCTATCAGAATGTTATTGATAACTTAAATATCCTTGACTACGATTACTTTTTTAAGGTGACAGATTACCTTGTTAGCCAAGATATTGCCAATTCACTTCTTCTTTTCAATGATATCTTAAACCAGGGTTTTGATGGACATAATTTTATTTTGGGTTTAAGTGAGCACTTTCGCAATTTATTAGTCTGTAAAGATCCGAAAACTATTCCATTACTTGAATTAACGGAGAATACCCAAAGCCGGTATCAGGAGCAGGCAAACAATGTATCCAGTGCTTTTTTACTATCTGGGTTAAACATCCTTAATCAATTTGATGTCAATTACAAAGCAAGTAAGAATCAACGACTTCATACAGAATTGGCATTAATGAAGCTGGCTCATATTTACGATGCTTTTACAGTTGCAGAGGCATCCGTTGAGAACGGTAGTAGTAAAAAAAAAGTAACACCGGCTAAAGAAGAACCCGCTTCAGGTAATTCCGAGTTTTCTGAAAGCAGTAAAAAAAAAGCTCAGGAATCCAATAAACAGGGTAATGCCGATGACTCACCAAAAATTGGTAATTTAAGCAATATAAGAGGCCAAATAAAAGGGGGTGATCCAAGTAAAGAAGAAACCAAATTTGCTAATGTGGAGGAGCATTCGTCCACTAACAGGCAAGTAATTAATCCTGAGGATTTTTATAAAGTCTGGCAGGAGTTTTTGGAAAATGAATTAAGAGGAAAACAGTTTCTGTATAGCTCTTTAGCTAATCAAAAACCGCAATTTATTGATGAGGAAACGGTTGAGTTAGTATTTGAAAACAAAGCAGCAAAGCAGGCTTTCCTTGATGAGAAAATACACTTGAATGATTTCCTTGAAAGTAAGTTTGATAACCCAGCTATTAAATTTGAACCTAAGGTACAGGAACCTTCTAATGAAGCCAAACGCTCTTATGTCGTAAATC
>CAZQQN010000033.1:0-2711 GCA_964595485.1 uncultured Sphingobacteriales bacterium | reverse complement strand
ATCCAAAAGACAAATATGAGGTAATGAAGGAGAAAAATCCTAACATTGAAGAACTTCAGAAAAGGTTAGGCTTAAGGGTAACCAAATAAAATAAATAACCTCCGCCTAATAGGCCTTTTAAAATCCACTCTATAGAAAATTCTTAGGTACAAATAAGGGAAGCTTAAAAGAATTTAAACCTAATCAGGATAACCCATAGCCTTATCATCGCCCCTTGGATCTGCCCCACTCTCAAGCTTCCCGCTTTCATTCACCCGAATAGCATCAACACTGCCTATTTCAGGAAATGGTATGACTACTTGTCCTTTTTTGTAAAGACTTAAAATCGTTGATAAGGGTAAGGGCCTACTGAACTCAGTCATTATGTAATCCGGTTTCCATTGATGATGAAATCTGCCTTTCCTGACAGCTTCTTGCATGTTCATATCAAATACAGTGGTATTGATTAAAGTCTGAAAGACTGTGGTTATGATAGTTGATCCACCCGGGCTACCGGTGACCATGTATAAGTCATCTCCTTCTTCCACAATGGTAGGCGTCATTGAACTAAGCATTCTTTTGCCTGGCTCTATTGCATTGGCCTTTCCGCCAATCAATCCATACTTATTTGGATAACCGGGTTTTATACTAAAATCATTCATTTCGCTGTTAAGAAAGAACCCTGCCCGGCCAACCCAAACCTTTGACCCGTATTTCGTATTTAATGTGGTTGTGATTGAAACTGCGTTCCTGTCTTCATCCACAATCGAAAAATGGGTTGTATTTTGCCCTTTATTCGTTGGATAACCGGGTTTAATGGCAGATGATGGTGTTGCTCTTTTCATTGAAAATCCTGCCATTCTTTGTGTTAAGTACTTTTCCGACAATAATGAATCAATTGGTACCGGATAAAAATCCGGATCTCCCAAGTGCTTGGAACGGTCAGCGTAAACCCTTTTTTCTGCCTCTACCATAAGGTGCACAGCCTTTGTTGACTGGAAACCCCATTCTTGAATTGGATAATCCTCCATGATATTCAAAAGCTGAAGCAGACAAACGCCTCCGCTGGAAGGGGGTGGCATCGTTATGATTTTGTATTGTCGGAAATTACTTATTAGTGGTTCCCTAAATTTTGCCTCATATCGCCTTAGATCTTTTCGGCTGATCAGCCCTTTACACCGTTCCATCTCTTCAACAATAAAACTGGCTGTTTTTCCAGAGTAAAAGTCCGATCGTCCACTATCGCTTATCCTTTTGAGGGTTCTTGCCAATGTTTTTTGTTTTAAACTATCCCCTGCTTCCCATGGAAATTTTTTTAAAAAGGGACTAGGTGTAAAAGTGCTTTGATTTTTAAATTCAGGGATAAAATTGTTTAGCCTGTCAGCCTGCCTTTCTGTTAACGGGAACCCTTGCTTGGCTAACTTTATGGCTGGATTCATGAGGTTACGAATAGGTAACGAACCAAATCTTTTATGTGCTTTGAACATTCCAGCCACTGTTCCCGGAACGCCGCTGGCCAAATGGCCCTTTAAGCTTTCCGTAGGTTTAGGTTTGCCTTTTTTATCTTGGTATAAATCAGAAGTCGCTTTCAATGGAGCTTTTTCCCTATAATCCAATGAATAGTAACCGGAGTCTATCTTGGCTACCATAAAACCACCACCACCTATATTACCCGCAGAAGGATAAACAACTGCTAAAGTAAATTGAGTAGCAATAGCAGCATCCATTGCATTACCGCCTTGTTTTAATATTTGTTTAGCTACTTTAGAGGCTTGAGGATGGGCCGTCACAGCCATTCCTTTCTCTTTCTCTAACAATTTTTTATTAGGTGAATGACAAGATACAAGTAAAAGGTTTAACCCTGAAAATAGGAGCGCAGAGGGTAACAGTACGTATCGTAAATAGTACATAAGGAATTTTTGTTATGGGGGAAACCAGTTTTCTGCAAATGTCAAAAGTTGAAGTTATTTTACTAAAATTAACTTCATCAACTACTAATTATGTCAAAAACCCTTGATAATACAGAAAAAATAGTTTGTGTCTGGATTAAATGGATTTTCTTAAATAATTAAAACTGCTGATAACCAATTAATTAGAGAATTCTTTTCTTAAAGTACAGCAATCAGGTGGTTAAATGTTTGTTAAATCATTTCATCACGCTACCTTTGCACCTCGATTAAGATAAGTTTAAAAAAGACTTAATAATCGTTAGCTCTTTAGAATATTTCGATTTGAATTTTGCACGCAAGCAGATTTGAATTAAGTAAATTGTTTAGCTCTTTTTAAAGGGCTTTTATAGATTTTTTTCTTTCATTGTTTGCTTAGACAGAATTTAGCAATACATTTGCACCTCTGATTCGGATAAAGCTTCAATTTAGAGTTTCTCTTTAAAGGCTGTGTAAAGAAAGTTCAGGACGATTTGTTTAAGTTCTGAATAATGTTTTAGATTTGCACTTTCCAGTAAGGGAAAGGGAGTAAAAGAAGTTAACATAATTTTTGCTTTTTTTTAAAGATTAAGTTAAATTTGCAGTCCCTTTGAAAGAAAGGGAGATAGTTCTTACAGGATTGATAGTTCCTGTGCAGAGAATGACTGAGTGAGGTCATTATAGTTCTTTAAGGTATTTAAGGTAAGGAAGCTCCTTTGAGTTAAGGTTACAAGCTCTCACAGTATTTAAAATCTTAAGTACTACGGAGAGTTTGATCCTGGCTCAGGATGAACGCTAGCGGCAGGC
>CAZQQN010000032.1:0-35424 GCA_964595485.1 uncultured Sphingobacteriales bacterium | reverse complement strand
GTAATATGCTGGTTGAAGCCCTTTTCCATTGATCTTTAAGAAAAAAAAATCAATAGAATAATTCTCATTGAATACTTTTAAAAGCTTAACATTTAGATTGTTGACCTTTTGATAAAGGTTCTCAAAATCAAACATTAAAAGCTCTTTATATCCCATTATCCCTCCAACTCAGAACTCTCGCTATTTGCGGAGAGAGAGGGATTCGAACCCTCGGTCCACCCAATGGTGGACAACGGCTTAGCAGGCCGCCCCGTTCGACCGCTCCGGCATCTCTCCGTGTTTCTCTTTCGAGACCATGCAAATGTATAAACTTAAAATGATTTAATGAAATAATCCTTTGTCCCTTGGTTTTTCCCTCTGCAAGACCTTTTTTCAATGCTTTAAATCATTGATTTTCTAGGTAATATTCGCCTGGCTATCAATGAATTAAAGAAAAGTTCACAAATCCTAATTCACGTTTTTTTAAATTGCTACTTCAAAACTTGATAATATTTCAGGATAACGTTGAGTTTCAGAAATCTTTTTTTAAAGGGAGAAATTGCCATGAGAGGGGAATGGAAGCTTAAGTACATTGCCATTTTTTTGAAAAAACCTTTCCGAGTGCATCTCAGTTTTTACAAACATTATCGTTCGTTACTTTTAAAACCCGCTCTATCACTCCTGGTTTTGATAATCACATTACCAGGATGCATGGATAAAAGAGACCTGTCTGAGAATGTAGTAATTACTCATTTAACCTCTGAACCAAACACGCTTCACCCTACTAACGGGAGGGGAAGTATCAGGAATTACGTGTTTCAGTACACTCAGAAAAGATTGATAAGGCCTGATCTACGTACCCTGAAAACAACTCCGCAATTAGTAGAAAAAATGCCTGAGGTGGGTGACAAAGGGCTGAGTTACACTTTCAGATTAAAGCAAGGTATTCATTGGGATGATGGCACTCCATTCACCGTTGACGATGTTATCTTTACCTTAAAGGTTAATAAATGTCCTCTCACTAACAATACCAATATTCGATCTTTCTACAAACGGATAGCGGAGATCAAAACTTACCCGGATAGTCCCCGTAAATTTACTTTGGTCTGCAATGAAAAGTATTTTGCCAATAAATTCATCTTTGAAACCGGGCTATGGATGATGCAAAAGAATCGGAGGGATCCTGAAGATGTCTTTGGCAAGTTTAGCATTAAGGATTTTAATGACCCGGACTTTGATCCTAATGAACATTCCGAATTAAAAGCCTTCATGAAAAAATTTAATTCGGGCCAGAATGGACGAGTACCTGAAAAACTGAATGGACTGGGTCCTTACAAAGTATCATCCTGGAATGTAGGGAATGCCATAACCCTTAAACGAAAAAAAGATTGGTGGGGTGATACAAGTGATTTTGTTTACAACCAGAACTATCCGGAAAAGATCATTTTTAAAATAATTCGTGAGGACTTCGCAGCAGGGTTGGCTTTAAAGCGGCAATCAATAGACGTAAGCACTTATGTGGGGGTTGACGAACTCATAAAAGCCCGAAAGCGCGACTATTTCAATAAAAATTACCATTCAGATTTTACCAAAAAATACGGCTACTCTTATATAGGCCTGAATATGCGACCGGATGCTGAACATAAACCTTTTTTTGTAGACCGTAAAGTGAGGCGCGCTATCGCTTACCTGGTTCCGGTCGATGAAATAAAAAAAGTTATATCCCGGGATAAGGCTATTCGGCAGACCTCTTTTGTATCACCTTTAAAACCCTCCTACAATGACACCCTTAAACCCATTGAGAAAAATATCGATAAGGCCAAGCAATTACTGGATGAAGCAGGCTGGAAGGATAGTGACGGGGATAATATCAGGGATAGGGTAATCAATGGTGAAAAAGTAGAATTCAAGTTTCAGTTTAATTACATGAAAAGGGCTTCTTTGCAACAAATGGCCCTCATGATTAAAGATGTGATGTACAAGGCTGGAATCGTCCTTGAACCCCAAGGGATGGATTATTCGGTTTTTTATAAAAAGGCCCGCGAACATGATTTCGATGCGTTCCTGGGTGTTTGGTCGAGCAGTTTCGGGCCTGTTGATCCTGCACAAATATGGCATACGAAAAATTGGGCCAATAAAGGGTTAAACTTCGTTGGTTTTGGTAATTCCAGCACAGATTCCCTGATTGAATTGGCCAACAGAACAATTGACCTTGATAAACGCCGGGAGATTATGAAACAACTCCAAGCAATCGTATATCGTAAGCAACCCTATGTTTTCCTGTATTCACCAATGCGTAAAATAGCCATTCACAGACGGTTCACTAATGCAGAAATGTACCAGGAGAGACCTGGGGTAATTTTGAATAACCTTAAGCTAAATCCCGGTTTCGGCCGGATTTCCAGTGCTCCAGCCCCTTAAGATAATTGGTTGAGGTTTATTTATGCTGAATTATATCATCAAACGCATTTTAATTTTCATTCCTACACTGATTCTCATTTCACTATTGGGGTTTGTGATAAGTGTTTACGCACCCGGTGACCCGGTAGAGCGCCTCGTGAACAGTGCCCAAACAAGCAAAGCTATAGGCGGGGAAGGACAATCTACGCAAGAACTAAAGGCCAAAGTGCGTAAAAGGCTGAACCTGCATTTACCGATCTTTTATTTCAACATGGTAACCCTGGCCGATACTGATACCCTTTACCGGGTGCCCGATAAAAACCAAAGGGCCATGCTGGAAAAAATGACCCGGAAAAATGGTAACTGGAATAGGATTTCCGATTATTACAAAACCCTTAGAAAAGCGCTCAGAAAGCAGGAAAACCTTGACCTTAAATCCGAAGAAATTGATAAATATTCAGGTAATCGGGTGAATGAAGCTTTGAACCAAAGCCGTTTCACCTTACTGAAGCTTTTGGAAGAAACCAATGACCAACAGATCAATGCCAATCTGGATAAATTGGAAAAGTTATATGCCCGTTTTGCTTTTTTCGAGCCTATGCGGAAAAGTTTACAGCAGATACAGCGCTCCTATATTAAGCTTATTAGCAATCCCGAAAATTGGAAGACTTATGTACCTGCTTTTAACTGGTACGGCTTTAACAATCAATACCACGAATGGATCACCGGAATATTGCTTGATTTGGACTTTGGACGCTCTTACAGAGACCAGCGCCCAGTTATGGACCGAATTGGAGAGCGTTTTATATGGTCTTTTGCATTAGCACTTGTATCAATCTTTATAGCCTATTTAATTAGCATCCCGATAGGTATATATTCTGCTTACAAGAGAAATTCTCTCTTTGACAGGGTATCTGGCGCCACCCTTTTTGCATTGATTTCTTTGCCCAACTTCTTTGTGGGTACCTTTTTGCTTTTCTTATTTGCCAACCCCGACATGATGGTCTGGTTCCCTGAAGCAGGAGTTCAGAATGCTACCACTTTCCAGGAAAGCTGGCCCCTTTGGCAGAAAATTAACCACCATCTTCCCTACTTAGTCTTACCCCTCATAACCTACACTTATTCATCCTTCGCCTTTTTAAGCAGGCAGATGCGTGTAGGTATGCTGGATGTCATTAACCAGGATTTCATACGAACAGCAAGGGCTAAAGGCCTGTCAGAGTGGAATGTCATTATGAAGCATGCCCTCAGGAATGGCTTACTACCTATCATAACCCTCTTTTCCAATATATTTCCAATGGCGCTTGGCGGGTCAGTGATTGTTGAAAAAATATTTTCCATACCAGGAATGGGGCTGGAAATATACCAAGCTATTTTAAGTGCCGACTACCCTATGATCGTGGCGATCTTTACTTTAGTAGGTTTTCTGACCATTGTTGGTTATTTGGTTGCAGATATCCTTTATGCATTAGTGGATCCACGAATTTCTTATCGTTAAAACGACAGCAATGAAGGGCAAAGCTATAGAACCTGTTCAGCAAAATAATGAGCCAAATAAAGGTAAGGGCAGCTATGCCTGGGCTCAATTCAAGCGGAATAAGCCAGCACTTATCTCCCTTTGGATACTTGGGGTATTAATTTTTGTCGCCATTTTTGCTGATTTCCTTGCCAATAACCAGCCGCTTTATGTCAAGTACCATCAAAAAACATTTTACCCGGCTGTTTCAACTTTTTTTAATCCCAGTAAGATAGATTCCGTTAAGCACCCCGAGACAGGTAAAATGGAAAAGATACAATTTGATATTGCGAATTGGAAACAGATGCACCTGGATGAAGTCATTTGGGCCCCTATACCTTATTCACCTACTGAACCAGACCCTTATAACAGGAACTATGCCAGCCCTTTTGGTAAGCAACAATACAAAACACCTGATGGTCAAATAAAGCCAATACCGGATAGGTACAGGCATTTTCTGGGTACCGATAAAATTGGAAGAGATATAGCAGCAGGCCTGATTCATGGAACTCGAATCTCTTTGACTGTAGGCATTTTAGCAATGGGTATAGCGGCTCTAATAGGTATCGTATTAGGTGCGCTGGCCGGTTATTATGGGGATAACCGCATGAAATTAGCAAGAGGACGCTTTTTATTTATTCTGGTAGGAATCATACTAGGAGTGTTCTATGGCTTAATTACACGGAAGTACGCTTTGGACAAAGCATTTGAAGAGGGTGTTTTAAAAGGGATCGGACAGTTATTGATTAGCTTATTGATTTTCTTTGCTATTGTTGAAGTTTTTAATTACCTGGGTAAAGCGGTTAGTAAGATCAAAAATTTGCGGAAACCAGTATCGGTACCTATAGATGGTACAGTTCTTAGAATCATGGAAATTTTAAGGGCTATCCCAGCTTTAATCCTCCTTATAACCATTAGCGCTATTTTTGAGGAGAAAAGTATCTTCCTCCTAATGACCATCATTGGCTTCATTTCCTGGACAGGCATTGCTCGTTTTACACGGGCTGAGTTTTTTAGGACAAGAAGCCTGAATTACATTGAAGCGGCTAAGGCTATGGGACTTTCTGAAAGGCGAATCATTTTCAAGCATGCTTTACCTAATTCAATCGCTCCTGTATTTGTTGCCATTGCTTTTGGTGTTGCTATGGCCATTCTTGTCGAATCAGCACTTTCTTTTTTAGGCATTGGTGTTCCTGACCAGATTGTTACATGGGGGTCGATGCTAAGCGCTGGCCAGCAGAGATTTACAGCTTGGTGGCTTGTTCTATTTCCAGGATTTGCTATTTTTCTAACCGTTACCATTTTTAACTTGATCGGGGATGCTCTTAGAGACGCTACTGATCCAAAATTAAAAGACTAATTTTTGTTACAATGTATACTTATCAAAGCTTAAGAAAAAAGGTAGAAGAGGAAATTCAAGCCTTTGATTTAAACAAAGCACCCTCCGGCTTATACGAACCGGTTAAATACGTTTTAAACCTTGGAGGTAAAAGAGTAAGGCCTGTGATAGCCCTCATGAGCTGCGACTTATTTAATGGGCCTGTAAATAAAGCTGTACACCCAGCTGTTGGCCTTGAAATTTTCCATAACTTCACACTTCTGCATGATGATATTATGGATCAAGCTACAATCAGGCGTGGCTACCCGACAGTTCATCAAAAATGGAATACGACCAATGCAATCCTTTCGGGCGATTTAATGCAGATCATTGCTAACCAAGCTATTGGAGAGGTCGATGCGGACATCCTAAAAGAGGTTTTCTCCCTTTACAATGATACAGCCATTAAGGTCTGTGAGGGTCAGCAAATGGATATGGATTTTGAGAAATCTCATTATGTGAGTCTGGATGAATATTTAACAATGATTAGGCTTAAAACCGCTTCGCTTCTGGCAGCTGCTCTGAAATTAGGGGCGGTAATCGGGCGAACAAATGACACCAATAAAGAACTAATCTATTCATTTGGGCTAAATTTAGGGATGGCATTCCAGGTTCAGGACGACCTGTTGGACACTTTTGGAGCAGCTGATCAATTCGGCAAACAAATCGGGGGCGATATAGAAGCGGGTAAAAAAACCTATTTACTAGTAAAAGCGCTTGAAATTGCAGGTGAAGAAAATAAGAAAAAAATTGATGACTTAATGAATGATACCCTTAAGACAACCCACAAGAAAGTCGAAGAAGTCACCGCCTTATTCAACGAATTAGGTATCGCTGAGGAAACTCAGAAAGAAAGAGATCGCTATTACAAGGAGGCACTGGCTAACTTAGAAGCCATTAACCAAGAGGGAGAACGCAAATCACCTTTAAGAGCCTTGGCTGATTACCTTATGCAAAGGCAACATTAAGCTTAATTTACTTGAAATTGAAGGCCTGAAAAGCTTAAAATCCTCTATTTAGTGATGATTTTGGCAGGAAATTCGCTTCAATTGACCTGATTTCGAGGGAATAGTCCCATCAAAAGGTTCAGTAATTCTTTGGTTAAAGCAGGAATTCAGGTTTAAGTTATGCGTGAGCTCAGCAGGGTTTTATTTGTGGCAGCAGGGTTACTATTTACGGGATTGCTAAATCAAAGTCAAGCCCAGGTTAAGGAGGTAGACTTCAACGAGCTAAAACAATACCTCCACAAAAATAATGATACACTTTATGTGATCAATTTCTGGGCTACTTGGTGTAAACCTTGTGTAGCAGAGCTGCCCCATTTCAAAAAACTCAAAGAAAACTTCCAAAAAGATCCTATTTCAATTCTCCTTGTAAGCCTGGATTTTTCGAAGAACTTAGATTCCAAAGTCAGGCCTTTTGTTGAAAAGAGAGCGTTTAAATCACGCGTTTTTTTCCTCCATCAACCAAAAGGGGACGATTGGATGGGGAAATTAGCCCCAGACTGGAGTGGCGCTATACCTGCAACCCTCTTCATCAAAGATGGTGGCGAGGCTCGCGCTTTTTATGAAAAGAAATTTCAATACCGTGAGTTACACAATGTTGTCAAAAAATTAAAAGCCCGCTAACGATGCGTATTTCAACTTTTTTACTAGCCCTGTTTTTATTTGCTGGATGCTCTGAAGCCCAAGATCAAAATAATAAAGGATACGAGGTGGGAGATATAGCAAAAGATTTCAATTTAAAGGGTGTCTCCGGGGAAAAAATCTCCATGAAGGAAAATTTTCCGGATGCCAACGGGTATATTGTTACTTTCTTTTGTAATCATTGCCCTTACGTACAAGCTTATGAAGATAGGATCATTGATTTACACAAAGATTACGCTCCAAAAGGATACCCTGTGATAGCAGTTAACCCAAATGACCCAGATATTGTGCCGGAAGACTCTTATGAAAATATGAAAGAAAAAGCAAAAAATAAAGGCTATCCCTTCCCATATTTGATAGACAAAACCCAGGAAGTGGCTAAAACCTATGGAGCGACCAGAACTCCCCATGTTTACCTTTTGGAAAAACAAAACAATGGAAAGTTGAAAGTAGCCTACATCGGAACTATTGACGATAACATAGAAAACCCTGATCAGGTGAAAAAGCAGTACGTCAGAAATGCCATAAAGGCTATAGAGGCTGGTGAGAAGCCTGAGCCAAAACATACCAAAGCCATTGGCTGTACCATTAAATGGACAAAGGAGTAAGAAGCCTCGCCTGAACAATATTAGGCTATGTACGTTAACTAAGAAAAATTACCGATGAAATTAAGTGATAAAAACTTTCTGGTTGTAGGTGGTACATCAGGCATAGGCTTGGATACAGTAAACCGTCTAATAAACCAGGGAGCTAATGTTTGGGTCGCATCAAGACAATTTCACGAATCTATTGATGGACTCGGTGTTACCCACATACCTGTTGACATTACCAAAGATGATGTTAAAACGGCTTTTAAGGACTTACCAGATGAGCTGCATGGTTTGGTTTATTGCCCCGGCACCATTACACTAAAGCCATTTCAGGCTCTTAAACAAGAACAGTGGCAAAATGACTATGAGGTTAACGTTATGGGGGCTGTTCGTTCTACCCAAGCTGCACTCAAATCTCTGAAGAAATCAGGTGATGCTTCCGTAGTATTTTACAGTACTGTCGCAGCACAGGTAGGTATGCCTTACCATGCTTCAATAGCATCCGCTAAAGCTGCATTAGAAGGTTTAGGCAAATCCCTCGCCGCAGAATTAATAAGCCAGAACGTCAGGGTTAATGTCATTGCTCCATCTTTGACTAACTCTCCTTTAGCAGAACAATTACTTGCCACAGAGGACAAGCAAGAGTCTTCTAAAAAAAGACATCCTTTGGGGCGTTATGGTGAAATAGGTGACATAGCCGGCCTAACAGCGTTTCTGTTAAGCCCGGAGGCTAGCTGGATTACAGGCCAGGTTTTCCCAGTAGATGGCGGCTTATCTGGAGTTAGGTCTGTATAATTTCCTTCTTAATTTACTGGTTACCAATTCAGAAAAGGAAATAACCTATAAATGGAAGCTAAAAACCCTTACAACCCGGTTAACATTTTCTGGTTCAGACGTGATATGCGCTTACATGACAATGTAGGGTTATACCAAGCATTGCAAAAAAATAAGCCTGTTATACCGGTCTTTATTTTTGATACCGATATCCTCGATCATTTGGAAACTTATGATTCACGAGTTCATTTTATCCATGACACGGTGCAAGCTTTACAAAAAGAGCTCAAACAGGTAGGCAGTTCATTATGTGTCTATAACGGCACACCAATGGATGCTTTCAAAAAACTATGTGAAGATTTTAGCATAGAAGAGGTGTTCATCAACCGGGACTACGAGCCCTATGCGCGTAACAGAGATCAACAACTACTGGATTTTTTTAATGAAAAAGGCATCGGCTTTAAAGGAGCTAAAGACCAAGTAATTTTTGAAAAGAAAGAAATTGTTAAGGATGATCAATCGCCTTATGTGGTTTACTCCCCTTATGGGAAAAAATGGAATAAGGTTTTCTATCAAAATGGCTTAACCCATTATCCGTCCGAAAATTTGAAAAACAATTTTATAAAAACAGACGCCTGGCCAATACCAAAGTTAGCTGATATGGGCTTTAAGCCAACCAATGTCCCTTTTCCTAATAAAAATATAGATGATGATATTATAAAAAATTACCATCAAAACCGGAATTTCCCTTCAGTTAATGGTACATCCCGTTTAAGTGTTCACTTAAGGTTTGGCACCGTTAGCATCCGTAATTTGGCTGAAAAAGCGGCAAGGTTAAATAGTACCTTTTTGAATGAATTAACCTGGCGGGATTTTTACCAAATGATCCTTTGGCATTTCCCAAGAGTCGTTCACGAGTCGTTCAAAAAAGAGTTTGATGCCATACCCTGGCGCAATGATGAAAAAGATTTTCAAAAGTGGTGCGAAGGCAAAACAGGGTACCCCATGGTAGATGCTGGCATGCGACAGCTTAATACAATTGGCTATATGCACAATCGTTTGCGCATGGTTACAGCGAGCTTCCTGACTAAGCATCTGCTAATAGATTGGCGTTGGGGTGAAGCTTATTTTGGTAAACAATTGCTTGATTACGAGCTGGCCTCCAATAACGGCGGATGGCAGTGGGCTGCCGGATCCGGTGTAGATGCAGCTCCCTACTTCCGGATTTTCAACCCTCAAAGACAGATAGAACGTTTTGATCCCGAATATAAATTTATTCGCCACTGGGTACCTGAATTTGGAACACCTGAATACCCACCACCTATGGTAGAGCATAAATGGGCCAGAAATCGAGCCCTCGAAACCTTCAAATCGGCTTTCAATGAAGGTTCCTCCTGATAACGCTATAGTTGGGATTGACTATGGCAAAAAAATGAATGGAACAACCGTTCTTTGTACGATTAAAGAAGAGAAGTTTACCTTCCAGGCAAGCCCCGTTAATAAAGATGCTGATCAATTTCTGCTGAACAGTCTCCAAGAGATAAACCCGGAAATTATTTTCATTGATGCTCCCCTTTCTCTACCAGGCATTTATTCGCTTGGAGATAATTTTAATGATTACTTTTTCAGGGAGGCTGACCAAGCGGTTAGCGCCATGTCGCCCATGTTTTTGGGAGGATTAACGGCAAGGGGAATCAGAATGAAAGACCAACTCGTTAAAGCAGGATTTTCTTGCTGCGAAGTTTATCCGGCAAGGCTAGCATATGAGTTAGGTTTGCGAGAACACGGGTATAAAGACAATAAAGCCAACATTGATAAAGTCCTGCAAAAATTAAAACTTTATTTGCCATTAGATTTGGCAGAAGAGTCTTTGAGAAGCTGGCACTATGTTGATGCTTTATTAGCCACGATCTCAGGAATACGCTATAAAAATAATCAGCATTTAAAATTTGGAAATGAGCAGGAAGGGCTTATTATTGCCTAAGCCTTCTTTTCCCTTACGTAAAATATGTAATCTGTAGCAGGTGGCTCCTCTCCTTGCTCACGGAGCATTTTACTGATCTGAGCACGATGATGGGTCGAATGATTAACCACATGCAGGATCACATCTTCCATTTTAACCTTAAAAAGCTCACCTTTAGAATTGTAGTATTGGTGTTCTTCCTGGAAATGATCATCGTTCATGGTCTCAATGAATTCTGACCACTCCTCTGAACTTTCTGGCAGCTTTTCCTGGATCTCCTCCCATGAATATTGTGGCCAAATAGGCTGGTTCTGATTCTCTGAATTTAGAATCCTTCCCAACCACACATCTTGTGCGGCTGTCAGGTGACTTAAAAGATTTATCGCTTGGTGGGGCTTTTGGCTGGCATTGCTTACAGCTTCTAACACTTTTCCATTGGCCCATTCATTGTACTTAAAAAGCTTTTGAAAATACGTTTTCATAAGAGAATATTTTTTAATTATTCGCGTACAATAGTTAAAGGTTTTTCTCCCCAGACTTTTAATAAAATATACCCGAAAAGCATGCCACCTAAATGAGCAAAATTGGCCACATTGTTGGTTTTATCAAAAAAGCCCAGGTATAATTGAAGCAATATAAGTAACATTACAAAATATTTAGCCCGAACTGGGATCAGCAGGTATAAATAAACGTAAATATTCGGGAACAAAAGGCCAAAGGCCAGCAATACCCCGTATACAGCTCCGGAAGCCCCCACAGTAGGCATGTTTACGTACAAATCTTTATAATCTTTCACCAGCTTTTTTGATTGGTTGATTAAGCTTTTTTTCTGCGGTTGATCTTCCCATTTCTTTATCAAGGCTCTAACCTCCTTTTTAAAATCAGGGGGCAGAGCGCCCATTGTGTTATTCCGAAAGTTCTTGAAATTCTGATAAGAAGGTTCCTGAACGTATTGCTGAGTGTCCGCTTTTAATTGATTAATCTGGATAGTCCGAACTGCATTGTGTAGTACTGCTGCCCCTAAACCTGTTAAAAAGAAATAGACCAAAAAACGTTTTAAACCCCAGACATGCTCTAACACGCTACCAAACATCCACAAAACGAACATGTTGAAGAAAATATGAAGCCCGCTCCCATGCATGAATAAATGGGTAATGAACTGGAAGTAGGAAAACTTATCGGAAAGCGGATGATAAAGCCCAAAATAATCCACCAGGTTAAATTGAAAACTACTGTAAAGCAAAATAGTCAAGAGGAAGAAGATGCCATTCAAAATCAAAAGGTACTTGATACCAATTGGCATCATGGCCATGTTTTTTAAACTAACCTTTCTTTGAGCATCAGCCATATTTGAAGAAAAGGCAGGTTTAATACCTTACTGCAAACTAAGGCAATTTACCAGTTTTTATAGAAGAGATCTGTAAATAACAAGCCTTTTCAACCTAATCATTACCAGTTTTAAGGCCTACAATGATAGGAACCCAAAGCCAATGGAATACTATTTTTCCAAATGCACCTATCATTCTTGAAACCATATTCATTGGGCTATGAATAGCTATTGATATTGCGACCCTTATTTAAAACACTTGAAGTATCAATGAAGCAAATTAAACATGCCTTTCTGCTCCGCTATTTTCCCCTGGTAGGACTTTGCCTTAACGTAGTAGGAAAAAGACCCGGTATTTTGTAACTCTCCCTTGTAGTAGCCATCCCAACCCTCATTGAGCTTCTGGCTTTTGTAAACCAGTTCTCCCCAACGGTTATATATTTCAAATGTCAATAACTCCTTGATTCCCCAACCTTCAACATAGATTTTATCATTTGTGCCATCCCCATTTGGGGTGAATGCCTCTGGCAGGGATATTTTGAATTTTTCCTCCACTTTTATTCTGGCTTCGTCACTTTCTTCGAAACATCCGCTTGTATCCTCAACCCGAAGGTTGTAAATAGTCTCTTCAAAAGGTCTTACGTAAGTGGAAGAGCAATCGCTGCACCGCAGGCTATCAGTTGGGGCCCATTGATAACCTTTAACCCCTGTTTGCACACTGGATTGGAGTTGTACACTATCCCCCTTGATTATAGTAGTATCCGGGAAAGCCTGAACCCTTGGTCGCCTCTGAACCAAAACTTTCACTTTATCTGACGTGTCCCGGCAATTATTTTCATCCCGAACATAAACACGGTATTTGGTAGTGGAATCCGGGCCTGCTAACGGATTCCTACTTTTCGGACGATCAAGGCCATCCAAGGGTATCCACTGATAATCAAAGTCGGAATCTTCTTTAGCTTTTAGCTGAACCGTTTGCCCTTCACATATGAATCCGCCTCCGGATGCAAAAACTTCCGGCTTAGGATGGATGGTAAAACCATTTTCTGTACTATCCTTACAGCCCTGGTAATTGGTTACAACCAATTTCAAGTTGTATTGCCCTAAACTATCAAACTCAAAATCCGGAATTTTGGTCGAATCTCTTTCAAAAGGTGATTGAAGGGTCCATGCCCAATCGGTGATGGTTCCTTTTGTTTTATTGTCAAGCTTTACATCCTCATAACCACAATAATTTGCTTTACCCGGATCAATAATAGGCCGAATGGTATCAACACGGACCGTATCTTCAGTCCTTATGGCATATTCGCAACCTTCATTATTGTTAATTAGCATCTTAGGTACAAATAAACCACCCCTTTCATATTCATGACTGGCCGAATCTCCTGGTATGGTTACGCCTTTTCCTACGTCCCAGGTTACACTTTTTACACCCTCCTTGTCGAAAGCATAAAATTCGTACTTCAATGGTGGGCACCCACTATCCGGAATGATATTATAATCGGCGCGAGGCCCCTTCACCCTTATCGTATCTCTTAAAGTATCAGTACATCCAGATTCGTTCTCTAAGGTCAACCTGATTGGATAGGTACCAGGTTTAGTGTACTGGTGAAAGGGATCTGTTAGTAAAGAGCTGGAATTATCGCCAAAACGCCATTTGTACTTTAGGTTTTGCCCTTTGGAAGAATCATAAAAATCAACCTCTAATGGGGGGCACGAAGCATTGGTATCACTTAAGGCGAAATCAGCTACAGGGGAATTGATGCTAACAAACTGAGATCTGACCACGGTATCCGGGCAGCCACTTGAGTCTATACCAATTAACTGTATATCGAAATTACCATTTTTTTCATAGCGGTGAACCGGCTTTTGCTGGGAGGTAGTATCGCCATCTCCAAAGTCCCATATCAATTGGAGACTGTCCGGATTAGTACTTGGGGTAAACTGAACAGCTTCCCCGCGACAGGCCTCTGTTTTTTCCGCCGTAAAATAAACGGAAGGATTGCCTACACGTATGGTTTGACTGGCTGTATCCCGGCAACCCTGCGCATCTTCAGTTCTTAATTTAACATTATAACTTTTGACCTTACTGAATTTATGTTGGGGTTTCTTCTTGGTGACAACCCCGGATCCATCGTCAAAAGTCCATTCCCTACTCGTTATGGTGGTGTCGGATTGGGTTGTATCCCTGAAATCAACAGTTAACGGTAAACAACCCCCTGGTGGATCAGCCACTATATGAGCCCTATGGTCATAGACATTAACGGTTCTAAACATTGAATCCCTGCAAAAATTCGGACCTGTAGCAACAAGTAAGACCTCGTAGGTTCCAGAGCTAATGTAATCCTGCGGCTTGGGTTTTCTAAGTTCGCTTGTGTCATCCGTAATGGTTTTATCCAGAATGTTCCCGTTTCGGAAATTCCAAAAGTAACCATCATCCTGAACCCCTTCTGAAGGAGCGGCATCAAATTGAACATTTTTTAGAGGCGGGCAACTTACCGAATCACTTATGGTGAACCGCGCCTCAGGACTCGTTATTTTAACTCTTTGTTGTACACTATCCCAGCAGTTGGTGGTATCATTGACCACCTTCAATTTTATTTTATACTTCCCTTTTGAAGCAAATTGTTTTCCTGGGTTCTTACGCATGCTGGTATCACCTTCTGCCAGATCCCAAAACCACCGGTCAGCTTCAATTGAAACATCTACAAACCTCCGCCATTTGGGCGAATCACAGTTCAGCGAGCTTTTAAACTTTGCTATCGGTGGTTTAATGTAAATAGAATCCGGTAAATAAACCGTATCTCCTTGGCAACCATTGTGAAAAGGGATAGCATAAGGATAAAAATAACCGGTGGTATCATCATATTCAAACGTGGTTGAATTAATAGTAGATGGCGCTCCTTGCCTGTCGCCTAAATAGTAGTACACAACGGAATCAGCGAAATCTGTTTCTTTGGTAAAATTTACTTTGGTGCCTCCACAAAAAGTATCGGTTCCCGGAATGGTATCATACCAAAATTTAAAATTGGGGGTATCCCCCACAGCTATTACATTTTTAGCAGTATCTTTACAACCACTTTGCGTTTCTATCACATGCTTTACCTCATATTTACCAGTGTCCCGATAACTATGAGAGCCCAATTTTCCCATTTCAGTTGAATCGTCCCCATAATACCATTTTCGGCTGGTTACAGAGTCAAATTCACTGAACAAACTTTTATACTGTTGCATAGTCCCGAAACTAAAAGTATCAGGATAGCAGCCTTGGCTCGGCCTAAAACTTACATTTGGTCGCTGAGTAATAACAGTGTCAAACGCGCTGTCTTTGCACCCAATCGCATTGGTGGCAACCATGTTCACACTAAAGGTGTCTTCAGCATTGTAAGTGGTACTGGGATTATCTATGCTACTGCTATCGCCATTACCAAACCACCACTTGTTTTGTTGGTCATTTTCTGATGAATCAGAAAACAGAACTTTAAAAGGCAGGTGGCAGCTAAAAGTACTATCCATTTCAAAATCAGCCTCAACTTGCTGAACCCGGATGGTATCCCTTAAAGTATCTTTACAGCCTGGGGACCCGGCTATAAGTTTCACAGGGTACACCCCCTTCTTACCATAAATTTTGGGTGGGGCTTTTACCGAAGCGTTACTACCATCGCCAAAACGCCACTCTCGTTCGTAAACAGGGCTTGACTGAAGATTCGATGTGTCTTTAAACCGAAATGTGTCTGTGAAGGGATTAAGACAGCCCTTTGTCTTATTAATACGCATACCCGCTTTAAAATCCTGAATAACAACATAATCCTTTTTGGTAACAGAGTCCTTGCAGCCGTTGGCATCCTTAACAACGAGCGTTACGTCATAACTGCCTGATTGTTGGTAACGCTCACTTGGATTTTTATTACTCTTGGTTTTCCCATTACCCAAACGCCATTCATAAGTTAGGGGACTAGTTCCGGTTGATTGGTTATTGAAATAAACCGTTAAAGGGGGATTGCAGTCTGTTCTTGGAGAAGCGCTGAACCGGGCCTTTGGCTTTTTATCAACATCGATGTAATTGTTTTTAGCAATCACATCACTACAACCATTTTGATCTTTTACGACAAGAGAAACTTTGAACTTACCAGCCTGTAAATACGTGTGTTGCGGATTTGCATTAGTTGAGGTACCGCCGTCCCCAAAATCCCAGCTATAGGAAGATATGGGCGCGTCCCCTTTTTGGGATTTGTCAGAAAAATTGACCTGCAACGGCTTGCAACCATTTTTAGGAGTTGCATTAAATTGCGCATCAGGATTTTCAAATACCGTAATAAAATTGGTTTTAGTAATGGAATCCTTGTTACTCCCATTGCTTACGATAAGGGTGACGGTATATTTCCCTGGCTGGGAATAGGAAACCGAGGGATTGGCAGAATCTGATGTACCCCCTGTACCCAGGCGCCATTTGTGATCAGTAATATTACCACTGGATTGATCATTAAACTGGACCACGATCGGGCTACAACCTTGGGTTTTGTTAGCTGTAAAATCGGCATTCAATTGGGCTTGGCTCAACAAAGGCGATATAAATAAAGAAACACCAATCAGTTTATATAATAGCGGCTTAAGCAGTAACTTGTATTGATCACCGATAACCAAGCCTGTTAACACTTTAGTAATTTGGAAAACATTTAAGCTTTAATTTAAACTACCAATATAAGATTAATCCACCTATTTTAGAAATGACCTGTTTGAACATTTTGGGCTGTATTAGATGCAAGAACCTATTACAGTACAGCAAACTTCAATGGAAGTAACCTTCATATCTCCTAAACTTTCATTTTTAAAACCAAATACCTAACTAAAAAATTTCTTACTTTGTTAAAGGCTGCAGGAAAGCTAAGTAGCAAAACGGTGTTTTTATCGATGAGTATTGTGACCGCAAAAAATAATATTATAAATTTATACGCTCTCTATGGGTGTTAAAAAGCCGATAATATTACTTGTCATTGCTATATCAATCCTTTTTGGGGAGTTGTACGGGCAAGATATTCATTTTACCCAGTATAACAAAAGTCCGCTCACCCTAAACCCCGCACTAACTGGGAATTTTTCGGGCACAATTAGAGCCGGAGGAATATACAGGAATCAATGGAATAGTATATCACCGCATTATTTCCAAACAGGCTTAGTTTACGGCGAATACAAATTCCCTTTTCGCTCTGACTATCTGAATGCCGGAATCGTTGTTACTGGTGATCAATCAGGACCTGCTGCCTTGAGTAAGCAAATGTTTCAGTTTTCAGGGGCTTATCAAAAGCAATTGGGAGCCCATCAATTAATGGGAGGCCTCCAGATAGGCTTTATTTCCCGATCAATCAGTGACGCCACGTATCCGGCACAATACAATAACCAAATAGGTGATTTTGACCCGCAGTTGCCAAATAAAGAAAATAACCTGGGCACGCAATCCAGTAACCTTGACCTGAATGGAGGGCTAGCTTATAGCTATGCCACCAAAGGCTTTAGCTTTTTGATCGGTCAATCGATTTACCATTCCAATAACCCGGATATAGCTTTGGTCGAGGATATTACCTGGCGGCTTGAGCCCCGCTACGTAACGCATGCCAGGGCTAACATAGCCCTTTCAAATAATTTTGGCTTACTGCCATCCATCGTTTATAAGCGCCACAAAGAAGCTACGGAGTTCATGATTGGTAGTTTGGTCAGAATAGGGCCCGTTGATAAAAAGCTAAGATTTAGAGTAGGCTCCTATTACCGGAATAACATAAGGGGCTATAAAAGCTCGGATTTAGGGCAAAATGTGGATGCTTTTTCGCTAAATTTAGGGATGGTTTTTAAGCCTTTTGACTTAGGCCTGGCTTACGATTTTAATGTTTCAGACTTAAGACAAGCCAGTAATTACAGGGGTGGTTTTGAATTAGCGCTGACTTACACCTATGACTTCCAGTTGCAACCGGCTAAAAAGACAGTACCTTGCTATCGGTATTAAAATACACGATCTCAGTATTCAAAAAACCCATTTTATTTAGTTCATGTATCCTTGTTTTCCCTTTAATGGGCTTGGCTCAAACAGGGAACTTAAAGTTAAAGGAAATCAGGGAAAAAGCAGAGCAAAAAGTTTCCTTGGGTGACTTCTATGGTGCCATTTCATGGTACCAAAAAGCATTTGAAAAGGCAAAATCCACCAAAGCCGACCCAACTAAAAAATATGCTATCATTCACCAATTAGCTGATCTTAACCGTAAGATCCGAAACTACCGGGCTGCTTCTAAACATTACCGGGTCTTACACAAAAAACGTTCAGCTGAGTACCCGCAGGCAAGGTTTTACTGGGGTTTAATGGCGCAACAAACCGGTAAATACAAAAAAGCGCTTAAGGTCCTCAGGCAAGTTAAAAAGCATTACCGGGGGCCTAACAGCCGAAAGGTTAAGCTCCTTTCCGAAAATGCCATTAAAGGTTGCCAGAAAGCTCTAAAGGCCAGCCAAGATGAAAAAATTACCATCGAACACCTGAGCACAAGCATCAATAGCGCTTATACAGAACTCAGCCCTTTTTTTCGGAATGACTCAACCATGATTTACGCTTCACGCAAGGCTGATTCTCTTATAACCCTGAAGCGTGGAGAGAAAGTCAGCGATAAAACGCGTTTTTACAAAGCAGCTAAAAAGGATGGTAAATGGCACCATCAAGGCCCTTGGAAAGCTTTGAACCAAGTTGATGCCAATCTGGGTAATGGGACATTTTCAGCAAATAAGCAACGGTTTTACTTTACCCAATGCCAATTGAACAGTGATAAGCAAATGGTGTGTAAAATCTGGGTAAGCGAAAAGGAAGCAGATGGGGAATGGCGTGAACCAAAAAAGCTACCGGAACCGATCAATAAAGATGGTATTTCAAGCACTCACCCCTCAGCGGGCGAAATTCAAAAAGGCAGGCGTAAAAAACAGCTAATATTTTTTACCTCAGAACGTAGGAAAGGAAAAGGTGGCAAAGACATTTGGTATACCAGTTATGATGAGGACAGAAATGATTACGCAAATCCAAGAAATGCCGGCCGGTATGTAAATACCATCGGGGATGAAATGACGCCTTATTTAGATGATAAACTGGGCAAACTGTATTTCAGTTCAGAAGGGTGGCCAGGATATGGCGGGCTTGATGTGTTCGAGGTGCCTTTTGTGTCAGGCCGTTTTAAAGCAGAACCGGAAAACCTGGGAAAGCCTGTTAACTCTGCAGCTGATGATCTCTACTACAATACCAACAACAAGGGCGAAGGCTTTTTAGTCTCAAACCGTCAGGGTGTTATTGCCCTCAAACATCCGACTTGCTGCGATGATATCTTCAATGTGAAAATGCCGAAGCGTTTCGTGGATTACCTCACCGGCCTTGTATCCCTGCAAAACAAGGATGACACCTCATCTTCAAAATCAACAAATAATAATGATACACAGGAACTTACTGTGACATTGTACGAGGTAACCGATAGCGCTAAAAAGCAAAAAGGAAACGCTAAAAAACGATTTGGTGATACAGGAAGGCAACGGCAAATGGTTGCAAAAGACACGGTAAGCGATACCAGTCAGTACCGCTTTAGCTTAAAGGATAAAGCCGGCTCTCGGAAATTTGTTGTCGAAGCCAATAAGGAAGGCTATTACCGCGATCAAAGTGATACATTCACCCGTGAATCCCTCACCAAAAAGGGGAATTACAAAAATTTCTCCCTAAAACCCATCCCAAAGGAACCAATCGTTATTCCGAACATTTACTACGAGTTTGATAAAGCAGTTTTGAAAGACGGATCCAGAAAAGCATTAGACACAACAGTCCTTCAAATTTTAATAAATAACCCAAAGCTTGTTCTTGAAATCCGCTCCCACACAGACAGCATAGCAGATGATGATTACAATATGGATTTATCCCAAAGAAGGGCAAAAAGTGTTGTGGATTATTTAACCAATCAAGGCATCAATGAAAAACGGCTAAACGCCAAGGGATTCGGGGAGAGCCAACCAATTGCGCCCAATTCAAAGCCTGATGGTAGCGATAACCCCAAAGGCCGGCAAAAGAACAGGCGTACGGAATTCAGGGTAATAGGGGAGCTGAAAGGCAATAAAAAGGTTATTTACCAAGAGTAGCACCGTTGGTCTTAACCCGAAATAAGTTGACTTAATTTTTAAACTTTTAACATTCAGCTAACGTATTGCTGATTTGCTATTGGATTGATTTGAAGTAATCCTGAACTTTCATCCGGTAATAGCCATTCAACGTTGGCGGAACTGTTTGTAACAACTCAATTTGATTTTCCCGTTTTTCCTGGTATTCTTCAAGCGATGGTGGGTTTTTCCTGAACATATCATCTGCTGTTTGTGATTCTCGCTTCTTATCCCTTCCTTGAGTCCGCTGCGCTTTCTTAGCCTCAAGCATTTTCACATTGATCTCTTGTTGGCGCTGCATTGTTTCACCGGATATGTCATTATTAATAATGTCTTTTTCATTTTCTTTCATCATCTTTTGGATTTCATCCAGTTCATCACTGATATCCTTACCTGACTCCTCTTGCTCTTTTTTCAATTCCCTGAGTTTTTGCCGTAGTTGTTCCTGACGTTTTGCTAACTTAGCAAGGTCTTTACTATTAGCCCCTTGACGGCTACCTTGCTTACCTTTTTTCATTTCCCCCATTTTTTCTCCTAACTTTTCCTGCATTTTTTTGATCTCACCCATTTTACCCGATTTTTTTTTGCCTTTTTTACCAGGCTTTTTCTTACCCATCTTCCCAGGCATAGGGTTATTACACATTTGAGATCCTTTCATGGAAGAAGACATTTGTTGCTGCATCTGGTTCATTAGATCACTCAGTAAAACAGCAAGGTTATTCGTAGCCGTCATGATATATTGCTGAGAATTCCTAACCTTTCCGATTTTTCTGTTTGATAGGAACTCCCTGGTTTTTTCCATTTGATAATTGATCTCTTCTATCTCCTCATTCACAGTCTTTTTAATCATCATCACTTTTTTGCTTAAAGACTGAAGGCTGTCTTCGATCATTTCAGCGTCTTCCTTTAACTGACTTTGCTTCTGGGCTAAGTCAACAAATTGGGGATTGTAATTTTCTACCTCTTTGAATTGCTCCATCAGATCTTCTTGCTCGTTTGAAAGGTGAATCAGGTTCTCAAGGATTTTTCGAACTCGCTGATAATTCAGCATCATTGATTCCTGATCCATTTGAGACATTTTCTCCTTCATCTTCTTGGCCATTTTCTCCATCTTTTCCGAAGCCTTCTTCTGCTTCTTGGAAGCTCCCTGATTATCCTGCTTACGAAGCTTGTTGAGGCTCTCCTCGAGCAACTTCTGTATCTCCTTACTATTTTCCTGTTCTTGTTGTAACTCAGGGGAATTTTCCAACTCTTTGCTAAGCTTTTCCATCTCTTTTAAATCCTCCTGAACCGACTCAAAGTCCTTTTTGATTTCTTTTTGCTCCCCTTCAGGCGTTTTAGGTTGATCTTTTTTTCCTTGTTTTTCATCCCCGGATGGCTTGTTTGCCCCTTCTTTTTCCTTTCCTGATTCTGGGTCTTTTTTACCATCCTTATCACCTTTTTTGCCGGAATCCCCTTTTTCTTCAGACTTTTCCTTTTCTTTTTTATCGGCTTTCTTTTTCCCTTTATCTGATTGCTCGCCCTTTTTTGCCTCTTGATTCTTGGTTTTTTTACTAAGCTCTTTTTGTTCTTCGCTAAGGTTGTCCAATTTTTTTGACGTTGATTTCATTTTTTGCTCCAACGCCAACTTTTTATACAAGTCCAGAGAACGTTCTAACTGTTTTTGATTACTCTTATTTTCCCGACTCATCTCCTTCATCTTTTCCTCAACGGATTCTTTTTGGTCATTGTCCAGCATTTTCTGTATCTCTTTCATCATCTCTTTCATCTCTTCGGACATATTGTTTTCCATGAGTTTATTCATCCGCTCATAGTCCTTTTTCATAGACTTGTCAAGCTGGTTATACTCATTTTGTTTCTGAAGAGATTGCTGATATTGCTTTTGGAGCTGTTCCTTCTGCTTTTGAAGTTCCTTTTGCTTCTCCAGTGTTTTCTTGATAAATTGTTTGTCTTCCCAGGATAAGTTATCCTTATTCAATAGCTTTTCCCTTGCTTTTTCAAGACTTTCTCTGAGTTTTTGGGATTGCCTGGCAGCTTCCTTTAGTTGCTCCTCAATTTCTTGCTGATTTTTTTCCATCTCTTCTTCCAACTCCTCTTCCGTTGGAGCATGGAAAGTGAATGTCTTGCTGCGAGTTGATTTTTCGCCATTTACAGCATCATTATCCCAAACCTCGAAGTAGTATTCAATTTCATCGCCCGGTTCAATACTTAGCTTATTCAGATTCCAGGAATGATAGAAGGAAAGAAGAGATTCCCCTTCATTCACATCCAGGAATTCTGTATTGACTCCTTGGTTGGTTTTAGCAGTATCTTTACTGGATACGTATTCATAATGAAAAGCTAAGCGGCTAATCCCGTAATCATCTGATACTTCACCAGAGAAAAATTGCCGCTTTTTGGTGAGAGAATCTGATTCCTTTTTCACTTTAACCTGAGGATATGCGTCAGGAACAACGGAAACATAATGTAATGTAGAGTCCCGGCTTTCCATGTATTCATTGACAGGCTTTACGTAATATCTCTGATTATCATAGAACCGCCGCTTAAAGCTGAATTCATTGTTTGCATCCCTGGCGGGATTGTAGGCGGTATCGTTGAATACCATTTTAACTTTTTCAGTGTTATCGGTCTTGAATTGCCAAGAGATTTCGGTTCCTTCAGGTACATTGATGTCTCCGATGTTTTCTTTAACCTTGTCTGTTTTGCCCGTGTATTGGGGATAATCCAGCTTTATTTCATACGATTTTAACACTGGTTTAGGCAAAACTTTAACCTGGTATGGGTCTGAATAAAAGCCATTGGCTTCAAACTGAAGCTGAAAATTATCCTGGAGTTTTTTAAGGGTATATTGGTGATCAGAAGGGCCTTGCTTATTCATGCGGTAACGGTTATCCCCGGCATGCACATACACCTCCTTTGGTAATTCATCCCCATCGATTGAAACTTTAACCGTATAGTTTTCCTGCCTTACAGCCCGCAGGGTATCGTTCTCTAAATTGAACTGGAAAGGGGCCTTTTCTTCGTAATAAGTCCGATGCTTCAGAAGCCGCTCAGTGCTATTAAAAACGACATGAGGACTGACAAATGAAATAATGATTAATAAAATCAAGGGCCCTAACGCATACTTCAAATATTTCTTATTCTCTCCAAGATCAATAGCTCGGGTGAAAGGTACCGGCTTAAGCTCCCCGATCCTCTGGTTAATACTAGCCTGAATAATTTCTTGCTGCGCTAAAGACGGCTGCTGATCAGCCATTCTTTTAAGCTGTAGTGTGTTAAGGAGTTTATCCTGTACATCCGGAAAGTGTTGACCAATTACCTTAGCTGCCTGATCATGGGAAATCACAGCTCCAAGCCTAAACAATCGAATGAGGGGAAGACCAAACCAATAAATAACAATGAAACCATTGATCAAAATAAAGGAATAAAACAGCACAGTGCGAACGGTTGTGCTAAAATGGCCGTAATATTCAACAGTATTAAAAAGCAAGAATGCTACAAGGAAGAAAGCAAGACTGTAAATCAAACCTCTCAATACCTGATTCTTGTAGTACTTCCGGATGAACTCATCCAGTTTATTGATCAGGAGCTGATAACTATCCATAACTGCCCTTTTATTTCAACTAGGTAAGTGGTGCAACAATCATCCCAAATAAACGTTTCTACCGAAAATATGGTTGCTTTTGTATAAACCCTAAAAAATTTTTAACCGATTCCACGTGAGCTAATGTTCTAACTTTTAAATTTGATTTAAACGATTACAATATGCTTAAAACTTTACTCACCTTTCTAACCCTCATAAGCGGAAGTTTATTACTTACTTATTGCTCTTCAGATGAGGCAGAACCTTCTGATAAAGACGATAACTCTAATATTTGTGACACCTTAGAGCCCTCATTTGAGCAAGAGGTTAAACCAATATTCATTAATAATTGTGCACAGGCCGGCTGCCATGGAAATGGGTCATCTCGAGAAGGCTATTCTTTGGAGGAGCATACTGGTATAAAAGATGGCGTTCAAAATGGTACGGTTCTTTGTGCTATTAAACACGAAAGTGGCTGCTCCGACATGCCACAGGGAGGAAGTAAACTAAGTGACGAGAAAATTCAAGCCATTGAATGTTGGCGTAAAAATGGTGCTCCCGATAATTGATTTGCCATGCAAAGCAAGTTACCGACTAATCTTTTAACGCTTGGCGCTATATTCCTGATGACGGCTGTAGCCATAACGAATACCATCATTGGAGGTTCCTCGCCTACTATTAAAACCAGCTATGGCAAGTGGGATTCCACAACAAGGCTATCTACAGTTTTAAACAAATTAGGTGAACCAAAAAGATTGCATGCCATAGAAAATTTGGATTCTACCCTTATTGAAAAAGGCAGAGCACTTCTCACAAAAGGTCAGATGCGGAAATCCAATGGCAAACTAACCTCTCGTCAATCAAAATATTACAATTGCACCCACTGTCACAACCTCCAAAGGGAAAACCCTGATTTAAGTAACCCCAATCCAGAAGATCGCCTGGATTTTGCCATCCAAAATGACTTGCCATTTCTCCAGGGAACAACCCTTTATGGTGTCGTGAACCGGGATACTTACTACAATGGTGACTACCAGGAAAAATATGGAGCGGATGCTAAGGCAGCCCATGACACATTGGTGAATGCGATTCAACTTTGTGCAACAACTTGCTCTCAAGGCCGGAAATTAACGGATGCGGAAATGGAAGCAGTGCTTCATTTTCTTTGGTCCATTGAACTTAAATTAGGAGACCTCGACCTTGATAATAGTTTCATGGCAATGCTTAATAGGGGAAGGCATGAAACCGACAAAAAACCAAAGCTATTGGATAGCTTGAAAAAAAAATATTACACTGGTTCGCCCGCAAGTTTTGCTGATGCGCTCCCCAGGCAAAAAATAGCAATGGGCCAGAACGGTGATCCCGAAACAGGGCGAGCAATTTATGAAAAAAGTTGCCGCCAATGCCATAAGTCAGGAGGCCCTACCCGATACACCCTGGATTTTTCAATACTTACCTTCAACGAATTGACCAAACACCTGGACGATTACAAGGATAAATCTATTTACCAAATGACTCGGTACGGCACATCCCCTAAAAAAGGATACCGACCTTATATGCCCCAATATCCTCTGGAAAGACTTAGCCGTAATCAGGTCGAAGACCTGGCTGCTTTTATTCGCAAACAATCTTCAAGAGAACCATAACACGCCTATGTTTCTACATCAAACCAGCATTCAGATAGTATTGATCCTATCTCTGTTAATGCCTTTGTCCCCTTTAGCACAGGAAGAAGAGTCATCAGCTAAGAAAAATGAGAATATAGCACCATTTGCGACCTTTAAATCAACCAACCTGATTAATGCCACCAGTCCTGAAACACACTTCAAAAGGGATTTAAAATTCACTGTAAGGCACCGCTTCGGGGATATTGCCGGCTCCAACGGGGGCTACCATACAATGTTCGGTATTGATAATGCCCGTGATATCAAGATAGGGCTTGAATACGGTTTAACGGACCGTTGGGACATTGGTTTTAATCGCACAAAGGGCCCTGCTCAACGCAGGGAATTATATGAGGGCTTCACTAAATATAAATTGGCCCAGCAGGGGAAAAATGGCGGGTGGCCCTTCACGGTCACCTATTTTGGCTCTGCTACATTTTCTACAATGGAGCCAGCTGCTGATGCCTCATCTCCGGCTGCTTTTAGTAAGTGGCAAGATCGGCTAACCTATACTCACCAAGCTATCATTGGCAGACGCTTGGGAGATCGCTTATCACTCGCCGTTTTACCAACCCTCATCAATCGGAATTTTGTAGCCTCTCAAGATCAGAATAATGTGTTTGCAGCGGGAGTAGCAGGGACCTTTAAAATCTCAAAAATGGTTGGCATTATGGCCGAGTATTTTTACGACTTCCGGCAGGATAAAACAATCGGGGATAATGAGTACCAAAACCCTTTAGGTGTAGGAGTTGAAATTGAAACCGGGGGTCATATTTTTCACCTCACATTAAATAGTGCTCCGGGCTTATCGCCCACTCAATTTATCCCTTACAACCAATCAAAATGGCAAAAAGGGGAATTTCGATTGGGCTTTGCGATCAACCGCCTTTTTAAGCTCTAACTTATCTTTATTTATCAGTAAAAGGTTAATGTCTAAGCCTTGTAATCATTAGCCCCCAAAATCAACTTAGGAAGCAAAGCTAACGAAGCCTTTCAGCAGATTTAACCAACCTTTCATCACGAATAATGAGAATGTTAGCAATGAAAAAGCCTACCACTCCGATCATCGGCAAAAACACACCAAATTCATATCCGCTTTTACTCATGTCGTTTACGAAGTGACTTTGAGCGGTATCAACGTAAAAGAAAATCAGAGCAATTAAAGCAGCTTCCAGTAACATCCCGAGCCTTGAAATCCTTAACTGAAGCCGGCGGTTATTGAAGAGCAGTATGGCAACCAAGGCAGCAATAGTTGCAATGATAGTCAGCGAAGTGAGCCATATTACAGAATCAGAAGAGTCTGATTTCTCCTCTGAGGATGATTGGTATTGAATACTCAGGGCATCTAAGACAACCTCCTCTGTAACATTCCCCTTTTCATTGACTGCTTCTCCACTCCATAAATTAAAATTGAATATCAAGAGGTTTGCTATAACAACCAATATGAGGAAAAGCGTTTGCCACCGCTGTATCATGGGATTAGCCTTTATTGTTTTGCTGGCGCAAAGTAAGGGATTTTAGGTGGCTTAACGAATAGGCAGAGTCTTTTAAATTATAAACAAGGATCCTTTACACTTATAGCAGTTTAAAAGGAATTTGTTCTTAGAAACCTTATCAATTATTCAGGATTGGTCGCCTTTCTCTAATTGATCCTTGAGCTCCTTATTCTCTTTCTCCAAGGTTTCGATACGCTGTTCCCTTTCTTTCACTATCTCGTCATAATCCTCAACCTGTTTCTTCATTTCCTGTATCTGGGATTGTAGCATATGATTTTCATTTTGCAGGTCACTTTTTTCACTTCTCAATTGCTTAAGATTTTGATTCACCTGTGTCAATTCCTGCTTTAAGTCATTCACTTCTTTTTGAAGATCATAAATTTCCTGAAACCTCTTATTCAGCGTACTTTCAAGTTCTTTTGTTAATTGATCAGCCATAAGCGCATTATTTTGGGATTTTCAATTTTTGATCAACCCTCAACGAATCGGGATTATCTAAGTTGTTGGCTTCTATGATCTTATCAGCTTGGTGTCCATCATCATAAAACTTCTTCGCAATTTTCCACAAGTTATCATTCGTATCCACTTGATAAGTTCTGGCCTCTGCTTTTTCCTTACCTCCTTTCATTTTATCAGCATCTTCGTTTTCGCTAACCTTGGCTTGTCGGTTTTCCTGCAGAGAGTCTATCAACTTATTTTTTTGATTTAGCTTACCCTTGAGGTTTTGCTTTTCCGATCTCAAAGACTTACTAACCTGTTTCATGGAATCCAATTGCTGATTTAAAGCATTCACCTTGGCAGGGTCAGTTTTTTCATTACCTCCCGATGAATTTGTTAAACCCCACACCCCAACTACGATTAGCAAAGCACCAATGATGGGCGTCATCACCTTGAAAACTTTAAGTTTACGGTCAATCTTATCCAGTGTTTCAAAAGCTGCAAGGTCTTCTTGCCGATAAATGGTATCCCTATCCGTGGAAGATTTTTGATTTTCGTTCCCCGTATCCATAAGCTAAATTTTTTCTCGATTTATTCAATAAAATTAAAAGTTTTTTATCAGAGTGTCAAGCAATTACTTAAACAGGAACTGCATTTGTTTAGCGGTTTTAAATAGCACATAGCTCAATAAGATGCCCTTTATCTGCAAGATTTTATTATGAGGTTGCCTTTTAATATAGCCCTCACAATTGGGCTCACTTTCTTATTTTTGCATCTTGTAGAATAGCACAAAAAAGTAAACCATGAGTGAAGCCTATATCATTGATGCTTTAAGAACACCTGTCGGAAAATACGGAGGCGCCCTGAGTCCTGTTAGACCGGATGATATGGCAGCCCATGTCATGACCAGCATACTGGAAAGGAACCCGAATATTGATAAAGAGGGAATAGAGGATGTCATATTCGGAGCTGCTAACCAGGCCGGGGAAGATAATCGGAATGTTGCCAGAATGGCTACTTTACTGGCCCGCTTACCGGAAAGCATTGCAGGGGTAACAGTAAACCGCCTCTGCGCCTCCAGTTTGCAGTCTATAATGGACGCTTCCCGGGCCATTAAACTGGACGAGGCAGGATTGTACTTAGCCGGGGGTGTGGAAAGTATGAGCCGTGCTCCATTTGTCGTAGGGAAAGCGGAAAGGGCTTTTGACCGAAAGATAGAAATGGAAGACACCACCATCGGATGGCGTTTTATCAATCCCAAGTTAGCTGAACGATATTACCCCTATTCCATGGGAGGAACGGCTGAAAATGTGGCTGAGCGGTACCAGATCTCTCGTGAGGAACAGGATCAATTTGCCCAAAACACACAGGAAAAATACCAAGCTGCCCATGAAGCCGGTAAGTTTGATGATGAATTGATCCCCGTTACCATTCCACAGCGGAAAAAAGAGGATATTGTCGTAGATAAGGACGAGCATCCTCGCTTATCGACCTTAGAAAAATTAGCCACGTTACCGCCTGCTTTTCGGGAAGGAGGAAGCGTCACGGCAGGCAATGCCTCCGGCGTAAATGACGGAGCGGCCGTTACCATAGTAGCAAGTGAAGAAGCAGTAAAGGAGAAAAACCTGGAACCTATGGCTCGAGTAGTCAGCAGAGCTGTAGCGGGGGTAGAACCTGCCTACATGGGGATTGGTCCTGTGCCGGCTACGCAAAAAGCCTTGGCAAGGGCAGGCTTAAAAATGGAAGACATTGATCTCATAGAACTCAATGAAGCTTTTGCTGCCCAATCCATAGCCTGCATACGAGACCTTGATATGAACCCCGAAATCGTCAATGTGAACGGAGGCGCCATTGCCTTGGGACACCCGCTTGGTTGTAGTGGCGCTCGTATTAGCACAACCCTTTTACACGAAATGCAAAAACAGGACAATGTCAAATATGGTTTGGCTACCATGTGCGTTGGCGTTGGACAAGGGGCAGCCATTATCTATGAAAAAGTTTAGTTAAGTAGCAACCTGATCGGGTATTGGATTAGCATAGTGTTACCTGTTTAAATTCGCCCGCGGATGAAAAGCCGGCAAAACCGATACTTCCTGAAATTAGCCTTCAACGGCTCCCAATACAGTGGCTGGCAAATCCAGAAGAATAGCCCAACGATCCAGGAAACTTTACAGGAAAACCTTGGAACTATGCTACAGGAGGAGACAAAGCTCATTGGCTGTGGCCGAACCGATTCCCGTGTTCATGCTAAGGAATTTTATGCCCATTTTGATACAAACCAAAGCTTAGATGCCCATTTCGTAGAAAAAGCTAACCGTATCCTCCCACGCGATATATGGGTTAAAAACATTTTTAAGCCCAATAGGCCAACAGCTCATGCCCGATTTGATGCCTATCAGCGTACATACGAGTATTGGATTTGTACTAACCGAAACCCCTTTTACCTGAATTTGGCCACTTACTACTTCCATCCTATTGATATAGACCGTATGAACCAAGCCTGCCAGTACCTAATGCAATTCGAGGATTTTGAAACCTTCAGTAAAATCAACCCGAACCTTAAGCACTATAAATGCTATGTTTATCAGGCTAACTGGCAGCAGTTGGATGATCACTTGTTTAAATTTACGATAAGCGCCAACCGCTTTGTTCGAAGCATGGTAAGGTTATTGACCGCAACATTAATTCGGGTTGGCATTTATCGAATGAATATAGCGGAATTTGAAGATATACTGGCTCAAAGGGACCGGAGCCAATCAGCAGATGCAGCACCCCCAGATGGCTTGTACTTAAGTCATATACTATACCCCGATGGATTAATGGAAGCATTACGCTTCCCCGAACGATAAATGCTAATCTTTGCCTATCATTTCCTAAATTCATCTTTTCAGTTCAGGAAATAAGCCATGGTTCAAATCTCAGCCGTTATAATCACTTACAATGAAGAAGACAATATTCGGCGCTGTATAGCATCGGCGCAGAATGTAGCCGATCAAGTATTGGTGGTAGATTCTTATTCCGAGGATAAGACGCCGGATATCTGCCGGGAAATGGCTGTTGATTTCGTCCAGCATCCTTTTGAAGGGTATATGGACCAGAAAAATTACGCCATGGAAAAGGCCCAATTTGACCATATCCTTGGTTTGGATGCCGATGAAATCCTTTCTGAAGAACTCATGAATGCCATTCTCGAGGCTAAAAGCAATTGGGCATTTGATGGCTATGCCTTTAACAGGTTGACTAATTACTGTGGTCAGTGGATATGGCATTGCGGGTGGTATCCTGACAGGAAAACACGTCTTTGGGACCGAAGAAAAGGTCGCTGGAGTGGTGGGAATATCCATGAGGGGATCCAAATGAAGGAAGCTGCCAAAACAAAAACCCTGAACGGGAATTTGTTACATTATTCATTTCCATCAATTGCCAGCCATGTTGAAACCACCAATAAGTATTCAGATATTGTAGCCCATGAATTGTGCAAAAAAGGGGTGAAGCCCAATATTTTCATTCACCTATTCCTTAACCCGGTTTTTACCTTTTTCAAAAAATATTTCCTGAAAAAGGGATTGTTGGATGGCTATTATGGTATGGTCATTTGTATCATAAGCAGCTATCACAATTTTTTGAAATATGCTAAGGCAAGGGCACTGATAAGCAAGAAGGCTAAAGCCAGTTTTTGAAAATAAAAATATTGGGAAAAAACGTAAGCCCTTATAGCATCCTGACCCCCCCCCTTAAACAAGTAGAAGCATTGGGGAAACTTATAGCAGCATTGGCTTTTCATTCCTTTCGATTATCCTTCTCATCGTCATTCTCCTCCCCCGCTGAAAGGATTTCCCGGAATAAGTTCATCATCGTTTCATCCGGATTTTGCCCTTGCTTGTAGGCAAAATAATCGCGGAAAAGCTCAGTCATGTCTTTTTGCAGATCTATGGTGGACGCCTGGTCTTTCGCCTCTTGATCACCTTGCTTTACTTCAGGGATCAGCGTGATGATACCGCTATGGGCATTGTGAAGTTTTTTCCGGTCTTGCGCAGATATGAAATCATCGGTTATCAGGGTTAGCTCCACCAAACAATCCGGATTTTGGTGCAGCCATTCGCAAGCTCCATCAACACCCTCAATTTTTTTCCTGACAAGCGGTTTACCTTCCTTAAGCGGGATATATTCAGGACTAACTTCCTTCCCGGTTTCTGCCTCCAGGATTACCACATACTTTTGTTGACCGGCTTCAGCAAAACTGTAAGCCAGCGGACTGCTGCTGTATACTGCAGGGCCACCTGACCCGTCCAATTCTCTTAAACTATGTAAATGCCCCAATGCTGTGTATTGAATGGCATCCGGCACGCTTTCAGAATGAATCTCGCTCGCACCACCCACATGATGGATAGGTTTTTCACCTTCCGGCTCTTCAGGGATTTCCTGTCCTTTTTGGACCATGAAAAGGTGGGTCATCAACATGTTAACGCCTTTCTCGTCCAAATACTGGTCAGCCAGGGATTGCCACTGATTGCGAACAACTTCCTCCAAAGCCTTATCCGGGTTATCTATGCCCAGGAAGGATTTTAACCGGTACTCATTGGCATAGGGTGTTATCAATAACCTTAGCGGATAGCTATAGCCCGGTAAATAGCATTGCAAGAAGCCTTCATCAGCTTGAGTGATCTGCAATCCACTTTCTAAATGAATTGGCCTGATTTGGGTATTCGGATACCCTGCAAAAAAGATCCCGCATTCCCTTGCCAGTGCGTCAGGAGCCTCAATGCGATCCGGGCTATCATGATTACCGGCAATGGCAAAAACAGCTCGCTGTCCGTCTTTGGCTAATTGTTTTAATGTCCGGTAAAAGACCTCCGTAGCTTCAGTCGGAGGGTTGAAGGTATCAAACAAGTCCCCGGCGATCAAAACGGCATCTACCTCCTTTTCATCTGCAATACGGCAGATTTCAGCCAAAACTGCTTTTTGCTCTTCCAGGCGATCGACATTCTCCAGTTTCTTCCCTAAATGCCAGTCTGCTGTGTGAAGTATCTTCATAGCATTTTAGCCATTTATGCTTATTGATCAACCTGCTAATTTACTGCAAGATACGGGTCCTTTTGACACTCCATTGAAAAAGTATAAAGCTGAATAAGCAAACCCCGGCCCAAGGCACCGCAGCCCCCCATTCCAGGAAAATAACCTTCCCAAGCAGGAAAAGGATGGAATAGATCAGAATAACGGCACTCAACCAACAGATACCCAATATACCAAGATTAGCCTTTGGTTTTGGCAGATCCAGCTTTTTGCGGATAGGTTCCCAGGCACCTCCGGGTTGTATGCGGGAGTAAAAAGCTTTTAGGGTTTCGTCATCTTCAGGGGGTGTTAGAAACATGACCCAAACCCAAGAGAAGATAGTAGCCCCAACTGTGAGGAAAAAACTGTTCGGGAAGCTCATGCCGAAAGGATAATTGGCTAAGTAGTAAAACACAAAAGGTGCGATAGACGCTGTGATTTCCCCCCAAACATTGATACGCCACCAGTACCAACGCAGAATTAACAACAGACCCAGGCCAGCCCCACACTCCAGCACAAACTTCCAAATACCGGAGATGGTCTCGAATTGCATGGCTACATAAACCGCTATAGCCGCTAATAAGAGGGTTATGATCCGGGAGCTTAGTACCATGGTTTTGTCATTCATTGTTTGATGCATAAACCGCTTGTAAAAATCATTGACCAAGTAACTCGCCCCCCAATTAAGCTGCGTAGAAATGGTACTCATGTAAGCGGAAATAAACGCTACGAGCATCAACCCCTTCCAACCGGCAGGTAAAAAATCTCTCATGGCCATTACATAGCCAAGCCGCTTTTCTTCTTCCCCCAATTCCGGATACAGGACAATCGTACCAAGCCCAACTAAAATCCAGGGCCATGGCCGAATACAATAATGGGCTATCTGGAAAAATAGGGTTGCTTTTATGGCATGGCTTTCATCCTTTGTGCTCATCATTCTTTGAGCAATATAACCACCACCGCCTGGCTCATTGCCTGGATACCAACTGGACCACCAAATGACGCCAATGTAAGCCAGGAATGAGCCAAAGCCTAATGTCAAGGATTTACCAATTTCCGAAGGAGCGGCATTCCATGAAATATTGGGAAAGAACTGCAGGGTATCCGAAGGAACTTGCTCCTTAAGGCCGGTTATACCGCCCACTTGTTCTGAAGACAGCACAAAATAAGCCAACATGATGCTTCCGATTAGGGCAATAAAGAACTGAAGAAAATCATTGATGGCAACTCCCCAAAGACCGGCTAAAGAACTGTAAGCTGCAATCAAAAGCATAGCGCCCGCCACATAATAAACCTGTTGTTGATCCGGCACACCAAAAAAGACCTCTAATAGGCTCATGAAAGCTAAGTTCACCCAGCCCATGATCAGGACGTTGATAAAAAGGCCCAGGTAGAGTGAACGGAAAACCCTGAGAAATTTAGCAGGCGGACCACTGTAACGAAATTCAATTAATTCAACCTCAGTCAGGATATTGGCTCTCCGCCACAAGCGCGCAAAGAAAAAAGTGGTCAACATGCCTCCTATCAGGAAGTTCCACCACAGCCAATTTCCGGCAATACCATCGGTTGTTACAATTTCTGTAATAGCCAGGGGGGTATCGGCAGCAAATGTTGTGGCAACCATAGAAACACCAGCTACATACCATGGGAGCTTTCGGCCACTTAGGAAGAATTCGGAAATATTTCTTCCTGCCCTGCCGGATAAGAATATCCCCACAGTTAAAGTAAGCAAAAAGAACAAGCCGATTAAGATCCAATCAAGCAGGGCTAGGGCCATTCTGTATTTGTTATTGGGTATTGCTCAAAAGTACTAAGTATTTAAACCGTTTGAATGAATCAAGAGCAGCTTAGTAATCCTGTTGATCTTATTGCTTGAAATTTATTGGGTTTGATAGTTGTCAAGCAATATTCCATAAATGACCTTAGGGGGCTATTAGATCCAAACCTTTGTTCCCTCCGTACAGTTGGCGCAAATATCTATCTCTTTGCGCGACTTAAGAATGGAAGCACGAAATAGCTGATAATAGGGACCTTGCCATAAGGTTTCAAAATCCTGCTCTTTAAGGTCACCTAAAATATGCTTCGCATCCTTGTCAAAACAGCAAGGCACCACTTGCCCATCCCAAGTAAAAACGCAAGCGTGCCAAAGCTTCCAGCAATGGTTCAGGAGCTTATTTTTAATGGTGTAGGTACCATCTTTTAATTGCTTGTAGCGGGAGTACTTTTCCTTTGTTGGAATTAGTGGATTGCCCTGCTCATAATTGTAAACCTGGGCAGTTTTAAACTTAAGCTCATCAATCCCTATCTCATCGGCTATGCGCTGGATCTCTTCCATTTCATGCTCATTGGGGCGAACTACTAAGAATTGGAAAATGATATAAGGCCGCTTAGCGTTGAGTGCTTTTTTCCATTTGACCACATTGCGGGCACCTTCTAATACTTTATCCAGCTTACCGCCTCTCCGGTATGACTCGTAAGTTTCCTGGCTTGCCCCGTCTACTGAGATGATCAACCGAGACAAGCCTGACTCAACGGTCTTTTTAGCATTCAGATCATGCAAATAATGGGCATTGGTTGAGGTGGCGGTGTATACACCTTTACTTTCCGAATAGTGGACAAAATCAAAAAAGCTTCTGTTAAGGTAAGGTTCTCCCTGGAAATAAAGCGTTAAGTAAAACGTCTTTTTATGTAATTGGTCGATGATAGATTGGAACATTTCCATCTCCAGCATACCAGTCGGACGGGAAAAATCCCTAAGCCCACTTGGGCATTCGGGGCATCGAAGATTACAGCTTGTCGTAGGTTCAACAGAAATACTAATGGGTAATCCAGCTTGGTAAGGCTTTCGTGTAATGCGTGAGTAGTAATAGCTGCCCAGAACTTTGGCCATATTAACGAATCGCTCCACACTTAGCCTCGAAACAAAATTGGTAAAATCCTGCAACTTGGATGTAAAACTTCCTGACATAGGAATAACCTGTATGGATTAGGGTTTCGGGAATATTTATCGGTATGAATAACCAATTTACCCAAGAAACAAATATAAAGGGTGAGTAAGAGAAGCCCTAATGAATAAGGATTAAGAAGATGTGGGGTAAATAAAACGGCCTATTACTCAAAGCTTGATCTCCTTCATTTTTCTGACACCATTTATAACCCTTTGGGTAATAAAAAGAAGTATTGGTAACTGGGCTCTAAGAGACATCCCAACTGGTCCAAGTCTGTAACTTGAACCTAATAAGCGTGCCATGAATATCTGGCCAAGGGTTTTTATTTCGTGCAAGACAATTCTTAGCACGCCTTTAGTCGAAAATATCTGCGAGGATTTGCTCGATCAGCGTTATCTGCGTTCTATTCGGATTTTAACCTCTTTTAGACGCTTTTTTTAGAAAAAAGCTCAGCAAAAAATCGCGGCCGGAAACTTTTTTCGATTCAAACCACGGCTCGCCTTGACG
>CAZQQN010000031.1:0-36282 GCA_964595485.1 uncultured Sphingobacteriales bacterium | reverse complement strand
ATGTGGACAGTAATTTGGTAACGGTTGACCGGGTTGTTATAGTCGAAGATAATACCGCTCCTAAGTTTTCAGAGGTACCTAATGAAACCGTTATAAAAGATGTAAACACCCAGTTCAATAAACCTTTTAGCGTTAAAGACAATTATTACGAGAAGAAGAACCTGGATTTAAAGCGGAAAGGTTCGTTTTTCAAGAATTTTCCTAATGGTTATGCAGATTCGGTAGGTGAATTTGTTGCTGCTTATGAATACACGGATGGTTCCAATAACACCAACACGGTTTACATAGCTGTCAAAGTTGTGGATCGCACATCTCCTACGATAACGTTGATTGGATCCGAAGCAGCTAACATAGATCGTTACTCGAAATTCAATGAGGTGAAAGGTAAAACCTTTGATATCAATGATAATTACTATTCAGACAATGAACTGACAATTGATACCTCAGGGACTTATTACACGGATTATGTCAATAATCAATTTCCGGGTGGCTTTTATGAAAAGAAGTATCAAGTAACGGATCCTTCAGGTAATAAGTCAGCCGTTAAAACACGTACCATTAAAATCCGGCAGCTATCAAGTGTTCAGGATAATGGAGGCAACCTGGGCGTCAATGTTTATCCGAACCCTTCAGATGGCAAATTTAACCTTGAAGTGATGCTTAATGAGGCGAAAGCTTATAAAGCAAGCATTATCAATAGTAAAGGAAAAGTTGTCAGGGAGATTACCGACCGTCAATCCAGTGAAGGTGGTACATTTAACGTTGATCTAACCGGAGAAAGTAAGGGGGTTTACCAAATCAAAGTTCAAACAGGTGAGAACATGTTGACAAAATCAATTGTTATTAATTAAATTTAACCGATAATTTGGTCAGGGAGGTAAGTTAAAATTTACCTCTCTGCCTAATTTCTCTTTATGGAGCATCAGTTAGTTAATCGATATTATTATGAAAATCTAAAAACGTGTTATTATGGCATTTAAAAACTACAAAGAAAAGTTCAGAATAACAGGTAGCTTTGCCAAAGCTTCTGGCATATTGCTTCTCCTGTTTGGGTTTATGGCATTTTCATTCAATGTCAGTGGGAGTACTAGTAACCCCTCCCCTTATTGCAATGTTGATGACGATTGTAATACTTATTCATTCTGGGGTAACACTTATGGTCTCAAGATTGATAAAGTAGAATTTGGGAACAATTTTTCAAACAACACAAATTGCCCAAATAATGGTGATGTAACATATTTCAATAACTTAGGCCCTATTCAAGTAACAAATGGAGAAACCATTTCCGGCACTGTTGAGATGGCTGGGGGAGATGAATCTGCCTTAGGTGTTTGGGTTGATTTAAACCGTAATGGTTCTTTTGAAAGCAGCGAGATGCTTTATTCGGAGGGCGAAAGTAGTAGTGGCGCTCCAACGTTTAACTTTAATTTAACCATTCCGTGTGACGCTAAGGGTGGCGTAACACGCTTACGAGTTATTGCAAGTGAATATGGGAAACCAAGTAGTTGCTCTATGGCTCGCTCTTATGCTGACGGTGAGGCCCAAGACTACAAAATTGAAATTACAAACAATGATCCTGTTAAACCGAATGTTCCGGATGGTACCGCATGTGAGGGCATTTCATTTCAGCTTTCCGATCAAAAAACCAATCCCGATGCTGCTATTTATGAATGGTATAAAGATGCTTCTAATGTAGGCGGAAAGCCTGATGAGAAAACAGAGGTCTACAAAGCCCCACCCCCTTCAGTGGGTGAGAAAGATTCGTTTTATGTAAGGGCTGTTAATTCCGCGGGATGTGCTTCAAAAACAGATACCGTTATTCTCCAGTCAAAACCTTCACCAGAAACGAAATTTACTGCTGATACATCTGTTTGTGCGACCAAAAGCGTAAAATTCAATAATAATTCCACTTTCACAGGAAATGGAACCCTTAATTATAAATGGGATTTCGGTGGGGGTAATACCAGTACAAAAGAAAATCCCACTCATACCTTCCCTCAAAGTGCTGGAACTTACAATGTTAAATTAACCGCTACCAGTGATTTCGGTTGTGAGGTAAGTAAGGTATTGCCGATTAAAGTAAATGCGGAACCAACCGCTCACTTTAATGTGGGTAAAAACATATGCACAGGTGAAGAAGTACCGGTTGAAGATAGTACAATATATCCCGGCTTTGGTTCATTGGATTACACCTGGGAATTCAATGGCAATGTTGTTAAGGGGAAAGAGCCCAATTATCAATTTAAAAATGCCAGTAACAATAACGCCGTAAAAATGGTTGTTAAGTCTCCCGGAGGTTGTATGGATTCGGTTACTAAGAATAACATTGTTAGTAATGCCAATCCCAATGTACAGTTTTCTTTAAACGATACATGCCAAGGGGATGTGGTTACCATTAACAATCAAACCACAATACCTTCCGGTAATCTTAGTTATCAGTGGCAATTTGGTGATGGATCCTTCGAGAGTGTTAAAAATCCCACTCATAGTTACGATACTTTCGGGCAATATGATGTAAAATTGGCCGCTACCTCTGGTAAAGGTTGTGAGAACACCCTAACAAAGCAAGTAAACATTCATTCCTTGCCTTATCCTGAAATAAACGCTATGAATACCTGTAAATCCAAAGAAGTTAAGTTCGATGGTGAGGCCTCTTTCATGGGAAATAATAACAACCTCAATTACGACTGGCAGTTTGATGGCAACAATTCATCTTCCAAGGAAGACCCAACTCATACATTTGCCAATGGCGGTCAATCTTATAACGTGTCCTTGAAAACCACTGATGCGGTTACTGGCTGTAATAACATGGTCACCAAGAGTGTGGATGTTAAGAAACTTCCTGAAGCCGATTTTAGTTTTAACAGCCCTTGTGAAGGTCAGCCAGTGGATTTCAAATTCCAAGGTGGTGCAGCAGCTAATTCTTATGAATGGGATTTTGGCGATGAATCCAGTAAATCCGCTGAAACAAATCCCAATCATACTTATGCAAATGCTGGTGATTATGATGTAAAGCTGAATATTGAGTATTTTCAAGGACAATGTGAGGAATCGGTTACTAAGCAAGTATCAGTGAATCCATCACCTGAGGCTGCTTTTGATTTCAAAAAATCAGGGCCTGCTTGTAAAGGAGATTCTATTAGACTTAAAAACATGACTGAATTCAGTGGTGATCGGTCTAATCTAAGTTACACCTGGGATATAACTCAGGTAGGTACTAAAAATGCTGAGAATCCTGCTTTTACATCAGAAAATGTTGGAATTACCAATGTTGAATTAAAGGTAACTACTGATGAAAATTGCGATGTCACACTTAATAAGCAAAAAATTATTAATGACGTGCCTGAGAGTGATTTCACTTCATCAGTGGTAGGACCTGGCTCACGTAGTTTTGAAGCTTCAAACAAAAACCATTTTAACTACAAATGGCAAATGGAAGGTATGGACCAGGTTTTTCAAGGGCCTTCTCTTGAGCACACTTTTGATACCAATGGTACTTATGATGTTACCTTGATAACAATGAATGAAGACCGGTGCTCATCATCTCAAACCAAAGCTTATGAAGTAAGCAGTACCGGTATTGCTTCAGATGGTAATTCCAGTAATGGTATCAACGTTTCGCCAAACCCGTTCCAGGATGCTGCAACTATTAATTATTCAGTAGAAAATGCTGGTCCGGCTACCATCAGGGTGATGAATGCTCAAGGGAAAGTTGTAGAGGAGCAATCCTTTAATAACCTTTCAGCAGGTAATCATGACTATGAATTTAATCCAAAGGATGAGGTTAATGCCGGTAATGTTTACATTTTCCAAATTTCAATGGATGACGAGGTTTATAATGAAAGGTTAATTCAAGTCAACAATTAAATCTTTCACATCTCGAAAATTTTAAAAGGGTGAGGATTATTTTCCTCACCCTTTTTTTTTGCCATTACACCGAATTTTAATTTTTTGAGTTTTTCAATATTCTTTATTAGACCAGGCGTTTTGGTTTAAATCTTTAGTAAATTAATGTTCCTCCTTAAATTGAAAGTTATGCCTATAGATGGCTGTTTTGGTTGATTGGACCATTTTAAGTTTTACGGTATTTAAGCCGACTATCATTTAATTAATTAGGGGTGATGGGAATGCCCCTTACCGTTCTTTTTTTCAAAATCGATTTCTGGTTTTTTTACTATCTTAACTTCCTGTTCCCCTTCGGTAATGGTTATCGTTTTATTTACAGGTAAGTCGTTAATTGTCTGATGGGAACCCTCTTTATTAGGCCAATGAATCGTTATTCGTTTGATTTTTTTTGCTTTACCAAGGCCCATTTCAGTATTAATTGGGTTTGCCCCAAAGCTCCCACCGGTAGATACCCATTTATACAATTCGGCCTCTGTACCGTCTTTTTGTTCCGTCACTACCTTTATCATGGCTCCCCTGCCATTGAGGTTGGATTTTTTTCCATTGAGGTTAATCACTACGTATGAATTATTGAAACCTGGGTTTTCATAAAGGACATTTTGGAATAGATCTCCTTCAAATGCACCACCGAAAACAGAATAAATATCTTGGTCGCCATCATTATCTAAATCCCCGAAACCTATTCCATGGCCCTTTTGAATGTGACCAAATCTTCCCTCCATGGTAATTTCATTGAAATGCTCCCCCTTACGGTTAAGGAACATCCTGTTTGGGATAATGCTCCTTAATGATGGTAATCCGGTTCCTACATAAAAATCCGGATATCCGTCATTATTGATATCCCCAAAATTTGCACCCATTGATAGCAAATATTTGTTGAGGTTCATGGCTTTAGTAACATCAGTGAATGTATTATCGCCATTGTTTTTATAAAGCCTCGGAAATCCTTTTTCAATGTCTTTATTCAAGTACTCAGCAGTTTGAATAGCCCCTGGCGATTTGTAATCTTTTGTGCTTGAGCTATAACCTGAGACGAAGATATCTTGGTAACCATCGTTATTGTAATCCCAAAACCAAACCGGGAAACTTTTCTTTGGCTCACTAACCCCAGCTGATTCTGTTATGTCTTTAAACTGCCAATCTTCAGGTTTATCACCTCCTTTATTTAAAAATAAGCGATTAGGTTGGTTGTACTGGGAAATATATAGATCCGGGTAAGCATCATTGTTGATATCCCCCCATTTAACACCCTTAACAAATCCTTTAATGTCAAGGCCAACAGAATCAGCAATATTGGTAAAAGTTCCATCCCCTTTATTTAAGTATAGTTCGCATGGCCTTGCATCAAGTTTTGCCTTTTTTTCAAATCTTTCCTTTTCATAAGGGCTAGAAAATGTTGATTCATTGCCAATGAATAGGTCAAGGTGGCCATCATTATTAAAATCACCCCAGCTAGCAGTCTGGGTTGGATGAAAACTATATAGGCCTGCTTCCTTGGTAACATCTTTGAATTTACCATTCCCCATATTTTTTAGAAGCGAATTGGGATGAGTTCCAGCTTCAGCAAACCAAGCACCCCTTAAAACCAGGAAATCCATCCAGCCATCATTGTTGTAGTCGGCCTGGACTACATTTAATCCACCATCAATACCTAACAGTCCTGCTTGCTTTGTGACGTCCTTAAAGTCTCCTTTACCAGTATTTTGGAAATATTTCAATTGATCATTTAAACCATAGGAGGAGGCAATGATATCCAAATTCCCATCATTGTTAAAGTCTTCTAATATGGCACCACCTGCTAGACCTCTTTTTGCTACACCGGTAGCTGTTGCTATGTTTCTAAAATTCGGGAAATCTGATTTTCCATGAAGGTTTTTTTCGGGTATTAAATGTTCTTCGGGGACACTGTCGGGATATTTATTAAGCGTCATATAAGCCACGTTTAAAAGCCACTTTGTTTCATAATCATTGGGGAATAGGTTTAGTTGTTTTTCCAAAGTTTGTATGGCTTTACGGGACCCCTTTTTGATATCATGAATCCCTCCATTTTGAATAGGTATAATGCAAGATTGGGGCGAGTGATTTCTGATACAGTTCTGCTGCTCGCCTAATCTCAAATAACCGACCCCTAAGTTTTTGTAAAGTAGCTTCCAGACTTTTTCGGGTATAGCATTCCTATCAATCCCGGATAAACGATCAATGCTTTTCTGAATATTGTCAATAGCTTTTTCTGTGTAACCTGCGTTTAAATATTCCAAATCTCGCTTATAGCGTAAATTGAATTTTCTTTCCCTATTGGTTGTCTTACCTATTAAGCTATCAAACATTTTCGCTCTCTCATAATTTAAAAAATAGTATTCTTTAGGTTTTGCGTGACGTGTAATAGAGTCCAATGTTTCGGCCATTTTTACGGTACTTTCATACCGGTAATCCTTCTCATCGGCATGCTTTTCATGGGTTGTTTCATCTGAATTTTGGGTGGCTTCATTGCTCCCTGTCTCTGAACAACCGATGAAGAAAAGCATTATTATGTAAACAACAGCTGTTGAGGTTTTAAGCATAATTTTCGGATTTTACTTATTGGAATAGCATTTTTCCTTGAAAAGTTCGTGACTAAGATGGAATTATGATGCCACTTTTTTCATTAATTTTTATGGCCATAAGGCCTTTTTTAAATTAAAAGCTTTTGTAAAATTGTTTTTTATATTTGAATGGTAAAAGGAAAGGGAGCATGAATTTAAAAATTTTTTTAGTCAGTACCCTTTTCACAGCCATTTCTGTAGCTGGTTGCCAGCAAAACTACGAAGCGCCTGACAAATTTGAAGCTGAGCGCTATCATCGCAGTAATAAATTACTGAATAAGGTAGTTGTTAAAGATATCTTCTCCCCTCCGGTAGCAAGCCGAATTTTTGTATACCCTAACATAGCAGCATACGAAGCTATTGTGCACAAATCGGATAAATATCGATCACTTGTTGGACAATTAAATGGCCTTACATCACTACCATCACCTGATACTTCAAAGCAATATCATTGGGAATTAGCTGCCATAGAAGCCTTTCATAAGACTGCTATAACATACGTAGATTCCAGAAAGGATATTGAAAAGGCCCGAAAGCGCCATGCACAAAAAATTAAAAGTCAACTGCCTGAGTCTGTCTATAAGCGCTCAATTGCCTTTGGTCAGGCTATAAGCGAAAGTATTATCCAATGGAGTAAAGAAGATGGTTATAGGGAAACTCGTAACATGACTGGCTATCATTTTTCTGATACGCCGGGTTCCTGGAAGGCAACCCCGCCTGTTTACCGCCAGCCTGTAGAGCCTAATTGGTCTCATTTGCGTCCTTTAGTAATGGACTCCTCTTCCCAGTTTTTAACCAAACCTCCTGTTGAATTTGATACCGCTAAAGGTTCGGAATTCTATAGACAAGCTAAAGTCGTTTATAATGCTAATAACAATGCCATAAAAAATGATGATGAAAAGGTTTTGATCGCTAAGTTTTGGAATTGCCTTCCTGATGAGATCGATCACAGGGGTCATCAAATGATACATGAAAAAAACATGTCACCGGGTGGGCATTGGTTAATGTTAACCTCTGACCTTTGCCAGGTTGAGGATATGAATTTAATGGCATCTACTCATGCAATGGCCAAGGTTTCTATAGCCCTTTATGAGTCTTTCCTTAGTAGCTGGGATTCAAAATACCATTATAACCTTATTAGACCAATTACTTATATACGGGAATACATAGATCCATCATGGGGTACTGTTCTGCAAACTCCGGCTTTCCCTGAATATCCCAGTGCCCATAGTGAGGTTTCAGCTGCCTCTGCTTCAGTTTTATCAACAATATTTGGGGACAATTATACCTACGTTGATTCCACGGAAATACCCTACGGTCTACCCACCCGGAAATTTCAATCATTTGATTCAGCAGCTTCAGAGGCGGCCAAGAGTCGTTTATACGGTGGTATTCACTATCCTATGGCTGCGAAAAGTGGTACGGTGCAGGGGTATAATATCGGCAAGTATGTATTAAAAAAGATCAAAATGCGCAATGGCAAGAGCGGCCTTGCTACTAAACAATAGGCTTATGAATACTTTTACTAAACAAGCTTTCTTGTCTATTTTATTCGGTTCAGTGTTTTTTTGGGGTTGCCAATCTTCTTCCACATCTGCTGACAATGATAAAAATACGCAGGAAAAAGAAAATGATAAGCCTAATCTCCTTGAAGAAGTGTCACCATCTGAATCAGGTGTCAAGTTTACCAACCCCGTTAAGTCAACCAAAGATTTTCACGCATTCAATTATCAGTATATCTTTAACGGTTCTGGGCTTGGGGTTGCTGATTTTAACAAAGATGGCCTGCCTGATTTGTTTTATGCAGGAAACACAAAGCGTAACCAGCTGTACCTTAACAAGGGAAATATGGAATTCAAAAACATTTCAGAATCTGCCGGCATTCATGATGATATCAAGAACTGCTGGAGTACAGGGGTAGCTATCGCTGATGTGAATGGCGATGGTTACCAGGATATCTATGTTTGCCGGGCAATGCACAGTGAAGTGGAATTTCGCCGAAATTTGTTATTTATCAATAATGGGGATTTAACCTTTACTGAAAAGGCTGAGGAATACGGTGTGGATGATTTGGCATTAAGTAGTCAGGCGGCGTTTTTTGATTACAATAAAGACGGGGACCCTGATATGTATTTGCTTAACTATCCAAATGATTTTGCCAATCCCAATACACTCCGGTCAAGGGATGGCATTGATAAAACCAATGACACTTTCAGGGATAAGCTCTATAAGAATACTGGTAACGGAGAATTTAAAGAGGTTGGTTTGGAAGCAGGCATTAAAAATAATGCTTTTGGCTTGGGGGTCACCGTTGCTGATATTAACCATGATTCATGGCCAGATTTATTAATAACCAATGACTTTGTAGTAGAAGATTTTCTTTATATCAACCAGGGTGACGGAACTTTTGAGGAGCAAAATGCAGCTCGTTTCAAACATAACAGCTTATTTGCCATGGGTAATGACGTAGCAGATTTTAACAATGATGGTTTACTGGATGCTTTTACTGTAGACATGAAAGCTGAGAAGAATAAACGGAAAAAAACTTTAACAAATCCGCCGGATTTTGATGCCTACCATAGGAGGAAAGAAAGAGGTCATCATTACCAGATGGTAAGGAATAGCTTACAATTAAATTTAGGTAACGGTCATTTTGCGGAGATAGCTGATCTGGCTGGCGTGGCTACAACGGATTGGAGTTGGGCTACACTTTTTGCTGATTTTAATAATGACGGCTTGAAAGATATTTTTGTTGCGAATGGCATACGTAAAGACGTTACCAGTAAAGATTTATTAAGGGATAAAATTGATTCATTCTCGGCTACTTTTCCCAAACCTGACAATAAACAGCAAAGGGATTCATTTGAGGAAATTCTTACTTATAAATTGGCTACTGAATTCCTGAAATCTGGTGATTTAAAAAACTACTTGTTTAAAAACGAAGGAAACTTTACTTTTTCAGATAAAACCACAGACTGGGGTATTCAAAATAAAACTTTTTCTAATGGAGCAGCCTACACTGATCTGGATAATGACGGCGATTTGGATCTACTTGTCAATAATATTGCAGATACTGCTCAGATTTTCGAAAATAAAGCCAATAAATTGACGAAAAACCACTACTTAAGTATCGATCTCCGGAATCAAGAAATAGGGGAGGTGACTAAGTATGGTACGCATGTAAAGCTATTTCATGACACGGTGCAACAACTTCGGCATTTTTCCCCCGTTCGAGGGTACTTATCGAGTGTTGGCAGGGAACTGCATTTTGGGGTAGGCTCTGCGAAAACCGTGGATAGTGTTGTTGCTTTATGGCCGAACGGTAAAAAATCCGTAAGGAAAAATGTTGAGACGGATCAAACTTTAACAATACATTACAAAGATGCTAAGCAAACAATCGACAAGAGTTCTGAAAAAAACGACTCAAAGTCTTTCAAAGCAATAACGGAATCATACAATATAGATTTCAAACACGCTGAAAATGAATTTATAGACTATAAGCGGGATCCTTTACTTCTATATCAAATGTCCAATGAAGGGCCAGGTATTGCGGTTGGGGATGTAAATGGAGATGATCTGGAGGACTTTTTTGTTGGCGGGGCTCACGGTCAAAGTGGAAAACTATTTCTGCAAACTAGTAATCACAAATTCCGGGCAGCTCCTGACCAACCATGGAAAAAAGATGCTGATAAAGAAGATGTAGGTTGTTTATTATTTGACGCGAATAACGATGGTCATAAAGACCTGTATGTGGCTAGCGGGGGTAATAAGTATGAAGCAGGGAATGCCATTTACCAAGACAGGCTTTACATTAATAAAGGAAGTGGCAGCTTTAAAACGGCTACTGATCAGTTACCTAGTATTACCCACAGCACTGGTCCGGTAACTGCTAATGATTATGATCAGGATGGTGATCAGGATATCTTTGTTGGTGGAAGGACCCTTCCCAACAAATACCCAAAAGCACCGCAGAGTTATTTATTAGAAAACCAAGACGGTCATTTTAAAGACGTTACCAAGGAAAAAGCCCCCGGTCTTAAAAGAATTGGGATGGTTACCACAGCTATCTGGTCAGATTATAACAATGATGCTCATTATGACCTTATTATTGGCGGTGAATACATGCCTATTACTATATTTAAAAATCAGGACGGAAAGCTTAAGAATATTACCCAACGTACTGGCCTGGCTAAAAGTAAAGGATGGTGGAATAGTCTGCAGTCCGGGGATTTTGATAATGATGGGGATATGGATTTCATTGCTGGCAATGAGGGGCTAAATACCAGGATCAAGGTCTCAAATCAAGAACCGGGTTCCATTTATTACAATGATTTTGATAACAACAATGACCTTGATGCCATCTTCTGCTATTACATTAATGGGAAAGAATATCCGATACACAGACACCGTCATATAAAGGATCAAATGAATATAATGCGGAAGAGGTTTGAAGAAACTAGCAAATATGCATCCTCACAAATCAGAGATTTATTCACGGATACTGAGTGGCAAGGTACACAGGTTAAGCAGGTAACCGAATTCCGAACAAGCTTTATAGAAAATAAGGGCAATGGAGCTTTTGTTGTCAAACCCCTTCCAAAAAGAGCTCAGTTTGCACCTACAAATGGCATAGTTGTCAAGGATTTTAATAATGACAGCTACTTGGATATTTTAAAAATCGGCAATATTCATGGTAATCTGCCATATTTGGGAAGGCAGGATGCCGGAACAGGGCTTTTATTAAGAGGTGATGGAAAAGGGAATTTTGATCCAGTGCCAACCAGAGAAAGCGGGTTTTTTGTTGACAAGAATGCAAAAGCTTTGGCTAAAATAAAAGCTGGTGATCAGTATATTTATTTGGCTTCTAATAACGATGATGCCTTGACAGCCTATGAATATACAGAAGCCGCTAAGCAAACGAAAAAGCTTTTAACTTTTAAGTCAGAAGAGCAGTGGGCTGAAATAATTTTGCCCGATGACCAGAAAAGAAAAATTGAAAGACACCGAGGTTCTGGCTACTTATCTCAAAACAGCCACTCCTTTGTTGCACCGGAGGAAGCTAAAAAAATCATGTTTTTTGATCATTTAGGTGAAAAAGCCAGGGAATTAAAATTTAATAAGACGGCCAGTAAAGTTGAGTAGCAAAGTTCCTGAAGCATTGCGTATGGATTTTGGTAACTAGCCGTTGTTATAAATGGGAAAGTAGCTATTAAGGTGGCAATAATTGATATGGCTTTACTTAAGTAACCTCTTGGCTTTAATGTTTGATTGAATTTTTCATTAGCTTTTTGCAATTTCATAGGTTGATCATGAAGCAATAATACCACCCATGCCTTATTGATGGGCTGAAGCTAAAGGTTATTAAGATTTACATTCTACCACATTTTTTGTGGAATAAAGCTCCGCCCTTTCAAGTGGGGCATTGGAGATTTTTTCGCTGCCAAACAAGACTTAGCCATTGACGCGTAGGCTATTGGGTAGCAGGTCACGGAAGTTTCCGTGTAAAATAACCATGAGTCTAGTAAGCCCAAAACAATTCCAATAAATTACCAAGCGTAAAATAATTGAGGAACTTCATTTGAGATGCGACAGGGCTAATGGCTTAGTCGTAGTTTTGGCCGAAAAAATATCCCTGCCCCGATTTCTTTGGTCACTTTCTTTCTAAAAGAAAGTGACACACAGAGCCGTCATATCAACGGTATTTTAGACAAATCATTATTACCTAAACACTAAAACTGAAGAATTTGGTTTTTTTACCCACAAAATTCGTGGTAGAACCAGTTTTTATTTACGACTCCTGTAACTCAACTTCTTTATTAATTTACTCAAATCACTTTCCAAAAAAAGCAATTAAGTTACTTTCAGGCTAGTAAATTTTTTATCTTTGAATGGTTATTTAAATTTTTTTAAGTAGTTTGAATTAGTTTGAAAAAACTAACAATTTTTCGATAAAGTAAGCATTGATAAATTAAGACCAGTTTTTATGAATAGAATAAAATTAGTAATAACATGATAATTTATGGAATAAAGAGAATTGGACAGCTATTAGCTTTAAGCCTATTTGTATTGTTGGGCAATGGTATTTTAACGAAGGCCCAATGCCCCTCAAATGCCCCTTTTAAGGATAGCTTTGATGGTGTGACTGTTCCGGCGTTACCAAGCTGTTGGAGCGAAATTGATATATCAGGAAATGATCTCTTAACAGCTGACCAATCTAATAATAATGTAACCGGAGGTTTTACCCCACCTTCTTCTCCCAATGTAGTAGAATTTAACGATGGAGACATTACAACTGGAGATACTGCCATGCTGATATCTCCTGGTCTTTCAGATCTCTCCAATGGTAATAACCGAATCCGGTTTGAAGCCTTTCTTGAATGTGGCTCAGATGAGGAGTTGCTTATTGGTGTCATGAGTGACTCTAGCAATTCCAGTACCTATAAACCTTATGATACGATTAAAAACAGTCAATTATCAACCACTACTTTCAAGGAATTCATTGTTAACCTGGATGACATGAATATCATTAGTGGTAATGATGACCATGTTGCCCTGATGCATGGGGATGGTGCCTGCGAAATCCTTGTGGACGACTTTAACTACGAGGCAATACCAAGTTGCCAAAGGCCCAAAAACCTGGTGGTCGACAGCATATTTGCTGATTCTGCTCAAGTGCATTGGACATCTCAAAACAGCGGTAACAATAAGTGGATTATTGAATATGGTAAAAGTGGTTTTAATTATGGAAATGGCAAGACAAAGGTGGTCAATGATACTTTTGGTACAATTACTGGTTTAAGTAATGCGACTAACTATGACTTTTACGTCAAGGAAATATGCTCTCCCTCTGACAGCAGTTTAGAAAAAGGCCCCGAAAGTTTTAAGACAAAATGTGGTATTTTCCTCTTTCCATACGCCCAAACTTTTGATGGTTCATCAACACCAAATTGCTGGTCCACTTTTGGTGATGAAACATGGGAATATAGTACGGGGGCTGCTTATGGAGCCGCCTCAGCTGGCGATCATACCGGTAATGGCGGCAATTATGCCTGGGTTGATGGTTCAACGAATAGTGGCGGTGATACCGCTGTGCTTGAGTCAGTGAAAATAGATACGGGTTCATCAAGCGGAAATCGCGGTGTTGAATTTTACCTTTTTAGTAATAACACCGATAACCCGGGTGATAACAATACCCTGCAAGTCGACTTTTATGACGGCTCAATGTGGCATGACAGTGTTATAGTTCACCGAAGCGATGACCCTTCATGGCTTAAAAAAACAATCGATTTTGGTAATTACTCTATATCCGGTCCTGTAAGGGTGCGGTTCATAGTAAGGGCAACCGCAAGTACAGCCTATTACAATGACATCCTTATTGATGATTTTAAGGTTATTGAAAACAAAGACCTGCAAATGAAATCTCTGCAACTTGAAGATGCCTGTAACCTTTCATCAAATGAAACCCTTACAGGTATTGTTGAGAATAAAGGCTTGGATACGATTAAATCCGGTACTAATGTTACTGTTGGTTATCAGGTGGACAATAAAGCTGTGGTTAGTGAAACGTTGACAATCAGTAGTCAATTCAAGCCGGGCGATACCATTCAATATAGTTTTAGTAATAAGATGGATTTGAGTACAAATGGTAAGCAATATACCGTTCAAGCCTGGACCAATTGGTCGAAAGACAAATCAACATCCAACGATAGTGTAAAGGGAACGCAAACCAATCTGAAGTCACCTCCTTCGCCAACGGCTACCGGTGATACGGTCTGCGCCGGTAATTCTGCCCTGCTAGTAAGTCAAACGCCTGATTCTTTGTCTTCCGTATGGTATGATTCTGCTATAGGGGGTCCACTAACATCTACGAAAGACTCATTCACTACTGGTACCATTAATAGCCAGGACACTTTTTATGCCGCAGCCTCTAAAATTCCTCCTCAATTAAAGATCACAGAAGTGAATATGGGTACTACTGATTCCGTTGAGATACAGAATATTTCGGATTCCAGTATTGATGCTAATGGTTGGACCGTTGCCATAGGGGATGATGATAACGATATTAATGATGTGTTAGGTCCCACCTGGAGCCTTGGAAATATACCGGGAAAAGCAGTACAAACCCGTAATGATAACAATTGGGGCTCAAACATCGCATGGGTAAGAGGTGATGCAGGTTGGGTTATGATCATAGACGATAAAGGAAAAATAGTGGATTTTGTTGCATGGGGCTGGTCTGCATCTGAAATTAACGCTATGAATGTGACGATTAATGGCTTCAACATAACCATTGATGACAATTGGAATGGCGCTGGACCTGCCTCTTGTCCAAACAATAATTTATTAAGGGTAGGCAAAAGTGATAATAATGATTCCACAGACTTTACATGTGGCAGTTTGAGTGCTGGAGTGAAAAATCCTGGCTTGAACCTCAATGATTGGGAACCACAACCTGATGGTTGTACTAGTAACCGGGTTCCTGTTGTTGTTGAAATTAGTAACTTAAATAAGCAAATTTTAAAACCGGGATCTCCTTTTGATGGCGTAGATAGCGCCGGAACAAAAAATTCAAGGGATATAGGTTGCGTTGGCGATACGCTCACTTACGAGATTTTACCGCCTAAAGGGCTAACCAACGCTGACTATGGTAACAAATGGACCGTCAAGTCTCAAAGCTTTGGTTTAAATGGCCTTGACCCCGCTGATACTACCTTTATTAAACCTACTAATAATCAAAATGGCCGGCTAAGGATTGTTATTGATTCTGCCATGAATAATAAACAATTCAATTTAAAAGTGACCCTTAGTAGCGCTGGTTGTAACCCTAAAGGAAAGCGGTTTATTAAGACAAGCCCGGACCTGATGGCGGATTTTAGTGTCAAGAACGTATGCGATGGGGATTCGGTAGTGTTAAAGAATTCCACCAAGTTTACCGGAACTGATAGTACCCTTGGTTACAATTGGGCTTTAAGTGATGGCGCCCAGTATTCCAGTCAAAATGTGAGTCACTTATTCTCTGATTCTGGACAATACACTGCTACCTTAACAGTTGAAGACCAACTTGGCTGCAGTCAGAGCCTCACTAAAAATATTGAAGTCTATGATGTCCCGGAAGCTAATTTTATGGTAGATACTGTTTGTCAAGGGACGTCATCCAATTTTAACAATCAGTCTTCAGGCAATATAAGTGATTACAGGTGGGATTTTGGCGATATGGATACGTCAGTGCTGGCCAGTCCAACGCACACTTATGATACATCCGGGCAATTCATGGTTCAATTAATAACTACCACTGCTAAAGGGTGTAAGGATACAGCACAAAATGAAGCAGCCGTTCAGCCTAACCCCTCTGCTGATTTTAAGTTTAGCAATTCCTGCAACAACCTTGATGTAGACTTCACTGAGCAAAGTACTTTTGCTGGTAAAGATAAAAATCTCACTTTTAATTGGGATTTTGCAGATGGTACGATGGGAACTGGTGAAAACCCGACCCACAACTATAACAATGCTAAGAATTATAGAGTGAAGCTAACCGTGAGAGATACTTCTACGCAGTGTTTTGATACCATTTCCCGCAATGTCAAAGTAAAAAGAAAGCCCAGGGTTGATTTTAAGGCCAGCACAGAATGTGTTGGAGATTCCACGAGCTTCAGTTACAGAGGCTCTTCGGGTGTGGATAACATTAATTGGACTTACGGTAACAATCAAACCCTTGGGACTGGCAAAAATCTTAAGTCTCTATTTAACAAGGCCGGTACTTATCAGGTAACAGTTAAAGGAACCTTCAATAACGGTGCATGCTCTCATGACACAACCAAAACGGTTACCGTTAACCCTACACCGCAGGCAGGTTTTACCCGCAACGGCAAGTGCGTAAATAATCCTATTGACTTTACCGACACCACAAGTTTTCAAGGTGACCCAAACAAACTGCAACGTAAATGGTATTTTGGGAACAATGATTCAAGTACGGATCAGAATGCCTCTGCCACTTATCAATCGCCAGGCCAATACACAGTGACTTTAGAAGTTATTTCCAATGAAGGCTGTAAGGATGTTACCAACAAGACCATCAACATCAATCCTAAACCCAACAGTGATTTTACAAAGCAGGTCCAAGGTTCTGGTGAGGTTAGTTTTGCCCCCAAGGATTCGAGTTACCAGAGTTATCAGTGGGATTTTGGGGACGGTAATACCGAAACCGGCAAAAATGTTACCCATGAATACGGTAGCAGTGGAGATTATACCGTTAGCCTAACGGTTGAATCCACTAACGGATGCACTAGCCAAACTAGTGAGGACATCACTATTGAAAGTGAAGGAACAGGCATCGGCAATAGGCAAACCAAAAGAGATTTTGACGTTTATCCCAATCCTTTTGAGGGTTCAACCCGGATTGATTATACAATGAATAAGCCGGGTAAAGTACAGTTCCTTATACACAATGCGAAAGGTAAGATAGTAATGGATCGTTCTATCAATCATTCCAGTCAAGGCCATTATTCATTGCCATTTGATGCTGGTGCTAATAGGGGAGGTGTTTACCTGATTCAAATGATTCAAAATGGTAATGTTCAAACAAAACGGGTTATGAATCTCAACTAATTGGCTAATAGTGTATATTATGGGAGTGAGATGGATTAATTAAAATCTTTCTTACTCCCACTTTTTGTTTGAGATGATTACTTTACCTGACTTAACTCCACCTATTCGGTAAAAATAAATGCCTGGACTGAACTGGCTTAAATCAATACAATAAGGCCTGGCTCCTGATTTGTTATCGCATTTTATGGTAACACCTTTTAGCAAATCACCTTGCCTATCGAATAGCCTAAACTGTCTTGTTTGCTTTAATCCTTCAATTTTTAACTGATTTTTAACAGGATTTGGATAGACACTTATTGATTCATTAGGGGTTTGCTCAATGGCTGTATTTTCTTTGAATGACATAGACAAGTCGTCTATGTAGAGCTTACTCTCCAAATTTCCTGGGTAGTCGGAGTTAATGTGCCCAGATGAAAAAAGGATATACAAGGAGTCAGGCTTTTGGTTGCCTGTGTAAGGGATGTTGAGGTGCAAAGGTTTGTATTGGTCAGTCGGCTCTAATTTTTTTAATTGACCCATCAGGGTTACACTTGAATCAATGGACCTAATGTAATCGACAAGGCTGTAACCAATCCATGCAGAATCTTTTCCTTTTGGCGAATACCGATAAACCCCTTTGACAGAATCGGGATAAGAATGGGGTGGATTTAATTCTTTCTGCTTTTCAACCACACCGATCTTAAAATCCCTGTAAGTTAAAATATTTTTCACCAAAGCTGCATATTGCCCTTTATAAGCATTGTTTGTTTTTTTCATTACTCTGCTGGAAGTTGCTAAGGACATAGTGTTAAGTGAATGCCAATGGCTCGGTTCGCTGGAATTTATCGGTTCCCAGTTCTCAAAATTACCATTGGGCAAGGGCAAAAAGGAATTTCCTTTTTTAAATCTGAGTTGATCTACGAATAATTCATTGTTATAATTCTCGTTTTGGCTGGCTTCAATAACAGCTGATAAAGTATCAGGTTTTTCGTTGATGGGGGTTCGCCAATTAATAGGAATGCTAAAAAACTCATACTTATCAGCGCTACCATAAATCTTTACAATAACACTACCTAAAAGATTATTTCCGCCATTTGCCACATTTTGAAGAAATGCCAATCTGATTCTTGCCGTGTCCCCTGCTTTGATATCATACTTGGCATAACCCGTAATGGAATCAGGTCTTTGCCGGTAAGTTATCCCGGAATCCAATAAAGTGCTGGTGTAGGGATTAAACAAAGTAGCTCTTCCTGTTCTTCGAATGGATGCACTGGAAGTTACTTTTAAGGCATAATTTCCATTTTTTGCGTCAGGAGATCTATTAACAAGCGGGGGAAAATCATTGTCTATGAAAGTATTGTTATTGGTAAACCAATTTTGCGGTTTTTGATAATGGGTAACAGAGCGCCAATTTTCAAAGTCACCATTTTTCAGCTCCTGCCCTTTTCCCGGAGGAGGAACTAATAAGCAGATAAAAATCAACCATTGAACCGTTCTAAACATTGTTGATTGACTTGTATTAGCAGTCAAAAGGTTTCAGTATGAATAGGGTCTAAGTAAGTTTTTAGTAACCTCTTATTCTTATAAAATTAATAACGTGTGGGAGAGCTACAATATAGATGGCTATTTAGTAATGCTTTTTCAGTAATCTAAGTACTTTTTAAACCTTATTTATGGCTAACTGGACGAAGATCAGGCTATTGAAAATGAAAAAGGCGAACTACCTAAGTAGCCCGCCCTTTTCGAAAGCAAAAGCAACATGAATCTCAAGGCCTTTTTATTACTTTTTTGGAAAGCATTGTATGATCTTCAAATTGAATCCTTAGAAGGTATGTACCTTGTTTCAAATTATTCAAGGGAATTGTATTGGTGGAGCCCTGGTAAGTTTTAATTGTTTTTCCTCCCAGGGTGCGAATTCTTACATATTCAATGGATTTACCATTTTTCGAATTAACTTGAATGGCTTGAGCGGCGGGATTAGGATAAATTTCAACCGCATTAGGGGTGGCTTTGTATTGGTTGGGGATACTACTGGTTGTATCTTTAATAAAAATGTTATGGGTAACAGTATCTCCTGCTAAAGATCCGGGATCTGCTGTAAAAGAAGGCCATATCGCTACGCCACTTGGACCACCCGGTACATAAGCACTGTTTGCATTAAAGGTCCCGGACATCGTGTCAGAGTCCTTAGGTGCTAAATTGATCTGGGCCGAATCTTTAATGGTACCAACCTGGTTCACGTTTTTCCCTTGATACAGAACGTCTATTGTCGTGTCAATAGGGGCATTCCCATTATTTGTTATCCCGAAAAGGAAGGTATCAATTGCGCCCATCCTTAAAGTATCCTCAAGAATTGTTTGCGCAGAATCATCAGGGTTTAAATCAATTGCCAAAGGATGGGATACGGTATCTTTTATTGTGATGGTTTTAGTAGTGCTATCTGAGCGTATGACTCCGGAGAAAAGCCCCCTTGAGAATAAATCAATTTTATTTTGACCAATATCAACAAATTGACCGGTAGCTTTGAATATGGCCTGAACCGTTTTAATATCACCGGGATGAATTATGTTGGAAAAGGAATCTACAAATAGTCCCTCGTTGGATTTTTGCTGGCTCAAATAAAGGACATCAATAGGTTCATACAAGGTATCAGATGAACTGACATTTTCTATGGTACAAGTTACCGTGTCTGTATCGCCTAATTGGTAAGTGCTTTGCAGGCTATCCGAATCAATACTCAAAATTTGTTGAGCATTTAACGTCAAGCTTGAAAAAACAAATAATAAAGCGGTTAAAAGCAGTCTTTGTAGCACCATATTGTGAATTTGTTCAACTTGATTACCTTTACAAATGGCAAACTAAAAGGATTTTTTTCTGAATACAAAAGTTGATTTTTTATAACATTACACGCTCAGTTGCTTATGATGAATATTCTAAAAACCCTGATTCAGAGCTTGAATAAAGAGGAGGTAAAAAATTACAAGGTTATCACTGCCAGATCACATGCAGAACATGACCGTAAAGATATAAAGCTATTTGACTACTACCGTAAGTACCCGGAATACAGTGATGATTTCCTTGCTGAAGAGTTATTCGGCCAATCCAATAAAAATGCTTTTTACCGGCTCAAAAATAAAGTGAATAAAGATGTGAATAAAAGCCTGTTTTTTCTCCATTCCGGTAAAGAGCCATTATCAAGAGTTCAGATGCTCAGGCAATTAGCCAATTATTTCATGCAAAGGCAACTATTGGATTTGGCTTATCAGTATTTGAATAAAGCGGATAAACAAGCCAGGAAGATCAATGACTATGAATCATTGATTCAGATATACCGGCAAATCGTAAACCTTTCTCAAGATTACATGGTCATAAATCCAGAGCCCTATATAAAGGCTAAAAAATCTTATGAGCAAAAGCTGAAAAAACTTGATGATCTGGATGAATTGATCGGTACGATTAAGCACAGGATTAATCGGTCTTACAATTTGGGGAGACGTGCCAAAGGCGTTATGAAAATGCTTGAGCAAACAATTCAAGAATTTTCTAAAGATCAGGACCTATTGAAAGATAAGAATAACCAATTAAAGCTTTACCAGGCCATAAGTAGTATCATGATCCAAAACCAGGATTATAAAAACTTAGCAACCTATGTAAAGCAGACTTATGATAAGTTTGAAGGTAATCAGTGGTTCAGCAGGCAGAACCACGAAGTGAAATTACGGATGTTAACCTATTTGATCAACGCCCATTACAAGTTGGGTGAGTATGAGAAGTCATTGGCTTTTGTTAACCAATTAGCGATCGAAATGGAAAAATACCAGAAGTTTTTCTACAAGAAATACCTGGTACTTTATTACAATGGTCTTTTGCTAAACTATATGAATTTAGACCCTCTGAAAGGTCTTGACTTAGTAAATTATATTAAAAATGAGGAACCGGACATCAAAGCCAATAAGTATCCAGTCCTTACCCTTTTGAATCCGGCAATTTTATACTATTACACAAACCAGGTTCAAAAAGCACTGGATACCCTCAATGAATTTTTCGTCCATCCCACCTTCAAATCCTTGGATACTGGTTTTAAGTTGAAAACCCAGTTGCTGGAGTTAATGATGTGCTATGAGGCCAATAATTTAGAGGTCTTGGATTATAAAAATGCGCAATTTCAGAAGCTATTTGATGATGAGTTGAATAAACCAGATTTCAAAAAGGAGAAAACATTTTTTCAGTTGTTCCTTTCCTTGGTTGATTCAAAACTTAACCTGAACCAACACAAATCTTTAAACTCTGAAGCAAGGAAGTTCATCAGAAACTACCGGAAGAAAGAAAAAGGTTCTGATGACTTAATCCCTTATGATGAGTGGCTTGAGAAAAACCTTAATATCAAAAAAAGAAAATCCGCTAAAAAGTAATTTTTCCGGCTTTAAATTGACAAATTAGAATAGGGACCGCAAGAAGTTGAACGCTTTGCTCAGGAATCATTTTTTTTATTCAGGGCCTTCTTTCCGTGTTTAATGAGGCGTTTTGGGCCTATAAAACCCATTTTGCGGTGTATTACGTTCCCTTCCTTGTCGAAATATAAAAAGGTGGGGTACCCTTTCACCTGATAATCTCTTTTAAATTTACGGCCTGTTTTCGATTCCATGTCAAATTTGAAATTGATAAACTTATCATTGTAAAAATTCCCTACACTTTTTCTTGGAAATACACGCTTGTTCATCATTTTACATGGTCCACACCAAGTGGTATAAGCATCCACAAAAATAGGTTTGCCTTTATCCTCTGCCTCGGTTTTTGCTTCTTCCCAAGAACCTTCAAAAAATTTTACACCCTTTTTAGGTGATTTACTTTTAGCATTTTCTGCCTTTGTGTCTTTGGAGGCTTCTGCTTGATCGGCTTTTTTGTTAAGGCCTTGTTCCTCACTAGAAGCTTCTACATTTGAGTTGCCCTGGATGCCCAACCATAATAAGCCCACGGCAGCAATAACCCCAAGGGAAATAAACGTTGATTTTAATGACATGGTAGATCTTAATTTTTTAAGGTTAATCTTTTTTCAAAGGAATGAGTGAAATATACATTTTAGCATCCAAACAGACAATAAGGTTGTTTCATTCACTTTTATTTGCTATTGGCTAAATTGCTTCTAATTGATTTTCCTTAATAGCGGAATAACACTTTATTCAACCTAACCATTGATAAATCGCCTAAATGGCTGAAAATTTGCATTTAAAATGGTTTAAAACTACTGCTCCGCCAATTGGTGCTAAACCATGCTTAAAGGTGAAATTTTTACCAAACGCTTATTAAAAAGCTTTAGTGTCCTTCTAAGCTTCCTTCTACTGCTCAATATGAGCGGCTATTGGGGGATTTATTGGGCTTTTAGCCAGTATCAGTACCAGGTGCACCTTAATAAAACAGAGGCAGAAGCCTATCAGGAAGATGAGCTTGAAGTGTTGAAATTTGCTAAGGATAAGCTCAAAAACAATTCCATTAATTTGGAATGGTTGGAGAAACGGGAATTTCGCTATCAAGAGAAACTATATGATATTGTTGAATCCACTGAGGTAGAAGATTCAATTCGTTATAAAGTTAAGCGGGACGTAGCGGAGGAAGAGATGGCTAAACAAATTGGGAAATGGAATATATCATCTCAAAACCAGCCTTTAAAGCAGGGCTCGGGGATGGTTAGCTGGGTAAAGCTGATTATCCAGCAAGCTAAATTGTATTCACCGCTAAACGTGGTTGCTCCAGCGGAAAGTTACGCTTTTTTCATGCCTTATTTGCGGCAGCACTATCATACCTCTTTAATGGCTGAAGTACCGCCTCCGCTGGCTTCTTTTTAATTCTTAACGGTAGTATAAACTACAACTTAATGTCGAATTAAAAAGGAGCTATTATGCACTTAAAAAAGCTAAGTGGCATGATTATATGCTTTTTATTAAGCATTTCAGGGGTTTATTGCCAAGAGGTTCAAGTGCTTAGTAAAGCTAACCAAAAGGGCATCAAGGATGTTAATATAATAGATCAAAGTGGTGATGAGTCAAGTTATACGAATAATGCAGGCAGAGCTAACTTAGAGGGCTTTGAAAAGCATGATACCTTGCTATTCAAGCACTCATCCTTTTTTAAGAAAATTGTTCCTTATGGAGACCTTGCGCGTAACAACTTTGAAGTGGTTTTAGCCAAAAAAACCACCAACCTGGAAGAGGTGGTTATCTCAGGCAATCGATGGGAGCAGAAAAGGGCTGATGTAGCCAATAAAGTTGAACCAATCACTGAACCGGAAATTCAATTTGATAACCCTCAAACATCGGCTGATTTGCTGGATGCTTCCAACGAAGTTTTTGTACAAAAAAGCCAATTAGGGGGCGGTAGCCCCATGATCCGCGGATTTGCTACAAAATCTGTCTTACTAACGGTTGATGGTGTGCGGATGAACAATGCCATCTTCCGTGGTGGTAACCTCCAGAATGTTATCAACCTGGACCCCAATACCATTGAAAGGACAGAGGTTGTTTTTGGACCGGGATCCGTCATTTATGGGAGTGATGCGTTAGGGGGTGTTATGGCTTTCCATACTAAAGAGCCGCGCCTGGCCTCCGGGGATAAGCTCCGTGTTGATGGTGGTATCATGACTCGTTATGCAACAGCTAATGAAGAGAATACGGGGCACCTGGAGCTAAATTTTGGCACCGAAAATTGGGGTTTCCTGACCAGTGTTAGCTATTCGGATTTTGGTGATCAAACAATGGGGACGATTGGCCGCCCAGAATATAAACGGGATAGTTTGGTGAGACGTATCAATGGACAAGATATGACAGTAGCCAATGATGAACCCAATGTCCAAAAGCCTTCCGGTTTTAATGAATACTTCCTCATGCAGAAAGTTCAATTTCAGCCCAATGAGCATTGGGATTTCAAATACGGCTTTCACTATTCGCGGACTTCAGATATTCCCCGTTATGACCGCCTTATTCAGCGAAGTCCTCAATTAACAGGGCCTTTTAAAAATGCAACCTGGTATTATGGACCTCAGGTTTGGATGATGAACAATTTGAAAATCCATCATTCCAATGATAACGCTTTCTACGATGAAGCAAAGCTAACACTGGCTCAGCAATTCTATGAGGAGAGCCGTCATGATAGGGGTTACCAGGAGGTCGCTTTGCGTCACCGGGAAGAAAAGGTGGATATTTACACGGTTAACTTGGATTTAAAAAAGGCTTTTTCGGATGAAACACGGCTTTTTTATGGTTTACAGGGCGTATACAACCAAGTGGGTTCCGAGGCCGATTTGGAAAATGTTGAGACCGGCCAAACCCGACCTACCGCTACTCGTTACCCGGATGCTTCGGATTACCAGACTTATGCAGGTTATGCCCGGTTAGTCCATGACTTTAACGAGCAGTGGACGGTTAATGCGGGCGCCCGTTATACGCATGTGGTGCTAAATGCTGATCTCAGGGATAACCAGGATTTTTATCCGCTGCCTTTTGATCAGATTGACCTCCAGACGGGTGCTTTAAACGGGAATCTCGGCTTAGTCTTTAAACCGAATGATGGCTGGCGGTTTAAGTTGAACGCTTCTTCGGGTTTCCGTGCTCCTAATATTGACGATGTGGGTAAAGTGTTTGACTCTGAACCCGGTAGTGTCGTTGTTCCGAACAACAACCTCTCCCCGGAATATACCTACAATGGCGATCTTAGCATTGTTAAAAAATTTGATGATAAGGCAAGACTGGAACTGACCGGCTTTTATACCCTTGTCACCAACTCAATGGTCAGACGGCCGTTTACCTTCAATGGCCGGGATTCAATTGAATATGACGGAACCAAGAGCCAAACACTGGCCGTCCAAAATGCTTCAGGAGCAGATATCTATGGAGGGAGTATTAGCTTAAGGGCAGCGTTATCACCCAACCTGAGAACAAGTTTGAAATATACGCATATTGAAGGGGAAACGGATCAGGGAGCACCTATCCGTCATGTGTCACCCCCGTTTGGGGCTGCCCATTTAATCTATGAAAAGGGTGGGTGGCAATTGGATGGTTTCCTGAAAGTTAACCGGGAGATCAATAATGCCAATTTAGCCCCTTCTGAACAGGATAAACTTCATATCTATGCATTGAATGAGGATCAGCAACCCTATTCCCCTGGTTGGTACACCCTTAACCTCCGGGCTGGTTATCAAGTCAGTGAGACGTTAAGTATCAATGCAGGTGTGGAAAATATCCTGGATAAGCGTTATCGTCCTTACTCTTCGGGTATCGTTGCCCCAGGTCGGAATTTTTACCTCACGTTGAGGGGTAATTTTTAAAAGGCGGTTTATTGGAGGGGTCAAGCTCGTGCTCAAGCACGGGCTTTTCCTTCTTATTATGGGATTGAGGATTTTGATAAAATAAACTCCTTAGTGACCATTAGGCAAGTTGGCTTCATTAGGTTATCACTAATCCCTGTATGAAACCCACAGCCATGATTTTTTTACCTAAATCAATGATACTACAAGTTAAAAGTGGGTGATAATCAGGGTAACTCAACTGACTTGGTAAAATAATGCCTTTATTCCTAAATTTCCCAATTAAACTAGTTTTTTCCATACAAAAAAACATCCCCTAAGTTGACTATTGCAAAGGCCCGTAAAGCGTTAAAGCATTATTTTGGTTTTGATGAATTCCGGCCTATGCAGGCTGATATCATTCAAGCCTTAATGGATAACCAGGATTGCCTGGTTCTGATGCCTACGGGTGGTGGTAAATCAGTATGCTACCAGGTGCCTGCTTTGGTCAAAGATGGCGTGGCCATAGTGATCTCGCCGTTGATTGCGCTTATGAAAGACCAGGTTGAAGCCCTCAATGCAAACGGTGTGAAGGCCGCTTACCTGAATAGTACACTTGATGAAAAGCAGCAATCCAAAGTTGAAAATCGGGCTATTAGTGGGGAGTTTAATTTGCTCTATGTATCCCCGGAAAAGCTTTTGGCTGAAGGTTTTCAGTACGTATTGAAAAAGATGACCATAAGCCTTTTTGCGATTGATGAAGCCCATTGCATTTCCCAATGGGGTCATGATTTTCGGCCGGAATACACCAAATTGGCTGTACTAAGAGAAAATTTCCCTCAGGTTCCTCAAATTGCTTTAACCGCAACAGCAGATAAAACCACCCGAAAAGACATCCTCAGGCAGTTAAATTTTACAGACCCGGAAGTCTTCATTGATTCCTTTGACAGGCCGAATATTGCATTGAATGTAGTGCCGGGACAGAAGAAGTTTCAGCGCTTACTTCCGCTGCTCAGGAAGTATCCTGGTCAGTCAGGTATCATATATTGTCTTTCAAGAAAAAACACGGAGCAATTAGCCAAAAAACTCAATGATAGTGGCTTTAAAGCAACCTATTACCATGCAGGTTTAGAACGCGAAACCCGGGCAAAAACCCAGGAAGATTTCATCAATGACAATGTGCCGATTGTTTGTGCCACCATTGCTTTCGGAATGGGTATTGATAAACCTGATATACGGTTTATCGTGCATTATAACCTTCCTAAAAACCTCGAAGGTTATTACCAGGAAATAGGCCGGGCCGGTCGGGATGGATTAAACAGCGAAGCGCTGCTTTTCAATTCCTTTGCGGACCTTGCCACTTTAAGGGGCTTTATTGATACGGAAACAGAACAAGGGCAGGTTCAATTAGCCAAGCTGGAGCGTATGAAGGAATTTGCCGATGCCCGGATATGCCGTAGGAAGATCCTGTTAAGCTATTTTGGTGAAGAGCTTAAAAAGCCTTGCGGTAATTGTGATGTTTGCCAAAATCCACCGGAATATTTTGATGGTACGGTTATAACCCAAAAGGTTTTATCTGCCGTTACCCGGTTAAATGAGTCGGTTGGGGTCTCCACATTAGTAGATGTTTTAAAAGGGGCCAGAAAAGCGTATATCCTACAAAATGGTTATGATAAGATTAAAACTTTCGGGGCTGGTCATGACTTGTCTGCAGCGGATTGGCAGCAATATGTAATGCAAATGATCCATATTGGCTTATTGGAAGTAGCCTATGATGAGGGGAATGCGCTAAAATTAACCGATGCAGCTAAAAGGGTTCTATACCAAAAGGAAACAGTGGATTTGGTTAATACGAACCGTGACCAAGACAAAAATCAGGGCAAAGCGCAGCCTGAGCTGAAGTCCAAGACTGAACAATTGAATGATCGCTTATTTGAACACTTACGTAAGCTAAGGAAACAAATAGCTGATCAGCAGGGCGTTCCTCCTTATGTGGTGTTCAATGATGCCACCTTGCAGGAAATGGTGCTTAAGCAACCAACCACGCCAAAAGCTTTTAAAGCAATCTCTGGTGTTAGCGATAGAAAGCTTGACCAATACGGGGATAATTTCATGGATGCCATTGTTAGCTTCATGAAATTTGAAACAGAGCAAGGTAACCGGATTAAGGGAAGTACCTACCTAATTACCTATGATTTCTACAAAAAGGGTTATTCAGTGGATGATATCGCCAGAGAAAGAAAGCTGAACCCGGTTACCATTTATTCTCACCTTGCTCATTTGTACGATCAGGATTACAATATACCTATAATGGCTTTTTTAGAGGAGAGTGATTATGATACCATTAAGGATGCCATTGAAAAGACGGGTGAAACCCGCAAATTGAAACCAATCTACGATTACTTGGAAGAGAAGATGCCTTATTACAAAATCAGGATTGGAATGACTTACTTTCGGAAACATGAAAAGATGCCTGAGAAAGGTGATTGATATAAGCATGATCTTTTTTTAATCATGTTTCTGGTTTAGCTTTGTTAGTATGGAAATTCCACTGCTCAGAGACCTGGTTATCATTCTTGGCCTTTCTGTTTTGGTCATTCTGTGCTTTCGTAAACTCAATTTACCAAACATCTTAGGGTTTCTTTTCACCGGTGTATTAGCGGGGCCTCAAGTCTTGTCACTGGTTCAGGCTTCCCATGAAGTAGAAATGCTGGCAGAGATAGGGGTGATCCTGTTGCTTTTTGTAATAGGGCTCGAATTTTCCCTTAAAAGCCTCCTGGCAATACGGTATTCCGTCTTATTTGGGGGTGGTTTACAAGTTGGCGTTACCACCATTATTGTGGCCATTATCAGCAGTCAATTAGGTTACCCGGTACCCAAAGCCATTTTCCTGGGGTTTTTATTTTCGCTCAGTAGCACTGCTATTGTACTTAAGCTTATTCAGGATCGAGGAGAGATCAATAGCCCGCATGGTAAGATGGCTCTGGCTATTCTTATTTTCCAGGATATCATTGTAGTTCCCATGATGCTCTTTACACCCATTTTAGCCGGGGAGTCCAACAACATTATTCAATCCGTTTTATTCCTGTTATTAAAAGGGGCCGGTATTATTATTTTTGTGTTAATTACTGCCAGGACCATCGTTCCTCAGCTTCTATACCAGGTTGCTAAAACAAAAAGCAATGAGCTATTCATCTTAACCGTAGTCGTCATTTGTTTTGCTGTAGCGTGGCTGTCCAATTTTATGGGCCTTTCTTTGTCTTTGGGAGCTTTCATGGCCGGGCTTGCCATTTCTGAATCAGACTATAGCCACCAGGCCACAGCCAATATATTGCCTTTCCGGGAGATCTTTACGAGCATTTTCTTCATATCGATCGGTATGTTGCTGGATATCAAATTTTTAGCAAATCATATCCTGATCATTCTACTATTTACCCTTATTGTTTTTCTCTTGAAGGGTGCCTTGGCTACCCTGGCGGCCTTATTACTACGCTATCCGGCAAGGACCTTCATTCTGGTGGGTCTATCCCTATTTCAAGTAGGGGAGTTTGCTTTTATTTTGTCAAGGTCCGGGATTGAATATGGGTTGCTGGCTGATGATACTTACCAATATTTCCTTTCAATTTCCATTTTAACGATGGGCTTAACTCCTTTTGTGATCAAGTTTGGAGGAAAGATTACCAATGTCGTTCTAAAAGCTCCTTTTACTGGTGGTTTGATGAAAAAGTTTCAAATGCCCGGTGAAGAAACCCCTGAAGCCATTCCGGATGAAACAGAACTTGAAGACCACCTTGTCATCATAGGTTTTGGCGTTAATGGTAGAAATGTGGCTAAAGCCGCAAAAGAAGCCGATATCCCTTATGTTGTCCTTGAATTGAATGCGGAAACGGTGCAAAAAGAAAAAAAGAAAGGGGAACCGATTTACTACGGGGATGGGGTTCACATCAATGTGCTGGAGCAATTAATGGTGCAAAAAGCGCGTGTGGCAGTAATCGCTATTTCTGACCCGGAGGCTACGCGGATGATCATTAGTAACCTTCGCGAGCAGAATAAAACCACCTATTTAATAGTCAGGACGCGATTTGTTCAGGATATCGAGCCTATTATGAATGCCGGTGCTGACGAAGTGATCCCGGAGGAATTTGAGACATCTATTGAGATATTTACCCGCGTTTTGACTAAATACCTCGTCCCAATGGATGAAATAGAGGCTTTTACCCGTTCTATCCGTTCAGATGGTTATGAGATGTTAAGGCAAATGCCTTCCTACGGAGGGGAGCCTGCTAAAAATAACCTGGCTTTACCAGAAATGGAAATCGTGGCTTTAAAAGTAGAGTACAATAGAAAAGGGATCGTCAATACCCCTTTAAAAGATACTCGAATCCGGGAAGACTATAAAGTTAATGTAGTGGGTATCAAACAAGGTGATGAGTATTATTTTGACCTTCACGGGGATACGAAAATTTATGAGGGTGACATACTTTATGTGGTTGGTCGTACCAATGCCATAGCTGACTTTAATAAAGCAATTAGCCGGTGAACAGTACACTTGTCATAAAAAGGCTTTACCTTGTTGAAAGCTTCTTATAGCCTCAATAGTGGTAAGTGACGATTCAACCTTACCTTTGCAACTTAATGAATCGTTTAAAAAAAAACTTGTTTATTGACGAATAGCGCCAACAAAATTTCTAAAGCGCAATTAAAAAGTTTTCTGCAGGCAGTTTTTTTCAAACTTGGCTATCCGGAAGACAAAGTCAATAAAGCTGTCGATACCCTGGTAAAAGCTGACTTAAAAGGTGTTGATTCACATGGCGCTGCGCGGCTAAAGGGGTATTTAAGGCAGATTGACGAAGGGGTCATTCAAGTTAGTGCTGAGCCTGAAGTGGTTCACCAAACCCCTTCCACCGCAACCCTTGATGCTAAACAATCCCTTGGCTTACTATCAGCCCAGGAGGGTATGAAAATAGCTATTGATAAGGCTAAGGACGTAGGAAGTGGTTGGGTAGCCATTAAAAATTCATCGCATTTCGGGATTGCTTCAGCCCATACGGATTTAGCACTGGAAGAAGGCATGATCGGTCTGGCAATGACCAATGCCAGTCCTTTGGTTGCCCCGGCTGGTTCTCTTAGCGCTATGTTGGGCACAAATCCCATCTGCTTTGCTGTGCCAGCTGGTGAGGAAAGCCCCGTTATCGTGGATTTAGCAACTACTGTTGTGGCCAATGGGAAGTTGGAAATAGCAGGTAGGAAAGGGGAAAACATTCCAACCGGTTGGGCACAGGATAAAGCCGGTCATGCTTCAAATGATCCTGATGTATTAAAGAATGGCGGAACTTTACTCCCGTTGGGTGGTGATTTGGATCATGGCTCACATAAGGGTTATGCTCTGAATTCAATTGTGGACATCATGAGCGGTATTCTGCCAGGTGCCAATTTTGGACCCTGGGTACCCCCTTTTGTCCCTTTTTTAGACCAAACGGAAGAAAAAGTAGGGGAGGGGATCGGTCATTTTGTGGGAGCCTGGCGTGTTGATGCCTTTCGTACTAAGGCGGATTTTAAGCAAGCTGTTGACAGGTGGATCAGGACTATGCGGGATGCTAAACCAGCTGATGAGGAAAAACCTGTTAAAATACCCGGAGATCCGGAAAGGGAAACCAAGAATAAACGAGAAAAAGAGGGGATCCCTGTCAATGATCAGGTTTATGAAGATCTATTAGCCATTCAGAACAGGTTAGGCTTGAACCACCTTTAGCCAAATTTCCCTGTGAAAACCTCATATTGATTGTCAATTCTATCAGGTAGGACAGGTGATTCTCCGAAAATTCCGTAGACAGCCGATCCGCTTCCCGTTAACGATGCATAATAGGCACCTGCCCTGTACAAGCTATCTTTCAGTTGCTTTATTTCCGGGTAAGCTTCCAGGACATATTGCTCAAAGTCATTATTGATTACTTCAGGCCAGTCCTGTATGGGATATTGGATTTTGCTGCGCAGATCCTCATTAGGTTTAGCAGGCTGGATATGCTGATAAGCGGTTTTAGTGCTGATACTGATAGCTGGGTTAATAACCCCAAAGTGGTAGCCTGTAAGCGTGAGGTCTATGGGATTCAATTCCTCCCCTCGCCCGGTCACCATTTGGGGTTGGTTCTGGAGGAAAAAAGGACAATCACTACCTACCTGCTGACTGATATCAATTAGTTCAGCTTTGGTCAAATGAAGATTTAGCAAATCATTAATCAGTGAAAGCGTAAATGTGGCATCGGCTGAACCCCCACCAAGGCCTGCTGCTTGTGGAATATTTTTCAAAAGGAAGAAATGAACAGGCCGGAGCTTGCGGTAATTTTTTAACAGCTCATAAGCTTTTAGAATTGTATTAGTCTCAGGATCCTCGCCAGGATTGGTTCCTTCACATTCAAAAGCAAAACGATCACTTGCTATGGCTTCCAAGGCATCGTTAATCGGGATAGGATAAAAAATACTCTCAATGTTGTGAAAACCATCAGACCGCTTACCAATTACATTAAGGCCAATATTAATCTTTGCATTGGGGAAGACGACCATTTTTTAAATCATCGGTTAGCATTTATTAGGCAGTAATTCAGAGCTAGTGAAATTTAGTCAGCGCATTTTCTTGCGCTTAATGAGATAAGGGAGTAAAACCTGGTGAAAGCCCTCATTGATGTCCGCCTCTACATACTCGATTTTATACTGCTGACACCGCATTTTGATCTTTTGCCGGTACTCATTGATCTCTTGCATGTATTGATCTTTCACCTCATTGGGGAATAACTTGACTTTTTCCCCGGTTTCGAGGTCTACAAATTGATAAGGTCGGTTGTTGTACGCAAACTCCATTTCCTGTTGCTTGTCCATCACATGGAATACAATGACCTCGTGCTTATTATGCTTCAAGTGTTGCAAGGCTGAGAATAACCGTTCTTCCTCCGCATGATTATCTAGCATGTCACTGAAAAGGATAATAAGGGACCTTTTGTGAATGGCCTCAGCTATCATGTGCAGGGTATCAGAAGTTGAGGTTGTTTTGTTTACCTGGTCGGCCTGAAGGAGCTTCTCCAGTTCGCTGTAAATTAGCCTTAAATGCTTCGGGTTAGACTTAGGCTCCAGGAATTCCTCAACCTTATCCGAAAAAGTAGTCAAGCCCACAGCGTCCCGTTGTTTTTTCAGGATTTGGGTTAATGCTGCAGCTGCGTAAATAGAAAACTGCTGTTTATTGAATTGCTTTGCCGGGAAGAGCATGGAAGAGGAGGTATCCATTAAAAGTTGGCAGCGAAGGTTCGTTTCCTCTTCATATTGCTTGGTGTAAAGCCGGTCAGTGCGGGCATAAAGTTTCCAGTCAATATGGCGGGTAGGTTCACCGGGATTGTAGTGCCGGTGTTCGGCAAATTCAACTGAAAATCCGTGAAAAGGACTTTTATGAAGGCCAGTAATAAACCCTTCTACTACATGCTTAGCCAGCAATTCGAGGTTATCAAATTGTCGCAGGGTTTCCAGGTCAAGCTTATCGGTTCTTGGGTTAGCCATGCTTTCAGCAACCTTTTGTTGCAAAAATAAAAAAGCCGTTCTCACAGAAGAACGGCTTTTGATTCTCGAAAAAATTCAGCACTTTAGCCGGCCTGACCTTCCATTTGCGCTTGTAATTTATCGCTTAAGGCCTTTTTCGGTGCTGCTCCGACTTGTTTGTCAACAACTTCACCATTCTTGAAAACAAGTAGAGTTGGGATATTGCGAATACCATACTTGGAAGCTGTCTGAGGGTTGCTGTCTACATCCAGTTTACCAATAATGGCTTTACCATCATAATCATTGGATAATTCATCAATCATTGGTGCCATTTGCAGACAAGGTCCACACCATTCTGCCCAGAAGTCGACCAAGACGGGCTTGTCTGATTGCAATACCTGTTCTTCAAAATTTTGATCTGTTAATTCTACTGGCATGATACTACTATTTTTAGGTTTCCAATCGTTTACTTACCTATTCAACAAATTTCTGGCCTAAAAATTCGCAAATTTTTTTCAGGCCATTTTTAGTAATTTACCAAATATAAGGAAATTCATCACCCAGTTGGTAAAACATCCTTTGATTGCTTGCTCAGTTGCTATTTAATTTGATGGAGGTGAAAGGTTAATAGGGTTACCTATTAGCAGGCATTTGGTCCTAAACATCGCTATTGAAAATCTTTTATCGCAACCATTTTCCCAACTTTTTTTATTTTAGTCATTCCAAAACAAAAGCAAAAGCATGGAATCCCCGGCTATCAAAACGCTAATTGATATATTTCCCTACCAGCTACAACATTTTCCCCAGGAAGATGCAATGGCGTCTAAAGTTGGCCCTGAGCCAGATTCGGCAGATGGGGAATGGAAAATGTACAGTACTGTCCAGTGTATTGAGTATATCAACCTGGTCAGCAAAGGTTTCCTTGAATTAGGAGTGCAACCTGGAGATAAAATAACCATTATTTCTGAAAACAGGCCGGAGTGGGTTTTTATCGATAACGGCCTTTTGCAGATGGGGGCTGTCAATGTCCCTTTATATCCAACGCTTAGCCGTGAGGAATACCGGTATATCCTGGAAGAAGCTGAGGTGAAGATGGTATTTGTGGCCAACCAGGAATTGTACGAGCGGCTAAAGCCTTTATTGGATGAATTACCCCACTTGGAAAAAATTTACACGTTTGACAAGGTAGAAGGGGCCAATAACTGGCAGGATTTGCTTGAATTGAGTAAAAAGCGGAATCTCAATGAGTTGGTTGCTTTGAGGAAAAAGGTTGCTCCGGATGATTTGGCTACAATCATATACACTTCGGGAACCACCGGTAATCCGAAAGGCGTCATGCTTACCCATTGGAATATTGTGAGTAATGTTTTTTACTGTACTCCCCTATTACCCATTGACTATGAAAATCGGGTTCTGAGTTTCCTCCCACTGAATCATGTATTTGAGCGGATGCTTACCTACTTATACCTTTACAACGGGGTTTCTATATATTATGCGGAAGACCTGGATTCCATAGGTAAAAATGCCAAAGAAATTCAGCCGCAATTGTTTACCGCAGTTCCAAGGCTGATTGAAAAGGTTTACGAGAGTATAGTGAACCAAGGGAGGAGTTTAGGGGGTTTTAAAAAGCAGCTTTTCTTTGCCGCTATCAAGCATGCTGAAAAGTATAAGGTTAGGGGAAATGGTTGGTGGTACAATAAAAAGCTCCAGTTTTATGACAAGCTGGTTTTCAGCAAATGGCGTGATGCCCTGGGCGGGGAAGTAAAAGCCATTGTATCTGGTAGTGCACCACTTTCCCCAAGGTTGCAGCGTATTTTTACAGCAGCTGGTATAACCATCCTTGAAGGTTATGGTCTCACCGAAACTTCCCCGGTTATAGCTGTGAATCGCTATGAAGTGGAGAATCGTAAAATTGGCACTGTGGGGCCTCCTATTGAAGGGTGTGAAGTAAAAATAGCCGATGATGGGGAAATCCTGGTGAAGGGACCCAATGTGATGCAAGGGTATTACAAAAATCAGGAAAAGACAGATGAAGTGTTGGATAAGGAAGGGTGGTTCTATACAGGAGACGTTGGGACGTATGATGGACAATTCCTTGCAATAAAGGACCGCAAGGATGATATGTTCAAAACATCCGGGGGTAAATTTGTAGCACCAGGTGCCATTGAGAATAAGCTTAAAGAATCCCTGATGATAGAAAATGCCCTGGTGATCGGGAAAAACCGGAAGTTTGTTTCCGCCCTTATTGTTCCGGCATTTGATGAATTAGCGGGTTGGTGTCAAAAGCATAACATTCCCTTTGATTCCAGGGAAACGGTTATTGAGAACCAGCAAGTTATTGACAAGTACAACGAAATTATAGCAGCTATGAATAAAAGCCTTGGCAAAGTTCAGCAAGTGAAGAAAATCTGCTTGATCTCACGCTCATTCTCTCAGGACAAAGGGGAATTAACACCCACCATGAAAATTAAAAGGCCGGTGGTTGAGCAAAATTTTAAAAAAGAAGTTGAGTCCCTGTATGCAAATTAAATCCTTTTTATTTAAAGGTGATTGAATCCAAAAAGCAAGTTTTAGCTCGTTATTATAGGCTTTCAATGAAGCAAATAGCCTAACCTTTAGCGTTAATAGGCATTTTTTCATATCTTACTGGGAGTGGTTGGGAGTCTGGGCTTTTTAAATTTCATCTGAGCCATTCTTTCCGTTGGCTCGAAAAAATGAAGCCAAATAGACTCAATGTTCTATTGGTTAAAAATTTCAAGCCAGCATTAATGCTTCAGCGTAGTGAACCGGACCCGATTTTTCGGTTTTGATACACCACCAACTTATTTGCCCCTTATATAAGGAGTTGGCACATATTGCTTAAGGCCCCTATTTCATTCACTTTATTAATAAGTAATAAATTCTGCAAAGCCTAAACTTTCTTGCTATTCCCAAAATTCCCATTAAAACTTGATCTGGATCATTTTTTGAATTGTGTTTGGGAATTATTTTTGATCATTTTTCAGAAAAATACTTACTCCGATGGATTATGCCGCCGGGGTAATATTAACAAAAAGTTATAAGGGTTGAATGTCCAGAACTTCATTCAATTTTGTTTGGTTAATGACTACAATAACATGCCATAAAAAGTAATGACAATGGAACGCTCAAACATTAACCTTAGCAAAGAACTGTTGGAAAGGCTTAAAAAAAGAGCTGAAGCAAAGAATAAGGATGTTAATGAGTTTATAGAAGAGGTATTGGATCATTACCTTTATCTTAAAGAGATGAACGAAATTAGGGAGGAGATGGAGCCTTATGCCAGTAAAAACGGATTTTACAGTGAAGAGGATGTTTTCAAACGTATTTCATGAAAGTTATTCTTGATACCAATGTTTTAATCTCAGCCTTTTTATTCAAAGGCTTTGCTTCTTC
>CAZQQN010000030.1:0-42179 GCA_964595485.1 uncultured Sphingobacteriales bacterium | reverse complement strand
TTACCTGTGCCACGAATATCTGAGCAAAGAGCAAACAATCGAGTAGCAAAACTCGTGGCTCAACTAATTCAGTTTATAGTGAAAAAACTTTAAGGCCGCACCAGCTAAGAAAATTAGCTCCAAGGCAACGGTTTTCAAAATGATTTTCAACCATTGATGGTGTGGGCCCTTAAAATCTCACTGAATTCAAAAACTTCCTCAAATCCATTATACAAAGGAACAGGTGCTACCCTGATTACATTGGGCTCTCGGTAATCAGCTACTACATCACTTTGTATGATTTTTTCATGGAGCTCTTGCGCATTTTCTTTAACCAGAATGGATAGCTGAGCACCTCTTTTGTCAGGATTCTCCGGGGTTATAATCTCGTAGTCCTGCGCCTGTTGTTCGGATTGAATTTGATGGATCAGGAATGCCAAATAAGCCGTGAGTTTTCGACTTTTGTTGACCAAAGAATCCAGGCCAGCTTCGTCAAAGATAGCCAGTGCGGCTTTGTGGGCTGCCATGGGTAAAACCTGGGCATTGCTTAACTGCCAACCAGCTGCCCCATAAACAGGTTTGAATCCTTTGTTGATCTCGAACCGGCTGTCCTCACTATGCCCCCACCATCCGGCAAATCTGGGCAGTTCACTATCCGCATAGCGTTCATTGATAAAAGCACCCCCAACGCCGCCTGGCCCGGAATTAAGGTATTTGTAGGAGCACCACACAGCGAAATCCACATCCCAGTCGTGTAAGCGGAGCAAAACGTTACCAATGGCATGAGCAAGGTCAAACCCAACGTAAGATCCAACTTCATGCGCTGCATGGGTAATGGTTGGTATATCTAAAAACTGCCCGCTGTAAAATTGAACGCCCGGCAGGAGAACCAAGGCCACTTCATCCCGGTAATCGGCTATGGTTTGTACAATGTCATCATTTCGGATGGTATGTTCCCCTGAACGCGGTTCAACCTTAACGATGGCCTCAAGTGGATCGAAGCCGTGATAGCGAACCTGGCTCTCAACGGCAAATTGATCTGACGGAAAAGCACCGCTTTCTATGATGATCTTGTTCCGTTTAGGCGTAGGCTGGTAAAAGGATACCATCATCAAATGAAGGTTCACGGATAGTGTGTTCATAGCCACTACCTCATGCTCGTTTGCCCCGGTTAGCCGGCAAAGGGAATCCACAAAAAATTTATGGTAGTGAAACCACGGATTCGTACCCTGAAAATGGCCATCTACGCCCATTTTTTGCCAATCTTCCAGCTCAATTTCCAGGTGCTCCTTGACCGATTTAGGCTGCAGCCCAAGGGAATTCCCGCAAAAGTAAATTTTGGGCTTATCAGCCTCATTTACCGGAAAATAAAACCGGTCCCTGAATTCACGAAGCGGGTCTCCTTGATCTAAAGAGCGGGCAAACTCACGGTTACCTTCAAATTGCCAATCTTCCATAATACACTTTTCAACCTAACGTTACAACAGCTAAAGTGTGCAAAATTAGCCCTTAAGAGTGGGATTTAGGGTAATCCGCCAGTTTTAGGTTTTTTAGCTGATCATCTGAAAGGTTTAGCCATTCAAGGGCAGATTTGTACAGTAACCACTCTTTCACTTCTCTGCTGTAGTTGAGCCCATGGATATCCACGCCCGGATCCAGATCGCCAAGGGGAAAGGGATAATCAGTTCCCATTGCTACCTTATCATAGCCCACTAATTGGACAATAGCATCCAGCACATATTTATTGTGAACCAAAGAATCCAAATAAAACTGCCCCAAGTAATGGCGGGGATTAATGTTGTTATCTTTGGCACACAGATCAGGTCTTACCTTCCACCCGTGCTCTATGCGACCAATGGTTGAGGGGAATGAACCGCCCCCGTGAGCAAATGCAACCCTTAGATCAGGGAATTTTTCAAAAATTCCTCCGAAAATCATAGAGCAGATAGCACGGGAAGTTTCTGCAGGCATACCAACCAACCAGGGTAACCAGTAATCCGGCATTTCACTTGAACCCATCATATCCCAGGGGTGAACAAAAACCGCAGCACCCAAATCCTCAGCGGCTTCATAAAATGGATAAAGGTGGCTGTCATTAAGATTCCACTGGTTAATGTGGGAGCCAATTTCAACCCCTGCCAGACCTAATTCCTTGACAGCCCGTTCCAATTCTTTAGCGGCTAATTCCGGTGCCTGCATGGGTAACGTACCAAGTCCCACAAAACGATCGGGATACCTATCCACCACAGACGCCATATGGTCATTCAAGATCTTAGAAAGATCAAGGGTATCTTCAGGCTTGGCCCAGTAAGTAAACATGACGGGGACTGTTGAAAGCACCTGCACATCAACCTGGCTATTATCACAGTCAATCATACGCCTATCTGGCGACCACATGTTATCATTCACCTCTCGAAAGAATTGATCATCTTTCCATAAACGGGCTTTGCAGTGGTCATGGTGCTCCATTTTAATGAAACCGCCATACCCGTAGCGCTCTTTGAGATCAGGCCAATTATCGGGCAAAATATGATTGTGGATATCAATCGTGAATATTTGCTCTTTCGGGGTTTTCGGGGTTGTTGAAAATAAATCAGCCATGATTAACTCCTTAAAAAACCTTTCATTGCTTTATTATCAATAAAACCTTTCAAAAATAATATGCGCTTAAGAAATGGTTAAATAATGAACCCGTTTAAGCACACAAATCCTGAAATACCTTGACTTAATTTACCATTTAACTCCTGCTGCTTTCCTCTTTTGAAACTTATGGGGATTGTAAATCCCCAACTTTTATAGTTAGGTGTTACAAATCCCGAACAGCCCTGCTACTCTTTCGGATTTGTAATCCGCTTTCTATGGGCTCAGTAAGTAGCTCGGAAATTCCGTACCTTGTTTTATTCTTTTGGTCATGGCAAAATAGATAGGCTTTAATCGATTATTGCTTCTTCCGAAAAACCAAGGGGCCGGTCTTCTTTAAAATCGTATAGGGTTACCTTTTTAAGCTTATATTTACTGTTCCAAAAACTGCGAAGGGATTCAATAAACGACCGCTTGTTTTCATCCCTTTCCGTTGCTGCCCTGTTAAGATCGGTGATATTGACTTTACCAATTTTGAAACGCTTTTTGGCAATGCTGTAACGCTTCTGCCCCACTTTATTTGCTTTGGCGGCCACTTTCAGCTGCTTAGCCTGCATGTTAAATTCCTGGACAGCCAGAATTACCTTTTGGCGAAATTGAATCTTATCTTGTTTCACGCGGCTTTTTGCCAATTGCTGGTTAGCTTCTGCCTTTTTCCGTCTTGCTTTGGAGCGCCCCCAATCCAAAATGGGAAGCGAAAAACCAAATTGAATGCCCTGTTGATCCTGCGGTCTGGTGTAGACATTGGAAAACTCCCCCGCATTATTTGATAGGCCATATTGAGCAAACAACTCAGTGTTATTAAGGCCTGTATTTTTCCGGGCTTTTTCCACATCCCGTTTGGCTTCTAACTGCCTGCGCTTAAACTGCAGAGACTCCTTGCGATTCTGCATTGCCTGGTTGATAGCCTTATTTCTACTCACCTTGTAAGTTTCTGGCTTTTCAGGCGATGATAGTTTGACAGGCGTTCCCTCGTCCAGGCCCAAAAAAGATCGTAGACGGGATATTTTGTTGCGGTAGGTCAGTTCAGATTGGTCAACCGATAGTTCGGCATTTAATTGCCGTTGTTCCATCTGAAGCAACTTGTTCTCAGGTACCTTGCCCATATCATATCGCCCTTTGGCTACCTTGTAAAGGGTATCTGTATTGGCTTTATTCCGCTTAGCTATTTTTTTATTTATTTTTGCCGAGTATACATCAAAGAACTGTTTAACCGCTTCAATGGCAACATCTTCCATAGACTGTAAGTATTGCCGTTTTGATTCACGATATTTCAACGGCTCTATTTTATTAGCCCATTTAAAGCGATTAAAAGCAAAAATCGGCTGGCTATACCCAATAGATAATGGTGTGGATAAGTAGGAGGTTGATTCATTTTGGCCAAAAATATCAATTCGTCTGAGCTCGCTATTAAGGGTTAGCCTGCCTCCGGTAAAAGGCAATTCCTGTGATAAAGACAAGTTAGTGGAGTAATTCGCTTGCGAATTTTCCACAAAGCGATCTGTGCCATCGGGTTGTGTAACCTCTTCGATAGACCTGTTAAACCGGGGCACAGTACCTTGCAGGTTAAGCTTAGGAAGCTTTTGGGACTGGTAGATCTCATATTCCCAATAACTGTTTTTAAAACGATTAATAGCTGCTTTAGCTTTTGGCGATTGTTCCCGGGCCAGTTGAATAACTTGTTGAAGATTCAAATCCAGGGTGTCCTGGGCTTTAAGGCAAGAAAAAGGTAAGAGGAAAACCACCAAAAAAAGCCAAGTTGTACGCATGAACAAAATGTTTTGCCAATAACAAATCTAACCTTAATGCATTAAGAAATGTAATAAGCGGTGAAACAGGTTATATGTTATCAAACCTCAAAAATTAACCTTAAAGCGTCAGATCGCTGAAATATCAAGTATTTCTTTTCAAGTTCCACCTTTTTCCAATTCTGATTATTCATACCGAAGCGACTCGATCGGGTCCTGCTTAGCCGCTTTCTGGGCCGGATATATACCAAAAATAAGCCCAATTGAAGCGGCCACAACAAACGAAAGCACAATAGCGGGTAAAGTGATCAGGGTTTCAATACCAGCAAAATAGGTGATAAGCTTAGCAGTGGCCATACCAAACCCAACTCCGATGAGGCCACCACTAAGACTTATGACAGTAGCCTCACTGACAAATTGGGTAATGATATCCCCAGGTGTTGCCCCAAGAGCTTGACGAATTCCGATTTCTTTCGTTCGCTCCATAACGGAAGCCAACATGATATTCATAATGCCTATACCGCCCACTAAAAGGGAAATACCGGCAATCGAGCCCAATACAATGTTAAAGATATTTTTGGTTTCCTGTTGCTGTTTTAACAGCAGTTCGGGTGCTTTGACCCGAAAATCCTGCACTTGGTTGTGTCTCCGTTTCAGCATACGGGTTATAACCCCTTGAGTGGCTTTTAAGGATTGCTTTTCGCCCACCTGTACCACAATTTTATCCAGTTGGTTGTAATTCGGATAGGTGGATTCATCGTCTCTACCATTCTCATTGTCATCTTTATTATCTCTCGAATCCTTTTTTCTTCTTTGCAAGGTGCCATCGGTAATCAAAGCCCGGTTTTTATAACGCCTGAGCACCGTCTTTACCGGTGCGTAAATATCCATGTTATAATCGCGTATTCCAAGGTTTTCTTTGGCTTGCTGGGTTACATTTCGCGATTCCACAACACCGATCACTTTCAGCCAGATATTACCCACTTTGATTTTTTCACCAAGTGGGTTCGAATAACTAAAAAAACGGTTCACAATACCACTGCCAATAATACAAACGGGTTCACCGCCTTCCATTTGGCTTTGGTTAAAATTCTTTCCCCTTTTCAAATCAAGGTTAAAAACATCAAAAAATGATTGTTTGATACCAACCAACTTTGTTTCAGCCCTTTGCCCCTTCTTAACCGCATGGGTTTTATATACCACTTCCGGACTCGTTTCCCGGATACCCGGAATAACCTCGTCAATGCTGGTAGCATCCAAAAGGGTCAGTCCCCCGGAGAACCGTTTGAAAGCCTTTTTTTTATTCTTACCTTGCTTCTGCCCCTGCCCTGATTCGTCTTTTTTGGTCAAAACCGGTTCTATCACGATGTTGTTAACACCGACTAATTCCAATTGGTTAAGCACTTCTTGCTTGGCTCCGCTACCTACGGCCAGCATGGCAATGACAGCCCCTACGCCAAAAATAATTCCCAGCGCGGTCAGGATAGAACGGAAAAGGTGGGAATAAACCGCCTCTATGGCATTTTGAAAATTGTACTTAAACCGCTCCATAAACCGCAAATTGAATAAAAAGGCCATTCAGGCCAATCGTGCTTTAGGAATCGTTTTTCACCTTAAGGGTCTGCCAATTAAGGCTTTCACTTTTTTCAGGCACTGTTAAATAAACCTCTTCATTGGGCTCCAGGCCCTTTTTAACGATCACCTCATTTTCACTGCTAATACCCGGCACTACCTCTTGTTTTACAGCGCTAAATCCATCTTTCAGAAATACAAAATTGGTCGTATCATTGCCATGCAAAGCTTCCAGCGGTATATAAGTAGCCTGGTTCAAGCGATCGGTTATGATTTCATTGCTTGTAGTCATGGAAGGCCTGAGCAGACTATCCGTTTGGTTTAATTTTACGGTTACCTTGAAAACCTTGGCATCCGTTTTCGGGATGGTTTCCCCTACATTCGCCACATCCACCACCTTTCCGGAATAGCTTTTTTCCGGGAAAGCATCAATACCGATTTCTACTTCCTGCCCTATATCAACTTTACTAATATCTACTTCATTGACGTATGTTACGGAAATCATCTCCGAAAGGTCCGGCAACTTCGCCACTACTGGATCCCAAGCGCTGATGGAGGATCCTTCTTTTTGTTTTTGATTGCCATCATCGGCATAGATCAGCATTCCACTCTGCGGAGCAGTCACGCGGAATTTTGAAAGCAATTCCTGCAATTCCTCGAATTTATTTTCCTGGGTCGCTAAATTGGCTCCTACTTCCTGGATCTTAGCTGCTGCTTTTCTTTTTTGAATTTGGTAGTTTTCTTTAGCCACTTGGTAAGCCCTTTTGGCCTTTTCCAGCTCAATTTCTTTTTGCCTTTGCACAGCCGGCGGCTCAAATTTTGACTGCTTGAGCTCTATTTTTTTCTGTTCAAGGTTTATCTTAAGATCAGCCAATTCTTCCCTTTTTCCCCTTAAGGTCAGGGAGGTATCTAATTGGGTTTGGGTGTATTTGGATTGGGCTTTTTCTAATTGGTTATTTACTTCTTTGATCTTTTCGGATATTTCTTTGCGGTTTAGAGAAGCAATGTAATCTCCGCTATCTACATGGGTTCCTTCGGGAATTATATCCGTAATTTTAACCCGGTAGATGCCTGCTTTCCTTAAGCCCGAAGGTCCGCGGATATCCTTAGATTTTTTGGCTTCTAATTGCCCGGTTGTTGTAACAGTTACTTCAAATGGACCTTGCTTAACCTTGGTGCTAAGCATTTTTTTATTGCCGTTATCCGAGCCTGATAAAAACCAAAACAGGAGAATCGCAATGAGAATAATGCCAACCCCAAGGCCAATTTTTCGGTATTGGGTCATGCTTGCCACGTGGTTTAAAGGGCGTGAATTTAAAAAAAATCAATGCGTGAAAAAGGATATTACCTTTCAATCTAATTGCCTACGCTTGCAGGAAATATCTAATTTATAAAACAACTAACAGTGATCCAGTCAATGCAATCGAAACCAATACAAGGCCACTAAAGTCTTAGCATCCATTATATCGCCTTCCTTCATCATTTTGAATACTTCATTGCGCTCCAGCTCAAGAATTTCCAGGTCTTCTGACTCTTCGTCAAGCCCACCTCCGGAATCCTTTTGATCTTCGCCGGTAACTTCAGCATAGAACGCAAAAATCTTCTCAGAAAATGTACCTGGGGAAGCGTAAAAGCTTTTAATCAACTGAGGGTTTTCCACCGAATAGCCTGTTTCTTCCCTGGCTTCACGCACAATGGTTTGCTGGGGGCCCTCACCTGGTTCGAGCACACCGGCAGGCAGTTCCAGTAAATAAGGGTAAGCCTCCCTGCCAAAAGCAGGAGCCCGTAATTGTCTGACAAAAAGTATCGTATCTTCATCCCTGTTATAAAGTAAAATTACGGTTGCATCCGGCCTGGTAACAACAAATCGCTTAAACTCCTCATTATCAGCTTTCTTTTTGATCAAAAATTCATGAATCCGGAAAAAACTATCGTAAATACAATCCTTACTTATAAGGGAATGGTGGCGGGTTTGCGTATTTGCCATAACTTTCAAATTTAAATAAGTCTTTTCAATTTGAATTAGCCCACGTAGCTTGAAAATTTATCCGACTTTCAGCCAAATGCCTTGACAATGTCAAAGCTTGAAAAAACCACAGGGAAGCGGTACTAATTTCCAATCAATAGAAACATTCAATGCTTCGCAAAAAAGGTTCAATTACTTCTACAAGTCCTTGACTTCGTTCTGCTTTAAATGGTAAGCATTAGGATTGTGCTGATTATTCGGATAAGGGGAAGATTTGGTTTAATTGTTGTAAATTAAAAAAAATGCTACTTTTGTGAACACAAAACCTATATTCAAATAACTTACAGATGGATGTTTTGAATGAGACTCAAGTCAACACTGAACAAGGGCTAATTTTTGATAAGATTGCAGAAAGCGACCATGAACAGATTGTTTTCTGTAATGACCCTGAAACTGGTCTGAAAGCCATTATTGGCATTCATAATAGCACTTTGGGCCCAGCCCTGGGTGGTTGCCGGATGTACAATTATTCATCAGACCAAGAGGCGCTGACTGATGTACTGAGGTTATCTCGAGGAATGACTTACAAAGCTTCTATATCAGGCCTTAATTTAGGAGGCGGGAAATCCGTCATAATAGGTGACCCGAATAGCCAAAAATCAGAAGCTTTTTTCCGTAAGTTCGGCCGTTATATTCAAAGCCTGAATGGTAAATACATCACAGCCGAGGATGTCGGTACCACGACTAAAGACATGGAATACATAAAAATGGAGACCAATAATGTAGTGGGGCTTCCGAAAGTTCACGGGGGTGGCGGTGATCCATCACCAGTCACGGCTTATGGGGTTTATCTCGGGATGAAGGCTTCCGCGAAACAAGTTTTCGGTAAGGAAGAATTAACCCAAAAGAAAATATTGGTTGAAGGCATTGGTAAAGTAGGGATGTATTTGTTAGATCACTTGTCAAAAGAGAATGCCCAGATTCTTGTATCGGATATAAACCAGCATAACCTGAAAAAAGCAGCTAACAAATACGGAGCCCATGTAGTAGATACCGAAAATATTTTTGAGCAGGATATTGATATCTACGCTCCTTGTGCACTTGGTGCAACACTCAATAGTGACACCATCCCTAAGCTAAATGCAAAAATTGTAGCCGGAGCTGCCAATAATCAATTGGCTGATGAAGATATTCATGCATCCATGCTAATGGATCATGGAGTTCTTTACACCCCAGATTATTTGATCAATGCTGGTGGACTGATCAATGTCTACACTGAGCTTAACGGTTACCACCAGGAAAGCGCTATGAATCTGACAGAAAATATTTACCAGGTTAGTAATGAGATCATAAAAAAGGCCAGGGATGAGAACGTTTCCACCAATCTTGCGGCTAACAGAATGGCAGAAGAAAGAATTGAATCCATTGGAAAAATTCATATGACCTGATATCACGCAATAGCGACCGGGTTTTGAGCATTAGCCATGGGTATTATAATTATTTTACAGACGGGTTTTCAACCGATTAGATAGAAAGCGTTCTTTTATTTATTAGCTCTTAAGCAGTTTGGATAAACGGGCATTTTTCAAAAATTTTTAAAGCAGGAGTAGGCTCTATGCTAAGCAGGCGGCATATAAGGATCAAAGTTCTTCAATCCCTTTATTCTTACTGGAATTCCGGCGGTGAGTTAACGAAGGATTATGTTGAAAAAGATCTTAACCACAATATTTACAAACTTTACGACCTGTATTTGTATTTATTAGTTTTCCTAAAAGAGTTAGGCCAATTTGTTGCCCAATATGATGAACAAACCAAATCCCGTCACTTACCCATTAACAACCAGCTCAAACAGCAACTAAGGCTATATGAAAATCCTGTTATGCAGGTATTGCTTAATAGTAAGGAACTTGAAAGCAAGTTAGAGTGGAAACAAATAGCATGGAATGGAGATAATGACCTTTTAAGAAAAACCTTTTATGACCTCAAGAACACGGATACTTATCAAGATTATGTAAATTCTGGCTCCAATGAGCGTTTTGAGGACGTTGAAATGCTGAAATACATTGTAAAAAATTATCCTGATCAATTCGGCATTTTAAAGCAACATTTTGAAGAAACTTTCTTCAATTGGCATGATGATAACAAGCTGGCTAAGCAAATGGTCACCAAAACCATTAATAATATTGGCCGAAATCCTGAATCTAAAGAGTTCCTGGTCCCTTTTGCCACTAATGAGCAGGAGAACATTGATTTTGCAAGGGACCTTTTCCGCATAACAATTGATCAATCTGAGTCCCTTGAATCGCTAATTCATGACAAGACGGGGAAATTCGAACCCTCCCAGCTTTCTTATGTGGATTTCTTGATCCTAAAAATGGGAGCCTGTGAATTCATGAATTTTTCCTCTATTCCGACTAAAGTTACGCTAAACGAGTACATAGAAATTGCAAAGCACTACAGTGCGCCTAAGAGTAAAAAATTTATCAATGGCGTACTTGATAACCTCAGAAAGGAGCTTGAAAAAAAGGGGAAAGTTGTTAAATCAGACAGAGGCCTATACGAAAAATAAAAATCATAATTAAGATGAAGACAAACAGAATAGCCATTAAAACACACCTACTAATCGGAATAATTAGCTGTACCCTCGTAGCTTGTCAGTCTGGTAGTGAAGAAAAGGGATCGGAAAACGAAAAGATTGACACTGATGTGATCAACAATCCTGAAGGAGAAGACACCGACAAGCAAAAGTTTGGCGAATTTGACTTTGAAAAACAATCCCATGATTTCGGAAAAGTCAAAGAAGGCAAAAAAGTGGCCCATACTTTCCATTTTACTAATTCAGGCGAAGCCCCATTAGTTATTGACAAGGCAGAAGTCAGCTGTGGCTGCACTGTTCCCAATTATCCCCGTGATCCGATCAAGCCAGGAAAAAGTGGTGCAATAGATGTCGTATTTGACAGTGATGGTAGGCCCGGTAAATTCAAAAAATCTATTAACTTAATGGCCAATACCGGAGAAGGTCCCAAGGTATTACAGATAAAAGGCCATGTAATTGAAACCCAATAAAAAGGATAAGGCTATGCAATCAATGATCTATCTTATGAGTTCTCCCCAGGGAAACGGTGGTGGAGGTAATCCCTTAATGCAATTCTTACCGTTAATCCTGATCGTTATTGTTGTTTACTTCTTTATGATCCGGCCCCAGCAAAAGAAAGCCAGGGAGCAAAAGGAATTTCGTGAAAATATTCAAAAAGGAGATAAGGTTGTAACCATTGGCGGAATACAGGGAAAAATTGCAGAGGTTAAAGAAACCGGATTTGTTTTGGATGTTGGCAATAACCAGAAATTAACGGTAGAAAAATCAGCCATTTCTATGGAGTCTTCTCAGAACCTGCAAAAAAATCAACAAGACAGTGATAGTGGGTAACAATTCCCTGGCCTGGTAAACCTAAAACCTGGATAATAAATTGGCCGAAAGTTTCGGTGGTTTTTTCAATTTCCTCACCCGAAAAAGGGCTTTTTTATAAGCATTTCGGTCTATTGATTGCTAGTACCAATATTAGCAAAAGCTTATCTTTGGCTTTTATCTTTTAGCCTTACTTGGTAAGACTAAAAGTCAGCTTTCAAAATTTTAAGGTACCAAATTTACAAGGGATTTTAATGGCACTGGCTTTAGCCCATAATATTAACCCTAAATCCAATACTTTTGTATTTATCATTTGTGCATTGATTGCCCTTGCATTTTGGTTTCTAAAATCCCTTGACCAGGAGTATAAAACACAAGTAGCATTTCCGATCACTTACAAGAATTTTCCGAAAGACAGAATTTTAAAGGACTCCCTTCCTGAAAAAGTGCGCTTATCAATTAAAGGAACTGGGTGGGATATCATGAGCATCGAAACCGGCTCTGAAATTTACCCGATCATGATTGATTATCAAAAGGCCAAAAAACTTAACGAAGTCGTTTTAACAGAAGGGGCTTTCTTATTAGATGAGAAAGTGCCTGAAGAGGTAGATGTTTTGAATATTTCGCCTGACACCTTGAATATTAACTTCGATAAACGAACCGAAAAAACTGTACCCGTAAAATTGAACGGTGAGATTACCTACAAGGATAACCATGCGTTGTCAGATTCCATTCAAGTGCTCCCATCAAAAGTTCATATCGAAGGGCCTCAATCTTACCTGAAAAGGATTGACCATCTTAAAACTAAGACCTTTCGTATTGAAAAGGTTAATGATAAACTAATCAAAAATATTCCCCTGAAACAACCAGCCTACCCTTTTGTAAGCTACAATAAAAAAGCAGTAAAACTAATCATTCCTGTGGAAAAGCTTACTGAGAGAACAATAGCGGTGCCAGTAAAACTGGATAACCCGTATTTCAAGTCCAGGATAGAGCTAGTTCCCAGCCAGGTTAAAATAAGGTTCCAAACAGTTTTAAGCAGGTATGACGAAATTACGCCAGAGGATTTTGAGGCTTTTGTGTATACCAAACGTACCAAGCAAGAGAACCGGGCCAGAAAGCTTAAAGTCCATTTAGCTGAAAAACCGGATTTCATTTACAACATTCGCATGAAGCCGGATCATGTTAATTACCTGATTCGCAATGATAAGCCTTGAAATATTCCTGCCATCAGTTGAGACCCTGCCAGGCTTTTAGCAACCTTATTTCCTGAATTTATTGAATTCTGATATTCGATTAATATAACGGTTAAAACACCTTTTAGCCCCATTAAACTGTTTTTATTACCATGTCATCTGCTCAACCATCAAATAAGCCTTAAATTTGGAGCAATTCTTCATTGTAATTTGTTATATTAAGTGTTAAGGGACTTTTAATTATTCCATGTACAAAATTGGGTTAACAGGTGGAATAGGAAGCGGAAAATCCACAATTGCTCGCATATTTGAAGTTTTAGGAACCCCTGTTTTTTATGCAGACAACGCAGCTAAAGAAATTCTAAGCACAGATCCCGACCTGAAAGTTGCGGTAAAAGATGTATTTGGAAACGCCGTATATACTAAATCAGGGGGTTTAGACAGGAAAGCACTGGCCCGTATTGTTTTTAATGATCAGGAAGCTTTAAAGACCCTGAACGAACTGGTTCATCCGGCAGTAAGGCAGCGTTTTTCAACCTGGGTACATGAAAAAGCAAGCAATGATTACGTGGTGCAGGAAGCTGCATTACTTTTTGAAACAGGAGCCAATGATAATTTTGATTACATGGTTTCCGTAACGGCTCCGGAAGAAATCCGGATAAACCGGATCCAGGAACGGGATGAAATGACACGTTCAGATGTTCTATCCCGTATGGCTTTTCAAATGCCGCAAGCTGAAAAAGATCATAAAGCTGATAGCAAGATCATGAATGACGGCAGGCAATTCGTCATACCGCAAGTATTGCAGATACATAAAAAGTTCACCAGCTTTGAAAAAGCGCTTTTATAGGCAGGTTTGAATACGTAAAAGCAAAAATGGTTTTTTTCCACAGTTAAGTGGAAAAGTCCAGTTTAACGATTGTATGATAGTTGTTTAATTTGTAAAGAAGTAAAATAAATCTTATGACAGATAACCCAGAATTTCAAAACCAAAATCAGGACTACACCGCAGATAACATCCAAGTATTGGAAGGATTGGAAGCAGTTCGAAAAAGGCCTGCCATGTATATTGGGGATATCGGTTACAGAGGCCTTCACCACCTGGTTTATGAAGTTATTGATAATTCCATTGACGAAGCTTTAGGAGGTTATTGCGATTACATTGAGGTGACAATCAATGAAGATAATAGCGTAACAACCCGTGACAATGGTAGGGGTATCCCTACTGAGTTGCATAAAAAAGAAAACCGTTCAGCCCTTGAGGTAGTGATGACTGTACTCCATGCCGGCGGTAAATTTGATAAAGACACGTACAAAGTATCCGGCGGGCTTCATGGTGTTGGTATTTCATGCGTCAATGCCCTTGCTTCATACATGAAAGTAGAGGTACACAGAAACGGTAAGGTTAATGTTCAGGAATATGAGAATGGCTACCCCCAATATCCTGTAAAGGAAACCGGAGATATTGATGATACGGGAACAATTATGACATTCAAGCCTGATGAGGCTGTTTTTATTGAGTCCGAATTTCACTTTGATAACCTGGCTGCTCGTCTAAGAGAATTAGCCTTCCTCAATAAAGGGGTTAAGCTTAAGTTGATTGACAAACGCGAAACCAACAATGAAGGAGAATACAAATCGTCTACCTTTTATTCAGACGGTGGGTTAAGGGAATTCGTTGAGTTACTTGACGAATCCCGCCACTCAATCCTTTCACAACCAATGGCTTTTGAAGGCGAACAAAGTGATATCCCGATTGATGTGGCCTTTCAATACAATGATACCTACAATGAAAACCTGCATTCCTATGTCAATAATATCAATACCATTGAAGGCGGGACCCATATTGCAGGATTGAGAAGATCCCTTACCCGTACGCTGAAAAACTATGCAGAGCGTTCGGGATTACTGAAAAACGTTAAAGTTGACATAAGCGGAGATGATTTCAGGGAAGGCTTAACCGGCGTTATTGCTGTAAAAGTGGCTGAACCCCAATTTGAAGGACAGACGAAAACTAAGCTTGGTAACAAAGATGTAATGGGTGCTGTGGATGCTTTTGTTTCAGAAAAGTTAGCCACATACCTTGAAGAGAATCCAAAAGACGCTAAGAACATAATACAAAAGGTGATCTTATCTGCTCAGGCCCGGAATGCTGCCAAAAAGGCTCGTGAGATGGTGCAAAGGAAAAGTAGTTTTAGCGGTGGAGGTTTACCTGGTAAGTTATCTGATTGCTCCATGAAAGATCCGTCTAAAACCGAGATATACCTTGTGGAAGGTGATTCAGCGGGAGGAACCGCAAAACAAGGCCGTGATCGTAAGTTTCAGGCTATTCTTCCATTGCGTGGTAAGATCCTCAACGTAGAAAAAGCTTTAGAGCACAAGATCTACGATAATGAGGAGATCAAGAATATGTTCACTGCGCTTGGCGTATCGGTAGGAACTGAAGAAGATGATAAAGCCCTTGAAACAAGTCGTCTGCGATACCACAAAATCATCATCATGACCGATGCCGATGTGGATGGCAGCCACATCCGAACCTTGATACTTACCCTCTTTTTCCGCTACATGCCTGAGTTAATTCAGCAAGGTTACCTCTACATTGCTACGCCTCCTCTGTACCAAATAAAACGGGGTAAACAATCAGAATATGTATGGTCTGAAGAAGGCAGGCTAGAAACTGTACAACGCCTTAGCCCTGACGGTACCGAAAACAGTGTAACAGTTCAACGGTATAAGGGGTTAGGTGAGATGAATTCAGAGCAGCTATGGCACACGACTATGGACCCCCAAAACCGCACCCTGCGAAAAGTCAGCATTGAAAGTGCTGCAGAGGCTGACCGTACTTTCTCTATGCTAATGGGTGATGATGTACCACCGAGAAGGGATTTTATTGAGAAAAACTCTAAGTATGCGAATATTGACGCTTAGTATTTTAATCTCTGGTTAACCAAGCTACTTTCATTGCCAATACTCTAATAAAAAGCACTGTGAATTGGAGTGAAATTCATCAGTAACTTTTGGTGATCCAGCTTTTATTGCTGGAAATGTCCGTAGTTCCATCTTGTTTAGTTTGATCTTCGTAATAGGACAATGCAATGTATATAGCCAGAACAATCAGGAATAATATGATGTAAATGAGTAGGTTTCGCTGGGCTCTCTTTTTATTCTGACTCTTGTGTTTGAAATACATTTACGCTGCATTCGTGCTTGACTTGTCACAAAATTCAAAAAGTAAAGGCCAAATGTCAAATTTTGGTAGCTGCTTTTAGATGAGCAGTAAGACTGGGAAAGAAGTGAGCTTGCTACGTATTTCGCAGAACAACTAAAATCTTCCAAAAGAGCGAAGCAAAGTTATTTCCTCCTTTCGGTAGTATAGCGAACCAGATTTTTCAAAGAATCATGGTATTCTCCTTCTCCTATCTCATCAATGATCCCGAAAGCTTCTTCCTGGAATTGGAACATTTTCTCACGGGCATATTGAATACCCCCATAGGCTTCCACAAATTCAACAATTTCTTTGACCCCTTTCCGCTTGTTACCTTTCTTCTCAATAGTACGCTTAACCCTTCTTTGTTCCTTTGTATCGACCTTGGATAAAGCGTGAATTAAAGGTAAAGTGAGCTTTCTTTCCTTAATATCCGTACCGGTTGGCTTACCAATTTTATCATCGCCGTAATCAAAGAGATCATCCTTAATCTGGAATGCCATCCCTATTTTTTCACCAAAAGTCCTCATTTTTTCAATCACTTCTTCAGAAGCTTCAACAGAAGCTGCACCAATAGAACAGCAAGAAGCAATCAGCGAAGCTGTTTTCATCCCTATTATATCAAAATAGGTTTCTTCACCAATATCCATTGTACGGCTTTTTTCTATTTGGAGCAATTCCCCTTCACTCATTCTCTTTACAGCGTCAGAAGAGATCTTTAATAAGCGAAAATCTTCGTTGTTAAGCGAAAGTAATAACCCCCTCGAGAGCAGGTAATCCCCTACAAGAACAGCGATTTTATTTTTCCAGAGAGAATTGATAGAAAATAAGCCTCTTCTTTCAAAGGAATCGTCCACTACATCATCGTGGATAAGGGTTGCCGTATGAAGTAGCTCTACAAGTGAAGCCCCGCGGTAAGTTTTATCGTTGATTTCACCACACATACCACCGGTTAAAAAAACAAACATCGGGCGCATTTGCTTACCCTTATTCTTAACAATATAATTCATCACCCGGTTGAGAAGGGGTACCCGGGTTTTCATGGAATCATAAAAACGCTTTTCAAACTCATCCATTTCCTTAGAAATGGGAGCCTTTACTTCCTTGAGGGAAACACTCATATAAGGCTTAATTAGCTATCTGAATCTGTTTAAAAGCCTCCAAAGGTAAAAATTATAATGCAGTAATTGTGAGATGAGTTTACAAGGCCAGGTAAATAAAAAAAACCTTTCAATGATTTTCTTACCTCGAAAACTTTCAAGGCATAAACAGTGTTAGGAAAAATGAATTTGATAGATTAATTGGTATTAAAAATATTTACGATCAAAATCAAAAGTAAATTAATGTTAGCCTATCCCGCGGATTTGAAAGTTTGCCTTTGTTGCTGTTGCTGTCTGGAAATAAGACGGGGTGAGGCTACTAAACCATTTTAGTAAATAATAAATAACCCATTCAAATTAAAGCCTCACCCAGTCTAAGTGGTGGGGCTTTTTTTTGTTTATAAAATCAAATACATGTTAGCCTCTAAAGTAGAAGCAGATAACCTTGTTAAGTCAGCAGAGAATCTTCAACAATTCATTGGGAATACGCCATTATTTCCGCTTAACCACCTCACACCTAAAAAAGGTGTTCAGATTATGGCTAAACTTGAGTGGCAGCAATTGGGTGGTAGTGTAAAAGCAAGACCTGCCTTTGAAATTGTTAAAACAGCCATTGAAAACGGGGATTTGGCGGGTGATAAAAAGCTACTGGATGCAAGTAGCGGTAATACAGGCATTGCCTATGCTTCAATAGCCAGGTCTTTAGGTATTAATCTGACGTTGTATTTACCAGAAAACGCATCAAAGGAGCGTAAGATGTTATTGAATGCCCTTGGCACCGAATTGGTCTATACCTCACCTTTTGGTTCAACGGATGAGGCCCAGGAAAAGGCCGTTCAACTTAAAGCAGATTACCCCGAACTTTATTTTTACGCAGACCAATATGGTAATGAGGCCAATTGGCTTGCCCATTACAGGCATACGGCCATCGAAATTTTGCAACAAACCAACCACCGGGTTTCCCATTTTACCGCTGGCTTAGGCACCACCGGCACATTCATGGGAACTGGTAAAAGGCTAAAAGAGGAAGACCCATTGATCAACATAACTAGTCTTCAGCCCGATGCAGCTATGCATGGCTTGGAAGGTTGGAAACATATGGCTACCGCTAAAGTACCTGCTTTTTATAATGCTAATTTGGCTGATGAAAACCTCTATATATCCAGCGAAGAGGCATATGATTGGGTTAAAGCCGCGGCCTATTATGAAGGTTTATTAATAAGCCCATCTTCCGCAGCCAACTTAGCCGGAGCTTATAAAGTTGCTGAATCAATTGATGAAGGCACTGTAGTAACGGTTTTTCCTGATAACATAGAAAAATACGGGGAAGTGGCAGAAACCATTTTTAACCAATAAAAAAGACAAGCTATGAGTATTCAGATTGAAAAAGAAGTTGATAACCTGATTAGAGCCAATGCAGTACAAACTTACCCGGAAGAATGCTGTGGCGCTTTATTCAGTCGGCTTGACAGCGATGAAAGGGTCATAGTTGATTACAAACCGCTTAAAAATGTTGAAGAATCCAATAATCGCGGTCGGAATTACATAATATCGCCTGAAGATTACATGGAAGCTGAAAAATATGCCGATGAGAACCAGCTCAATTTTGCTGGGATATACCATTCACATCCTGATCATCCGGCAGTTCCCTCCGAAAAAGACCTCAAAAGGGCTATGCCGGTATTTACTTATATCATTATCAGCGTAAAAGGTAACCAGGAAAGCACTGTAAGGTCCTGGAAGCTTAATGAAAATGGCCAATTCCAGGAAGAAGAAATTCATTACTTCTTTAAAGAGCAACAAAACCACTAATTATATTATTGTTAAACGATAAAACTGTAAAATACTATGGCAACAATTCAAATTCCCACACCACTTAGAAAATTCACTAATAACGAATCCCGTTTTGAAACGGATAAATCCAACGTTAAAGATGCCATCCAGGAATTGGTAAACTATTATCCTGAACTGGAGAATAACCTGTTGGATGAAAGTGGTAATATCAGATCATTTGTCAATGTTTTTGTAGAGGACAAGAACATCAAATCGCTTGAAAAAGAAAAAACCACGATACAAGAAAATCAGACTATTAATATCATTCCAGCTATTGCAGGTGGATTAATCTCATAAAAAGTTAAATGACTATGACTCAAAATAACGGAAAAACTGAATTCACTAACAAGGAACTTGCGAGGTACAGCAGGCACGTAACCATTCCTGAATTTGGTAAAGAAGGCCAGGAAAAGCTCAAAAACTCAAAGGTTTTGGTAATCGGTACGGGTGGTTTAGGAGCGCCTGCTCTTCAATACTTGGTAGCGGCTGGTGTTGGAGAGATTGGTATAGTAGACTTTGATAAAGTCGAAGATAGTAACCTCCAACGGCAGGTGCTGTTTAATACGGATGATATAGGGAGGCCTAAAACCGAAGTAGCCAAAGAAAAGCTTGAGAAACTCAATCCCTACGTGAAAATTCATGTACACGAAACTCAGCTCACGTCTGAAAATGCTTTGGGAATTTTCGAAGGATACGATATTGTAGCAGATGGTACCGATAATTTTCCGACTCGTTATTTAGTCAACGATGCTTGCGTTTTTACCGGTATCCCTAACGTATACGCCTCTATTTTCAGGTTTGAAGGGCAGGTATCTGTTTTTAATTACAAAGATGGTGAGGGCCATACAGGGCCAAACTACAGAGATCTTTACCCGACTCCTCCACCGCCGGGTTTAGTGCCTTCTTGTGCTGAAGGTGGTGTTTTAGGGGTATTACCCGGTATCATTGGCAGTATTCAAGCAAGTGAGGTTATTAAGGTGTTGAGCAATACAGGTGACCCTTTATCCGGCCGGTTTTTCATCTTTGATGCCTTAAGTTTTGAAACCCGGACGCTCAAGGTAGAAAAGGATGATGACAACCCGTTAACAGGTAAAAATCCAACACAAACGGGATTAATAGATTACGAAGAATTCTGTGGTATCGTCAACGAAGAAGCGGATGAAGATGAACAAGTACCCGAAATTACTGTTCAACAGTTACAGGATTGGCAAAATGAAGGGGAAGACTTTCAGCTTATAGATGTGCGGGAGCCGCATGAGTACGAGATTGCTAACATTAACGGTGAGCTAATACCGTTAAACCATATCACCGAAAATGCTGATCGTATTGAAAGGGATAAAAAGGTTGTCATCCATTGCCGAAGCGGGAAGAGAAGTGAGGATGCGTTGAAAAAGCTCAGGGATGAGTTTGGTTTTAATAACCTTTACAACTTAAAAGGCGGTATCTTAGCTTACGCCAATGAGATTGATCATTCCCTGGCTACTTATTAGAATGAACAACAAAAGGTGAGCGAGAGGGATTGTTAGAAGGGACGGAAACTCATCAAAGCCGGGCAGCATTTGCCCGGCTTTTTTTTATTCATTCATTGAATCGAGGAATTCCTGGTTATCATCGGTGTCCTTTAAACGGTCAAGTAGGAAATTGACGGCCTCTTCAGAGGTCATATCGGATAAGTGCTTACGCAATATCCAAATGCGCTGAAGTGCATATTTATCGAGTAACAACTCTTCCCGCCTTGTGCTGGATGCCGGTATATCTATTGAAGGATAAATTCGCTTATTGGAAAGCTTACGATCAAGCTGAAGTTCCATGTTACCGGTTCCCTTGAATTCTTCAAAAATGACCTCATCCATTCGGGAACCAGTATCTATCAGGGCTGTAGATAATATTGTCAGTGATCCACCAGCTTCCATATTCCTTGCAGCTCCAAAGAAGCGCTTAGGCTTATGCAGCGCGTTTGAATCAACACCCCCACTTAAAACTTTACCCGATGCCGGGGAAACAGTATTAAAAGCTCTTGCTAAACGGGTTATTGAATCGAGAAGAATCATTACATCATGACCACATTCAACCATTCTTTTTGCTTTCTCCAGGACTAAATTAGCTACTTTTACGTGTCGCTCTGCCGGCTCATCAAATGTGGATGAGATTACCTCACCATTAACGTTCCTCGCCATATCAGTCACCTCCTCAGGACGCTCGTCAATCAAAAGAATGATCATGTAAGTTTCAGGGTGATTTTCGGCTACCACATTGGCAATTTCCTGAAGTAAAAGGGTTTTTCCGGTCTTCGGCTGGGAAACAATTAATCCCCTTTGTCCTTTACCAATTGGTGCAAATAAGTCCATTATACGTGTAGAATACCGATCAGGACGACTTTTAAGCTTAAATTTCTCCTGTGGGAACAATGGTGTTAAATGTTCAAAAGCACTCCTGTCCCTTACTTCATTCGGAGGTCTACCGTTAATGGATTCAAGCCGGATAAGGGCAAAGTATTTTTCTCCTTCCTTTGGAGGACGAATAGAGCCAAGAATGGTATCACCCGTTTTAAGACCAAACAATTTGATCTGAGAAGGCGAAACATAAATGTCATCAGGAGATGGCATGTAATTGTAATCTGCTGACCGCAGAAAACCGTAACCATCTTGAATGATCTCCAAAATACCTTCATTTTGGATAACCCCATCAAAATCAAAATTAGGAGGAGGGGATTTTACTTTGTCTTTATTGATGTGTATTTCTTCCTCTTTTGCATGATCATGTTTGACAGCTTTTTTAGCCTGATCTTGTTTGTTATCTCCATTCTCTTTGGGGGGGGCATTTGGTTCAAGCTCTTCCTTTTCGTGTATATTATTATCATTCCGTGAATTGTTTGGGTCTTCCTCCCCTTTTTTCTTAACTATACGCTTACGTCTTTTACGTTTGCTGGTTTGATCATCCTGGTCTTTATCTTTTTGGGTAGTTGTATCCGAAGAAGACTTATCTGAACTAATTCGGCTTCCCTCATCTTCAGATGTAAGAGATTCGGTTTCTCCTTGTTTAATATTTTCACCTTCAGATTCTTTAGACCCTTCACTTTCTTTTTTAGAAGATATTACCTCATCATCCCGTTTGAAATCAGATAGATTCGAGTTACCTTTGGTAGCAAGGCCTTTACTTTCCATCTCAATCTGTTGCTCCATTATCAGCTCTATCAAATCTTCCTTACTGTATTTACTATAATAAGGAATGTCCAGATCGCTTGCGACCTTATTCAGGTCAGCCTTCACCATCTTGTTTAATTCTTCGAAATCGTACATAGAATCAAAATTCCAGTTTTAATTGATAAATAAAATGGGGTTTTAGTTGAGGAGTAATTTTATTACAATCCATTGATTGAATAACCCAGACGGGTGTAAAACTATAGATTTTAACCAAGTAACCGTAACCTTAGCCTTCCTTCGTTATTCAAAAAGTAGAACTATTTTGTAACCGGGCTTAAAATACTTAGCAAAATATTTTAAAAAACAACCACTCATTTAAGACCAAATCCCTTGCGCGTTATATTCCCCTTGAAAAGATTATTCGATTAATGCTTTATTTAAACTGAATAAGATTCAATGACACGTTTGCCGCTAAAAAGAAGCATCTATAAGAAATAATTACTATATAAATTTATAACCGAATTTGGAAAAAATTACCTTTAATAAACAACAGCAAGTTAACAATTTGACAGCTTGAACGTTCAAATTTTGTGTAAGAAAAGTTTTAGCATCAGAGGCTGATCTTTTCCGTAAAAAATCCTGTGCTGAGTACGAATTTAGTAAAAATCTTTTCATTTCAACAAAACCCATTGCTAAATTATCAACCTAAAAGGGTTTTCCATTATTTCCTTAAAGGTCTTAAGGAAGTTTGAACCAATGGCCCCGTCTACCACTCTATGATCACAAGAAAGGGTTACCGTCATGACATTGGTTTCATGGAGTTCCCCATCCTTTATTTCAGGTTGTTGTTTAATTTTTCCTACTGCCAAAATACAAGAATCAGGCGGGTTTATAATGGCTGTAAACTGATCTATGCCAAACATCCCAAGGTTAGATACAGTAAATGTATTACCGTCAAAATCTTCGGGCTGAAGCTGTTTATTGTGAGCTTTTTCAGCGTAAGCCTTACTTTCACTGGCAATTTCAGCTATTCCTTTTTGATCGGCATGTCTGATTACCGGAACAACCAATCCCTCTTCCACTGCTACCGCTACACCAGTATGAATATTATGGTAATAACGGATTTTGTCGCCTAACCATGAGGCATTGGCCTTTGGATTTTCCCGCAAAGCAACTGACGAAGCTTTTACAATTAAATCATTGAAAGAGGTCTTTACCTCTGCCACCTCATTGATTCTTTTCCTTGCCTCAATAGCCATATCCATATTGATTTCCATGGTCAGGTAAAAATGGGGTGCGCTGAATTTACTCTCAACCAATCGTTTGGCTATTGTTTTACGCATCTGAGAAAGGGGAACATCCTCATAGTTGTCTTCCGAGGCAAGTGGTGCTTTTGGTTGAGGGGAGCTTACAGGTTCGCTAACACCTTCCTTTTCAGCACGCTCAATATCCCGTTTAATGATACGTCCATTATCACCGGTACCGTCTATTTTTTTTATGTCAATATCCTTTTCCTGGGCTAACTTTTTAGCAAGCGGCGAAGCTTTAATCCTTTCCTGAGAGTCTTGCCCATCATTTTGCTGCTCTAAAACCGATGCCCCTTCAGAAGGGCTACTTTCTTTGGCTTCTGCGCTGCTTTGTTTCCCAGATTCCCCGCTATTATCAGTTTCTACTACTTCTTGATCCGGACCAGCGCCACTTTTTTGCTTGGCCTCCTCAATAGCCTTTTGGTAATCCTCTCCTTCTTCGCCTACAACAGCTATTATTTGATCTACCGGAATAACATCTCCTTGATTGATACCAACGTAAAGAAGCTTTCCTTCATAAAAACTTTCTAATTCCATATTCGCCTTATCGGTCTCGACTTCAGCCAAAACATCTCCCTGCGAGACCTGATCGCCAACATTTTTAAACCATTCGACAATGGTACCCTCTTCCATCGTATCACTCAGGCGTGGCATTGTTATAACATCTGCCATAATTGAAACATTTCTTTACTTATTCGGAATGTGGAGATTCTTTGACAAAGCTAAGCTTAAAAATAACAACCGCAAAAATAAATGTTCACTGATAAAAACCTTTTGAGGGCTTAAAAAATTCAAGTGGTGATTAAAATAACTGATCCGCATTTGATGAGTAAATTCGTGTTTTTTGAAAACTAATGCAAAACGTGAGATTTTATAAAACATTGAAAATAAGGGATAAAGATTTAACAGGTCAAATGAAAAGCAAACCCTATAACAAATATCAACCTTGTAAAACTAAACTTTTACAAAGCTGCTATTTTCTCGCTTACTTCTTTAATTTTGAAAAAAACTAACATGCAGCAATACCTCAATTTACTGGATTATGTGCTAAATAATGGCACCCCAAAAGATGACCGTACCGGCACAGGAACTTATAGTTGCTTTGGCTACCAAATGCGATTTAATTTAGCCGATGGGTTCCCAATGGTTACTACTAAAAAGGTACCATTTAAAGCCATGACTTATGAATTGCTTTGGTTCCTACGGGGTGAGACCAATATTAAGTTCTTGCAAGACCATAAAGTGAAAATCTGGGATCCCTGGGCGGATGATAAAGGCGACTTAGGGCCCGTTTATGGGAAACAGTGGCGTTCTTGGCCGGACTATGATGGTGGCACCATTGATCAAATTGCCAAAGCCATCAATACCATCAAAAACAACCCCTCCTCAAGGCGCATTTTGGTAAATGCGTGGAACGTAGGGCAATTGGATGAAATGGCCTTAACACCTTGCCATTGCTTATTTCAGTTTTATGTTGCGGATGGCAAGCTATCATGTCATCTTTATCAAAGGAGTGCCGATCTATTCATCGGTGTTCCGTTTAACATCGCTTCTTATGCTTTGTTAACCTCTATGATAGCCCAGGTTTGTGATTTAGCGCCCGGAGAATTCATTCAAACCTTCGGGGATGTCCATATTTACCAAAACCATGTAGAACAGGTTAAAACGCAATTAAGCCGAAAACCTCAACCTCTGCCTGAATTGAGGCTTGATCCGGCTATAAAGGACATTGACGATTTTGACTTTGAATCAATTTCATTGAGCAACTACAATCCGCATCCGCCTATCAAAGCACCTGTTGCAGTCTGAAAAAGCATAAAAAGCCGGAATGAAACTTTCAAATAAAACCCTTTCTTTAATGGTGGCTATGTCTGAAAACCATGTTATTGGTAAAGAAGGCGATTTACCATGGCACCTTCCAAAGGATTTCCAAAGATTCAAGAAGAAAACTGAAGGGCATAATGTCATAATGGGGCGAAAAACCTATGAATCATTGGGAGGAAATCCCTTACCCAAACGAACAAACATTGTCATTACCCGCCGGTCCCGTTCCATTTCAAATGACGTAAAAACGCTAAGTAACCTGGAAGAAGCCTTGGAATGGGTAGCACAAACCGATGATGAAGAACCATTCGTCATTGGTGGCGGAGAGATATACAAATTAGCCCTACCCTATGCGGACCGCATTTATCTAACCATTGTTCATACAACGTTGAATGGAGATACATTTTTCCCTGAAATCGATGAAAATGAGTGGCAGGTAAAGGAAAAAGAAACAATCGCGGCCGATGAAAAGCATGATTACCCTTTCACATTTTATACTTATGAGCGGCTGTGATTGAAAGTGATTTTTTTTAAGTGAAAAAGGTGCTGCTAACTAAAGTTCTTTGCTAAGGGATGTAATTGTTATGACCCCGGACAGCACTATACCCCTTTTAATAAGCCTTTGCAAAAACAACCCGGTAAGGGGAATAATTACCTGTGTAAATGCAATTTCCCGGTTCGCTCCTGTCTTTCTCAAAAGGAATAAACCGAACCGTAGCTTTGGTCTCATCTTTTATTTTTTCCTCGGTTTCAACGGTTCCGTCCCAATGAGCATAGATAAAGCCACCTTCTTCCTCAATAACCCTTTTAAAAGTATTGTAATCATCAATGAAATGGGTATGGGATTCTCTAAAAGCCCTGGCCTTATGATAAAGGTTATCCTGGATCTTATCCAGTAATTCCGGTAAAGCATTTTCCAACTCATTGAAAGCTATGTATTGCTTTTCTCCAGTGTCTCGCCTGGCCACTTCAGCCTGTTCACTTTCAAGGTCCTTAGGGCCAATAGCAACCCTTACCGGAACACCCTTGACTTCATGCTCAGCAAACTTCCATCCGGGCTTTTTCTTATCATCATCATCATAGAAAACGGAAAAGCCTTTTTGCCTTAGGTTCTGCTTGAGGTTTACGGCTTTTTCATTGATTTGTTTAAACTGCTCCTCATTTTTATAAATGGGAACGACAACAATTTGTAAAGGTGCTAATTTAGGGGGCAATACCAGTCCCTGGTTATCCGAATGGGTCATAATCAGGCCTCCAATTAAACGCGTAGATACGCCCCAGGAAGTGGCCCAAACGTATTCTTCCTCCCCATCCTGGTTAGCAAACGTTACATCAAAAGCCCTGGCAAAATTTTGCCCAAGGAAATGCGATGTACCAGCCTGTAATGCTTTACGATCCTGCATTAAGGCTTCCATACAATATGTCGTCTCTGCACCAGCAAATTTTTCGTTTTCCCCTTTCATACCTGTTAAAATGGGAATGGCCATGAAGTCTTCTACAAAAGACCGATAAACCTCCAGCATTTGCTCAGCCTCAGAAATGGCGTCTTCTTTAGTAGCATGAGCAGTATGGCCTTCTTGCCAAAGGAACTCGGAGGTTCTCAGAAAGAGCCTGGTACGCATTTCCCAGCGAACAACATTGGCCCATTGGTTAATAAGGAGAGGAAGATCCCGGTATGATTGAATCCAATCTTTGTAAGAGTTCCATATAATAGTTTCTGAGGTTGGCCTTACAATGAGCTCCTCATCCAATTTGGCGTCAGGATCAACTACCACTTTATCGCCCTCTTGTTCCTCATTGCCTTTTAGCCTGTAATGAGTGACAACTGCGGCTTCTTTGGCAAAGCCTTCCACATGTTTCGCTTCCCTGCTTAAAAAAGATTTCGGAACAAATAAGGGAAAGTAAGCATTCTGATGCCCCGTTTCTTTGAACCTTCGATCTAATTCACTTTGTATTTTCTCCCAAATGGCAAATCCATTAGGTTTAATAATCATACATCCTTTAACGGCCGAATGATCCGCTAACCCTGATGCTTTGATGACATCATTATACCATTGGGAATAATCCGTCTCCTGTGGCGTGATTTTCTCTGCCATTGAACTCCCTTATTGAATGATTTGGAATAGATTTTGTTAAAATTTGTAAAGAATGGCAAAGATAAAAATATTGGCGAAGCTTTTAGCAACCGTATTTTTTTCTTTCTAAATACTTTTATTATGAAGTACCTTGTCACCATTGGAAGCTTTTTAGCTATTACCTTAGCTTTTACCAGTTGTGGTAGTATGGAAAGTAGCCAAAGTAGTACAGATGGGGTTTATTATACCCCTTCCAAATCTGGTCAGGATGCGCAGGTGAAATCTTCAAATGAAAAAGAAGAAAAAACAAATGAAGAGAATAATTCACCAAATGAGGTAAACCCTGAAAATTACACTGCAAATCCAAAAGCAGAATCGGCCTACAGGCAAGAGAAACGCAAGGAAAAAGAAAATGATGATAATAAGGATGCCAATTACGACTATTACTCGAAAAATGAAAATAACATAAAAAATAAAAGGTCTAAAAGTAATAGAAACTACACCAGAAACAGTAGCTACCATGACTACAAATACTCATCCAGAATAAGGCGGTTCAATAGTTCCTTTAGTACCTTCAATTATTTTGATCCTTTTTACGTTGGGCCTCGTTATGGGTATAATTCTTTTTACAACGTTCCCATAGCAAACCGATCAGGTGTTGGTATCACCCTTTCTTTTGGCAACCGGGGCTTTTATAGGAATCCCTACAGTTATCGGCATCGGCACAACAGATGGCACCGTTTCAATGACCCTTTTTATGGAAATAGGTTTAGGCGATGGAATAGACCCTACTATAGTTGGGATTACCGCCGGGGTTTTAGGCATGGGTATAACCAAGGCTACAATGACGGTTTTTACGGCGGTGGGTACTCCCCCTACTACAATACTGCCTATTATGGTGGTGGTAGTTATTACGGCGGTAATTACGATTCAGATGGCGAGGATGATATAAAATCAACTGACAGGCCAAGAGAAAGTACCTCTCAAAATTACCGAAGCCAGGGGAGTGACAACAAAAGCCAATCGGGCCGCTCCGGTTCTGGTCGTATAATCAGGGACAATGAGTATTCTGGTAGTAGTGAACAGCAAGACAAGAATGATAACAGGAATTACAATGAGTATGAGAAAGATGACGGAAGGGACCCGGATATGAATCAGAGGAACAGGAGCCCGAACTACGATAGGAATAATACCCGGGACCGTAATAACCAAAATAGAGACCGGAACAAAGACCGTTACGACAACTCCCGCAATAATGACCGCAATAGCCGGCAAAACAGGTATGAAAGAAGCGATCAGAACCAGCAAAATACCCGTGAGCGAAGAAGTTATGACCATAATCGAGGTGGTGGGAACAATAACCGGGGTGGTAACAGTAACCGCGGCGGAGACGGAAATGGTAATAATAACAGGCGCAGGCGATAACAAACACTTCAACTGAAACAGATAACCTGCAAGTAACTATGAGAAGCCTACCATCTCTTAGTGGCGGTTTTTTTATTATCCTCATTATTTTATCTCAGTCTGCATTTGGTCAGGATGAATCAGATGTTTTAAGACTTTCCAGGAATTTTTATCCTTCCAACGCCCGAAGCGCAGGTATTGCCAATGCTTTTGGCGCTTTAGGGGCTAACTCCATCGCCCCTTCTATTAATCCCGCGGGGTTAGGACTTTATCGAGAGTCTGAATTTTCCATTTCTCCTTCTCTAAGCTTGATCAATACTGAAAGCAATTACCGGGGTAACAGTCAAAACACCGTAAAGCCCAATTTCAATATCGGTGATTTAAGCTTGGTGATCAATGAAACGAAAACAAAACTGGGAAAGCCTAAAAAAACAGGCTGGATCACGAATACCTTTGCCATCGGGATTAACCGGCAAATAGGATTTCATGAGCGTAGCAATGTCGTTGCTACCAATAAAGAATCAAGCATTCTTCAAGAATTCAGGAACAGGGCTGAAGGAACTTTTCCATCAGAATTTACCCAGAATAGTATAGAAGGACTGGCTTTCAAAAACTGGCTAATTAATCCTTTCTCCCCAACGCCTGATAATAACAGGGACTCTAGCGAGTATTACATTTCTACTAACGAGGTCAATAATCCCCCCAAGGTTGAGCAAGAGCAGAATTTCTCCTCATCAGGAGCCATTACTGATTTGTACCTTAGCTATGGTACCAACTATTCTAACAAATTGTACCTGGGCGGATCCATTGGAATACCTATCGTAAATTACCAGCAGGAGAGAACTTTCAATGAAAAAAATGAAGAATTTGATAATGCTAACCTAAGTGATTCTCTCCCGAATTTTAAGAATATGAGCTTTACGGAGGAGTTCAGCACCAGTGGTGCCGGATTTTACGGTAGCTTTGGTTTTATTTACAGGCCATTTGATAACCTAAGAATTGGTGGTAGCGTTTTCACTCCTACCATCTATTCCTTGGATGATGAATACAGCTACACCATGGCTTCTAATGTGAAAGACCTTGGCACTGACCCCGAAACTTACAATGATCAACTAAGCTCTGATGAGTTCAGTTTTGATTATGAAGTGATCACACCAGCCCGTTTGCTGGGTAGCATTGCTTTTATATTTCCGGAGATGGGTTTGCTTTCTTTTGATTATGAGTTTAAAAACCTAAAAAATGCCCAGATCAATGCGGATGGTGTGAGTTTTTCCAAAACCAACAACACTATTCAGACTATTTACCAAAATACGCATAAACTTCGTTTTGGTGCGGAATTTAAGCTTGATATTTTTAAGATAAGAGGAGGCTATGGCTATTTCTCCAGTCCTTATGTTAGCAGGTTTGTACCTGACGATTTTGATGGATCCGGAGAATTATACAGCCTTGGTATGGGATTTAATCAAGGCCAGTTGACCTACGACATTGCTTATCAATTGAGAAAATCAACCCAATTCAGTAGTCCTTATCAAGTAGATGGTGAAGATCCGGAAATAAAACAAACAATCAACAAGAATCAGTTGATGTTTACTTTGAATTACAAATGGTGAATAAAGTCACTTTTTAGAGAACGTTTTGGTAACTACTTCTTTCCCTTGACTTATAATCTTCATGACATAGGTTCCATGTTTAAGTTCGCTTAATTCAAAGGTAGTGCTTTTCTTTCCAGAAACTTCCCTCTTTTTAAAAGGTTTGCCAAGGATGTTATAAAGGGTGATTTTATATTGACCGGGTTCAGGAAAGTTAATATTCAGCTTATCCTTAACAGGATTAGGATAAAACTTAAGTTTCTGTTTAATACTTTCAGGCCCCGAACTTGACTGATTAAAAAAAGTTTCTCCGTAAAATTTAATTATCTGACCTGAAGCATAACCTTTATTCGTGTCATAAAGTTTAATATTCAATAAACCCTCTCCATTTTTTCCGTTACCATCGGAATTGTAAGCATAAAAGTTAATTTTCATTTGGCTTGAATCCCCGGGTACCAACTTGTAAATACTACTATCCTGGTTATCGTAACATCGATTTTTATCGCAAACGCCAGGCTTTTTCCATTGGCTGGAGATATTTGATTTGTTTCTAACCCATCTTAAAACAAGGGTGTCATTACTGGTATTTTTAACATAAGTTTTTGGAGAAATTATGTCTCCTTTACCTCCAGTCGCGGCTAAAGAATCTTTTTTAAGCATAAAGTCCTGAGCATTTGAAGGACCGACATAAAGCAAAAACAAGGCACTTAAAATGGGTATTAGTTTACGCATAAAGAAATTTTTTTACTATTACAAAATTAAAAAATTTAGTTTTTGTTTTTATTAACCTTTCATATTTTTGAAGTAACCAAAAAATTGATACACTATGGTACTAAAAAATTACTGCATTAATTTCAGAACATTATCCATGCTATTTACCACAATAGCAATGGCTAGCTTTATCAGTTCCAACGCCCAACAATTTGTCAGTACTTCTCCTCAAAACAAAAATGTCGTTTTAGAAGAGTACACTGGGCTGAATTGTCAATATTGCCCTCAGGGACACAAAATAGCCCAGTCTATTAAAGACCAAGCTCCTAACGATGTCGTTTTGGTTAATATTCATACTGGTGGCTTCGCACAACCTGATGATGGTCAACCTGATTACCGGACGAATTTTGGTGAAGATTTGGCCAATAATGCCAATGTATCAAGTTATCCATCGGCTACTGTTAACCGTACGCCTTACGATGGTGATTTGGCTTTAGGTAGAGGTGACTGGGATGATGCAGCCAACCAAGTATTGAATGAAAGCTCTCCCGTTAACATTGCCATTCAAACCGACATCAACGAAGATACTCGAGAATTGACTGTTGATGTAGAAGCCTATTACACCGATAGCAGTAACGTTAGTGAAAATAAAATTCACATTGCTTTATTGCAGAACAATGTTCCTGGGCCCCAAACTTCCTCAGGGGATTATGCATCGAATGAACTTAAAAACGGGCAGTATAAGCATCAGCATATGTTAAGACATCTTTTAACAGGGCAATGGGGAGATAAAATCAACCACCCTTACGAGGATTCATTGTTCAAGAAAACCTATACCTATCAAATACCAGAGGATTACAATAGTATCCCGGCTAAGCTTCAATTCTTGGAAGTAGCGGCTTATGTTTCCCAAGACAGAAAAAATGTTTTAACCGGTACCTCAGAGAAAGTTCAGGTTGATAAAGATAAATTGGTAGATTTATCCACAAGTAAAGATTTCCAGAACCCTTCAGACCTTTGCGATGCTAAAATTAAACCAGAAGTAGCCATTACTAACAACGATACTACTACCGTTAACTCGTTTCAAGCGATTGTCGAAGTTAATGGTCAGCGAAGCAGTAAATCTTTCAATGGTACGCTTGACAAAGGGCAAACAACTACCGTAAGTTTTTCGGAAAAAAACTTAACACAGGGTGAATATGATGTTAAATTTATTGGCCTTGAGAACATCAATAATGGAGATGCCTATGACTATAACATTGACAATGATGTTATAGCTTCAGCTGAGGGCTTAGCCTTTCAGGAAAACGCTTTTAAAGGTGAACACAAATTTGGATTTGAATCCCAACAGGAGCCAAATAACCTAGCCCTTACCAATAATACTTTAATTCAACTCGTCTATGGCGGTAATCAGCGACAATTCGGGGCTAATTCTTCTTCCGGGGCTATTCTTCAATATATGAGGAGTAATTTTGGTACAGGAAGGGTCACTTTCGGCCGCCAAGATATTTCAAGTATTGACAGACCTCACTTTGATTTCTTCTATGCCTATGCGAAAGGAAACGGTTCGGCAACGCCAACCATAACCTTAGAAGTTTCAAGTGACTGCGGGAGCTCCTGGACACAAATCGGCTCTAAGACTGCGAAAGAAACAAACTCCAGTTTTACCCCCACCCAACAAAATCCAATTTTCTTAACATCCGCTTCTGACGAGTATAATAAAGATAGCTTTTCTTTAGTAGATCTTTCCAATAAAGAGGATTTAATCTTCCGTCTAAAAGCTCAGCCCAATGGCGATGGTAATGCCTTATGGCTAGACGATATGGAATTCAGGAGTGGTAAAGATACATCAACCTCCTCCTCAGTCACTAGCCATGACTTTTCAGCAGAGGTTGACTTTTATCCTAATCCGGTACAAAAGCAGGCTAACCTCACTTTAAAGGTTAAAGAAAAGACCAATTTCTCAGGAGAGATTGTCAATTCGGTTGGTAAAAATGTTAAAACTTTGCCCAGCAAAGAGCTTAACACCGGAAAGCATACATTTAACTTGAACCTTAGCAACTTAGCACCTGGCATGTATTCGGTCAATCTCCATACAAAAGATCAGACGAAGTCTATTAAATTTACCGTTTCCGAATAATCCTCACTGCTTTCAAAATCATTATAAAGGCGGGCTCTCATGAGTCCGCCTTTTTTTATGCTTTATTACCTTTGCTACTAAAATAAGTGCCATGGAATTACTGCAGCAGCTTACCAACATTCATGCACCCTCAGGAAATGAAGGGGCCATGAAAGATTTTATCATTGATTACGTTAACCAACATTCAGGCCATTGGAAAGTAGAACCAACAGTCTACCATAGCAAAGAACTGCAAGATTGCTTAATCCTGGTTTTTGGTGAACCGCGCACTGCCATCTTTGCTCACATGGATTCCGTGGGTTACACAGTAGGTTATAATCAGGAACTGGTAAAAAACGGGAAACCAAGTGCTAAAGAAGGTTCCAAACTGGTAGGAGAAGACCACTATGGCCAGGTGGAATGCGAGCTGCAATACAACCAAGATGACGAAACAGATAAACCTCACCCGGTTTACAAAGCCGACCGGGAAATTGAGCCGGGTACAACCTTAACTTATAAACCCAACTTCCGGAACTTTCAGGATTACGTCCAATCGCCCTACATGGATAACCGTGGGGGAGTTTATACAGCCTTGAAAGTGGCCGAGACATTGGAAAACGGGGTCATCTGCTTTTCTTGCATGGAAGAACATGGGGGAGGTTCCGTTAGTTACCTTGGCCGTTTTATTTATGAAAATTTCAGTGTTAGACAAGCATTGATCGCTGACATAACCTGGGCCACTGAGGGTATTCATCATGGAAAGGGCGTAGCGATTTCCTTACATGACTCCGGAATCCCAAGGAAAAAATTTGTCAATCGAATCCTGGATTTGGCCATTGATAGTCAGATCCCCTTTCAAAAAGAAATAGAAGACGCCGGGGGTAGTGATGGCTTAGAGCTTCAAAAATCCCCATATCCTTTTGACTGGTGCTTTGTAGGAGCTCCTGAATCTAATGTGCACAGCCCGGATGAGACAATTCACAAAAATGACCTTGATGCCATGGTTAAGCTTTACACCTATCTGATGCAGTATTTATAGGGGATCGATCAGGTAGCCATTGATAAAACTTAAAAATCTCATCTTAGAAGGGTTACAGCTTTCCCCAAAAAGTACTGGTGTTAAGCAACGTTTTCAGGTTATCTACTCCTTCTTATTCTCTTCAATCCACTGAATGGTTTCTCTGAAAGCCTGATCAGCAGGTGTGATTTCATACCCAATTTCACGCCTTGCCTTTTCCGAAGTACATGCCCAATTCTGGTAATATTTTTTTACCCATTCATCCGTGATCATAGGCGGGGTTTTGAATATATTCGCTTTGGCTTTCTGCAGCTTAGCAAAAGCCAAAGCCAATCCCATCGGGATTTTAATCATTTTATATTGCTTACCGGATTGCTCGCCAATTTTTTGAAAGAACCCTTGCAAACTCAGGTTCTCCCCTCCCAAAATATACTGTTGACCAGATTTTCCATTTTCCATCGCATTGATATGCCCTTCCACGACATCCCGAACGTAGGTAAAATTTCCAACGGACTTGCCTTTACCAAGCATCAACCGCCATTTACCGGTCATGTATAACTCAATCAACTTAGTAGCTGCATTACTAATCGATAAATGGCCAGGGCCATAAACCCGGGTTGGATTAACAATAACTACACTTAACTGATCGGTAGCATATTTTATAATTTCCTGCTCCGCATAAAATTTTGTTTGCTCGTATAAATTAAAAAACCCGGTTTTTCTTGGGGTATTTTCATCAGCTGGGGCGCCTATTTCCCCTGAAGCCAGTGTACCACCCGTGGACGTAAAAACAAGCTTTTTAATGCCTGCTTCAGTTGCAGCTTGCCCTACAAGTTGGGTACCCTTCACATTAATGTCATAAAAATCATCCTTATCTTCCGACCATGCCCTGGCCAATGCAGCGATGTGATACCCTTCATCACATCCTTCCATTGCCTGCTTAATAGCATCCAGGTCATCCAAATCACCTTTAAAAAAATGGATTTGTTCTTTCCCTGGAAAATCGGGAAGTTCCTTAAGCTTATTTTCGGACCGGTATAACGCGTGAACCTCATGGCCTTCCTGAACTAAACGTTTAATCAATTCAAGACCGATAAAACCAGTGCCACCTGTAAGAAATATTGTTTTTGCCATAGGAGTTAAGTCAATTGTGTTGCGAATTAGCAAACATCTTTTTGAGAAATTTAGTGGATATTGATGATGGTAGGTGTTTAATTAAAAATATAGCCAGGTGGTTCAATCTGCCGGGTACTATTGTTGATTTTCCCGCAAACATTCCCTTAATACCTTTATCTGCAACATCAGAAGCCGGGACAGTCATCATCCTCGCCTTAAAGCCCTGCTCCTGGGTTCGGGCCTCTACATGGGCATTCGTGATAGTTGGACCGGGGCATAGGCAACTCACATTAATGTTGTCGGATTTCAGCTCTTCCCTCAAGGCATTAGAAAAGGCTAAAACAAAATTTTTAGATCCGGAATAAACTGCTTTGTAAGGGAACTTAAGGTAAGAAGCAATACTCCCTACGTTCAATATATAGCTTTGCCTGAACTCCCTGAGCCATGGAAGAAATAAGTGGGTTAAAGTCACCATAGCTTGATTATTCAGGTTAATCATACTTAAATTATCTTCCAGGGAAAGCTTCTCAAAATCTCCTTGCAACCCCATGCCGGCATTGTTGATGAGAATATTTATAGAGATATCCTGTTCATAGCACCAGTTCCGAAATGCAATAACACTTTCATAATCAGTGATATCCATTGAATAAGAAATGACATTCACCTGATATTGTTCAGCCACATTTCTGGCCGTTTCCTCAAGCTCGGTTTTAGCCAGCGCCACAAGCAACAGATTATGGTTTAGCTGGGCCAATTTTTCTACCATGCAGCGACCAATACCTCTGCTGGCACCTGTTATTAAGGTATATGGCATTCCAGTGGTTTTAGTGCAAAACTAAAGAGACTTTCCACTACTTGAAAATGATCAATAACATAAAAGAAAAAATGCCAGAATACGGGTATTACTCTTATTCTTTCCCTCCTAAAAGCTGATTTATAAGGTTTTCATCATTCATGGTTCTGTAAAAATCCAACACCTCTTTCCTAACAATGGCATCCCTCAATTCAACTTCTGATTTAAGGATTAACCCCTCCAAAGATCTACAACGGCTAAGAGCCACATATAATTGACCTGCCGCAAATGCCCCTCTTCCTAAATCTATCATGCATTGGTCAAATGTTAAACCCTGGCTTTTATGGATGGTCACAGCCCAGGCCAATTTAAGGGGGAATTGACGAAAAGTACCCTCTACCCGCTCTTCAACCTGATTTTTTTCATCATCGTACTCATATTTGATACTTTCCCAAACAGCAATTTTCACTTTATGAACTTCCTCATCTTGTAAACGAACTAAGATTCCATCTTCTTCAAAATCCTCTATTTTACCAATGGTACCGTTAACCCACCTGCGCTCACCACTTTCTTCGCCCCCCTCATGGTCGTTCCGGATAAACATTACCTGTGAGCCAACCTTAAGCTTAAGATGATGATCGGTGGGTAAATTCCTGGTCGGAAAATTATCCTGGATCTCTCCCTCAAATATTTGAGGGCGCCCATTTAACTTTTCAAGGTTTCGCTTATTAATTTGATCAGCGATTTTCCGGGTTGTGGTTAATGTGATATAAAATGACTCAGGGCTATACTCAAACCATGGATCCACCCGCTGGTTTAACAGGTTTAGTGCTTTATCACTTGCTTCACCACTCCGCAGACTGTTCAGTAAACTGATGAATTGCTGATCTGACTGCCTATAAACTTTCTGTAACTCAATGTTAACCAAATTAATGGCCTGAAAAACTTTAGCACCAAAAAAATAAGGTGTTCGATAAAACTGTTCCAGTATCTGCCAGGTATCCCCAGTTACCACAGGCTCCAGCTGAAAAAGGTCACCAACAAAAAGTAGCTGTTTACCACCAAAAGGTCGGTTTTTTTGCTTAGTAACCCGTCTGAGTACTTTGTCAATAGCATCAATAACGTCCACCCTTACCATGGATATTTCATCTATTATGATCAAGTCCAATTCCTTAATCAGTTTAACCTTTTCCTTGCGAAACTTTGGGTTATCAAGACGGCTATCATCAGGTAAGAGTGGGCCTAACGGCAATTGAAAAAAGGAATGGATTGTTTCGCCCCTCACATTGATGGCAGCAATTCCCGTTGGCGCCAGGATAACATGGCGCTTATCTGTTTCCCTGCTGATTACTTTTAAAAACGTACTTTTACCTGTCCCGGCTTTACCCGTTAAAAATACTGATTCTCTTGTTTTTTGAATCAGGTCATATGCGTAAGAAAACTCAAGGTTCTGCCGGTCTAAGTTTGTTTGTAAATCGTCCATTAATGCTAAAGACTAAGTGGATTAACGAAGGTATAAGAAAGGTTACTATCGGTAAAACTTGCGGATCAATTTCAAAACCTAATTAAAATTTTTTTAAAAGCAAATTTTGTTTTAAATTAGTGAAGCATTTTGTTGCTCATAGAAGTAGGTCTATGAAAAAGCATTTTACACACACTTTGATTTTTTTGCTGATTTTGGGGTTTACTCAATTTGACGCGAGCGCTTCTCATGTTATGGGGGGTGACATTTCATGGGAGCCAGCTAAAGGAGATGCTTTCAAAGTGCAAATAACCATTTACAGAGACTGTCATGGAGTATCTCTCGAAACCCCTGAATTCGAAACCAAATGCGCTGCCTCTCAAAAAAAGCTCAATCCTAAAGTCTCCTTACTCAATAAGAAGAAGGAAGATGTAACCCCTATTTGCGACAAATTTTGCTCATCGTGTGAAGATAACTGCTCAAGCCCCAGGGTTTTTCAATACGGCATCCAGAAAATTCAGGCCACCTACCTTGTCAACCTCTCAAACGTTAATTGCTGTAAAGTTCAATTTGATTACCAAAATTGTTGCCGTAGTAAAAAAATCTCAACTGGGAATGGTAAGCAGAATTTTTACATAAAAGCCTGGTTAAATAAATGTAAGGCTCCCAATCACACGTCTCCTGAATTTAGTAATGAGCCGCTTGGCATTATTTGTTCCGGTAAACCCTACGTGGCTAATCAGGGTACCAGCATCAAACGAACAAATTCCGAGGATTCAGTAGTATTTCAAATGACAAAACCCTTGCAAGCGCCAGGTATACCATTCCAATACAATAGCCCTTACTCCTTTAAAAAGCCGATCAAGTTTGAAGGCTTTCCTAATAAAGGCCTTGACTTTCCCGCCGGCTTCCATACCAATAATCAAACTGGGAATATCAAGTTTTCTCCGACCAAAGTCGGCCAAACCACGGTAATGGCTTTTGAGGCCAATGAATACAAGAATGGTAGCCAAATATGTCATGTAAGGAGAGACATGCAATTCTCAACCATTGCTTGTAAGGGCAATTCAGCTCCATCAATATCCGGGTTGAATTGTAGCCAAACTTCTGGTGTTGCTACTTGTCCCGGGGATACAAGCAACTTTAGTGTTTGCATTAAAGATGCTGATAAGAAAGATTCCCTGATGTTTACTTTGAAAGATCATGCCATACCAGGTCAACTTTCCTATAAAAGAAAAAAGGTTAATCCATCCCAATATCAATTAGACTTTACCTGGATACCCCCTGAAGGCACAAGGAAAAGTGGTCAGTTTACCTTTTACTTGCAAGCTAAAGATGATAATTGTCCACTAAACGGCGTTGCAGGAAAATCATTTAAACTTAAATTAAAAAAGCAACCAGTTCCTGCCATATCAAAAGAGAATATCCAATGTAGGGTTTATCAGCTTAAAGCAAAACCTCAGCAATTTAAAACAAAAGACCTTGAATATCGCTGGAACTTCGATGGTCAATTGGAAAGCAAATTCGAAAGTTTTTATTATCAAATCGAAAATCCTGGTGACCAGTCTTTTTCCTTAAATTTAAAATCACCCCAGTGCCAAAATACCATCCGCGATACCTTAAAAACCGATGGTGTAATACAGGTTGATCTTGGTAACGATACAACACTGTGTAGCAATGCTTCTATTCAACTAACCGGTAAAGCAAAAAATAACAGGGGAAAAACTCAATATTTATGGCATGACGGTATGACCGGAAAGCAAACCAGGACATTCAAAAATTTGACTAAAGATACCATAATATACCTAACGGTAAAAGACTCAGCATGCTCATTTACCGATACAGTTAACGTAACCATTAACCCAAAACCTGAATTATCCTTAGGGAAGAATCAATACTTATGCAAAGGTGACACCTTATCTTTAAGCATAGAAGAAGCTGATTATCAAAACACGAACCCGGAGCCGCCTTTTGTCAAAAGGCAAATCAATCAAACAATTAACTACCAATGGACTTTTTTACCAACAAGTAAAAAGCTTAAAAAGCAAGGCCAATCGGCGTTTTTATTTAAAGGCGGAAAACATAAGCTCGCTATTGAGAATACTTTCGGTTGTAAAGACACAGACACATTAATGCTTAGTAAGCCACCAAAAGAAGAAATTGGTAGTATTCCCGACCCTATTTGTCAAGGGGATACCGGTGTTTTGGTGCCAGAATCATCGGAGTTACCTACTGGCAATTGGGATGCTAACTATACATGGGTAAACCTTTCTTCACAGACTAAGCAACATCAACGCGTCATTACCGTAAAACCCAAAGATTCACTCAACTATCGATTAATTAGCAAATGGACAAATCCGGCTTTTTCTGGTGATAAGTGCAAAATAACTGCGACCGTAAAAGAGGAGCTAAGTGAAAAACCTAACATTCTAATAGACTCATTACCGAAGTTATGTGCTAATCAAAAACCTGTTAATCTTTCACCTTTTGCTCATCCAAAGGGGGGGTATTGGGCTAGTGGTTCTACCTCGAACTTAAATAATAATAACATTGATCCGGTAAGGTTTCAACCCGGTAATCATGCTTTAACCTATCATTACCAAGATACCCTATCCGGCTGTAAAAACCAAAAAACAACAAGTATTTTCATTCGAAAGCCTCCAGAAATTAATGCTGGCCATGATACTTTAGTATGTCCCGGCAAAGGTCCCATATTACTTGAAGGCTCTCCACAAATTCCTAATGCTAACTGGGAAGGAGATGGTATTACTACAATAAATGGGAAGCCATATTTTGACCCTTCAAAGTCAACCGTGGATTCCGGCATAAATCAATTAATTTATAAAATTCCAGGAACATCTATCAATCCTTGTAGTAATGTAGACACTAAGGCTATAGAAGTCATTAAACCAAGCCAGGGTAATAGACCCAAAAAAATCAATTTATGTCCATCAGACACACATTTGTACAAGCTCAGTAAAGCTTTTTCCAAAACCGGTCAGTGGTATTCAAAAGCCAATAATATATCCATACAACAAGGTAAGTTAATCAAAAAGAAAAAGGACCTTACTGGTAAATACAAAGCTTACTATAAGCCTCATAACCAATGCTCTTATTCAGACACGGTAATTCTTAAAATCTTACCTTCACCGGATGTAAAGCTTGTTAAGCCCGACCTTAAAAAATATTGTAAAGGAAGTAAACCAGTACAAGTAAAGGCAAAACCTAAAGGAGGTCAATGGAAAGGAGCTGGTATTAGCAATAATAAGTTTTATCCCCAAAAAGCGGGAGTTGGTAGCCATGTCATACATTACGAGAAAACCGCTAACTATGGTTGTAAAGCCAAGGGATCAATGAAAATTAAAGTATCACCTGATCCAAGTTTACATTTTAATAAGAACCTTATTGATATTTGCAGTGATGAACAAAAGGTGCCATTTGAGGTAACTTTTAATAATGCCAAACAAGTTAATTTTAATTCAGGTATTGGTCAAGTAGATGATTATCTTACAATAATTAAACAAGCAGAAACAAACCTTAAAGGCTCTATTGATAAAATTCCCCAGAAATCAGGGGAAAGAAGTTTTTCCTTAAAGGCTAAAGCTATCGGAAACCATTCATCCTGTCCTGTTCAAAAAGATTCCACTAAGATAAGGATTCATCCTGATCCTGAATTGAATTTTTATTCAACAGCTCAAAGAAAAGCTTGTAAATCAGAATTTTTCTCTGTTGACGAAACGATAAAAAATGATTCAAAGGTATCATTGAAGCAATATAATTGGCACGTGGGAGGCAAAAATTATTCAGGTTCATCCCCGGAAATAAAGCTCAATTCACCGGGTCATCACGATGTCAGTCTTATAGGAGAAACAACCAGTGGATGCATAGATACGGTAAAAAAAGAAGAGTTCTTCCACGTTCTTCCAGCGCCGGAGCCAAACTTTAAAGCTAATAAAGTAAAGCAAACTTTGTCCAATAAGGTTAAGTTTATAAACCTAACAGATACTTTTGGCAAGCAAACTCATTACAATTGGATTTTTAAAAACCAAAAAGGCAAATCATTTACAAAAAAATCAGCTGACCCTAAAGTGGAATTTCGCGATACCGGAAAATTTGACGTTTCATTATTAGCAAAGAATTCGTACGGTTGTAAAAATAAAGTGACCAAAGAGCAGTACATTGAAATTCTCCCCGACCCAATGGTTTACATTCCAAATGCTTTCACTCCCAACGGTGACGGAAAAAATGACCAATACCGGGTTGAAATGAAATATTTCAACAATTTTAAATTAAGGATATTCAATAACTGGGGTGAGACACTTTACCTGGCAACTTCTTATAAAGATCATGGTTGGAAAGGTAAATACATGGGAAAACCTGTACCAACTGGAAGTTACATGTACAAATTAAAAGTTCAAGGATTAAATAACAATACATACCAATACTCAGGGTCACTAAATTTAATTAGATGAATTTTTTTTCATTACTAAAAACAACCAAACTGAAAACTCAGGTTAATTGTTATTAGTAGAAATTTTTAATCTTTGTAAAAATAACCCTTATAAGAAGTAATCAATAAATTTTGCTTTATTGGTTACTTTAATCTTAAAGATTAGTATTAAAAAAAACGTCAAACCAATCAGATATGAAACAGCATTTTTACAAGCCTATTTTAATTTTACTTGTTAGCATTTTAGGTTTATCAAGTAATAGTCAGGCTACCCATATCATGGGTTCCGACATAACTTGGGAATGTTTGGGGAATGACAGTTTTGAGGTTACGCTATCCGTTTATCGTGACTGTACTGGAATAGACCTTTATAGTCCTAGCTTAAATCTTGGTTGTAAATCAGGTGGATCAGCAGGAAATATTACCAAATCTAAACAAGGAGGTACTTCTGTTGAGGATGTAACCCCAACCTGTGAATCCAGTTGTACACAATGTGAAAGCTCTGGTTGCTCATTCAATTATG
>CAZQQN010000029.1:5718-42578 GCA_964595485.1 uncultured Sphingobacteriales bacterium | reverse complement strand
AAGCGTCTAAAAGAGGTTAAAATCCGAATAGAACGCAGATAACGCTGATCGAGCAGATTCTCGCAGGTATTTTCGACTAAAGGCGTGCCAAGAATTACTTAGCACGGATCAAAATGCCTTGCCTAGATATCCGTGGCACGCCTATTAGGTGCGAAATCCCGAAAGCTGACGACAACCCATACCTTTCTTTTAGGTTTCCAATAAGTTAATACGGACTTTGGCCTTTTTAATGCTTTTAAACGGCTTTAAAAGCATTAAAGCGTTGCCGTTAATGAATGTTACCTTTGGCGGAATAAAAATAACCGTATGGCCAAGGAATTTAAACCCGGTGATAAGATTGCCTTTTTGAACTATGAAGGAGGCGGCAAAGTGATATCCATCCTGGAAGGCGACCAGGTAATGATTGAATTGGATGAAGGATTTGAAATTCCTGTTCATGTAGGGGAGATCGTGAAAGAGCAGGATTTTACTACAGGGGAAGAAGAGCCTGAATCTGTTGAAAAAGTAGCTGCTAAAAGCGATCAGCCTGACCCGAAACATGAAATGGGCTTGTTTCTCGCTTTTGATCAGTCAAAAGGAAGCAATAGCCGCGAGCTAAATGTAATTAATAATGCTGACTACAGTATTTATTTTACCCTCTATGAGAAGCATGGGGAAGACCGGTTAAAAGGGATAAGCAAGGGGGCATTGGATCCTGGACAGACACAGCTCATTAACCGGTATGACATTCAAAATTTTGATCATTGGCCTGCCATTGTTATTCAGGTCCTGATTTTTATGTCGAAAGCAAAGTATTTACCACAGCCGATCTCCTATACGTTTAAGCCCAGGGCCAGGGCATTCTTCAATGCTGTTCGGCAGGCACCATTATTAGGTAGTTCAGCCAATTTATTCCGGATAGACACCAATGAAGCCAAGGTTACCGAGGAACCTGAACAAGCAAAAAGCCTGGATGAGGGTTCAAAACAGGAAACAGCGGAAGCGGCTGAAAACACTAAGCCAGAAGCAACCATTGAGCGCCCGCCGGAAGTAATAGATTTGCACATTGACCGTTTATTGGCGGACTATCAGGGTATGGAACGGGAAGCCATTTTAGACTACCAGCTGGAATACTTTGAAAATATCCTTGAGAAAGCGCAGGCCCACCATTATCATCGAATGATCTTTATCCACGGCGTTGGTAATGGTGTTTTACGCGAACGTATCCATGCTATTTTGAAAAAGAAAGAGGGGATCAGGTCTTTCAAGGAGGCTGATCCGCAGCAATATGGTTACGGCGCTACCGAAGTCCGGATACATAAGGAATAAATTACCACCTTTTTGTCATTCCTTTGATCGCTTAAAAATTTTAATTGTTTTTCGACTGCTATGAATTTTGAAGGTTGCGATTACAGGAGGAAAAGTAAGGAAAATGGTGAGTCATTCAGTGTATTATTCGCTAATTTTGCAAAGCTTTTCAAAACGATAAACAATACAATAGCGTGGCTTTAATTACATCAATTTCCGGGATAAGAGGAACCATAGGCGGTAAAAAATCAGAAAACCTGACGCCGGATGATTTGGTACAATTTTCGGCTGCTTATGCAGCGTGGTTAAAGCAAAACGAGAAAGTTAATCGAGTTGTGATAGGCCGGGATGCTCGTACATCCGGCGGTTTGATCAGTAACATTGTATCAGGCACCCTGAATGCAATGGGGATTGATGTTGTGGATATTGGGCTTTCTACCACGCCTACTGTGGAATTGGCCGTCAAAGAGGAAGAAGCTGGCGGAGGCATTATTATTACGGCCAGCCATAATCCAAAAAAATGGAATGCGCTGAAATTAATGAATGAAAACGGGGAATTCCTGAATGCAACAGATGGTGAAGCAGTGTTAGCAATGGCCCAAAAAGAACAATATACCTATGCTAAACCCGAAAAACTCGGAACAGTATACAGCAATTCTACCTACATTCAGCAACATATAGATAGGGTGCTCGACCTTCCCCTTGTTGATGTGGAAGCTATTAAGAACGCTAAACTAAAAATAGTAGTGGATTGCGTTAATTCAACCGGGGGGCTTGTTATCCCTAAACTTTTGAATGCGTTGGGGGTAACCCAATTAACGGAGCTCTTTTGTGCACCAAATGGAAGATTTGCCCATAATCCCGAACCTTTGGAAGAAAACCTGAGCACTCTGACCAACGAGGTAAGACTCCAGAATGCTCACCTTGGCATTGCCGTAGATCCCGATGTAGACCGCCTGGCTTTTGTAAGCGAGGATGGTTCCTATTTTGGAGAGGAATATACCTTGGTAGCAGTTACTGATTATGTGCTGGAAAATCATAAAGGTCCCGTTGTATCAAACTTATCTACCACAAGAGCTTTACAGGATATTACCGAAAAGCAGGGTTGTTCTTATTACCCATCAGCGGTAGGGGAGGTGAATGTGGTTGAAAAAATGAAATCTGCCGAAGCTGTTATTGGTGGTGAAGGGAACGGTGGAGTCATATACCCGGAACTTCATTATGGCCGGGATGCATTAGTGGGAATAGGGTTATTTTTAAGCCTGTTGGCTAAGCGTAAATTGAAAGCCTCTAAGTTGCGGAATACTTACCCAAATTACAGCATGTCTAAAAACAAAATTCAGCTTGATCAAACCGTTAACCTGGATAGGATCCTTGAAAAAATCCAGAATAAATACAAAAATCAACCGCAAAATACCCTGGATGGGCTCAAAATTGACTTTGATAGGGATTGGGTCCATCTTCGCAAATCCAATACAGAACCAGTGATACGCATCTATGCTGAAAGCAAGAGTGCTACAATGGCCGAAAATTTGGCTAATAAGGTTATGGCCGATATCAAAGGTTTCCTCCAGGAATAGTAGGGTTAACCTAAGAAAGAGAGAAGTAAGACAATGAAGAAGTAAGACAATGAATTGGATTAATGAGCAAAAAAGTTGACTTATGCGTGTTTACCTGGATAATGCAGCAACAACTCCCATGGATGAACAAGTATGCGAAAGGGTTTATGAGGTCATGCAGGAGCATTATGGCAATCCATCCTCTATTCATGAGCAAGGGAGGCAATCCAGAACAGTCATTGAAAAAGCCCGGAAATCAATCGCTAAAAAACTCGATGTAGCACCTGGTGAGATCTTTTTCACCTCTGGTGGTACCGAAGCGGATAACATGGCGTTGAATTGCGCTGTTTTTGATCGCGGTGTCAACCATGTCATTACCTCAAAAATTGAGCATCATGCAGTGTTGCATCCCATTGAGAGGCTGGAAAGCTTTGGCTACATCAAAGTTGATTATGTCAGACTAAAAGAAAATGGGCATGTAGATCTCAACCATTTAGAAGAGCTATTACAAGCAAATAAGGACCGTTCCAGTATGGTTTCGCTTATGCATGCCAACAATGAGATCGGTAACTTACTAGATATTCAGCAAGTTGGCCAACTCTGTGAAATTTACCAGGCATTATTCCATTCCGATACTGTTCAGACGTTTGCCCATTTACCCCTTCACGTAAAGGATAGCAAAGCTGATTTTATCACTGCCTCCGCTCATAAATTTCACGGACCAAAGGGTGTTGGGCTTATTTACATCAATAACGATGTACAGGTGAAGCCTTTTATTCATGGTGGATCACAGGAGCGGAACATGCGCGGAGGTACTGAAAATATCTATGGGATAGCAGGGTTAGCCAAAGCTTTTGAAGTGGCCTATGATGAGCTTGAATCCCAAAAGCAAACGGTTCAGGAATTGAAGGACTACATGAAAGGGCGATTGCGGGAGGCCATTCCTGATGTGGTCTTCAACGGGGATACATCTCCAGAAAACAGCCTTTTCACTGTTCTTAACGTTGGTTTGCCATCTTCACCAAATGGAGAAATGTTGCTGTTCAACCTCGATATTGAAGGGATATCGGCATCGGGTGGTAGCGCTTGCTCTTCCGGGTCAGATATTGGCTCCCACGTATTGAGTGAGCTTCTGGGCAATGAAAACGACCGCATCAATGTCCGCTTTTCTTTCTCAAAATACAATACCAAAGAAGAGGTGGATTATGCAGTGAGCAAGCTAAAGGAACTCCTTTAAAGGAAGCTTAAATGCTTTATTGATTCCATATCACCTGCCGGTAAAGGTATTTGGCGCTGTATTCATTGTTTTGGCATCGTCTAATCAAGCCCTTTGCTACCTCTTTTTAAATAGATCGCCTTTATCAATTCTTTTTTGTATCTTTAAATAGTTATATTAGATGCTGCTTATACGAGAATAAACTGGAAAAAATGATTTTATGAAAACCTATCAATCAATAATTACCGCAACGTTCGTTTTAGGAATAGCGAGCTTCGTAAACTTTGCTTTTACCCAGACCCCAAGCCAGGACCAATCTATCATGCTTGAGGCTGAAGCTTTTGAAAATCCTGCTAACATTAAATTAACATGGATGGGTGATAATAAAGGCGGTAATTGGGAAATTTATCGAAAAAAACTGAAAGAGCAGGAGTGGGGTAATGAGATTGCCACAAATTCAATAAATGACACGAGTTATAAGGATAGCAGTATTACAACCAACCAAAGCTATGAGTACCGTGTCCTTAAGGTTCGTGATGACACTGTCAGATCAGTTGGTTTGATCCAGTCTGGAATAGCGGTTGAGGCCAATCATTTTCGCGGGCGTTTGGCGCTGTTAGTGGATAGCCGCTTCAGGCAATCCTTGGATCAATCTATTAACCAACTTCAGCAAGATTTGACCGGTGCCGGCTGGGGTGTTCACACCTATTACATCGATACGGGTCTGGAAGTAACTAAAGTCAAGGACACCATTCAGCAGTTGCATAAACAATATCCTGATCAGCTTAAGAGCGTTTTTTTAGTAGGGTCTATTCCTGTTCCGTATGCAGGTAATTTTGGAAGCCAAACCATGTTCGTTGCTCCCGATGGCCATACTAATCATGGCGGTGCGTGGCCGGCTGATCTCTATTATGGGGAATTAGACGGGAATTGGACGGACGTCTATGCAAATAACAATACCTCGGATAGTTCGAAAAACCACAACATACCCGGAGACAAAAAATTTGATCAATCTTTTCTGCAGCAAGGCAATTTTCCACAGCAACAAGTCAATTCAAAGGTTGATCTACAGGTGGGGAGGGTTGACCTTTCCAATTTACCTGCTTTCAATGCATCCGAAGCTTCACTATTGAGGCGTTATTTCCGGAAAAACCATGCTTTCAGGCATGGAAAAACCAATGTTAAAAATCAAGGTATTGTAGAAGATGCTTTTGGGTTTGGCTTTGGGCAAAATGGCCTCCGCAATTTTGCGCCGCTGATCGGAAGGAACAATGTTGAACTTGGTAATTATGGTAGTGGCTTTACCGGCGAAAGTTATTTATGGTCATACGGAGCTGGGCCTGGGACTTTTGATTTTCAAACCGCCGGAAATATAGCTTCAACACAGGATTTTACTTCCGATACATTTAATGGGGTTTTCACCCTTTTATTCGGCAGTTATTTTGGTGATTGGAATACGAAAGACAATTTGTTAAGGGCAGCCCTTGCATCGGAGGGCAATATCCTTGCTACTGCCTGGGCCGGAAGACCAAACTGGCATATGCATCCGATGGGTTTAGGTGCTAACATTGGCTACTGTGCAAAAATAACCCAGAACAATGCCAATATATCCGGTAATGACCCGTTGTATGTCCCGGGTGCATTTGCCGGAGGTACCCATGTTGGCTTATTGGGCGATCCCACCTTGACCATGTATAATTTTCCCTCTCCTAATGAACTTGATCATAAGGTTCTTCTAACAGCCAAAAAAGCAGTACAGGTAAAGCTTACCTGGAAAGCTTTACCTAAAGCTGATGGTTATGCGGTGTACCGTTGGGATACTGGTAAAGAACGGTATACAAAGATCAATCAAAATATGGTTACCGATACTTCTTTCAAGGATGATCAAATTAAAATGTATACCCATGCTTATATGGTTAGGGCAATGAAGCTCCAAAATACACCAAGCGGTAGTTTTTACAACCTTAGCCAGGGTGTTTTTGATACCGCTAAAAACCTCAATCCTTCAAGTTATGTGTCGGTGGATAAGCAGGATAATTTTGAGGTAACGCCTAACCCAACCAAAGGCGATATTAAAATTAGGCTTAAATCTGCTAAGCGGCCCGATGAAGGTAATTTGCATGTCACTACGTTAGAAGGTCAAGTATTGGAAAGCATGCAAGTTGGGGCTGGTCAAAGCAATTTATCGCTCAACCTAAATCATTTAAAATCCGGGGTTTATTTCCTCAAATGGCAGCATGCCAATTCGGTTGAAACTGAGAAGGTTGTGCTCCAATAAAGCTGAGGGTCATTTTACTCCGGCACCCCATTCGTAAACCATCTGGCCTCCTATCCAGGAAGTCCAGGCAAGGAAAAATAAGGCGCTTGTGAAAATGATGGTAAAAATTACCATTTCTTTTTTAGCCATTTTATCCTTCCTGAGATAAAGCCATAACCATAGCATTAAGTAGAGCCAACCAATCACATAACCAATTGTTTCGTGATTATTTAAGAGTTTCTCAGCTTCATCCGGTAGTTCCAATGGCGTAGCCAAATTGCCGGTAATAATCGCCAGTCCTACCCCAACCAGACCGAAAGTATGTAGCCAAAAGGCCATTTCCAGGAAAAAAGAGTTTTTAAGGATAAAAACCAGAGCCAGGCAGATAGCTGCTGTGAATAAAAGGGCGATGGGAAAGTGTACGGTTGCTGGGTGTAACGCCATTTAGTGCAATTTTAGAGGCTAAGCAATATTAAGGCAATAGCTTAAGGATTTTCTTTATTGGTTGACGTTAAGCTAGCCAAAGTTCAATCCTCATTTGTCATATTACGATAAACAAGGCAGCCAATTTCTTCCGGATGATCTTTGATCAATGTTGTTCTTCTTTCATAGCGTAATTTCCAGGTGATCCAAAAATCACCAACAGCGGAATAAGTGAAATACAAGCCAAATAAGAAGGATAGTAAATGCCCCGTTAGTAAACCCCATATGACCGGAAGAATACCCAAAATAATCCCCGGTAATAAGAGGCCTAAGCGGTATTGGTTGAGCTTCAATGGATCCTTGTAATGGCAGTACGGCATTAGGGCTTTCCAGAATATCCCAAACTTCATGGATTTGAGGTGATGCTTACCAAACAATGCCCATGTTAAACCGTGTAGCAATTCATGGATTACGGTTCCCAGGATGATCATACCACCCAGATAAACAATGTGAACGATCATCTCGGGAGTGGAAAGACCCAGAAGCTTTGGGTAATACAAGTAAACATAAGGCACACCAAGAACAATGATTAAGGGGATAGCCCACTGTAAAGCTTTTTTTTGCGATTCTTCCGGCGTAACGGTTATCGTTTTAGGGGAATCTGATTCCAATAGGGCAATTGTTTCATTTTTTAGAGCAAACCAATAAACCTAATCCCATGGTTATGTACTCTGGTTTATCAGGTCGTAATCTTTTACATCATTGTGACCCCAAATTTATGATTTGCCAATATTTTAAGCAGCACGTTAAAGTGATAGTGTTAGAACTATGATTAGACAGGCTATTAGGGCGCCATTCAAGTTGTACCATAAACGAAACTTTTGCAGGGCATTATGCTAAATCTGCTTTTAAAAATTGGGATATGAATTTTTGAGCCACCTTTCATTGACATACATCGGTGTATAATAATCCGGTGCAAGGTTGTTTTGTTCGGTTGGGGACAAAGCATGCCAATTGTGGATATCTGCCGCATCGAGATGCGCTAATTCAGGAATCCATAATTTAATGTAAGAGGCTTGCGAATCGTATTTCTTTGCTTGCAGGATAATATTGAAAAATCGGTCTTTTCGGGGATCACCGCCAACGCCGGCATTGTAATTCCAATTACCCCAATTGCTATAAACATCGTAGTCTACAAGCAAGTGCTCAAACCAGCTGGCGCCCTTTCGCCAATCTAAATTCAAGTCTTTAGCCAGGAATGACGCTACGTTTTGCCGGCCTCTGTTACTCATGTACCCGGTGTTGTATATTTCCCGCATGTTAGCGTCTATGAAAGGAATGCCAGTGATACCCAATTGCCATCGCTTAAAATATGCAGGAATGGTGTCCCAGGATTTATGAACATCCCATAAGCCGGACAAGTAAAACAACCGGTTGCCATACCGCCAGGTTAAGAAACGGAAAAAATCCCGCCACATTATTTCAAAAATTAACCAGTACGTGCTTTTATTCTTGGTACGTTCTGCTTCATATTGCTTTACTTCATGATGGATAATGCGAGGGGAAATGCAGCCATTAGCCAGCCAGGGAGCAAATTTTGAGCTGTAGTCACCCCCTATTAAGCCGTTGCGGGTCTTTTTGTACTTAGCGACCAGATCGGTTTCCCACAAGTAATAGTGCAAACGAGCCAATCCGCTCGATTCACCACCCTTAAAAGTCAGCACCCCACGTTCATCATAATTTGGACAGGCTAACCCTAAGTCCTCAGAAGTGGGGATTGGCCCTTTTTCTGAAAATGGGGGTGTTTCAATTATTGCAGGAGCAGGCAGTGGATCCCTAACCGTAGCATAGGCTTCACATTTTTTACGAAATGGGGTAAAAACATCAGGAGCCTCAGCGGGATCAAATGGCACGTCCTCCGGATGAAAGAGGGTTTCCTGGTGAAAGCTATAAGTATATATCGCCAAATTTTCGTAAACCTTTTGCTCCCGCCGCTTTTCATAATCAGCAATGCCTTTTGACGTGTAAAGCCAATCCGCTTCATAGGTTTTTACAAGTTCGGGTATTATTGATTCCGTTATTCCCCGCCGGATCAACAATTCACCACCTAATTCCTGAATATTTTTCCTTAGCTCAGCTAAGGCCTCTAAGAAAAAGCGTGTTCTGAAAGGTCCGGTTTTCGTATGGCCAAAACGATCTTTTTCCCAGTCTCTTGGGTCTATTACGCAGACTGGAATTACCTGATCAAAATGCCTGGAGGCATAAAACAGGGCAGGGTTGTCATGGACCCTTAAATCATCCCGAAGCCAAACAAGACAAGTACGCATTAGTGATAAATTCAGAGGTTTTTGAATAGTTACCTTTTAATCCAAAACAAATCATAGCAAGAATGTTTAAGCTTGCTTTTAGGTAGCTATTTAATGGCTGAAAAGGTTTGGCCTACCATTACTAATGGTAACTAAGCAAGGGGATGGCAAAAGGCTGGTTTTAGTGGACATAACTGCCTGCATTGACATCAATGGTGGTACCCGTAGCATGATCAGCTTTGCCCGAGGCTAAGAAAGTGATCCAATGAGCAACATCTGAGGGCTGTGTTATTTCATTCAAGGCCAGGTCACCTTTAACATGTTGTTCCCCGTATATTTTAATGAACTCGTCAGCCATGGGAGTAGCAACAAAACCCGGAGCTACCTCAAAGGATAGAATACCTTCCTTACCGAAATACCTGGCTATGGATTTGTTAAGGGAATGCATTCCTCCTTTAGAGGCGGCATAAGCCCAGAATTCCGGCGTGTCTCCTCTGAAGGCAGCCCTTGAACTTATAAAAATGACCTTTCCACCCCGGCCTTGCTTACGAAAAACACCAACAGCTTCTTTGCTTAAAATCGCTGAGGCTTTTAGGTTCGTAGCCTGGGTTTTTTGCCACGCCTTACTCCAATCATCCAAATCGCTACTAAGCGGGCTTTTCAAAGTGATGCCGGCATTGTTTACTAAACAGTCCAAACCCCCGAAATATTTAATCACATTAGTTACTAATTGCTGGCATTGGTCCGTTTGACTTATATCAGCCTGAAACAAAGTAGCCTGACTACCAAAGCTTGCTTTTGTAGCTTCTGCATTGGCTTTGTTTTGGTTGTAATGAATACCTACTCGAGCCCCGTGCTCTAACAAGTCTCTTGCTATTGCGTTACCAATACCACCGTTTCCGCCGGTTACCAAGATAATTTTCTCGGATAAATCCATAAGCGTGTTTATTTTCAAGCAAAGTTAGCAGAAAATCAAGCTGGTAATAAAAGGGAAAAAGAGATTGGGAATTGTACTTTCGTGCCGGAACTTAAAACCCGAATCTTGAACAGTGAAAAGCTTAAGGCTTATTTACAGCTTCACACGGCTGTTTTGCTTTTTGGTTTTACGGCTATTTTGGGACGATTGATCCACCTACCTGAAGCCGTGATCGTGTGGTACCGGCTACTCTTTACCTGTTTAAGCTTATTATTCATTCCGCAGGTTTGGCGTTCTATAAAGGCCATGTCTTTAAGGAGGGTTTGGGAATTGGTAGGTATTGGTATCATTGTTAGCCTCCATTGGGTGATGTTCTACGGGGCGGTCAATTATTCCAATGTTTCGGTTACCCTTTCGTGTATGGCTACAGCATCGTTCTTTACAGCTTTAGTAGAACCGTTGCTGACCAAGAAGCCTTTTAAGTGGTTTGAATTGCTATTGGCTTTACTGGTTATCCCCGGTATTTACCTGATCTTTTATTTTTCTGATTTTTCGGAGGTAGGTACAGGAATAATCATGGGGTTATTGGCTGCTTTTTTCGCTGCAATATTTGCCACCTTGAATAAAAATATGGTAGCGTCTCAAGATGCGCTTACAATGACTTTTGTAGAGTTAGGCGGGGGTTGGATTTTTCTATCAATACTGCTACCTCTTTATTTTCAGCTTTTTCCGGAAAGCGATATGGTAGCAACCACACCGGAATTTGGTTATCTACTGATATTGGCTATATTATGTACTACCTTCGCCTATGTACTCTCGATCCATGCATTGAAATATTTATCAGCTTTCAGTAATGCTTTAACGATTAACCTTGAGCCGGTATATGGTATTGTATTGGCTTTCCTCTTTTTCCAGGAAAACCAGGAAATGGATAATCGCTTTTATTTAGGGACTTTGCTCATTTTACTGGCCGTTTTCACTCACCCTATTGCAGAACATTATTTTGAAAAGCGCTCAAGCCAAAAAGGGGCTAATCATTAAATACCCAATGCGTAGGTTAACTTAACAGGATTTCCCTTAATCTTGTCCCTTTTAGTGGCTTGTTCATCGTGCTTTCCTTTTACCCATTCCTATTTTTTGCTAATTTCGCTGATCTGAAAAAAACGGGGAACATCATGCCTAATAGCGGTTTTGCCGAAATAGAAAATAAATGGCAACAATACTGGGAAAACAATGAGACATTTAAAGCCAATGAGGATTCTGGCCGGCCCAAGTATTATATCCTGGATATGTTTCCCTATCCTTCCGGGGCGGGTTTGCATGTAGGCCATCCGCTCGGCTATATCGCTTCAGATATCTTTAGCCGTTTTCAAAGACACAGGGGCTATGAAGTACTGCATCCCATGGGATTTGATGCTTTTGGCTTACCGGCTGAACAATATGCGATAGAAACCGGCCAGCATCCTGGTGTTACAACAGAAGAAAACATAAAAAGATACCGGGATCAATTAAAGATGTTGGGGTTATCCTATGACTGGTCGCGGGAGGTTAGAACGTGTGATTCCAAGTATTACAAATGGACGCAATGGATTTTTCTTCAGTTTTTCAAATCGTGGTATAACTGCCAGCGGGATCAGGCTGAACCCATCGATACGCTTATAACAGCTTTTGAAAAAGAAGGCAATGCTAATATACATGCCATACATGATCCTATCGAATCTTTTTCAGCGGATGAATGGAATGCAAAAAGCTGGGAGGAGCAGGAAAGGGTCCTTCAGCATTACCGGTTAGCCTATCTTACAGAATCGGAAGTCAATTGGTGTCCGGCCCTGGGTACGGTATTAGCCAATGATGAGGTACAAAATGGCTATTCGGTTAGAGGCGGCTTTCCGGTTGAAAAGAAGAAAATGGCGCAATGGTTTTTGCGCATAACCGCCTATGCCGAACGTTTACTCAATGATCTCGACAAAGTGGATTGGCCTGAATCCATTACGGAGATTCAGAAAAACTGGATCGGGAAATCTCGCGGAGCCCAGATATGTTTTGAATTAAAAGGTATCCCGAAGGATCCAATCGAAGTTTTTACGACAAGGCCTGATACGCTATTTGGTTGCACTTTCATGGTATTAGCCCCTGAGCATCCTATTATTACTGATGTTACCACGCAAGAGCAACACCAGGAAGTAGAAGAATACATTAAAGCTTCTAAGCGAAAGTCTGAACGAGAACGAGTGCAGGAATTTACGAATGTTAGTGGCGCCTTTACCGGCGGGTATGCAATCCACCCCTTAACCAGGGATGAGATACCTATTTATGTAGCCGATTATGTATTAATGGATTATGGAGCCGGAGCTATTATGGCTGTTCCCGGTCATGATGACCGGGACCATGCTTTTGCAAAAGCTTTTAACCTACCTATCATAAAAGTGGTAGAAGGTGGTCAGGCCGAGGATGAAGTGCATGATGAAGAGGAAGGTTACTTGGTGAATTCCGATTTCTTGAATGGTAAGGATGTTCACTCAGCCATTCATGCCACTATTGAGGCTTTAAAAGCGGCAGGACTGGGCAGAGAAAAGATTAATTACCGGTTAAGGGATGCTTGCTTCAGCCGTCAGCGCTATTGGGGTGAACCCTTCCCAATTCGCTTTAAAAATGGTGTTCCCTTACCGGATAGCGAGGAGGACTTACCTGTTACATTACCAGAGGTGGATTCTTATCAGCCTATGCAGGATGGCAAATCGCCCCTGTCCCGTAACAAGGATTGGGTCTATCAAGTGGATGGCAGCGAAAGGGAAACGCAGACTATGCCCGGATTCGCTGGCTCAAGCTGGTATTTCCTTCGGTATATGGACCCAGGTAACCAGGATAATTTTGTATCAGAGGAAAAAGAAAAATTCTGGCGCTCGGTTGACTTTTATGTGGGAGGTTCCGAGCATGCAACAGGTCACTTGATGTACGCCAGGTTTTGGCAAAAATTCCTTTATGACAGGGGATGGGTTTCTGAACCGGAGCCTTTCCGGAAGATGGTTAATCAAGGGATGATAGAGGGTATTTCAGCTTTTGTCTACCGTATTAAGGACACCAATAAGTTTGTATCCAAGAACCTGAAGAAGGATTATGATACGATCCCAATTCATGTTGATATCCACCTGGTTGATAGCAATGACCAGCTCGACATAGAGGGTTTTCGGAATTGGCGGGAAGAATTTCAGGATGCTGAATTCATCCTGGAAGATGATCAATACATTGTCGGCAGGGAAGTAGAAAAAATGTCTAAGTCCAAATACAATGTGGTGAACCCGGATGAGGTAATTGAGAAATATGGCTGCGACACATTCCGCATGTATGAAATGTTCTTAGGCCCTGTTGAGCAATCTAAACCATGGAGAACGGACGGTATTGAAGGAGTATACCGCTTTATCAGGAAATTCTGGAACCTGTTTTTTGATAAGTCGGATCAATGGGCTGTAAACGAGGAGGAGCCTTCCGAAGAAGAATTGAAGATCTTACATAAGACCATTAAGCAGGTTAAGGAAGATATTGATCGTTTTTCCCTTAACACCTGCGTAAGTCATTTTATGATCGCTACCAATGAGCTTCATAAAATGAATTGCTGTAAGCGGGCTATCCTTGAACCATTGGTGATCCTGCTCGAACCTTTTGCCCCACACATGACAGAGGAACTTTGGGATCGCCTTGGCCATGAGGGTTCTATTAGCCAGGTTGAATGCCCGGAATATGAGGAAAAATGGCTCCAGGAAGATACTTTCCAATACCCGGTATCCATTAACGGTAAAGTCAGGGTTAAAAAGGAATTTCCAGTTGATAAGGCTCAGGAGGAAGTAGAAAAAGAAGTAATGGCTTTGCCTGAAGTTCAGAAATGGATAGACGGGAAGACGGTTAAGAAAATCATTTATGTACCCGGAAAGATTATTAACATTGTAGTGGGTTAAATTGATTAAACCGCTAAACAATGGATGGATAAGCACTAATTAATACGTTCTACTCAGCCGACTTGGTTACTATCTTTACGATTTCATGGCTTTAAAGCCTTTTTGCGCAACCGTTTCGCCAATGGATAGGGCGGATGTAGCGGCTGGTGAAGGCGCATTCAAGACATGGACTACCCCCTCATCTTCGTAAATGACAAAGTCATCCACGAGGCCGCCTTTTCTATCGCAAGCCTGGGCTCTTACACCCGCACCACCGGTTGTCAGATGTTCTTGACGAATTTCCGGCACAAGCTTTTGTAAAGCTTTTGTAAAAGCCGATTTAGAGAATGAACGATACATTTCTCCAACTCCAGTTTGCCAATATTTGCCAAGGACCTTCTGAAATCCTGGCCATGATAAGGATTCAAGCGTTTCGCCCAAATTGACATTATTTTTGGTATAACCCTCCCTGCTAAAAGCAAAAACAGCATTAGGCCCAGCTTCAATGCTACCATCAATTTCTCGAGTAAAGTGAACCCCTAAAAAAGGAAAGTTCGGATCCGGAACCGGATAGATTAGGTTTTTTATAAGATGCTGGGCGTTAGGTTTTAATTTGTAATATTCACCGCGAAAGGGGATGATGCGGTAATCAATGTCTGGGTGAGTCATACGGGCAATTTTGTCTGAGTATAGCCCGGCGCAGTTAACCATTAGCTTTGTAGAATAGTGATTCTTATTAGTAGTTATGGTTACTTCATTGAATTTACGCTCTAAATTTTGAACGCTTTCTCCAGTGATTAGCGTGCCACCCAGCTCAGTAAACCTGGATGCTATTTGCTGAGCCACCTTTTTATAATCCACGATTCCCGTATAAGGCACCCATATTCCTTGAATACCGCGGCTATGGGGCTCTTTTTCACGGATTTCATTGGGTCCTATATATTGGATATTGCTTAAGCCATTTTCCTTGCCCCTGTTGAAGATTCTTTCAAGAATTGGGAGCTCCCATTCCTCGGTTGCTACAATGACTTTTCCGCAGAGCTCATAAGGAATCTCTTCTTCTTCGCAAAAATCGACCAACATTCGGTACCCGCGCGTGCAGTTCTCAGCTTTAAGGCTTCCGGGCTTGTAGTAAATCCCGGAGTGTATGACGCCACTATTATGGCCCGTTTGGTGGTATCCTGGTACATTTTCTTTTTCAACAACGGCTACATTCAGGTTAGGCTCTCTTTCAAGGATCTTAAGGGCTGTGGCTACCCCAACAATTCCTCCTCCGATAACCAGGGTGTCAAATGGCATGTTCAATCTTTTCTGTTAGCTATACAATTTTGACCGTCAATAATGCTAAGCTTAGTTCGATTCATTAATGGTGTAAAATTCATTAACTGGGTGGGGCCATGAATTCAGGGCCTACAGGGTCTTCAAGTGTGTTATCAAGGATACGATCGATTTGCTGTAAGGCTTCTTCAGATAGTTGCCATCCCATAGCTTCATTTACATTGCTTATTTGGTCTGGTCTACGAGCCCCCCAAATTGCAGAATCTATCCCTTTATCTATTATCCAGCGAACAGCAAAAGGTATTAGGGATTGCTGGTAATGATCCTTGGCAAAATAGGCCAATTGATTAACAGTCTCCAAATATTGTTGGTAGCGTTCTCCCCTAAACTTGGGATCAGCTTTGCGTAAATCATCGCCTTCAAATGTGGTGTTGGGTCCCATCTTACCGGTTAATAACCCCCGGCAAAGCGCGCCATAGGTTAACAAAGCAATTTCGTTCTCATGGCAATAGGGTTTAACACCTTGCTCAATCTCACGCTCAAAAATGTTATAAGGTGGCTGGGAAAAATGGATGGGGGCTGTTTGGCGGAATTCTTCCATTTGCTCGGTTGAAAAATTAGATACGCCAATTGCCCTTATCTTACCTTCTTTTTGGAGGTCAGCCATGGTCTCAGCTGTTTCAGCAAATGGCGTCTCATGGTCCGGCCAGTGGATCTGGTAAATATCAATGTAATCAGTATCCAGCCTACGCAAGGAATCTTCCACTTCTTTCCTTATTCTTTGATTACTTGAATTCCTGCGGATTTTACCCTTATCATCCCATTGTAATCCACATTTTGTGGCAAGGATTACATCCTCACGTTTACCATACTTTTTGATACCTTTACCAACCAGTTCCTCTGATTTACCAAAGCCATAAATGGCCGCTGTATCAATGGTATTCACCCCTTCTTCAATGGCTTTGACTACCGTCTCTATTGAATCTTTTTCATCTGTACCACCCCACATCCAACCCCCTATAGCCCAGGTGCCTAAAGTGATCCGGGAGATTTCAAATTCGCAATTATTGGGTTTTATGTATTCCATGGGTAAACTTATTTTATTGTGGCCAAGGCTGCAAAAATCGGTTTCATTTGCTTTATGGAAAAAGAATTGTCACCGTTTTAACATTCAAGAGGCATTTTTGATCAACTCATATTATAACTGCTAGTAAACAGGTAAAGTTTTATTTTATTGAGGTTTTATATGCGTGGCATTATACCAAATCAAAAAGGGGGAAAATATCGTTGCTTTTTTTCAAGCATTTAAATAATGGAAGTTGCCAATTGGTCTCCTTAGGTAAAAAGGATTAACTTTGCGTAATGCGTTTTTTGTACATTTTCCCTCATCCCGATGACGAGTCTTTTGGCCCTGCCCAGGTCATGAGCCAGCAAGTAAAGGAGGGGCACGAAGTTCACCTATTAACGTTGACGCATGGTGAGGCAACCAAACAGCGCTTCCAGTTTGGGTATTCAAAGCAGCAAATGGCTTCAGTGCGCTATGAGGAAATGCAGTGTGTCCAAGAGGTTTTGGGCCTTGATTCGCTTGAGGTGCTTAATTTCCCGGATAACGGATTGGCTGAAATGGACCCCCGTGAAATAGAAGACGCGATAGAAAGTCATATTAACTGCCTAAAGCCACACGTTGTAGTATCTTATCCCGTTTATGGGATCAGTGGTTTTAATGATCACCTGGTTATGCATGCTGTCATCAAAAGGAAGTACCTTGAAATGAAAGATAAGGGAAATCTTTACCCAAAAAGGTTAGCATTTTTTACGATTGGTAAGGATCAAAGTAAGGATGGTCCTTATTTTCTGAAAGCTTCGGATCCCGCCCTGATTGATTGTGAGATAACTGTGAAAGCAGAAGATCAACAAAAGATGAAAGCTGCTTTAGATTGCTACCAAACCTACCAGCAAGTCATTGATGATACCGGCGTAAGAAATAACTTTGGTGATAAAGTCTTATTTGAGCTTTATGGGGAAGATTTTAAGCCACCATTAAACGCCTTAAGTGAGCAGTTACCAAATGAATAAAAGGATGACATTCAGCCTGTCAACTGATTATATAATTCAATCACAATAAGAATTCATAGAAACTCTGTATTTATGAGTAAGTATTTAATAAAAGTATACGTATTAGAAGATGATGACTTTTACGCAAGTTTGATAAAAAAAGCTTTAGAGCAGGATGAAAGGTTTGACGTAACGGTTTTCAGTAAAGCTCAGGCTTTCCTCGACCAATTACCGGATGAACCGGATATTGTAACCATTGACCATTACCTGCCTGATATGGAAGGGCTGGAAGTGCTGAAAAAAGTGAAAGCCTACAGTGAGGATATTATTCCTATCATGGTCTCCGGGCAAGAAGAAGTGGAAGTTGTGGTAGAAGGTTATAAAGCCGGAGCGAGGGATTATATTATCAAGAAAGATAACTCCGTTCAGGCCCTTGTTGATTCCATACACAAAATAAGTGGTACAGTTTCCCTCCGTAAAGAAGTAGAGGATCTCCGCACAAAAATTCTGGACAGAGAAAAATACAATGAACTGATTGGAGAAAGTAAGCCCATCCTGGAAGTATTAAAGTTGATGCAGAAAGTTGAGAATACAGACATAATGGTTCTCATTACTGGTGAAAGCGGAACAGGCAAGGAAATAGTAGCCCAGAATATCCATTATAACTCTTCAAGGCGAAAGAAACCCTTAGTAACGGTTAATATGCCGGCTATTCCGGAAGAATTGGTGGAAAGCGAACTTTTCGGCCATGAAAAAGGGGCTTTTACCGGTGCAAACTCAAGAAGGATCGGCAAATTTGAAGAAGGCGACAAGGGTACCATATTTTTAGATGAAATTGGTGAGATGAACCTTGATATCCAATCCAAGCTGCTAAGGGTTTTACAGGAAAAGAAGATAACGCGGGTTGGAGGTAACAAGGAAATTAGCTTGGACGTGCGGGTAATAGCTGCCACCAACCGCAATTTGCAGAAAATGATCCGGGAGGGTCAATTCCGCGAAGATTTGTTCTACCGCTTGCAGGGATTTTTGATACACTTGCCGCCGCTCCGTGAGCGAGGGAATGACATTATTTTGCTGGCTAAACATTTCCTTAACGAATTTTCCAAATCTTATAACCTGGATAATAAAAAGTTATCAAAGGAGGCCGTTACTTCTTTGTATGATCATAACTGGCCAGGTAATGTCAGAGAACTGCGATCTGTTATTGAAAGAGCTGTTCTTATTGCAGAAGGGGAGGAGATATCAAACGAAGATTTGATTTTTCCTACATTGGCAGAGTAAATCAGGATAAAAAAAGTTTTAATTTTTTCATGTCTGCACAAAAATTTACCAATAATCAATTATGGGCTTATTGTTTTATAAGCTTTTTCGTAGCCTTTTGATCGCCTGATTCCAGTGTTAAGATATAATATCCTTTGCTTAAATCATTGCCACCGGTGTAATGAAATTCATTTTTTCCTGAAGTGCTTTTCACGGTTTGCCGGGTTAATACATTACCTTGCATATTCCTCAAAGTAACAGTAACCGTTACATCATTGGCTAATTTATAAACAAGGTTGAAAGAACTTTGAAAAGGATTAGGGCTAACTTTTTGAATTGTTAAGCTTTGTTTATCAGGTTTTTCATTCTCGCTGTTTACAAACTTTACATCTGAATATTCAAACGATCCATCATGGTCCACCTGTTTAAGCCTGTAATAAATTTTACCGCTTATTTGATGATTATCAGTGAAATTGTACTCATTTTGTTGAGTAGTGGTTCCATTTCCATCTACTTTGCCAATAGCCTTAAAATCAGAATCGGCAGTTCTTCTTTGAACTTCGAAATGACTATTATTGGTTTCTGAAGCTGTTTTCCACGATAATTTTGATCCACCGTTTATGGCATTTGCATTAAATCCGATCAATTCCACCGGCAATGGGTTACTGGAAGACGTTGAGCCAAAAGTAAAAGGACTGAAACCTGATATGGAATTAGAGGTAATGTACCCAGAACCAGTTATCGAACCTGACGTTTTGGATGGTGTTTCAGCCTTCCAAACTGATCCATCATAATGGGCTATCGTTAGTTTACTTTTGGAGGGCTGATTATCAAGGTGGGTAGGGGTGTTCTGATCCCAGAAAAGGGTTATCTTAGCGCTATTTGGGCAACCATTTCTCGTCACTTTAAAATATTCTTGCCTGCTTATATAAGATAAACTGCTACCTGCTTTAAAATTTGAACTAACTTTTTGATAGGGGTCTTTTTCAACGTATGAAACAGAAAAGTCGCAACTATTATTCTGAAAATCATGAACTGAGATTTTAGCTACACCTCCAGAAGCATTCAATTGAAAGACTGAGCTATCAATGATCCCGTTCCCGTTCTTAACAGAATATGACCCTGTAAAATTGGTATCATTCATATTTTCGATATTGGCTCCCTGCTCAAGGACTAAATCCCCACCTGAGGCATCAATTGACCCATTCTGAAGATCCAAAGTACCATTAACTTTTAAGGTTTTATTATTCTTAATGTTTAAAGTACCCTGCTTTTGAAAGGATAGGTTATTGATGCTTTGTGCTTTCTTCATGTCTATGGTATGCCCGTCAATCGTGGCATTTTCAGAGCTTTTGTTGGGGAAACCACCCCCTTTTCCTTTTGATTTTTGCCAATTAAAAGCCCCTTGCCATTTACCACTTTGGGTTGTTTCATAATCTTTTCCAGCACCGGCTAAACCAGCTTTCCAATTTCCCACGTTAATTACTAATGCCCCTATCGCAACTAAAATAAAAAGGGAGATACCTGTTAGTAAAATTTTATTAAAAGTAAGCTTTTGTTTAAGATTTTGGTTTATTTTTAGTTTCATTTAAAAGTTTTTTTAGGGTAGTTAATGCCTAAAAATTAATTTGAAATTTCGCGAAGCATGAAAAATATTTAGTTAAATTGGTTAAAAATCCGTCATTAAGCTATAATAAACTTGTCAGGTTTCAAATTAATAATTGAAGGGTTTAACAGGTTCGATAAACATGGTCCAAGAACCATTGGTACAATAGTTATAAAAAGGCGAAAAATCAATAAATGGTTTCATTTCTCTTTTTCTATAAGGGGATGCCTCAATTTTAGTTGCTCAAAGATCAACTAAAAAATGGGTATTCCCTTGTAAATTTTTTAAAAGTCAAAAGCGGCTTTTTAAATAAAAAATCTTAGTGGCTCAATAAGCTTTCTTATTAACTAAGGTTTCAGGATATTAATGATAAGGTATGATTACCTTTGCGATTTATGAGCAGAGGAGTTGACATTGCCGTTATTGGTGGAGGAGCGGCGGGTTTTTTTGCCGCAATACATGCTGCGAGTCACTGTCATGGTAGGGTTGCCATTTTTGAAAAAACCAAAAAGTGGCTTTCAAAGGTCCGGATCAGCGGAGGCGGGCGATGTAATGTCACTCATGGTTGCTATGAACCGTCTTCCCTTGTGCAATACTACCCAAGAGGCGGGAAAAAACTCTACAAACCTTTTAAGCAATTTGCGACCCGGGAAACTGTTGAATGGTTTGAAAAGCGGGGTATTACGCTTAAAACTGAGGAAGATGGCCGAATATTCCCCATAACGGATAGTTCGGAAACAGTGATCGATTGCTTAATAGATGAAGCAAAAAATGTTGGGGTTGAAATGCACGCGAAATCTGAAGTGGTTCAAATATCCCCTTTGCAGGAAGGTTTTTCGTTAACATTTAAAGGTGGAGCAGAATTGACGGTTAATCAAGTAATCCTTGGTACTGGAGGCCATCCAAAACCTGAAAATTACAATTGGTTAACCAACCTTGGCTTATCTGTTGTTTCTCCATTTCCTTCATTGTTTACATTCAATGTACCGGATTCAGGTTTAAATGATTTACAAGGCCTTTCCGTGCACAAAGGTTCAGCCCGTCTTGCCGGTACTAAACTAAAGCAGGAAGGGCCAATCCTGATTACCCATTGGGGCTTTAGTGGGCCCGCTATTATAAAGCTATCTGCTTTTGGCGCTCTTGAACTTTATAACAGGAATTACCAGTTTCCCTTTCTTATCAATTGGTGTAACCTTGAAGAGGAGGATGTTAGGAATCAAATAAAGCAATACCGAATAAAGCATCCCAAAAAAATAGTCCTGAGTAACCCGATGTTTAATCTGCCAAGTCGTTTATGGAAAAGGCAATGTGAGAAAGCTGGCTTAGATCCCAATAAGCCATTTTCCGAACTTGGCAAAAAACAAATCAATCGCTTGGTAGAATACTTGGTTCGCGATCCTTACCAAGCCAATGGCAAATCAACATTTAAGGAAGAATTCGTCACGGCAGGCGGTGTAGAACTTCGTGAAGTGAATACTCAAACCTTTGAAAGTAAAAAACTCCCCGGCCTTTATTTGACCGGAGAATTGCTCAATGTTGATGCGGTGACTGGCGGATTTAACTTTCAGCATGCCTGGACAAGTGGCTACCTTGCAGGCATTTCTGCAGCAAAAAAACATCAGGAATAGGTCTGTCTCCTTTTAAAAAATAACGCTTGTTGATTTTAAAAGATGTTAGACAATGACAGTATTTTTATTGTTTAAGGCCCAATACATCCAGGCCTTGCTTAAAAGTGATGTCAACGGGTATATTTTGTTCATCCAACTTATTGAGGTCTTGCTTTAATTGATCATTGATAATGCCTTTTTCACTGACCAATTGCTTGGCATCTTTATAATTGCCAAGCCCTTGTATTTTAAGGATTTTATTCGTTAGCGAGTTAATGGCTTTTTCCATCTTACCGTAATGAATTGTATAGGTGCCATCTTTTTGCCTCTCAAAGGCACCATTTTGTTTGAAATAGTTGAAACGGATCATATTTGCTTTACCATGCGCACTGGAGGCTCCAAATCTTACTGATCGAAATATACTTGCCATGAAAGTGGTGTAGTAATCCTTTAGGTTGCCTTCCAGGTGACCCCATTCCATAAGCTTGGTTACCATGTAAATGCCAAGGATATCAGCTTTACCCTCCTCAATGGCAGAGGCATGCTCCTTAAGGTTCTTCCTTACCGTTCCCTGGTCATTAATAGTGTTGTTAAGCCCAAGACCATGGGCTACTTCATGGAACATGGTACAACCAAAGAAAGCTTTGAAGGTGATATGCTTCCTTTGTGCTTTATCAATTAAAACACCTGAAATAGGCTTTAGGATCTTATCAAATTTAGCTCTCATGGCATTTTTAAGCTGCATTCTCCTTGATCCTTTGTTATTTTGTATTTCCTCATTATTAGGGAGATTTTTGGCAATGGTTTTAGGACCGGCATTGGCACTGCCGGAATAATAGACGATCTGATAAGCGTTTAGCTCAGCATCCCGTCCCGGCTTCTCCTGCCTAAATCTCCGAGGCACCGGTAGGCTATCCTGTAGCTTTGGTAAGTATTGGGCATACTTTGCCAGGCGCTTACTCCATTCCCGGTCTTTGATTAAAACCATTCCTTCGTTTGAGGCTTTATAACCGAACAACTGATCCTCATAGGTTTCAATAGGGCCAATGATAAGGTTTAATAAATTATCCTCAAGCTCCATCCAGGCTTCTGTACTGCTTTTGTATTTGCCATTTAAAAGCGCCTCAGCCCTTAATTTCAGGTATTTAGCTAAACTTTTATTGTCAGTTATTTTAGCGGCTTTCCGCATGTGCTCAGCAGCTTTTTTATGGGAGCTTTTGAAAGCTTCATGGTACCAACGTGTGGTTAAATTGCCTTCAGAATCCCTTCTGATTAGCGTGTATAGACTTTTTTTATCAGCAAGGTCAGCTTCCTTGAATTCTGCCTTTGTCATATCTTTCGGGTAAAAATTAGCTCCCTCTGGCTTAGAGCCCACTCCTTTGATAAATGGTTGATTATTGGCCAGGCGGTCCCAAGGCCCATAATTAATTTGAGCATATTCCCAAGCTTTCTTATTAGGTATTTTGGCTTTTAAGGAATCAGGGTTACCGTAGGATTGACGCCAGAATACGTCATCCATAGCTTTTGCAGCTAATACCATATGCTTTAGCACAGACTTTTGCTTTGAGGACAGGTTGGATAAATCGGCATTCAGCTCAAAGTCAACATATTGATCAAGGCTTTTGCTTATGGCATTAACGGTAGGTGCCTTCGCAGTATCTTGTTTACTTTTATTATGGTCTTTCTCATTATTCTTATTGGTGCAGGCAACGCTAAAAACCAGAAACAAACATAGCACAAGTTTGGTTAAATTTTTCATAACTATTGTTTTTTTGCCCCAAAATTAGGCTTTTTTATCGGCTGCACATTGAAAAACCGCTATCATTCAATTGTGATAGTGGGTAAAAGAAAATAAACGGCATTATGCCTCATTTGGGTAAACTATTAATTTTCGCGGGGCTTATCCTTGTCTTTGCGGGGGTATTGATTTGGTTTGCGGGTCAGCACTTTACCTGGTTTGGTAATTTGCCAGGTGATATTAAAATCGAAAAGGAAAATTTCAGGTTTTATTTCCCGATCACCACCATGATCCTTATAAGCATACTCTTAAGTTTATTTTTGTGGATTGCCCGGAAAATTTTTTAATCCCTTAAAGTAATGGAGGAATAAAAATTCCTCAAAAAGGCTAAATTTGAGGCTAAACAAATTAAAGCTATCTACCGATGGAAAAAATTTTAGTTCCTACCGACTTCTCTGAATTTGCTGACGCTGCAAAAAACTATGCAATTGCTATTGCCAAAAAAAATGATGCAGCGCTTCATTTTGAGCACACGATGTTGGTTGCTGTTGATTGGGAGAACATGAATGAGTCAGACCGTTTGCTTTACCCGGAGTTAAAAAAGACCATTGAAGAGGCTGAAAAAAAACTTAGCGATTTAACAGATGAGGTCAAAAAAGCGGGTGTCAAGGCCAATTATCAGCTTACTTTTAATGAAGGGCTGATAGATATCCCTGGCGATATCCATGCCCATGGATATGACATGGCTGTTATTGGGTCTCACGGGGATACAGGCTTACAATCTGCTTTGCTCGGATCCAATGCTCAGCGGATGATCCGATTTGCTCCTTGCCCGGTTTTAGTCGTTAAGCAGCCTAAAATTTCTCCCGAATTCAATAGGATTGCCGTTGCATCCAACTTTGAGGAGAAAACCCAGGATGGCTTGAATGAAGTCATAAAGTTTGCTCAGGCAATGGATGCAAAAGTAACCCTGTTACATATTAATACCCCCGTTAATTTTGAAACCTCTGATCAAAGCCACAGTAAACTAAACGTATTCCTCGAACAACATCCCGACATAATAGATCAGGTGGAAGTTTTTAACCATTACACGGAAGATGAAGGTATAATGAAGTTTATGGAAGACAGTGAGGTTGATACGCTTGGAATAGCTACGCATGGTCGAAGGGGCCTAAAACGTGTTTTTTCGGGTAGTATTACAGAAAATATAATAGCCCAGGCTGAATTTCCTGTCCTAAGCGTAAATATTAGCACCTAAACTATGAACATTTTTGTTGAAGAATAAATTATTCAAACAAGCATTTCCAAAACCCTAAAAACTTACAATTATGCTGAAAAAGAATATTGAAAAGATGTTAAATGAACAGGTTGAGCGAGAAGCTTATGCAGCCTTTTATTATTTCTCAATGGCTTCGTGGATGGATAACAACGGCTATGTTGGTACCGCAAAATTCCTTTATAGTCAGGCTGATGAAGAGATGGAGCACATGAAAAAAGTTTTTCACTACATCAATGATGCGGGCGGTCAGGCAGTAGTGCCTTCTATTGACCAACCACCCAAAAGTTTCAAATCTTACAAGGAAATCATTGACACGAGCCTGGAAAATGAGAAAAAAGTTACCGAAGCTGTTCATGAAATTGTAGAAGCTAGCTTAAAGGAAAAGGATTACACCACGTTCAACCTTATGCAATGGTATGTTGACGAACAGCATGAAGAGGAAAACCAATTTAGCACTATCATCGAAAAATTAAATATGCTCGGGGATGGAAAAGAAGGGCTGTATTTACTGGACAGGGAATTAGGTGGAAAAAGTGAAGAGGGTAGCGAAGAATAGAAATTACCCCTAACAAGTTATTAACAAAAAAAACCCGGCTTGAGAGCCGGGTTTTTTTTTTAAAGGTTTTTGAAAGTTATTGCTTTAAGAGCCAAGCTTTCTCGTTGAATTTAGTTCTTACTTTATCCAGTTCACTTCTAGCCTTATCTTCAGTTTCGTACTCCTCAAATGCGACCCGGAATAGCTTTTCCTCCTTTACAAACAAGATCTTTGAATTAAAACCCTCTGATTCCAGGTATTTATTGAAATCAATGGCATTACTTTTTATGGCAAACGAGCCGCCAATGACATAAAATCTGTTTTCTTCCATGGCGCTGGATGTACTTTCGAGCGTGACTACGGGATAATTTTTTACCTCCTCTTCACTGTAATCGCGCTCTGGATAATCCGATTCTTTGGTCAAGTCTTTACTTTCCCCTTCCATCCCTTCTCCTTCATCGGTGGAAGCTTTTTCTCCAGGACCTTCATCCGCCTCACTTTTACCTTCACCTTCTGCTTTGTCAGCACCTTTGCCTTCTTTAGGCTGTTCTCCTTTCATAGCCGTCTTTCTTTGAACGGAGTCCGGAGGGCATCCATTATTTTCTTTGGTACCCTGGGTAACGGGGCAATCATCAAGGTGATCAGGAACGTCATCATAATCGGTATCCATCGGGACACCTTTTGTGGTAACCCGGATATCCTCTTTGGTAGCATTATCCTGATCAATCTCGTCAATTACGCCATCATTGTCCGTATCATTTAGCTTTTTATTCATGTTTTTGATGGCTTTCTGATTGGACTTGGTGTTTTCTTTCACATCCTTACTTGGGCCGGGTTGACTAAAATCACCATGTTTTTCTCCCTTACCAAGGTATATGGATAACCCTAAATGAGCTGCTGCATATCGGTCATTGTAAGTATTAGCCAATACATCTTTATCAAACCAGTCTAAATTATCTGACGTTAGCATGTGATAGCTTCCGCCAAGGTTGATGGCTAATGAACTACCGACTTTGAATTGTAATTTGGTGCCAAAAGAGGTAGCAAAATCCTCCGAGGTTAATGGAGAGCTAACCTCTTCTACAAATTTTGTGTTTAACCTTAGATTTTGGCCATCGGTAATTTCTGTATGAATCCGGCTAACACCAATATCAAATAAGACATTAACACCGCTTTCATTGAAATTGGTAATTCCACCAAGGCTTAAGACCCCTTTAAGTCCATACCTTATGTATTCATTCGTAAAGGAGCGATTAAAAGGATCATCACTGTCACTTGAGAGGGTGCCTAAGCCAAATTCCCCTTTAATGCCAAAATGCTGGGATAAATTGTAGCGAACACCTCCTTGTCCGAACGGGTTGTATTCACCACTGATATCCGTTGCCGGATAATTCATTCCGCCATCTAAGTCGATAGATAACTTCTTGTAATTATCCTGTGCAGATACTTGGTGAACAAATAAAATGGCGATTGCTAAAGCAAAAGTTTTTTTTAAGGTTTCCATATACCTTGAATTTTTTTTAAAGGGTATTAGTACCCAATCCTAATCTTTGTTTAATTTGACGAAATTATGTAACTAATCCACACAAATATGCATAAAATTGCCTTTTAGTCAATGATTTTGTTGTTTTTTTTCAAAATTAGCCTTTCTGATGAAGGAAAGTATTTTTCTTAAAAATCTGGTAATCAGTGTAAAAAAAGTATAGAGCAATCGCATGGAACCTTACAGCTTCTTATACCTGATGACCGGGATTTTGGTTTTAAATTTTGCCTTAAACCAAGTGCTTACATGCTTAAATTTTCAAACCTGGCAGGATAAAGTACCACCATCCCTTATTGAATTTTATGACCAGGAAAGTTACCGGAATGCGAGGGCATACCATGCCGCTAAGACCAGGATTGGATTCATTTCGGAGACTTTCAACTTTTTATTACTAACAGGCTTTTTAATATTTGGCGGCTTTGGCTGGTTAAATGGATGGCTTAGCGAAATTACTAACTCAACGATAACCCTGGCCTTACTTTTCTACGGGTTTTTATTCTTAGCGTCCGACCTCTTGAACATTGGTTTTACGCTGTACGACAATTTTAATATCGAGGATAAGTTTGGCTTTAATAAGATGACGGTTAGGACTTTCATCCTGGATAAAATAAAAGGTTATGCCCTTACTGCTTTGATTGGAGGTGGCTTATTGGCCTTGATTCTTTGGCTAATAATCACCATTGGCCCACCATTCTGGGTAATCGCATTTTTGGTAATCACGGTTTTTTCGTTGATCATGAACCTCTTTTATACTGATTGGATTTTACCACTCTTTAACCAACTGAAGCCAATGGAGGAAGGAGAACTGAAAAACAGGATTAGGGAATTCGGGGAAAAGGTAGATTTCCCCGTCTCGGAAATTTACATCATGGATGGCTCGAAGCGCAGTAATAAGGCCAATGCTTTTTTCTCTGGCATGGGTAAGCAGAAAAAAATCGTACTGTTTGATACATTGCTACACGATCACTCCAATGACGAAATCATGGCTATTCTGGCCCATGAGACGGGCCATTTTAAGAAGAATCATATACCTAAAAATGTTGGAATGTCAGTTGTTCAGACCGCTGTCATGTTTTTTATTCTTTCCTTATTGGTTTACAATAAAAATTTATCGCTTGCTTTAGGAGCTGACCAGATGCAGATACACTTAAACCTTCTGGCTTTTGGTATTTTGTATGAGCCGATCTCTTTCCTCACGGGATTGTTAATGAACAGGATTTCACGAAAATTTGAATATGAAGCTGATGCCTACGCTGCCCAAACTGCTGACAAAAAGGCCCTGATATCGGGTTTGAAAAAATTATCTACTAAACATTTGTCGAACTTAACCCCTCATCCGGCTTATGTTTTTGCGAATTACTCGCATCCCCCCGTCCTGAAAAGAATCGAAGCATTGAAAAGGCTTGAAAATTGTTAAGCGGCCCTACACTAAAATTATTGAACACTGTTAATAGCGCTGGCAAATTGGAGCAGATCATCAAGGTTTTCTCTGTGATTGGCTAAGCGGGGCACTTTATTCTGGCCGCCAAGCTTATTCCGGGCTTTCATCCACTTGTAAAAGGTTCCGGCCTCCATTTGGTCAATGACAGGAGGGAGGAGAGCCATGTTTTTAAAACGCTTAGCTGCGTAATCAGAATTCTCTTTCTTAAGCGCTTCGTCAAGTTTTTCCTGGAATTGCCTCAGGTTATCAGGCGCTTTTTCAAATTCAATGATCCATTCATGGCCACCTTTCTTATTTTCCCTGGAGAAGTAGACGGGGCCTACTGTGTATTCTGCAACGATTGAGCCCGTTGCTTCGCAAGCTTTGGCTATGGCTGATTCTGCATTTTCAACAATCACTTCCTCACCAAAAGTATTGATGAAATGCTGGGTACGTCCCGTAAGCCGAAACCTTAGCGGATCAAGAGAGGTGAAACGCAGGGTATCCCCGATTTTATATCGCCATAGCCCACCATTGGTAGTGATTACAATTGCATACTGACGATCTTTTTCTACTTCCCATACAGGGATAGCGTTTTCTTCCTCATCGTCTCCCGAACTACTTATGGGTATGAACTCAAAAAATATCCCGTAATTTAGCATCAGCAAGAGTTCGTTACTAGCCATTTGGTCCTGGATACCAAAAAAGCCTTCAGAGGCATTGTAGGTTTCCAGGTAGTGCATACCGTTTTTCCGGATCAATTGATTGAAAAGTTCCCGGTAGGGTTCGAAGCTAACCCCTCCATGGATGTACAGCTCCAGGTTTGGCCAAATATCAGCCAGGTTATCTTTGCCTGTTATCTCAAAAATCTTTTCGATCAGTACCACCGTCCAGGTCGGAACTCCTAATAGAGATGTTATATTTTGTTGCATTGTTTCCCTCGCAATGCGATCAATTTTAGCTTCCCAATCTTCCATAAGGGCCGTTTGAATATCAGGGGCCCTTTTTAACCTTGCCCAGGCCGGTGTGTTTTGCATTAAAACAGCTGAAATATCACCATAGCGAGCTGAAGCATTGAGCTGGTTGATCTGATGGCTACCTCCTAAAACCAGGTTTTTGCCGGTAATAACCTTGGCGTTAGGGTTCAAGTGGTAGTAAATCGCATAAAGGTCTTTACCTGCCTTAAAATGACACCCTTTTAATGATTCCGGGCTTACCGGTATATATTTACTACGGCCGCCTGTTGTACCGGATGACATTGAAAACCAATGGACAGGGGTAGGCCAGGAAATGCCTTGTTCTCCCTCTAACATGCGATCGATATAATACCGGAACCGGGGATAATCATATATGGGGACCTGTTGCTTAAAATCCTCGTAACACTGAACTTGATTTAGTCCATGATCTTTTCCGAAAACAGTTTTTTGCCCTTTGCTAATCAAGTACTGCAGCACTTTTTCCTGAACGGAAAAGGGATTTTTTTTGAAGTGCTCAATCTCCTTCAAACGGTTGTTTAGATGGATTGCAAAACCTTTGTTAAGGAGGTTATTCAAAAGGCTCAATTCACGATAATTTTTAAAGTAAATGGGGTCAAAACGTTAGCCAGATTTAAAAAGCAAAGAAAAGGAATTTGGCAATGTAGGCCATGAATTACGTGAAAAGCGGTGGCATGAGAAAATTGCTAAACAGCTATGTTGATATTAGAGGCTTTGGATTGGCATGCCGGGTGAAGGATTAGGCAAGGCTATCATTAAACTGACCAAGTTTTTTCTGATTTTCTTGTTGTTTTAAACGCTATCTACTTTTTTTCCCACTACATAACGAAGGGTTAACCATAGGCAAACTATTCCGAGGGGGAAAGCCAGCAAATTGGGTAACCAATTAAAGGCTGTTAGCAGGTGCCCGATGATCAAACTAACACCCCCTACCAGCAAGGCATAAGGTAACTGAGTCCTTACGTGCTGAATGTGTTCACATTTGGTAGAAAGGGAACTTAAAATGGTTGTATCTGAAAGCGGAGAACAGTGGTCGCCTAAAACCGAGCCAGCAAGCACCACGGAAACCACATGATTAAAAATGGGCATCACGGTTTCATGGCTAATACCACTACCGATACCGGCTTGATAAGTCATTGGCAGAACAAGGGGGTAAAGGATAGCCATTGTACCCCAACTTGAACCGGTGGAAAATGAAACAACAGCGGCTAATATAAAAACAATGGCTGGTAGAAGGGAGGGTGCTATATTGCCAGTAAAGAGGTCCGCTAAAAAACCTGCTGTATCCAGGGTATCGGAGACCATAGCCAGGGTCCATGCCAGAATAAGTATCATGAGAGCCCCTAACATACTCTTAAATCCATCTATCAACTTATCCATGGCCTTCTGAAGGGTGTGGGTTCTTCTTATAATAGTCAAGAGGAAAGCAATGATTAAGCTGGTGAGAGAAGCCCATAACAAAGCAGCATAAGCATCTGCTTGCCCTATGGTTTCAGCCAGTTTAACAAAGAATCCTTTATCATTTGATATCCATGTGGCAGCATCATACCCTGTGTAAATAAGAGAACCAAAGGCCGTAAATACCAGTACAATTAATGGCAATAAAGCATCAAGGGCAGCTCCGTTTTGGGGCTCTGATTCACCTGCTTCCTCTTGGTCAGGTTGTTTAGGTTTATTTGAATTATTGCGCGCTGCACGTTCTGCTTTAAGCATTGGCCCAAAATCCCTGTTACTAAGGATAAGCATTAGGATAAAAACCAATGAAAACAATGGGTAAAAAGCATAACTTAACGAATTGAAGAAAATGGCATAGGCATTCTGCTCAATTGGTAAACCAGCTGTTGCGCCTTCAATATAGTCCAGCTGGGCGCCTATCCATGTTGTTATAAAGGCTACCGATGCGATTGGTGCGGCTGTACTATCAACAAGATAGGCCAGTTTTTCCCTGGAAATGAGAAACCTGTCGGTTAATGGGCGCATCGTGTTACCAACTATCAAAGTATTGGCATAGTCATCAAAAAAAATGAGGAGCCCTGTAAGCCATGTGACCAATTGACTCCTCCTGGCACTTCTGGCCCATTTTTTTAAATGGTTTACTAAGCCAGCCATTCCGCCATTGCTGGAGATTAGGGAGACCATTCCGCCTATAAGCAAGGAGAATACGATAATCGAAATATGGCTTTGCTGGCTTAAAACCCCTATCAAGTAATGATCTGCAAACCGAAAAAGCGCAGTAAAGAATCCACTTACCGTAAAACCTTTAATAAGCAACAGACCGGAGAAAATCCCCAGGAATAAAGCTGAAATGACCTCCCTGAAAACAAGAGCAAGCAGAATAGCAATTAGTGGCGGAATAATGCTGGTCCAAGGCGGTCGGTAGATGATTGTTTTGGTTGTGGAAAGTGATTCGGATTTTATTTGAAAGAAAAAGGTAGCGGTCTGATCAATAGGTAGTAAGAGTTTACCTTGACCATCGTCAAAATCAACCCTTTTTGTTTGGTTGGGGAGGTTGTTCGCTGTTATGCTAAGCTGATATTCCCCATTGATGCTGCTATCCCTTTTACCGTCCCTTAATACTGCAATTGAAACGTTAAAGGTGTCAGCGCCTGAGGTAAAGGTTGGCATCTCAACATCAAGGGAGCTGTTATTTTTAGGCTCGTTCCCTTTTATGGCACCCAGCCCAATAAGGAACAAAAAAGGGAATAAACATAGGAGCCGGGTAAAAAAAATCATATTAACTTTGTGATAAACCGAAAATCGCGGGAATATTGAGCCTGTTTTATGAGCCCTCATTGGCGCCCAATTTAAATGAAATTTTCCTAAATGAGCAAGAAAGCCACCATGCGGTAAAAGTGCTAAGATACCAAGTAGGAGACGAGGTAGCCTTAACAGATGGTGCCGGCCATTTTTACGAGGGAATTCTTGCAAAACAGGGAAAAAGGCAATGCCAGGTAGCCATTGATAAAGTAACCAAAGCATCACCCATTGAACCGGCTATCCATTTAGCAATAACGCCCCTCAAAAACCGGAACCGAATGGAATGGATGACAGAAAAAGCAACCGAGTTAGGGGCAGCTAGTATCATTTTTTTACAGACAAATAACACGGAAAGGCATAAAGTGAACGAAGACCGAGTGGAGCGGGTAGTCATTAGCGCGGTGAAGCAATCATTGAGAGCTTACAAACCATCCTGTCACTTCATGAATTTCACAGATTGGATAGAACAATCTGACTTTGGGCATAGTAACCTTTTGATGGCAGAATGTGAAACGCCCGATAAGCCATTTTTAAGCAAAGCTTATCGCAAGGGCGAGCCTGCCCAGCTACTTTTCGGGCCTGAAGGCGATTTGTCAGCTAATGAAATAAAAATGGGGAAAGATGTTGGTTTCCATCCTGTAAGCCTGGGTAATTTAAGGTTAAGGGCTGAAACTGCCGCTGTCTGTGGCATAGCAATGGTGAACAGTTTAAATCAGGGTGATTAAGTATTTTTGCGAGTGTGCTATTTTTGCCTAATACATAAAGAATCCGGAAAGGCCAAACAAAGCAACACAGATCAGCCTGATTTTTGCTACTTTTAGCCCAGAAATAAACCTTATGATTATGCGGATCAACCTCTTTTTCTCGTTATTAATTGTTTTATTGATGGTTGGCACTGTTGCTGAAGCTCAGCAAAATAAAATTAAAATTGCTCGCTTGAAATATTCAGGGGGTGGTGACTGGTACGCGAATCCTACTTCATTACCAAGGTTAATACAATTCGCCAATGAGCAATTGGGAACCCGGATAGCACCGGATGAAGCTACCGTTGAGCCTGGTAGCCCTGAGATTTTTAATTATCCTTTCATTCATATGACAGGCCATGGAAATGTAAAATTTTCAAGCCAGGAGGCACGTAATCTCCGAAAATATCTTGAAAGTGGCGGATTTTTGCATATTGATGACAACTATGGAATGGATAAGTACATTCGAAAGGAGCTTAAAAAGGTGTTCCCGGAAAAGGAGCTAGTAGAACTTCCTTTTGAACATCCTATTTATAACCAACAGTACAATTTTGAAAATGGCTTACCGGCCATTCATAAACATGATGAGGATGTTCCGCCAGCCGGTTATGGAATACGTCACAATGGACGAATAGTTGTTTTTTATTCCTACCAATCTGATCTCGGAGATGGTTGGGAAGCACCCCAGGTTCACAATGACCCCAAAGAGATTCGAACGAAAGCATTGAAAATGGGAGCTAACTTGATTGAATACTGCTTCATGAAGAATTAGGTTTTGCCTTGCCAATAAAGGTCTAACTATTGAAAGTGGTTCCTTGTTTGTTGGATATTAATAACTTAAAATAAAGTTACTTTTGTTTTAGGGGAGCCGTTAGCGGTTTAGCTTCTTTATTGAGTCTCTGCTTGTGAAAAATAAGGTTTTTGCCCATTGTTAAATTTCTACGTGACTGCCTAATTCCACGCGGATTCTTTTCTCCAGGTCATCAACCGTACTACGAAACTCCGCATCCGTATCCATTAGATCGTTCACTGTTTGGCAGGCGTGAATAACGGTAGAGTGGTCCCGGCCTCCAAAGTGTTTACCAATTTGTTTGAGGCTGTTCCTTGTGCAATTTTTAGCGAGGTACATAGATAGTTGACGGGCCTGAACAACAGCTCTTTTCCTTGTTTTGGACTGCAATTGCTCCGGCTCTACTTTGAAAGTATCGCAAACGAAATTCTGGATTTGTTCGATGGTTAGTTCTTTATTAGACCGCTGAGTGAAGTTTCCAACAATTTCTTTAGCGAGCTTAACGCCTATTTCTTTTCTGCTAAATGAAGCATGAGCAAGGATAGAGATCAAAGCTCCCTCTAATTCGCGGATACTGGTTTGGATATTATAGGCCAGGTATTCTGTGACATCCTCCGGAAGCTCAATTCCATCGTTGTGCATTTTATGCTGCAGGATGGCCATACGGGTTTCAAAGTCCGGCTCTGTAAGGTCAGAAGACAAGCCCCACTTAAAACGTGATAGGAGCCGCTTTTCCATATTTTCCATATCCTTGGGCGGACGATCTGAGCTAAGAATGATTTGCTTACCTTTTTGGTGCAACTGGTTAAATATGTGGAAGAAAATATCCTGGGTTTTTCCTTTATTTTCGAGAAACTGGACATCGTCAAGGATAAGGACATCAATTAATTGGTAAAAATTTAAAAAGTCATTGACGGTATTTTCTTTGATTGCTTCAATAAATTGATTGGTGAATCGCTCAGAGGAAACGTAGAGCACCGCTTTATCACTGAACTGATTTTTTGTCTCATTGCCGATAGCCTGAATCAGGTGGGTTTTTCCTAAACCTACACCGCCGTAAACCATTAATGGATTGAAAGAAGTGCCACCTGGTTTTTGCGCAACTGCTAAGCCGGCAGATCTCGACAAGCGGTTGCATTCTCCTTCAATAAATGAATCAAAGGTGAAATTCGGGTTCAATTGGGAGTCAATATTCACCTTTTTAAGACCTGGGATTACAAAAGGATTTTTGATTGATTTTCCGATATTGGAAGGCATGGATACCTCAAGCTCATCTTCCTGTTTTGGCTTTTGCTGAGGCATATTGATCGTGTGTGGATCCTTTTCCCCATTCCGACTATCTACAACAATACTGTATTCTAACTTGGCTTCCGGCCCGATTTCTTTTTTTATTGTCTTTTTAAGCAAATCCACATAATGTTCTTCCAGCCATTCATAAAAAAATTGACTTGGGACCTGGATCGTTAAAATACTGCCTTCGAGCTTAAGCGGTTGAATGGGCTCAAACCAGGTTTTAAAACTTTGGTAATTGATGTTGTCTTTGATAATGGAAAGACACTTATCCCAAGCTTCAATATGTGGTTCTGACATATTGTAAATGGTTTACTTTTTGGTTAGTGAAATTGTGGAAAATTGAAGTTGTAAAATTGAATTTTTTTTTAATTCAAAACAAATATGAAACCCCTTGACAAATTCTTAATTTTAACAGGGTGGAATTGTGAGTAACAATTTATTAACAATGGTCAAAAATTTCAGGAAGTTACGTTCAATAAAAGTATAAAATGCAGATTTTCAGTATTTAACAACTTTACGTTCACTTAAAGTTTTGGCATTGAATGGGATTTTAAATGAAGCCTATTACCTAAAATTAGGTGAAATCATAATTATATCTAAAATTGATAGATTGTGAGAAGAGAAAATGATTATCCGTAATGAAAATTGTTCTAATTTTCAATGCTTAATGAGCTGAATGGAAGCTCAATAAAGCAAATAAAAGTTTGTTAATCAATGTTTTACAAATTTATTACAAGCTTCATTAGCAACCGATATTTAGGCATTGGAGTGTTATAAAAGATGGTTAAGGATTTAAAAGCAAATAAGATTAAGAGGTAAAACTCTTGCCAAAAAGGAAATTCCTTTTTATCACTTAAATTGACAGAATAGGAATAGGTTTTAAGTTTTTGCCAAAATAAAAAAGGAAAAGATGCTGACGTCTTTGAAAGTACTGTACGTTAAGGTTATTTACTGTTCATGTTCTCCAAATACCTTTCGCAAGGCTTCCGCAATTTCTCCAAGGGTGGCATAGTTTTCAACAGCTTCTATAAGGTAAGGCATTAGGTTGTTATTGGTTTGAGCTGCCTTTTCTAAGGAATGAAGGGAGTCATTGACAGCTTGGTTATTCCTTTCTGCTTTTACGGCCTCGAGTTTTTTTATCTGATCCTGACGGATGGAATCATCTACACGGAAAAGGTCAAAAGGGGGCTCTTCTTCTGTTTGGTAGGCATTAACCCCAACGATAATTTGTTCTTTTTCTTCCACGGATTTTTGGTAAGCGTAAGCTGATTGCGCTATTTCATCCTGAATATAGCCTTCTTCAATGGCTTTCACAGCACCGCCCATTTCATCAATTTTCTCAAGGTATTGCCAGGCAGCTTCCTCTACCTGGTTGGTCAGCGTTTCTACGAAATGGGAACCGCCTAAGGGATCTACCGTATCAGTAACACCACTTTCATGGGCAATGATTTGCTGAGTACGAAGGGCCACTTGGGCTGATTGTTCAGTAGGTAAGCTCAAGGCTTCATCATAGCCATTTGTGTGAAGTGATTGGGTACCTCCCAATACGGCTGATAATGCCTGAATGGTAACCCTGGCTGTGTTATTCAAAGGCTGAGCGGATGTTAAGGTTGATCCCCCAGTTTGCGAGTGGAAACGAAGTTTTTGGGCTTTCTCATCTGTGGCCCCTAACGATTTCATGATTTTGGCCCACATCCTTCTGGCAGCTCGGTATTTGGCAACCTCCTGGAAAAGATTGTTGTGAGCATTGAAAAAGAATGATAACCGTTTCCCGAATACGTTAATATCAAGGCCTTTTTCCAGCGCCGCTTCTACATAGGCTTTACCATTCGCTAAGGTGAAAGCTAATTCCTGGACTGCATTGGCACCAGCCTCTCGCATATGGTAGCCGGATATTGAGATGGTGTTCCACTTGGGAAGGTGTGTGCTGCAGTATTCGAAAACATCTGTAATAAGCCTCATGGATGGTTGCGGTGGGTAACGATGCGTACCCCGCGCGGCATATTCTTTCAGGATATCGTTTTGAATGGTACCAGAAATTCGGGATAAATCAGCACCCTGTCTT
>CAZQQN010000029.1:0-5708 GCA_964595485.1 uncultured Sphingobacteriales bacterium | reverse complement strand
GGGCAATGTAAAAGGCCAGCAGGATCGGGGCTGTTGCATTAATGGTCATAGAAGTAGTGATGTCCTGTAATTGGATGCCATCAAACAGGATCTCAATATCCTTTAAGGAATCAATGGCTACGCCTACCTTGCCGACTTCGCCTTCAGCAAAGGGGTGATCAGAGTCGTAGCCTATTTGGGTAGGCAGGTCAAAGGCGACAGATAATCCGGTCGTCCCTTGATTTAATAGGTAATGATACCGTTTATTCGATTCCTCAGCGGTTGAAAAACCTGCGTATTGCCGCATGGTCCATAACTTAGTCCGGTACATATCAGGATGGATGCCACGGGTAAAAGGGTATTCACCGGGTTCTTCTTCAGGCATTTCCGGCTTTGGGTAAATTTTCTGAATGGTAATGCCTGAATCCGTCTCAAAACGTTCTTTGCGGGTATTTTTCTTTTGATCGTTACTCATAGGTTAAACTTCTCTAAAAGTATTGTTGGGCTTCATGTTTCAAATAACGTATTGCTTGATCTGTAGGCGAAGATTCATTTTTCATAAGGGCGTTCAGGATTGCCCGTCCAAGTTCCATGGAATCATCGTCCGGTTTTAAGTGGCCATAGGAAAGGTTAATCAGTTTAATGATCTCTTCCTTCGCATTTTTGACCAGTAACCAGGAATCTTCCGTTAAGTAGAGTTGCTGGGACAGGTTGTGTTCAAATTCGTTTCGTATATCTTTTATCAAGGCTACCTGAAGATCCGCAGCAGTCATGTTTGATTCGCGTACACGAGGGATCATATTATTCGGATTGATCCTCTCCATTAGCAGGATAACCCTTTCGTATGCCTGCAAACGATATGGTAATGCTTCCTTCCTCATATCCATTTTTACTTTCATCCACTCTTTCTTCTCTTGGTTATCGAGGAAATTTTTCAGTAGTAAATAGGCCGTTAGGAAAATTAAAAGCCCAGGCACAACAATAATCAGGATGTCCTTTAGGTAATCCATATTAGTTTTTTTCAAGCATTTTTTAGTAAGTAATTTGCTGGTTCGTCAAAAACCAAGGAATCGCAAGCTCCCTGAAAATCACATCTGCAAAAATAAAAAAATGAAGCTGGCTAAGCGGTTAGGGTGTTTAATGAAAAGCCTTTCCGGGTGATAGGGTTAAACATGTTGCTTTTAATACCAATTAGGTGTTGATTTTCAGTGTGATAATAACCTTAATTTCGATTTTTAAAATGAGCTTATGAAGTAGGAAACGACAATGAAGGATAGCGCATAGAACGAGGCGAAAAACATCTATTAAGGAAAATTCAAAGGAACAATTTGAGTGGGAATGATGATATTTTAAGAATTTTGAAATATTCATCGAATTAGGTTTCAATACGTAGAATAGCTATGCAATACGTATGGATCGCTTTATTAGCTATTGGTACTAATAAGCTCAGGGCTATCTTGACAATGGTCATCATTGCTTTGGGCATAATGGCACTGGTTGGAATGGTCACGGCCCTTAGCAGTATTCAGAATAGCGTGCGAACCAATCTTGCTGAAATGGGGGCGAATACGTTCAAAATCAAGAAAAAAGGGGGAGATACCCGTTACGGTGACAGGGGAGAGGCTCAGCAATCAGCTCAGCGGATAGGCTATCGTCAAACGCAATTCTTTAAAGAGCATTACCGCTATCCTTCAAGGGTATCTGCCCATTTTGAATTGACTAGCAGGGCAAGGGTTCAATACAAAGGCCAGAAGACTAATCCCGAAGTTATTGTAAAGGGCATTGATAACAACTTTATCTACACCTCCGGCTTGACAATTGACCAGGGCCGAAATTTTACAAAAGCAGAGATTCGGTCGGGCACCAATACTGCGATAATAGGTAAAAATTTAAAATTTAAGTTATTTGGGTACCGGCAGGCAGTAGGTGAGGATATCAGCATAGGTAACAAAGGCTATCGTATTATTGGGGTTTTAAAATTGAAAGGGTCTTCTATGAGTTTTTCAGGGGACAACTCGGTTTTAATACCTTATAACAATGCGAGAGTTGCTTTCAGGGATAAAAAACCCGATTACAATATATCCGTTAAAGTGAAAAATGTGCAGGAGCTTGAGGAAGCTACGCGAGAGGCAATAGGTATATTTAGGGTAGCAAGGGGATTGGGTGTTAAGGAAAAGAATGATTTCAATATTGCTAAAAGTGATAACCTGGCCGACCGGGTACAGAATAACCTTTGGTTTGTCAAAGTAGCCACTTACATGATAGGTTTCATAACACTGTTGGGGGCTGCCATTGGCTTAATGAATATTATGCTGGTATCTGTCAAAGAAAGAACAAGAGAAATTGGTACTCGCAAAGCTTTGGGTGCTTCCACCAGTGCCATACAAACCCAATTCCTTAGCGAAGCCATCCTGATCAGTCAAATAGGTGGTTTTATTGGTATTCTTTTGGGAATCACCGTAGGCAATGGCGTTGCCTGGTACATGGGTAACCAGTTTGCCGTACCCTGGGGTTGGGCTTTAGGAGGGTTCATTATATGTTTTGTGGTAGGTACAGCAGCTGGCTATTATCCAGCTAAAAGAGCAGCTAAATTAGATCCTATTGAAGCACTTCGCTATGAATGAGCAATAATTTGATCATACTATGCATCAATCGCTTTATTTAAAATTAGCCACATCGGTTCTAATTTTTATTGGGTCTTTTGCCCAACTTTTATCCGGTCAAATCCCTAAATCTGACTTGAATAGTCGTTCTGAGAATACTTTGAAGAGATGGCAGATCCAAACAGGCAAGCATTATCCATTGCTTGGTACCCACATCAAGCCCTTTTCTCTAACCGCTCAACCTGAGCCAGGGAAACTTGAGGATTCTTTAATGACGTATTTGAATAGCGATAAAAAGTATTTTTCGAAAGCTGATAAATATGAGCTAAGGCAAGTTGCAGGTATGAATGCCCCTTACTGGGATTCGCTTGGGGAATGGGCCGGCTTAAGAAGTAAAAATAAAGGCCTCTTGAGTACCTTTTACCAGCAACGGCAATTTCTGTATACTTACAACAATAAAGACGATAATGGAAAGGGCATTGCCTTTTACATAAACCCGGTAATCAATTTTTCTGGGGGTAATGCCTTTGAAGATGATGAATTGCTTTTCCAGAATACAAGGGGTGTTAGGGTAAGAGGGAATATAGACAATAAGATCGGTTTTAGATTCTATCTTACAGAAAACCAAATTCGCTATCCTTCTTATGTAGATCAATACAATCAAGAGAATGGGGTGCTTCCGGGCTTAACCTATGACAAGGATTTCAATGGTGGGTATGATTTTTTTGATGCCAATGGGTCAATTAATTTTCCGCTTTCTAAACATATTCAATTGGAGTTTGGTCATGGCAATCATTTCATTGGGCAAGGTCGCAGGTCCTTTCTCCTTTCCGATTTTGGGCCTAACTATCTGTTCCTTAGGGCACAAACACAGGTTGGGATCTTTGATTACCAGAACATTTTTGCGGAATTAACCGGCCAAGACTTTAGCAAAGAGCCTTATGATAAAAAATACGGGGCCTTCCACCACCTTAGTATAGATATTTTACCCAATCTCCAGATGGGCTTGTTTGAAGGTGTTATTTTTCATGATAACCGTGGCAATGGAAGAGGTTTCGAGCTTAACTACCTGAATCCAGTGATTCTTTATCGTTCCATTGATCATAACCTTGGTAGTCCGGATAATTTATTAATAGGCCTGGATGGTGATTATATCCCTTTTAGCGGAGTGCAAATCTATGGGCAGGTGATAGCGGACGAATTCAGTATAAATGAAATCAGGAGTGGCGATGGTTGGTGGGGGAATAAATTCGGCTGGCAATTGGGCGGTAAATACCTGGATGCTTTAGGCATCAAAAACCTCGACCTGCAGTTGGAATACAATGCTGCCAGGCCCTATTTATATTCTCAAAAGCGGTCAGGCCTTAATTACGTTCATTATAACCAGCCGATGGCCCATCCTTTAGGCGCAAATTTTAAAGAAGGGCTTGCGCGGATTAAATACCAACCATTCCCAAGGTGGCAAGCGGAGTTAACCGTGGCGGCTGCAAATTTTGGAGCAGACACCAACGGCTCGAATTGGGGCGGGAATCCCCGTATCTCTTATAAAGAAAGGCAGCAGGATTATGGTAACACCATTGGTCAGGGGGTGTCATCAACCCTTCAATGGGCGGAGATTACTGTTAGCTTCGAGCCCTGGCCTAACTTATTCCTGGAAGCAGAAGGCAGGTTGCGGGAGGTTAGTAGTGAATTAAAATCAATTGAACAAAGAAACCTTTACATCGGGGGCGGACTGAAATATAACTTTCCCGGTAAAACACGAATTTATTAATGGTATGGCTTGCAATCCTGTTTTAGTTGAAACAATTAGGGGTGAGATTCTTGAAAGTTTTCATCGTGGTGCTATCTGCGTAGTGGATAGCATTGGTAATATCTATTTTTCTGCGGGTGATCCGCATCAAATGACCTACCCAAGATCCGCCCTTAAGTTTTTTCAACAAATTCCGCTCGTTGAAAGCGGCGCTTTAGAAAAATATGGTATCACTGATCAGGAGCTCGCTGTTATGTGTGGCTCCCACAATGGGGAAGAGGTTCATGTGAATGCTGTAAAAAGTATTCTGAATAAGATTGGCCTTGATAAATCGTACCTGCAATGTGGACCCCAGTATCCCACTTTAAGCGAAGACCGGCAAGCATTTTATAAAAATGATAGATCTCCTGAAGATATTCACAATAATTGCTCAGGGAAACATGCCGGCTTTTTAACCCTTTGTCGTTTTTGGGATATGCCGGTTACCAATTACCTTGACTATGAGCACCCAGTTCAGAAGTGGGTAAAGGAGGTTATTGCCGCTATGCATGAAATTTCAAGTGAAAGATTGAAAGCTGGCCGGGATGGATGTTCAGCCCCTATTTACGGCATGTCCAGATTTCAGCAAGCAATGGGGTACAAGAACCTTATCAATCCATATGAAAATCCTCATCATAAGGCATGTAAACGGCTTATAAGCGTGATCCAGAATTATCCCCACATGTTAGCAGGTAAAAAACGCTACTGCACAGAATTGATGAGATCAGCAGGTAACAAAGTTATTGGAAAAACCGGAGCTGAGGGAATATTTTCTATGGCCTTTCCCCAAAAAGGGTGGGGAGTTACCATAAAAATTGATGACGGGAAAATGGGTCCCCAGTATGCGGTAGCACAAAAGCTGTTAAACCACCTATTAGGGGAAAAGGATATAATTAAGGAACTAGATTCTTACGCTGAAAAGCCATTGAAGAATTTGAATAAATGGCATGTTGGCACCGTTAGAGCCAATGATGCCATCTTTCAAAAATTAGCTTCAGGAAATGTTAGCAGCTAATGCCAACTTTTTTGGTAAGGCTTGATTTTGGTTACTGGGCGCTTTTTTTAGCAAAAAGCTCAGCAAAAAATCGCGGCCGGAAACTTTTTTCGATTCAAACCACGGCTCGGCTTGATGGCCCTGCCGGAAAGCAAAACCGCCTGCTCAAAATCTTGCAATTCCGGTAACTAAGTTAACTAAATTAATGATAGGGTTAGCCGCCAACTTTACCGTGCTTTCCTTAGGCCCCATAAGCCATCCCTGCTCAAGCCTCACCGGGTTTTGATGGCGAAAAAACTTTAAGGCCGCATCCTTACCTGTGCCACGAATATCTGAGCAAAGA
>CAZQQN010000028.1:0-42983 GCA_964595485.1 uncultured Sphingobacteriales bacterium | reverse complement strand
CCGCGACCCCAACCTTGGCAAGGTTGTGCTCTACCGCTGAGCTATTCCCGCAAAAGTGCTGCAAATATAAAAGGTTATCAGGCATTTTGGCAAATGCTGAGCCGAATTATCCCATTTAAATCATGGAGAGCCGCTCCGGATTTTTTTGAAATTGATCATTTTTCCGATCCGGCAAAAAACTAAGCTTGAGAAGCATATTGGGCTATCAATAATGATTTAACAACCATGCCGGTAATCGCTTTACCTTAATTACCGGTTGAAGCCTTTTTTTGCTTTTTGGTCAAATCCTTTAGCTCGTTCAATTTCATCATTGCCTCTACTGGTGTTAAGGTATTCAGGTCAAGTTTTTCTAATTCATCCCGGATCTCCTGCAATTGGGGGTCATCCATTTGGAATAGCTTAAGCTGCATACTTGGATCCGGGCCGGTTGATTTTGGCTTTTGTTTCTTTCCCTCGATTTTTCCCCTTTGTCCCTCTAATTCGCCAAGGATTTGTTCCGATCGTTTCACTACTTTATCCGGAATGCCAGCCATACGTGCCACGTGAATCCCAAAGCTGTGTTCGCTGCTGCCGGGCTTCATTGTTCTCAAAAAGATCATTTTGCCTTGGTATTCCTTAACTGACACGTGGTAATTCTTAACCCGTTCCAGGTTCTTGGCCATCTCGTTTAGCTCATGATAGTGTGTGGCAAATAAGGTTTTGGGCATGGTGGGATGTTCGTGGAGATACTCCGATATGGCCCAAGCAAGCGACACACCATCATAGGTGGACGTACCCCGGCCAATTTCATCCAAGAGGATCAGACTACGGTCTGAAATATTATTAAGGATACTGGCTGTTTCCGTCATTTCTACCATGAAAGTGGATTCACCGGTTGAGAGGTTATCTGAAGCCCCAACGCGCGTGAAGATCTTATCAACCATGCCAATGGTTGCTTCATCAGCCGGCACGAAACTACCGATCTGGCCCAAAAGAATTATCAATGCCGTCTGCCTAAGTATGGCCGATTTACCAGACATATTGGGGCCAGTTAGGATGATAACTTGCTGCGATTCTTGGTCCAGGTATACATCATTGGGAACATATCGCTCATCAGCCGGTAAGCGTTGTTCAATAACCGGGTGCCTTGCTTGCTTTACAGCTATGGTTCTTTCATCATTCACTTCAGGCTTGACATAACCATTTTCCTGCGCAACCCGGGCAAAACATAAGAGGCAATCCAGGTGAGCCAAAAGGGAAGCATCCTGTTGAACAGGTTCAATGTAGTTGCTAAGTTCATAAAGGAGGTCCTGGTAGAGCTGACCTTCGAGCTCGTAGACCTTTTCTTCCGCTGTTAATATTTTCTCTTCGTACTCCTTTAGTTCTTCGGTGATATAGCGTTCAGCATTCACCAAAGTTTGCTTTCTGATCCATTCTGCCGGAACTTTGTCCTTATGGGTATTGCGAACTTCCAAATAGTAACCGAAAACGTTATTGTAAGCGACTTTCAGGGAGGGTATCCCTGTTTTTTCCATTTCCCGGTTTTGAAGTTCCAGCAAGTAATCTTTGCCGGAATAGGCCAGATCGCGGTATTCATCCAATTCATTGGAGACGCCTTGTTGAATCAGCTCACCTTTATGGATATTAATCGGAGGGTCTTCGTTCAGTTCATTATGGATTTTGTCACGGATGGTAGGGCAAGGGTTCAGCTTCTCCCCGATTTTCTTGAGGGGTTCATAATCAGATTGACGGCAGTATTGTTGGATACTTTCTACACAATCAAGGCCTTTTTTAATTTGATTCACTTCCCGTGGATTAATCCGTTGCATGGCAGCCTTTGATATAAGGCGTTCCAGGTCACCAACCTGGTTTAAGATTTCCTGGTAAGCTTCTCTTTGTTCAGAATCCTCAAAAAAGTAACGGACGACCTCTTGTCGTTCCTGAATGGCACGCAGATCTTTTAGTGGCATTACCAGCCATTTACGTAGCAAACGGCCTCCCATGGGCGTAATGGTCTTATCCATCACATTGACAAGGGGGGTGCCATCTTCCTGGGGTGCATGCAATAATTCAAGATTTCGGACGCTGAATTTATCCAGCCAAACATAGCGTTCCTGTTCAAGCCTTGTAATGCTGCTAATATGGCTGAGTTGGTTGTGCTGATTTTCTTCCAGGTAATGCAGTATCACACCAGCGGCTGCTATCCCCTCTGGCATGTTCTCGATGCCAAATCCTTTGAGATTCTTGGTTTTAAAATGGTTGAGAAGTTTATCGTACCCAAAATCCACGCTAAACAACCAATCTTCATGCACGAAAGTGTAATGCTTATCCCCGAACTGCTGCTGGAATTGGTCAATTTGCCCTTTGGCGTGAAGGATTTCAGACGGGCCAAGGCTTTTCACCAAGTTATCGATGTATTCCATGTTGCCTTGGGTGGTGAAAAATTCACCGGTTGAGAGATCAAGCAAGGCAAGGCCGGTTTCCTTGCTGGCAAAATGAATAGCAGCCAGGAAATTGTTCTCCCGGTTTTCAAGGATTTTATCACTTAAGGATGTGCCGGGCGTAGCCACTTCAGTTATCCCGCGTTTAACGACAGTCTTAGCATTTTTGGGATCTTCCAGTTGGTCACAAACCGCAACCCTTTGACCAGCTTGAATGAGTTTTGGTAGATAGGTTTCCAGCGCATGGTGCGGAAATCCTGAAAGCTCCATTTCCGAGGCAGACCCATTAGCCCTTTTGGTCAAGGTGATACCAAGGATATTGGCGGTTTTTACAGCATCTTCACCGAATGTCTCATAAAAGTCTCCCACACGAAAAAGCAAAATGGCATCCGGGTGCTGATTCTTCACCTTGTAGTATTGCTTCATTAAGGGCGTTTCGCTCAACTTCTTCTTTGCCAAAGGATTGCTATTTTTTACCTTGTCAAAAATAACGATTTTTCCACGGCCTTACCACAGGGATCTCATACTTGTGTGGAAATGTGGAAAAAAAGGGTCTAAAGCCGGATTTGTATCGAGGCGAATTTTATCAGCTCTTCAAAGGAAATAACCATAGTAAGAGAAGGCTTTTATTGGCGAATAAGTTTGAGCTGAATTATCGTATCGTTGATGACTGCCTTTTTAAGCCCTTTACTGTCGTAATGGTAGTAATTGTCATTGCCGCTCGGAAGCTTTAATGTGTAACCATCAGCTTTGTTGCCTTTTATTGGGATATATTGGCTGTAGCTTTCACTGAAGATCTGCGAATGGTTAGTTGGCGCTTTAAAATAAAGGCAAGCTGTTGAGTAGGGTGCTTGCTTTTTGCAAAGCTTATACGGCTCTTCATCCATTTTATCAACCGAATAGCAATCCTTTTGCCACTTTAACTTGGAATGGTCCCATACGTTGTCATTTACGGTATTCTTTACTTCTGCCTTCGCTAATATTCCATTGGAAAAGGTAGCATTGAGGTAAAAAACCACATGAAACATCTTGATCAAGCGTTTTTTAACATCAGTTTTTATGACATATTGGATTTTCCCTTTTCTCAAGTATTTATTGGCCGTTAAGGTCCCTACTTTCTCATCATTGTAATGAACCTCGTATTGGATACGCTCCGCTAATTCGGACGCATGAAATGAAAGGTTCGTCAATAGGCCTGTTATTAAAAAGACCAATATAGTTGCCTGAAAGCTGTAATGACAAAACTTTTTAACCATTTTTGGCAAGTTATGCATAAATAATCATGTCAAATTAGCAGTAAAACCACGGTATTCATAAGCCCTCTTATCCGATTGCTGCCTTATTTATTTTCCGGATTTCAGGCTAAAGACTGCGAATACTCAATTTATAATTTTAAAAGTATAGGCCTCACGATCATAAATCACATATTCCTTAGTGCTTAACTTCAACCTTAAACATGGCTGGGCTTACGTTATTTTCTAAAATCATTGGCGCCAAATTCCTTTCTCAAGGTACTGTCCTTTAGTCCATGCTTGTTCCAGTAATCGGTTTTGGTTGTTTTGGTCCGAACGGCCTTGGTTTCGAGTTGCTGGGCATCATCACTAAAGCCACTTGGATGTTGATCCAGCCAGCCGGCTATTCGATGGGGGAAGCTTTTTTCATAGACGATTGTAAGTGTTCTGGGAATGGCGGGATAATGAATCTGGTAAGCCACAAGGGATTTACCTGAAAATTCATTGCCTTCATAAGCCGAATGCTTGATCTCAGCCTTTTCAGGCACAAGTTTCCGGTGCCGTAACCGTTTGAATAAAGACCCCGGCAGCATTTGAACGGTTCCGGTTGGCAAAGTTTCCGGGGCTAAACGAATGCGGGTCCAAACCTCATCCTCAAGCCAGGCATTTTTGGTTTTGTAATCCTCATGTACCTCGTCCTGGAAATAGGAAAAGCCTCGCCAGTGGTACTGATTACTCCGGTTATTCATTTGTAAATAAGCATGTCCGCACCAATCCTGCGATGAAGTTGTGATTTTAAGAGCATGCGGATATTGGTTACGCTTAACCGGTGTGAAAACCGACATCATCATGGAATAGTCGTAAAGCCCCGTTTGAAATCTTTTAATTTTGTTGAGCTTCAGGACATTCGTGGCTTGCTTGCCTTGGCCTTTTTCATGCTTTACTTGCTTATCCGTTAGGAAATCTTCTGTAACAAATATGAGGATCGCTTCCCCTTCGTTCTTTTGTCCATAACGGGCTTGTTCGAGTTTAAAACGGCTTAGTTCAGCTTCCCCGCTGTACCAATAATTTTTGAAAGCCTGCGATAATTGGATGGGGTCCTGATCATTAGCCTGGCCATTTGTAGATCTTGACTGGCAGGCGATAAGTAGGATAAGCACAAACGGCACTCCTAAAGATATTTTTCGAAAATTTGGCTTCATGTTAACTATTTTAAGGATTTAAAACAAAATTCAAGCAAAAGCCAACCCAATTGTGTTGGCTGAAAGACATTGAGGGATTGCGTAATCTTTTTTCATTATTAATTGGGCGTTACCTTAAAATAACATTCAAAATGCAGTAACCGTTGAGAATATAACCTTTTTACCTGGAAATGGTTTCGCTCAAGAAAAGGGGTGGTAGATTTAGCAGCGTCCAACCTATGTAAAGACAAAATTCCGCTATGCGAGCAAAGCTTAACCAATAAGAGGAGGGCTAAAATCCTTAAAATTTATACCTTTGGCCTATTTAAATAGTTTCAATAGCTAACAAACCAGATTTTATGACCAGCAGTAATCAGCAAAAATTTGATGAATTAAGGAAAAAAAAGGAAGAATCACAGCAAGGAGGTGGGCAGGATCGCATAGATAAACAACACGAAAAGGGTAAGCTTACAGCAAGGGAGCGTATTCATTTCCTTTTGGATGAGGGATCTTTTGAGGAACTGGACGCTTTCAAACAACATCGGAGCACTGATTTTGGACTTGATAAACAGCAGTACTTAGGAGATGGGGTAGTGACTGGTTATGGTACCGTAAATGGTAGGCTTATATACATATTTTCCCAGGACTTTACGGTTTTCGGAGGGTCACTATCAGAAACCCATGCGGAAAAAATTTGTAAGGTTATGGACCTTGCTATGGAAAATGGGGCTCCCGTGATAGGCCTAAATGATTCAGGTGGAGCCAGGATACAGGAAGGTGTCACCTCGCTGGCTGGCTATGCCGATATTTTTTATCGAAATACAAGGGCTTCTGGTGTAGTTCCTCAGATTTCAGCTATAATGGGGCCTTGTGCAGGTGGTGCTGTATATTCTCCGGCGATAACTGATTTTACTTTCATGGTAGAAAAGACCTCCTACATGTTTGTAACCGGTCCCAATGTCGTTAAAACGGTCACCCATGAAGATGTGACAGCCGAGGACCTTGGTGGTGCTGATGCCCATGCTACCAAATCCGGGGTGACACATTTTGCTTCTAAAAACGAATTGGCTTGCATTGAAGATATCAAGGAATTATTGAGCTATGTCCCTCAAAATTGTGAAGAACAGCCTCCGAACCTTGATTATGAACAAAAAGATGATGAGCTGAACCCGGATTTGAATAACATTATCCCGGAAAATCCCAATCAGCCTTATGATATGCGGGATGTCATCAATGGCGTATTGGATAAAGATACGTTCCTTGAAATTCACAAAGATTTTGCGGAAAATATAGTCATTGGTTTTGGACGGATTGGCGGCCGTAGTATTGGTATTGTAGCCAACCAACCTCAGCATTTAGCCGGTGTGCTGGATATCAATGCCTCCATCAAGGGAGGAAGGTTTGTTAGGTTCTGTGATTCCTTTAACATACCCATTTTGACGTTTGAGGATGTACCCGGCTTTTTGCCCGGAACCGACCAGGAATGGAATGGCATTATTAAAAATGGTGCTAAATTATTGTATGCGTTTGCAGAAGCCACGGTCCCAAGGGCAACGATCATAACCCGGAAAGCTTATGGTGGTGCCTATGATGTTATGAACTCAAAGCATATAGGTGCCGATCTGAACCTGGCATGGCCAACAGCCGAGATTGCCGTCATGGGTCCTAAAGGAGCTGCCGAGATCATATTCCGGAAAGAGATAAATGAAGCAGATGACCCGGATGCCAAACTTCAGGAAAAAATGGATGAATATTCTGAAATGTTCGCCCATCCCCACAAGGCAGCTGCAAGGTGCTTCATTGACGATGTCATTATGCCGGAAGAATCACGTATCAAATTGATGAAAGGATTCAAGATGCTTGAAAACAAAGTGGACAACCAGCCACGCAAAAAGCATGGCAATATTCCCCTGTAAAGTAGTAAGTGGAAGGTGTTTAAGAAAAATTAGGGTTAGTCGGCACAACTTTTTTACTCAGCTTCTCCGGCAGCCATTTCATTGGTAAATTCATAAACCAATTTAAGGCGAAGGCTAAATGAGCTAAAGTTAACATATTGGCTTTTGCCCAGGTCATTGGTATAAAGTCTACCGTTCAAGCCTGTTTCAAGGCTTAACTGTTCATCAAGGGATAGCCTGAATCCAACACCGTAATGGACCCCCAATAAAAACCTTCCGAATTGTCGGTCATTGATAAAAATGGTATCTTTTCTACTGCTGGATGACTTAAAGGAAACGGCCGTTTCCCTAAATCCTACTTGTAACCCACCATCTGCAAAAATCTGGGTTTCTTCCTCATTCAGGAGTTCATACTCAAAAGTGGCATACAATTCCGTGTAACGGATTTTGTGCCTTACGTTTTCTACCGGGTCCCCTTGGATTGCGCTACTATCGATATTCGAGATGCTTTGTTTAATATTTTGGTTAAAATCCTTCACTGAGTATAGGAGGCCACCCCCCCAGGAGGTAGGTTTCTGATCAGTGGTATGTAGTAATTCAACACCCGTTGTGTAGTTGAATTGCCAATTACTGTTGTAATAACGTTCACTGTTTAACTGGCCATAGGGGTAAAAATCCAGGTTAAAACTTCCCTTAAGCCGCCAGAGGGGTTGAGGCTCCTCTTCCGTTTGTTTCCATATTTGAGCATCCGACCATAAAGGAGCCAGGGATACTATCAAGGGCAAAACTGTCATTAGCTTTTTAAACAAAATAATTGCCTTAATCCATTTTAACCACGAGCTTTCCAAACTGCTTACCGGCATTCATCTGGTCGAAGGCTGATACAATTTCATCAAAAGGCCGGATCGAATCTACTGTTGGCGCTACTTTATGCTTTTCCACGAAGGCAAGCATAGCTTCGAAATCATTGTCACTGCCCATGGTTGTCCCCATTAACGTTTGTTGCTTCCAAAAAATTTTGTGAAGATTCAGGTTAGTAGGGCTGCCATTGGTTGCGCCATAAAACACTAATTTACCCCCTGGATTAAGGATATCAATGAGCTGATTCCATTCGTCACCGCCTGCGCTATCAATGATCAAATCGAAGCCTCCGCTGGCTTTTTTAAGGGACTTATGCCACCCTTCTGATTTATAATTGGCACCGTCACGGGCGCCCAACTCTTTGGCCTTCTCAATTTTCTCATTGTTACCGGAAGTTACAAATACATCCGCATTCATCGCATCAGCAAACTGTAGGGCCATTTGGGCTACACCTCCTCCAATCCCCGTTATCAAGACCTTTTGGGCAGGTTTTACAGCACCTTTTACAATCATGGCCCTGTAACTGGTTAATCCAGCCAATGGTAGGGCAGCTGCTTGTTGAGCGCTTAAATGCCCGGGTTTTGGATAAAGGTTTTTAGCGGGAACAATGGCATATTCTCCAAATAATCCCCTGGTTGGCATACCAAGGATGTGATAATTTTTAGACTGCGCCTCTTCTTTATCTCCCCACTCTAGATTGGGGTTGATGATCACTTCTTTACCTACCCATGATTGGTAATTCGATTCATTCACTTCTTCAACAATTCCACACCCATCAGACCCGGTTATGGCTGGTAGCTGTATGTTGGGGTAAAGCCCCTCCCTTATGAACTCATCACGGTGATTCAAAGATGCAGCTTTTATCCTTACGAGGGCTTCCCCTTCCTGAAGCTCGGGACAATCAACCTCATTCAGGTGCAAACCTACTTCCTGAGAAAGAATTAGGGCCTTATACTTTGCTGGCATATAGTATTTTAAGATTTTATGGTTTCCGTTTTTCTTGAAAGCAAATTTAACCCATTTTCTGCAATAGTCCCCAACTGAAAAATAAAGCTCCTGCCTAGCATTATTGCTAAATGGTAAAAATTTACGCTACTCCAATTTCGCACGGAATAAATGCCCTAAAGTTTGCCTCAATCTACTGTAGATTTTGATTCCGAAAAGGGTTAATGGAAGGCTTAACAGATAGGGATTTAGCTTAATTAAGCAAGGTAAAACCTGAGTTAGTCTTGGACTTTTTGCTCAAAAAAATCCAGAAAAGCCAATTATTAAATTAGAAATGCTTTTAAATTTGTGATTCAACCAGTTTGCCATTTGTCATAATCGGAATGCTTAATCAAAGGAAAGGAAAGGGTTTGGTAAGGGTTTTTTTCAATCAAACAACAATTGCCGTGGCGATTTTAAGAGTAAGCTGTTTATTGATTTTTATGTTTTTGATAGCGAGCTGCTCCGGGAACTCTCAAAAGAAAGCGATGGGTAATGAACACGCTGATTCGGCTGAATTAAACAATGCAGACACTGCTTCCTCACCAAAACCTGAATTCAGTTATGGCTTACCGGTAGATTCCTATGATTTAAAAAAAGGGAAAGTAGCTCAGAATGATTACCTGGCTGATATCCTCAAGCAATTTGATGTTTCGTATGAAAAGATCGATAGATTGGTTGAGGCAGCTGAGGGGGTTTTTGATGTAACAGATATTCGTTCCGGCCATTTTTACTGCGCGTTCAATAACCGGGATACAGCATCAGCGTCATCAGGTTGTGATTATTTGGTGTATGAAATAGATCCGGTGAATTACGTGGTATTTCAATTCAAAGATACCGTTGCTGTTTACAAGGAAAAGAAGGAAGTTAGCGTAAAGAAGCGAAAAACAGCTGGGGTCATTGATAGATCGTTATGGTACACCTTACAGGAACAGAATGCCAGTCCTGTTTTAGCAGTTCGCCTATCCGAGATTTATGCATGGAGTGTAGATTTTTACCGGATTAAAGAAGGTGACCGTTTCAAGGTGATTTACGAACAAAAATATGTTGATGATGAATACATAGGGGTGGGGGACATAAAAGCAGCTTATTTCAAGCACCAGGGTGAGGAATATTATGGTTTTCCTTTTATTCAGGATGAAGATCGGGAATTCTATAATGAAGAGGGGGAAAGTTTAAGAAAAGAGCTTTTGTTGGCCCCACTCAAGTTCTCGCGGATAACTTCAGGTTATTCTAAAAAACGTTATCACCCGGTATTGAAAGAGTATCGTTCTCATTTGGGGACGGATTATGCTGCTTCCAGGGGTACCCCAATTCGCTCAGTGGGCGATGGTTCGGTGATAGCAGCAAGGTACGGAAAACACAATGGCCGTTTTGTCAAAATCAGGCATAATAGTGTTTATACAACCCAGTATTTGCATATGTCAAAAATTGCATCAGGGATTGAAAAAGGTGCTTCGGTAAAACAAGGGGATATCATAGGTTATGTAGGTGCTACCGGCTTAGCGACAGGCCCACATCTTTGTTATCGTTTCTGGAAAAATGGTAAACAAGTAGATCCCTATAAGCAAGACATACCCAAGGCTGATCCTGTTAAAGAGTCCAATATGCAAGCATTTGAAAATAAGTATAAGCCTTTGAAGGATTCCTTGGATGCTATGGAATTTAAGCAAGCAGAAAAACCAAGCTAAAAGGAGGTAAGCCTATGCCACAGCAACAATGCGCTTTAATAGGGTTTCCCGATGATAAAGGGGTTTACAACAACGGGGGTCGGCCCGGTGCTGCTGAGGGTCCTTCCACGTTCAGGGCGTGGTGGCAGAAACCAAAAGGTGTTCATCAAGTACAGTCAGCTGTCAAAGATTTAGGTGATAATCAAGTCTTCGGTGAGGATATTCCGCAAAGCCATGCCAATGCTGTCGAAATGGTCCGGCAGTCGCAGGAAGAATTCGGTAAAACCTTAATAGTTGGAGGAGGACATGATTATGCCTTTCCCCATTTAAAAGGGGTCTCCGAAACGCTTGGTAAGGATAAAAAAATGGGCTGTATCAACCTGGACCCTCATTTTGATTTAAGGCCAAATGAAAATAAAATCCTTAGTGGATCACCTTTCTACATGGCTTTAGAGGATGGTGTTATGGAAGGCCAAAACTTAGTTGAGTTTGGTATTCAGAGGCATTGTAATGGCATTGATCTGTGGCGGTATGCCGAATCCAAAAAGGTTAAAATTTTCCCATACGAAGATATGCGATTCGGACGTACCATTGAGGCTTTTAAAAAGGCCCTCTATGAGCTTAGTCATCATTGTGATACAATTGTGATCAGTCTTGACCTTGACGCTGTAAACATGGCTTATGCGCCTGGTGTTTCAGCTCCTGCCGTGGAGGGGTTTACGCCTTCTGAAATGCTGGAGGTCATGAAGCTTGCCGCTAATACTGAACAGGTGAAATCTATTGGTATTTACGAGCTAAATCCAACTTATGATATAGATAACCATACTGCTCGCTTCGCAGTAACTACAGCTTATCATTTTCTGGATGAAAAGCTTGAATGGTAAAAGCTCATAATCATTGCCCAATAGTAGTTACGTCCGTAATAAATTACCACTTAAGGAGTTCTTCCAAAAGGCTTTTGCTTTAGAAAGTTTTAAGCACCCCATCAACCATAATTGATGGCTAGTCAGGGCTTTGTTTATACTGCTATTTTCCATATTTTTGGCGTCAAACCTTAAAGATTTTTTTATGACTATCTTCAGGAATATCCTTGTACTACTCTTAGTCACCTTTTTATTAAATGCCTGTGTTCAGACCGAGCAGGAAGTTTACGTGAATGAGGAAGGCGCTGGAAAGATTCATATCGAAGCTACCATGGCTTCCGGGGGTCAGATTAAAATGAAGGGTAAAAATGAAAGTGATGGTAACACAAAAGAAGACCGGGAGAAAATGGTGAAGAAGGTTAAGAAAATCATTAACGAATCAAAAGGTGTTAAGGCTTGGAAAAATGTCAGTTATGAGCTTAATGAAGAAGGGGAAATTGTTTTTGAAGGTACAGCCTATTTTGATAATATCAAAGACTTAGCTATAGAAGAGATACCTTATTTGAAGGTAAAGGAGTATAATGAGGATCATATTCGATGGGCTTTAGATGCAGATGGGATGAAATCAGAAAAGCCTGATAAATTCTCAATGGGTAAAGGAGAGAAACCCGATAAAGAAGAGGAAGAGGAACCAGCCTCTCTGTCTGATAAAGAAGTAGAGGAAAAAATTGATGCAATGCAGAAAAAATACAAGAAGTATAGTGCTATGATGGGTATGGTTTTTCGAATGTTTGATTATGAAGCCACTTTTCATTTCCCCTATAAAATCAAGTCAACAGTTAACCTGAAAGAAGGGGATGATAGAACGGTTAAAGCAACATTAGACGGGGACAAAATATTGTCGTCTTTTGATAAATTAATGAAAGATGAGGAAAAGCTTCGTGAATTGATAAAAGAAGAAGGGGTAAGAGAATTTAACTTTGAGGACCCCCGCCTTATGAAAGCGGCAAATCCCGATGAAGAGTTCATGAAGGCTTCCTTTCGAACCGGGCTTTTTGCCGGCACGGATAACCCTTTGGATTATCAAGAAGAAGTAAGCTCCATCGACACAAAATTCCCGGAAATCACAATGCCTTAGTTTAGTAATTTATTCGGTAGGTGCGGGTTTTAAATAAAACGCTGTTGTTGAATATTATAAGCCTCAGTAAAAGGTCTCACAAACTCCCAGGTAACAATACCTGCTGACACAGCCAGGTTAAAGGAATGTTTGGTTCCGAATTGGGGTATTTCAATGGCTAAATCCAACATTGGTAAAAGGTCTTCACTTAGTCCTTCTACCTCATTACCCATTATCAATGCATATTGACCATTGGTATCTACCTTATGGTTAATCAATGAAATACTTTGATCGGTTTGTTCTATGCCAATAACGGTATATCCCCAATTTTTCAAATCCTGTACTGCTTCTTCGGGAGTTTGGTAATAAACCCAATCAACACTTTCAGTTGCGCCTATGGCAGTTTTATTTATCTCGCGGTGAGGGGGTTGTGCTGTTATACCGCATAAATAAAGTTTTTCTACGAGTAAAGCATCACATGTTCGGAAAACCGCGCCTACATTGTACATGCTTCGAATGTTATCCAAAATGATACAAACTGGTAGCTTGGTTTTATTTTGGTACGTTTGGTAATCATCTCGCCTTAATTCCTCTATGTCAAGCTTACGCATAGCTTTCGATTTTAGGACAAAGTTCTCATTATTTGTTTAGGTTGAGAAGTTCAAGCAATAATAGGGAACGCTTTCTTCAACATTTGATTTTTTGAAGACATTACCTATGAAAAGGTTCCGCTTTTATATTTTTACGAGTCATTTTTAAAAAAACAAATACCTTACAAACCCAATGTATACTGATCAACAGCAACGGAAGCTAATTACCGATACCCGAAAATTTTTAAATAGGGATGCTGGAAGCTATTCAAAATCAGAAGCTGAACAGGAAATTGAACCATTACGTGACATTATCCGCTTCCATGACTATCGTTACTATGTTTTGGCAGACCCTGTGATTACTGATTCTGAATATGATCATCTTTTCAAGATACTTCAACACCTGGAAAATGAATTTCCCGGCTTATTAAGCAAATATTCACCAACGCAGCGGATCCCTGATGGTTTAACAGAAGAGTTTCCGGAAGTTGAACATATGGTAGCTATGCTCTCACTCGATAACTCTTACAATGAAGAAGATTTGGTAGACTTTGACCGGCGCGTTAAAGAGCTCACCGGGGAAACAAGCGTTCAGTACTGTGTAGAGCCTAAGTTTGATGGGGCTGGGATTTCCTTGATTTACCAGAATGACCTCTATTTAAGAGGTGCAACCCGAGGTAATGGAGCAGTCGGTGATGACATTACACCTAACCTTAAGATTTTAAAATCCATACCCATGAAGCCTAATTTTTCTCAATCCGGCGTAAATACTGTTGAGCTTCGGGGTGAAGTAATGATCAACAAAGCACAATTCAAAAAGATCAATGAAGAGCGTGTAGCTGAGGGGAAACCACCATTTGCTAACCCGAGGAATTCGGCAGCGGGAGCTCTTCGCTTGCAGGATCCCCGGATCGTTGCCAGCCGCGGCATGGAAGCATTTATCTACGATGTTAGCTACGCTGTTGACCAAAATGGTAATGACTTGATCGGAGCGAGTATTAGGCACAGGAATGAAAATATTGAGTTACTTCACAAATTAGGGTTCAAAACCCCAATTAAAGAATACAAGCTCTTGGATAATATTGAGAAGGTCCTGGATTATTGCCGGGAGTGGGAGAATAAGCGTGATGATTACCCCTATGAAATTGATGGAATGGTAGTTAAAGTGAATAACCAGGCTTTGCAAGAGAAGTTAGGCTTTACGAGTCATCACCCGAGGTGGGCTATGGCCTATAAATTCAAGGCGCGACAAGCTACATCAACAGTGAATAAGGTTCAGTTCCAGGTTGGAAGGATTGGTACCGTGACACCAGTCGCTAAAATTGAGCCTGTTAACATTGGTGGCGCTACGATCTCTTCTGTCTCAATGTTTAATGAAGATTTTATAAGGGAAAAAGATATCCGCGAAGGGGATCAGGTTATAGTTGAAAGGGCTGGTGATGTTATTCCTTATATTGTTAAGCCGGTTAATGATGCCCGCGATGGAAGAGAAAAAGCCATTCAATTTCCTACCTATTGTCCTTCTTGCGGTTCAGCATTGGTTCGGGAAGAAGGGGATGCGCATTGGATGTGCATGAACATCAATTGTGAGGCACAAGTGGTTGAAAGAATGATCCATTTTGTTTCCAAATCTGCAATGGATATTGACGGTTTAGGCGAGCAGCAAATCAGGCGCTTTTATGATTTAAGGCTTCTAAGCGGGATCGCCGATATTTTTAAGCTTGATTACAGTAAATTATTGCAACTGGAAGGTTTTGGTAAAAAGTCGGTAGACAACCTAAAGAATGCCATTGAAGAAGCCAAAAATCGCCCCATTGATCGCTTGCTATTTGGGTTGGGGATTCGTTTTGTCGGCAAAACAACGGCAAAGGTTTTGGCTGACCATATTGACGATATTGAGGATTTGAAAGATTGGGGCAAACAAGAATTAGAGGGTATAAAGGATATAGGGCCCGTAGTTGCAGGAAGCATTCACCAATTCTTTAAGAATGAAAATAACCTTGAATTGATCCGGACTTTAAAATATTTGGGGGTACAAACGCGAAAGGTGAAACATGCTCAAGAAGAAGTTGATCAGTTTTTAAAAGGTAAGTCTTTTGTATTTACAGGCGGTCTTGAAAATTTTTCAAGAGATGACTCAAAAGCCTTAGTAGAAAAATTTGGTGGGAAGGTTACCGGCTCAGTAAGTTCAAATACCGATTACCTGGTAGCCGGAAGTGACCCCGGTTCTAAACTCGAAAAAGCCAAGCAGCTTGGTAATGTTGAAATTTTAGATGAAGAGGGATTCAGGCAATTAATCAACAGAACCAATTAAAACCCGCAATTAAAGAAAGTAGAAAAAGGTTTAGAAAACTTATAAGCGTACCCTTTTTACCTGTCGATTGGTATGAAAGTCATTCCCCATCTCCGGGCGATGAACCATTAGGTGGTGTATTTTCTTCCATTGCTCCATTATCCTCACCATTATCAGATTGTTTTCCTTTTTCGTCCGAATCACCGTTACTTTTATCCTCGTTTTCTTCTTTACTTTCTTTATCGATGTCCTCCTCTGAAAGGGTTGGCCGGTCGGGCTCATAATCCGTGCTGATAATCTTGAAAGTAGTACGGCGGTTTTCCTGGTGTTCTTCCTCGGTACATTCTAATCCGGGTCCCTGGTTGTTTTCGCAACGGCAATCATTGACAAGGCTGTCTTCTCCGTAACCTTCAGGAACCATCCTGGCCGAATCAACACCATTGCGAGAGAGGTAATCAACTACAGAATCGGCCCTTCGCTGGGAAAGGTCTCTATTATAATCTTTGGGCGCACGACAATCAGTATGGGATCTTAACTCAATTTTAATGGTAGGATTTTCTTTCAGTATGGTAACTAGAGAATCAAGGGCCTCTGCAGAACGCGGTCTTATATTAGCACTATCCAAACCATAATAGATACCTTCAATTTCAATTTCTTTTGGTGGATAAGGTTCAATTTTTAAATCCCGGTTGAACTCCCTGGAATAATCATAATCAATGGTTGAAACAAATTTCTTTTGGCTCTTGAAAAATTTCTCCTTGGTAGCGTCTACCTCAAAACGCGTATTTTTGGGTAGTTCAAAACGGTATTCCCCATATTTATCCGTATGAACGGTATCAGGCTCATTGGTTTTATTGCTTGATAAGCTGACTACAGAGTTTGGTATTGAGTCACCAGTTTTAGAATTGTAAACCGTTCCGGTTAATACAAAATTGAGTTCTTTCAGGTAAAAACCGTAGATGTCATCTGTTCCTCGATCCCTGTTAGAGGAGAAGTGTCCAACGTTACCTTCCTCAGTAAAGGCTATACCAAAGTCATCGGTAGGCCCATTAATGGGATATTTCAAGTTCTCTGGTTCAGACCAATTTTCGCCATCCCATTCGCTTACAAATATATCATACCCTCCTACGCTATTATGTCCTTTAGAAGCGAAGTACAGCTTATCGTTCTTGTATACATAGGGAAAGCTTTCATCTTCTTCAGTATTAATTTTATCGCCGAGGTTAACAGGGTCTCCCCAGGTGCGGCTCTGACTAACATAATGGCTAACATAAATGTCTCGCCCACCTCTGCTATCACGTAGATTACAGGAGAAGAACATCTTTTCACCGTTTTTTGAAATTGAGGGATTGGTATAGTTAACTGTTGAATCTTTACAGAATGGAAGCTTTTCGGGTGATTTAAACTTATTTCCACCTCTTTTCCTGGCTACCATGATCCGGCAATTGGTCTTATTTCCTTTTGGCCCATTACATTGGGTATAGTAAATTTTCCTTCCTCTGTTGTTAAATGAGGTCTTGCCTTCATTAAAATCAGAGTTAACATTGCCGGGTATTTGTTTTATATCGCCGTACCATTCTCTTTTTTGGTCCCATTCTGCTATGAAAATGTTAGAAAAGGGTAGACCAGTCCAACGGTATTCTGTAGAGCTACCTTCTTCAATCTTTCTGTCAGATGTGAAGACCATGGTTTCCTTACCTCCTAAGTAACTTGGTGCATAGTCATTCTGCCGGGAATTTAACCTGCTTAGCTTTTTGGCCACAAAGCGGCTTGTATCAGTTTTCCAGTCTTCAAACCGGCGGACTTTCGCAATTCCTTCATTAGCTTTTTCTTTAGCCCCGGGTAATTTTTCCTTGTATTTTTCAAAATTCTCAATGGCATCGTCACCCTTTTTTTGGTAGGTCTGCATCATAGCTAACTTGTAATAAACCTCGGGATTGGGATATCCTCTCCTAATAGCACTTTCGAACCACCTTTCAGCTTTTCTCCAATTATTTTGCTGCCTGTACGATTCGGCAGCTTTAAAAGCTATGGCAGCCCTTTCTAGTTTGTCGCGACCATCTTCACCGTAGAGTTCTTCAAACATAGAAGATGCTTTTTCAAATCGGTAAAGGTCATAAGCACGGTTTGCATCCTCTAAAGTAGGGCCACAAGATGAAAGTAACAGTAACATCAAAAAGAAGAGGGTGTAGGAAAGTCTCATTTGTTTGCCTTGTTTTGCTTTTGGCGGGGCTAAAATATTAAATTTCAAAAGAAATAGTTTATTTATCTGTTATTAACAACACTGCAAATGTCAGGGGAAGGGCCATAAGATTGAATAAAAGTGACTTACAAAATATCCCCTTCCCTTGCCATAGGGTGTAAATTTAAAACGGTTCAAACTTACAAAAAAGTAATGCTTTCCAATTGTACTCAAAACTTCTCATTTTATGGTCAAATACCGTAAATCTTTGTAGCTGCATAACGATATTTTAAAACTATTCGCGCAAGATAGTTATAAAATGCTATAGGTATCGAATATCAGACAGGGCTGTGGTAGGTTAAAGGCTAATGGCTTCGTACGTTTTTTGTCTAAAAACTGGGACCTTGTGGAGGGTGACTTGCCAATGTTGGAACATCTGTCATTAATCCTTGACCTAAGAAAATTAGTAAAGTAATAACGTAACAATCGAGCCGGTTTAAAAAGATCGACAAATCATCAAAATACCTATGACCTAACAAATAAATTTAAATCGGTACGGCTTAAACGTTCACAAACCGGCTTTATTTTCTGTTGGGTGTCCGCTTAACGCATGAACAATAGCTCTCTGTACTTTGGAACAGGCCAAGATTGGTCATCCACATTGAGTTCGAGTTTTTCAATGTGGTACCGAATGCTATCAAAATAAGGTTTGACTTTTTTGCAGTAAGCTTCAGCAACATATTTTGTACTTTCTTCCTCATTTGCCTTCTTACGCTCTTGTATCATTTCATAGACTTGCTTCTTAATGGATTTCAGGTGTTTAGCATTTTTCTCCACTGTTATTTTCAATTCCTTAACCCCTTCTTCAATGTCTACCTCCTCAAGGTTCTGGAGGTGATCCATTAACAGGTTTTGGGTTTCTATAGCCGCCGGAACTACCTGATTAAGGGTCATTTCGCCAAGTATACGAGATTCAATTTGTATGTTCTTCGAATAACGATCTAAAAGGATATCATATCGGGCATCCAGTTCTCGCTCGGTAAATACATTGTTTTGGTTAAATAGCTTCTTAGTCCTATCATTTATAAAAGCCTCAAGGGCTTCAGGTGTATTCTTAAGGTTCGGTAATCCCCTTTTTTCTGCTTCTTTTACCCATTCTTCGCTGTAATTATCCCCCTCAAATAAAACATCTTTACTGGTTTTTAAATAAGCCTGTAAGACTTCCAAAATGGCCACGTCCTTTTCTTTTCCGGATTTAAACTTTTCATTCACCTCGTCATAGAATTGGTTTAATTGATCGGCAACCATTGTATTTAAAGCAGTCATGGGAGAAGCAGTATTCATTGAAGAACCACCCGCTCTTAGCTCAAATTTATTACCCGTAAATGCAAAAGGCGATGTCCGGTTTCGATCTGTATTGTCCAATAGAATTTGTGGGATTTTGGGGATGTCTACGTGCAAGCCTGAAGGCATTGCTTCTGATTTGGAAGCGCCTTCAAGGTTTTCACTTTCCAGCTGATTGAGCACCTTGGTCATTTGTTCTCCTATAAAGATGGACATGATAGCGGGCGGTGCTTCATTCGCCCCCAGTCTGTGGTCGTTCCCTGCATTGGCAATACTGGCTCTTAGTACATCTGAGTGTTCATAGATGGCTTTGATCACATTGATAAAAAAGGCTAAGAAGCGTAGGTTATTCTGGGGTGTTTCTCCGGGCGAAAGGAGGTTTTCACCTTTGTCGGTCGTTATAGACCAATTACAGTGTTTACCTGAACCATTAATCTGTGCAAATGGCTTTTCATGGAGGATAGCCCGGAAATTATGTCTTTTTGCAATTTTATCGATTATATCCATTAAAAGCTGGTTGTGATCAACGGCTTTATTGACTTCCTCGAACAGGGGAGCGCATTCAAACTGACTTGGTGCTACCTCATTATGGCGTGTCTTAAGCGGAATCCCTAATTTCATAGCTTCTTGCTCAAGGTCGACCATGAAAGCTTGTACTCGCTCCGGTGTTGAGCCAAAGTAATGGTCGTTGAGTTGTTGGCCTTTGGCAGGCGGCATTCCGAATAGGGTGCGGCCGCTCATGACCAAATCAGGCCTGGCATTGTATAAAGCAACATCGATAAGAAAATACTCTTGTTCTACGCCTAAATTAGCATTGGCACTATCAACGGTTTCATCAAAGAAGCTACAGACTTTTGTGGCAGCTTGATCCAGTGCATGGGAAGACTTTAAAAGAGGGGTTTTAAAGTCAAGGGCTTCTCCCGTATAAGCAATAAAAATGGTTGGAATGCATAAGGTTAAGCCAGCTGGGGTTTTGATCAAGAAAGCCGGTGAGCTTGGGTCCCATGCTGTATAACCCCTTGCCTCAAAAGTATTGCGTAAACCTCCACTTGGTAGGCTTGATGCATCCGGCTCTTGTTGAATAAGGGCTTTACCACTAAAGGTTTCGATCACATCGCCATCTTCATAATCAAAAAATGCATCATGTTTTTCAGCTGTTAATCCGGTTAAAGGCTGAAACCAATGAGTGTAGTGGGTCGCACCTAGATCAGTGGCCCAGTTTTTCATGCCAGCGGCCACTTGGTCCGCTGTTTCATGATTGATTTTCTCCCCTTGTCTTATTGCTTTTTTTACGCTTTGGTAAGCCTGGTTTGACAGGTATTGCTTCATGGATTTCTCTGAAAAGACATACTTTTCAAAAATCTCTGAATGCTTGGTAGAAAGGTCACTTTTTTCAGCAGGCTTTCTTTGCTGTGCCATTTCCAGGGCTTTGAAGCGCATAATGAGATTGATTTTAAGGTTTCAATTAAAATGCTAAGGTACATTGTTGAATTAAACTATGACCAAAACTAGTATGGTTAAATATCAACTTCCATGTGGATAACTATTCATTGCTTAACCTATGCAAACAAATCAAGGATTATAACTAAAAAAGTTGAAACTAATTCTGCCGCATAGAATTTATACCTTTGCGGAACAAAACAAAGGGAATATGTTCGAAAGACTTACGGACCGGTTAGAAGACGCCTTTAAAAAGCTTAAGGGAGAAGGAAGGATAACGGATGTTAATGTCGCGGAGACCCTTAAAGAAGTTAGGCGCGCTCTAGTAGATGCCGATGTCAATTACAAAATAGCCAAGGAATTTACCCAGGAAGTTAAGGAGAAGGCTTTGGGCCAAGGGGTTATCAAGTCGGTCTCCCCCGGGCAGATGATGGTCAAGATAGTGCAGGATGAGCTGACAGAACTGATGGGCGGTTCTAAATCCGATCTGGATTTGAAAGGAGAGCCTGCTGTTATCCTGATGGCAGGTCTTCAAGGTTCCGGTAAAACCACCTTTTCCGGTAAATTGGCTAGTCATATCAGGAAAGAAAATCACAAGAAGCCCCTTTTAGTAGCGGCAGACGTTTACAGGCCCGCTGCTATTGACCAGTTGATTACTTTAGGAGAACAAGCCGGTATTGAGGTCTATACCGAAGAAGGGCAGAAAGAACCGGTAAAGATTTCCCAGAACGCTATTCAATATGCGCAACAAAATGGGCATGATGCTGTCATAATTGACACAGCAGGTCGGCTTTCCATTGATGAGGACATGATGAATGAAATCTCAAGCATCAAGGAAAAGACCAATCCCAATGAAACGCTGTTTGTTGTGGATGCCATGAGTGGCCAGGATGCGGTTACCACGGCCAAGGCATTTAATGATCGCCTTGATTATGAGGGGGTTATCCTTACCAAGATGGATGGGGATACCCGAGGCGGAGCTGCCATCTCTGTCATGAAAGTGGTTCAGAAGCCAATAAAATTCATTGGTACTGGTGAAAAGCTGGATGATATTGACATTTTCTATCCGGACCGAATGGCCAATCGGATTCTGGGTATGGGTGATGTGGTTTCTCTTGTTGAGAAAGCCCAGCAGAATGTTGACCAAGAGGAAGCTGAACGATTACAGAAGAAATTCAAAAAGAATGAATTTGACCTTGATGATTTCCTTTCACAAATCCAGCAGATCAAAAAAATGGGGAATTTCAAGGACCTCGTGAAAATGATCCCCGGAATGAATAAGATGGTTAAGGATGTGGACATGGATGATGACGTTTTTAAGCACACGGAGGCTATTATCCAGTCTATGAAACCCATCGAGCGCCAAAGGCCTGAGATTTTGGATGCTAAACGAAAGCGGAGAGTTGCTGAAGGCAGTGGTACAACTGTTCAGGAAGTCAATCAATTACTTAAGCAAATGGAGGAAATGCGGAAAATGATGAAATCTATGAATAAGGGTGGTAAAAAAGGTAAAATGCCCCAGATGCAAGACCTACTGGGACAATAGAAAAAATACTGGAGATGGTTGACCATTAATAAAAAAAAAATGAAATTTGCAGTTCTTTTAAAAAACAGAACAAAATCAATATATGGCAGTTAGGTTAAGGTTACAAAGGCGCGGAAGAAAAAAGAAGCCTCATTATAACATTGTAGTAGCTGATAACAGAAAGCCAAGAGATGGAAGGGATATCCAGAAGTTGGGCTATTACAATCCCAGTACCACGCCTGCTACCATCAAGCTTGATAATGAAAAGGCCCTTGAGTGGCTTCAAGAAGGTGCTCAACCTACGCCTACTGTTGACAGAATTCTGAGTTTTACCGGTGTTAAATACCGCAAGCATCTTCTTCGTGGTGTGAAAAAAGGTGTCCTCTCTCAAGAAGAAGCAGACGAAAAATATGCCAAATGGCTTGAAGAGAAATCCAATCAGATCCAGAAAAGGATTGAGAAGGCGAAAGAACAAGCCAATAAACAACTTCAGGAACGATTAGAAGCAGAAGCTGCGATAAATAAAAAACGAGCTGAAGCACTTCAGGCTAAACGCGCTGAAGAGGGTGAAGATGCTGAAGCGGAAGAAAGCTCAGCAAAAGCAGAATCAGAAGAGGAAGTATCAGCTTCAGGTGAAAATGCCCCTCAGGAAGAAGCAGCTGAAAAAACGCAAGCTTCCGATGAAGAAGTATCCTCAGGAGATCAAGGAGATTCCTCAGAAGAAACCGAAGCCCCGGCAGAAGCTGAAGCTTCAGCATCGGATAAAGATGAAGATGTTTCTCAGGAAGAAACTTCAACAGAATCTGAAGAACAGTCCTCAACAAGCGAGGAGGAACAAACAGCATCATCAGGTGAAGATGAAGGGGAATCCTCTGAAGAAGGGGAAAATGCAGAGAGTGGTGAAGATGAAGGGAATAAGAAGTGAAGATAGTCCATCTTTGCTTCCATTATCATGTTTGCTCGTGAAAATTTTGTTACCTGTGGGCGTATTATTAAGACCCACGGGATATTTGGGCAAATTAAGGTAACTTTTTCAGAACATTTTGAGCCGGAATACAAAAAAGGGGATTGGCTTTTTCTGGAAATTACAGAAAAACCAGTCCCTTTTTTTATTGAGGGCATTGAATATCAGGGGGATGATTTGCCGGCTATTCAATTAAGGGATGTACAAACACCCGAGGAAGCCCTTCAAATAGTGAATCGCCCCGTTCTGCTACCCATTCAAAACCTCAGTAATTGGCAGGAGACTCCACTTACATTGCTTACCCTTGAAAATTACCATGTTTGGGATAATAATCATCATTACAAGGGGTACATAAAGGCTGTTGAAGAGCAGGGCGATCAGTTTCTTTTTACGGTGAAAGATCCCAATGACGAGGATTTCCTTTTACCTTGCCATCCTTCTTTAATAACCGAAATCAGCCATGCTAAAAAACAAATCATTATGACTTTTCCGGAGGGTCTGGAGGAGCTTTAATCCAGTTGCCCGAAGTACATTTTTGTTAGGTAATCAAATTTAATTTCCCCAAAAACGGCATTTTTCCGGAATATTCGGCCCAGCTCTTCTAACATTTGATGATAAGCTTTTTGATGGGCTTCAGGAGCATATGACATCGAAAATAACCTTCCTTTTAAGCCTTCCCAGTTAAACAATTGACAATTATCAAAAGCGCGATATCCATATTGCGTATGACCAAAAAAATTAGTCAACATTGTTTCGGTAACATTCCGGTGGTCCACTTTCATATAATCCTCTGAAAAGCGAATTAGTAAATTTTCAAATTCTTTTAAGAAAATGGAGCTTTCAGTTAACCGCTCATTCCACATTATGATTGCGTACCCTTTTGGTTTTAATATTCGCTGAAGTTCTTGCCGAGCTTTACACTGGTTAAACCAGTGAAATGCTTGCCCTATTAAAAGGTAATCCATAGAATCATGCGGCAGACCTGTATTTTCTGCTGAACCATTGATTGAATGAAAATTGGAAAATTGTTGGAAAAGATACTCTGCGGCTAAACGCATATTGGTATTCGGCTCCACCCCATATACCGGATTACCCTGTTTGATGAGCGATTTACTCGAGTGGCCTACTCCTGATCCAATGTCTGCAATTGAATGATAAGGTTTTAATCCAAGATCGCTTTTTAAAAAAGTGAAAAAGCGCTCTGGATAAGATGGGCGGTACCTGGTATAGTGGGTAACCTTATTGGCAAATCGCTGCTTTGAATCATAAGTTTTCCCAGACACCATATTCCTAATTTATCTTAGAGGACTAACAAAAATTTACCTTTAATTAGTGTTGGATTAAGATAGGAAAGTTTTGGCATTTATGCTTAGTGAAATGCTGAAACCTGGTAACGATAGTAGGAAGTGGGCCCGGAGGGATTTGAACCCTCGACCAATAGATTATGAGTCTACTGCTCTGACCCCTGAGCTACGGGCCCCAATATTTCAGATAGGTAATTCTGGGATGATAATGAGCACCCAAGAATTTAGATGTCATAACCATTATGAAAAGGTGGTTTATAACTCTTCCGCTTGAATTACCTTTGTGCAAAGGTAAAAACTTTCAATTAAAGTCCGATGAAAACACCAATACAGCACATAATATTTGACCTTGGCGGTGTCATTCTTAATATTGACTATTTAAAAACCGAAACAGCTTTCGAAGGAATTGGCTTTCCAAACTTCAATGAGCTTTATACGCAGTTTAAACAAAGCCCTTTGTTTGTACGGTTTGAAAAAGGAGAGATCTCGGCAGAATTTTTTCTTGCTGAGCTTAAGAAATATGGGAAGCAACGTTTGTCTAACCAGGATTTGATCGATGCATGGAATGCCATGCTATTGGATTTACCCTTATCCCATCTGGATTACCTGGAAAAACTTAAGCCCCATTACCAATTATTTCTTTTGAGTAATACCAATGAAATTCACTATAAAAATTTTTTTAACCATGTAGAAGGTAAGATTGGCAGGAGGGACTTGAAACCTTATTTTACAAGGGAATACTATTCCCATCAGATTGGTAAGCGGAAACCTGATCCAGAGGTTTTCCATCATATTATAAATAGGGAAGGCATCCAACCTGAAAACACCTTGATGATAGATGATAGTCCCCAACATCTGGAAACAGCCAGAGCAATTGGCTTTCAAACGTTTTACAAAAGCCAGGAGCAAAATCTGCCAAAGGCTTTGGAATCTTCAGGCTTACTTTAAAAGGCTTTACCTGGCACTTACCACTTTAATGCTTCTTTATTTAAAAATGCTTCAATGCCTTTTTGACAGTCTTCAAAGGATCTTGCCCTGGCATTATTTTCTGCAGCGTAATTGATGGCATCTTTGACATGCATGCTTTGGATTTCAGCTATCATTTCCCTGGTAAGTGCAACAGCTTCACTTGACGTATCTTCGGCTATTTGGGTAGCAAAGTTTTTGACTTCTTCTGCAATCGATTCAGGTTCAGAAACCTGGTTTACCAAACCTATTTCCTTCATTTCGGTGCCCTTTTTCAAAGTACCGGTTAATAACAATTCTCTTGCCTTGGTTTCCCCAACTTTTCTAAGAAGGAATACCATGACAATGGCTGGAACAAATCCTATTTTTACCTCCGTATAACCAAATTTTGCTTCCGGGACGGAAAAAATAAAATCACAGACAGTGGCTAAGCCGCAGCCTCCGGCAATGGCATGCCCTTCTACCTGGGCAATTACAGGTTTACTATGGTAATAAATGAGTTGGAATAGCTCTTTTAAGTGATTTGAGTCCTGTAGGTTGTCTGAATAGCTAAAAGTCTGGAGTTTTTGCAGTGATTCAAGATCAGCACCAGCACTAAATGCTTTTCCATTGCCCCTTAGCACGATGACCTTAGCTTCATTGTTTGATTTGTCAGCTTCTTTTAAAACGTTCTTTAATTCACCAATCATGTCACTATTCAGGGCATTCCTTTTTTCCGGCCTGTTTAGGGTGATATAGAGAATGCGGTGTTCAATTTGTGTTTGGATGGTTGTAAAGCCTTTTTCTTCCATAGTTGCTATTCTGGTTTGTTTTAACTTTTAAAGCTACAAATTTTCTACCAAAGCACCTCTTGTGGTGATGGAATAGATATTTACATTGTTTTGTCTCGCTGTCTTTTTCCAATTACTCAATTCCCATGGCGGTACCTCTGGCCCAAGAATAAGCTTATCAAGGCTAAGGTTTTCCAAAAAGGCTTCTGGTGATGTTTCCGGCTCATTAGCCAGGATTAGCTGATCAGTAGGTAATTGATTCTGGGTGGAATCGGGGAATGTTACATGTTTATCAGCAATGAATATTCTTTTATTGGATAATTTGGCCGTACGTTTTTGGATGAAGTTCTTGTCCCGAATATTGTCAGCAGTGTCTTTTTTTAATGGCTGTTTAATAATATCATGTTTCGAAAGGCCCTGACTCCATAAAAAACGATAGGTGTTAAATTTCAATTGCTCTTCATTTGATAGGGTTTTTTCAGGACCTTTCATGATCGCTTGGCCAGGTTTTAGATGAGCAACAACCGTAGATTTATCAACCGCTAAAACTGCCCATTTATTAAGGTTTTGGTACTTCCATAGCTGGTAATTTTGAATGGACATAAACACGGTTGCGGCTATCATACCTGTAAAAAACCAACCTTTATTTCGAAATACAAATCCAAAAATAAAACCAACCAGGACAGCATAAATCAGCCAAAATTCCGGTGATGTAATGAATATTTCATCAATTAAGGAATAAGGGAAGTTTTGCACAGACTTAATCAGGAAGTTTAAGCTATAGAGGAGGTAATCCAGCACATTACCTAACAATTCACCTAAAGGTGCTATAACCTGCCATCCAAGTCCCTTTATAATGAAAAAGACAAAGCCTGTGGGTACTATTAAGAAAGCTGCGGGGATAACAACGAGGTTAGATACCATAAAATAAGTCGGGAATTGGTTGAAATAAAAAAGGGTAAGGGGGAAGGTACTTAATTGGGCTGCAATGGAGACAGCTGTGATTGCCCATATTTGGTCAATCAACCAATAACGAGATTGAGGTAAGAGGTTGTAGATTTTCGGCTGTAAAAATACAATGCCTGTAACAGCAGCATAAGATAATTGGAAACCCACCTGGGTGATCAGGAAAGGGTTGATAAACAGCAGAAAGAACAAAGAGGCTAAAATGGAGCCATAAATATTCGTGATCCGCTGCAAATTATTGCCTATTGCTACAAAAGTGAACATAGTGGAGGCTCTTATCACTGATGGGGGAAGACCGGTTAAACAAGCATAAAGCCATAAGATACCGATAATCAGGGCCATTTTGATATAATTTCCGTAAGGCAATGGGTTCAGGAAGCTTAATGCCATATTTAGCATTAAATAGATAATGCCCACATGTAAACCGGATACAGCTAATACATGCATGGCTCCTGTACTCGAATAGCTTTGGCGCAGTTCGGGGTCAATGGCTTCTTTATATCCGGCCAAAAGGGCAAAGGCAACTGCTTTCTCATCCTCGCGCGTCAAGGTTGAACGAAGCCAATTCAAGAGCTTTTTTCTTACCTGGTATATCGAATAGAAGAAATCGCCTCCTTTATTAATGCCTGTGTATTCCCAATCTTTTGAGTCCAAAAAAGCTTGATGATAGATTTGTTTATTGGCAAGGAATGATTTAAGATTGAATTGTTTGGGATTAGGGGGAGGCTCCAGGGTATCAAATTCATTAGCAGTTAACAGGATATCCCCATATTGAAGAATATTGGAAAGGCTATCCTTTTCCAGGTAAGCTACAACTTTTCCCGATGTGGGAAAAATTTGGTCATCTTGCTTAACCCCTTTAACCACTCCTTTTACCTGAACGGTTTCCTCTTTTATAACGGGGGGTTCTTTTATTTGTAACAGCAGATAGGAATTTTTGACCGCATATTTGCTAAAATGTTTTGCGTCATCAAAGGAGTAGGTTTGATTTACTCGTTCCCATCCGATAGAAAAAAACAGTAGAACGATTAAAAAGGGATTAAGCCAATAAAGTTGGATTTTCTTCCTGGCAAGCGGTAGGCTTGCGATTATGGCTAAAATCATTAAAATGTAAGAAAATATAGAATTCGGTAAGGACTGACCCTTGAATAGAGTAATTGCGATCAATATTCCTGCTAAAAAAGGTAGGAACACTCGGAAAAGCGGAGTTTTTAACCAAGGATATTCCATTTTTTGACCGCGATTTTTAAACTGAATCAACTATTTATAAGTGTTTGACAAAAATCTTGGTAAGATATCGCCATTTATTAAAGAATTTCTAATTTAATAATTTTAAAAGATCAAAAAGTATGATTTTAACCCCAATTATAATAATTAGGTATACGAGAGCGATTAGGCTACTAAATCGCTTATTAAAGCAACCAGAATGGGGTTCATTTCGTTTTTTTCTTTGCGTGGGAATGTGTTTAATTTAGCCTGCATACGCAACGGTATTTTACCTTTATTCTTACCTCATTAATAATGGGCAGTTTAAACCTGCAGGCACAACCTAACGCGGATTTTAAGGTGGATAAAAGGGCCTCTTGTAGCCCTTTAAGTGTTGATTTTACGAATCAATCTACTGGTAATATAGCCAGCTATTATTGGAAATTGGGGAATGGGAATACCTCTACCCAGAAGAGTCCACAGGCTACTTACTTAAAGCCTGGTGAGTACTCCGTAACCCTTATTGTTACCGGTAATACAGGTCAGAAGGATTCAATTACTAAGCACAATTTACTCTCAGTTTTTTCTAACCCTGAAGCCAGCTTTAGTGTTAATGAAGCTAAGGGATGTGTCCCTCTCTCTGCTAATTTCTCTGATGAAACCAAACCTGGGTCTGCTCCTATTAGCAGTTTTAAATGGGATTTCGGGGACGGTAAAATTTCAACGCAAAAAAATCCCTTTCACACTTATACCCAGTCAGGGAGTTATAGCGTATCTCTTTTGGTTGTGGATACCAATGGTTGTAAGGATCAGGCGGTTAAAAATGACTTCATCAAAGTTTCTCAAAAGCCCTCAGTGAATTTTTCCACCAAGGATACAGCAGCCTGTAACCCGCCGCTGGATGCTAAATTTAAGGAAAAAGCTACGTCTAGCACGCAAGGAACCTTACAATACACATGGGATTTTGGAGATGGTAATACTTCTAATAAACCCAACCCTATTCATACCTACAATCAAAAAGGGTCTTTTGACGTAGAATTAACCGTTTCAGACAAAAATGGGTGTAAACGCTCATTAACTAAACCTGACTATGTCAAAACCAACAAGGTTTTAAAAGGTTTCAAGGTTAATTTGGGTTTTTCAGCCAATCAACCAGAAGGTTGTAAAACGCCTTTTCAAGTGGATTTTACTGCATCTGGCAATACATCCAAAATTCGCTCCTGGAAGTGGAATTTTGGGGATGGGGGCGAAGCTTATCAGCAAAATCCCACACACACCTATAACCGGTACGGTAATTTTTCGGTAACGTTACAAATAACCGATCAAAGTGGCTGCAAGCAACAAGAAACCAAACAAGGGTTTGTCAAAATAAAGAAACCTTCAGCTTCTTTCGGCGTTTCAAAAAATGAGGGCTGTCAACCTTTATCAATTAATTTCATTGATGAATCCACTTCCATAGATCCGGTTGATGATTACAAATGGTATTTCGGTGATGGAAAAACACAAAAAGGGGCTAACCCGACTCATACTTATCAGGATACCGGAATTTATAAACCATCTTTGGCTATTACTACTCAGAATGGCTGTAAAGACTCTGTTCAATTAAATCAGATCCGGGTTGGAACGAAATTAAACCCGGATTTCACAGTTAGTGATAGGGAAGGATGTTTAGATCACCGGGTTAAGTTCCATAACAAAACTACCTATAATCCAGCCAAGCTGGATACTTTTACCTGGTATTTTGGTGATGGATCAGATCCTTTGGACGCCGTTAATCCTACTCACGAGTATGATGGCCCTCCTGATTCTCTGCCCGTAACTTTACGGGTTTCCAGTTATGGTTGCGTGGATAAGGAAACCAAAAAAGATTTCATTATACTGAAGCCACCCTATTCCGATTTTGAAATAGCTTCGGATTCCTGTATTGATAATGAAGTCAAGTTTATCAATAACGCCATAGGGGCTGATAGTTTTAAATGGGTTTTTAGTGATGGACAGGTTTCGTTTAAAGAAGAACCGGTACACGTTTTTAATAATCAAAAAAAATTTAGTGCCAATTTAATCACCTGGAATGACTCTAATAAATGCGTTGATACAGGTTCTAAGTCTTATACGCCTTTTAGAGCTTGGATAGAAAAACGTGATGGAGGAGGATGTGCTCCAAAAGCGGTAGAGGTTGAGGCTAAGGCTAACCGTGCTGCTTCTTTTACCTGGTTATTTGGTAATGGAGATACTGTAAGGGGAAAAAAAGCCAAGAATGTTTATCAAAAACCGGGTACATACGATATTACAATGGTAGCAAAATCCCTTGTAAATGATTGTGTAAAAAAACAGAAAGTTGAGAATGCTGTGACGATTCATGCTACTGAAACGAATTTATCGGCTTCAAAAAATAAAGGCTGCCTACCAGTCCAAACAGCTTTTTATCAGGAATACAAAACTTCCAGCTCGATTAAGACAGAATATTTGATGCCAAAAAGCGGGACCCGCATTCAAAACCCCGCTGATACGGTTAACTATACCTACAGTCAACCACCCTATAACCGGGGTGAGCCTTATACTGCCCATTATTATGTTGAGGATTCTGCTGGTTGTATTTCTGAATCATCTTTAGATGTATTCGCCACTAAACCAAGGGCAAAAATTGAAATTTCTAAAAAGCCTCTTTGCGACAGTGTCCTCCATACCTTTCAAGCTCCCCAAAAAAATATCCATGGTGTCTATCCTATGGATTACAAGTGGACTTTTACGCCAGGCAATTCCTTCGCTAAAGATAATGTGAAAAAGACTTTTGGCTCTGATACGAGTTTTCAGGTTAAGTTGTCCGTTCAGGATTCATTGGGGTGCCGGGATACCAGGGTGGAACAGGTAAATTTTGAGGAAAAGGACTTACAAGCCAGTTTTACTTCGGATACCACTTATGGAGATTGTCCACCCTTGGAAGTCAAATTTAAAGACCAGTCCAGTGCCGGCTATACACCAATAAAGGATTGGCATTGGAAATTCGGAGATGAAAGTACCTCCTCAAATCGAAATCCGCAAAAGCTTTATTTTTTACCCGGGGAATATGACGTAACCCTTACTGTGACAGACAAAAATGGTTGTAAAGACTCTTTGCGAAAGGAAGGCTTCATAGTTTTGGATGGGCCACTTGGGGATTATGACTTATCCCCTAAAAAAGGATGTGAGCCGTTAGAAGTGCAATTTAACGCCCAAACCCAGGGAGCTTCAAAGGTTCAATGGGATATGGGTGATGGAAGTATCTTGAATGGTAACAGGGTAAGCTATACTTACAATCGTAACACTACCTATCTACCCAGGTTGATTTTAAGTGATTCGGCCGGCTGTACCTATGCCATGCCACCAGGTGATACAATTGTTGTTAAACCTAAGCCAAGGGCAGGTTTCTTAGCAAATGGTAAATGTTTTGGATACCCTACTCTATTCCAAGATACCTCAAAATCCCAAAACCATGGAATTCAGCAAATTCAATGGCTAATAGAAGGAGATGGAGAAGGAGTTAGGCAGGGTGAAAAAGTAGAACAAATTTTCAGTAGACCCGGTGATTACCATGTTCAACAGGTTGTTCAGAGCAATAATCAATGTTACGACTCCATAGATAAGGATATTCATATTGGGGGACTTGATGTGAATTTTAAAGCCTCAGATACTACCATGTGTAAGGGTGAATGGATTCAATTCTTTGATGAAACTTTTGCGGATACAACAATAGAAAAATGGGTATGGGAGTTTGGGGATACCAGTAAAAGCCACCAGCCTAATCCAAAAAAATCCTTTGAAAAAAAGGGACAATATAATGTTGGGCTAACCGTGAAAGATGTAATGGGTTGCGAGGATTCTCTTTTTAAGCCGGAATTTATTGGCGTGGGTAACTATGAAATACCAAACCCACCGGCCACTTATAGAGCAACGGTTCAAAGTAGAAGCCAGGTTTTACTTGAATTCGGGCAATATGAAGATTTCGACATTGAGCGTTACCTTATTTACAGAAGCAAAGGGGGTGGACCATTTAAGCTAATTGATTCCATTGAAAATAGACAGGATACCTTTTACATTGATGATGGACTTAAAACCCAAAGCCATAGTTACTGCTATAAGATCCGCGTAGAGTCTTACTGCCATCAGGTATCCCCGATGGATAGTAGCGAGTCCCATTGCACTATAAAACTTTCAGCAAATGCGGATACCAACAGGGCTATCCTGAAGTGGGATGCCTATAAAGGGTGGGATAACGTATCGCATTACAACCTTTATCGTAAACAGAAAGATACCATAGGTCCTTATAGCAGGATCGGAAGGATTCCCGGGGATAGTACATTTTACATTGACAGTAGTATTGTTTGCTACAAGAAGCATTGGTATAAAGTGGAAGCCGTAGAAAAAAGTGGAAATGGTCAAGTTTCATGGAGTAATGCAGATGATGCCAAACCGGTTTATATACCGAATGTCCCTTCTAATAGGATTCTCAAGGCCACGGTAGTGAATAATGAATATACTAAACTCAAGTGGACCAATCCTCCGAATACGGGTGTATACAGTTATCTGGTCCGCAGGATAACTTCCAATGCCTCTAATAACAGGAAGGATACAATCATTAGTGGGGGTCAGCAAATTTTAATGGACTCTAATGTCGATGTTTCTAACTATAGTTATCAATACCAGGTGCGAGTAATGGATTCATGTAATGATATAGGGGATTACAGCAATGCAGGAAAAACGATGCTTTTGAATGTTGGCTTGAACGAATATTTGCATCCTCATTTGCATTGGTCACCTTATAAAGAATGGAAGAATGGTGTTAGCCATTACCGAATTCAAATCTTCAAAAACGGAGAATTTCAGACCATTGCAAAAACCGAAAATGGCGAGGATACTTTTTTTACAGATAAAGTTACCAATTTGAATTCTTTGCAGGAATATCGTTACCGGGTTCAAGCAGTAAAAAATAGTGACGCCACTGTATTAAGCACCTCAAACGAGGATTTTACCACAGGTGATTCAAGGATTTTTGTCCCCAATGCTTTCAGCCCGAACAATGACGATCACAATGATACCTTTAAGCCAGTAGCTATATATATGGATGATTATACCATGAAAGTTTATAACCGTTGGGGGGAAAGAATTTTTAAAACCCAATCCGTTAAAAATGGCTGGGATGGAAAGGTTAAAGGAAAGAAAGCATCGGGAGGAATTTATATTTATAAGATTAACGCCGCGGGCCTTGATGGGGAGCCACATCAAATTACCGGTGACGTTACGCTAATTAGATAAAACGGGGTCACCCGGTTTCCTTTCCATCAATACTTTCAATATAGCTTTTCATGGTAAGGAAGATTAGGCCTTTGTTTTCTTCACTTACCAAAGGCTCTTCTTCCTCCATATCCTCTTCCATTATAGCATTGATCACGTAATGAAGCAAAGGAGCTTGGTTATGGCCATCGATCATGGATTCAGCATTTTCCGTTAATCCTTCCTCACCCTCTTTTTCAAGGTATTTAAGCAAATCTTCATTTTTCTTGTCGGCTTTTTCTATTTCCTCATCGGGGATTTGAGGCAATGGCTTTACTTTTTTAAAAGCATTCCAAACATTAACACCTAAGAAAAGCAGGACTTCCTGTTCTTCATTGGTCAGTTCATCTTCTCCCATGCTAAGCAAGAAACTTAGGAGATTGGGCTGTTCCTCACTCATCTTATAAACCATATTTCTGAGCTCTTCATCTTCCAGGTTATGGAGCTCATCAGTGGATTTATCAATAACCTCATCTGAAACTGTAGTCATCGTAAGCGAATTTTTAACGTGTCTTCTTAGCAACTAATATCGAAAAATTTTAGAGAATCAAATACTATTTAAGTAAAAATTGTGCTGCAGAGGCGATTTGTCGGAAAGTATGTAAACCCTAAATGAGATTTTACAAGGCCGCTCTTTGAAAATCTGGAATTTAATCACTTATTGATCGTTTATTACTGGGTGATGGAAATGCCAAGTTCCTTCAATTGTTGACCATCTATTTTAGAAGGTGCTCCTATCATGATATCGCGGCCCGCTGATGTTTTTGGAAAGGCAATAACTTCCCTGATACTATCATGGCCGCTAAATAAAGCACATAGCCGATCGAATCCGAAAGCAATACCGCCATGAGGAGGTGCACCATTTTCCAAAGCCTTTAGGAGAAAACCGAATTTAGATTCTGCCTCTTCTTTGCCAATACCTAAGATTTCAAAGTATTTTTCCTGCATTTCGCGGTTATGAATACGAATAGAGCCTGATCCGCATTCGTGCCCATTGAGTACAAAATCATAAGAGGAAGCTTTTGCCTGTGTAGGGTCTTTTTCGAGTTTTTCCAGGTCAGTTTCTAATGGCGCTGTAAACGGGTGATGGGCAAATGTGTATTTTTCCGCTTCCTCATCCCATTCCATTAATGGGAAATCAATGACCCATAAGGGCTTGTAGTTTTGCGGGTCTCTTAGCCCCAGGTCATCGCCTATTTTTAAACGTAGGTCATCAAGCGCTTCACGGGTTTTTTGAGTAGGCCCGGCTAAAATGAGCATTAAGTCTCCAGGCTTAGCACCAAATCGGTCGGCCCATTGCTGTAAAGCTTCCTGACCAAAGAATTTGTCCACGGAGGATTTGAAGCTTCCATCTGTCTGGTATTTGACCCATACTAACCCCTTCATACCCCTTTGCGGTTGTTGGACAAAGTCTTCTAAGGCATCCAATTGCTTCCTGGTATAATCAGCGCATCCTTCGGCGTTGATTCCGACAATGGTACCGCCGGCTTCCAGAACACTTGAGAATACTTTGAAATCAGTGCCTTCAACCAGGTCTTCCAGGTAATGAAAGGTCATCCCAAATCGTACATCCGGCTTATCAGTACCATAGTGATGGATGGCATAATCATAGGTGATGACCGGAATTTCATCAATTGTTATCCCTTTCACCTCTTTGAATAGATGCTTGATGAAGTCACTAAAGATACTGATGATATCATCCCTTTCCACAAAGGAAAGTTCGCAGTCAATTTGGGTGAACTCTGGTTGGCGGTCAGCCCGGAAATCCTCATCGCGGAAGCAGCGAACAACCTGGAAGTATTTGTCAAACCCTGCCACCATGATTAGCTGCTTGAATGTTTGCGGAGATTGTGGGAGGGCATAAAATTCCCCATTGTGAAGTCTTGAAGGGACAACAAAGTCCCTGGCACCTTCTGGTGTTGACTTAATGAGATAAGGGGTTTCTACCTCAAGAAAATCCTCTTTAGCCAGGTAATTTCTTACCGCTTGAAGCAATTGGTGACGGAGAATGAGCTTTTGTTGTTCCGATTCCCGCCTAAGGTCCAAATAGCGGTATTGCATGCGGAGCTCATCTCCGCCATCAGTCTCATTTTCAATGGTAAATGGTGGGATATTCGATTGATTGAAAATGCGAAAATCTTCAACCAAGATTTCAATATCGCCGGTTGCCCTTTCCGGGTTTTTGTTGCTCCTTTCTGATACTTGTCCCCAGGCTTGGATTACGAATTCCCGGCCAAGCTCACGTGCTCTTTTACAGAGCTCAGGTTGGTTGTCCATATTGAAAACAAGCTGGGTAATACCGTAACGGTCCCTTAAATCTATAAAGGTTAGGCCTCCAAAATTGCGATTAGCTTGTACCCAACCGCTCAGGGTTACTGTTTGGTCAAGGTGATCCATTCTTAAATTGCCACAAGTATGGGTCCGGTACATAAATTTGTCTTTTTCAAAAGGGCAAAGGTAGGATTTTAGCGGCATTTGGTTAAAGGCATTCAACCATTCCTTTTAATACCAGGTGGTAAATAAATACCATGAAGACTATGAGGAAGGATGGTGGTATCCTACTGATCAATCAGAGATGCTTAATTCCAGCGGGGTTTTTTTATTAGCCGGGTTTTTTTCAACCTGAAATTTATAACAAAAGAGCTATTGACTTGGATTGAGGGTTTTTGGTATGATTGGTTTATTAAAACGTTTCTACTGAATTTAAGCACTTTTTGGCAAGTTTGATGTTTAAAACTTTTGATTTCAGTATAAAGGCTACATTTTTTTGGAACTGATTAAATAAGGTTAAATTTCGCTTTAAAATTAAGCAATAAAATATGACGGTATGTACGGAAAATTGAAAGAAAGACTCCAAAAAGAGTTACAAGAGACAAAAGATGCCGGCTTATACAAACAAGAACGCATCATTGCAAGTCCACAGGATTCTGAAGTGACCCTGGAAGACGGAACCAAACTTTTGAACTTCTGCGCCAATAATTACCTTGGATTGGCCAATGACGAGAGGCTCCAGAAGGCTGCGGAGGAATATATCCAATCCCGAGGCTATGGTTTGGCCTCTGTTCGATTCATTTGCGGTACACAGGATATACACAGGGATCTTGAAAATAAGATCGCTGATTTCCTGGGCATGGACGCCTCTATCCTTTATGCAGCTGCTTTTGATGCCAATGGAGGCATTTTTGAACCCCTTTTTGGTCCGGATGATGCGATCATTTCCGATGCCCTGAACCACGCCTCTATTATTGATGGAATTCGTTTATGTAAAGCCCAAAGGTTCCGTTACAGTCATAGCGATATGCAAGATCTGGAAGGCAAATTACAGGAAGCGCAAAATGCAAGACATAGAGTTATTGCAACGGATGGCGTATTTTCTATGGATGGTGATGTTGCCAAACTTGATGAGATCTGTGATTTAGCAGATAAATATGATGCCCTGGTATTATCTGATGAATGTCATGCTACTGGTTTCATTGGTAAGAATGGGAAAGGTGTGCATGAGTACAAAGACGTTATGGACCGGGTTGATATCATAACCGGTACTTTGGGTAAGGCCTTAGGTGGGGCTATGGGGGGATTTACGGCTTCTCACCAGGAAGTAATTGATACCCTTCGACAAAAGTCACGTCCTTACCTTTTCTCTAATAGTTTGACACCTTCCATTGTTGGCGCTTCAATGAAGACCTTTGACATACTCAATGAGTCCACCCAGCTACGGGACCGGCTTGAAAATAACACAAAATATTTCAGGAATAAAATCCAGGAAGCTGGCTTTGACATTAAGCCGGGTGAAACACCGATCATTCCGATCATGCTTTACGATGCTCCCTTAGCCCAAAAAATGGCCGGTCGGTTACTTGAGCAAGGGATTTACGTGACCGGGTTTTATTACCCTGTTGTACCAAAAGGAGAAGCCCGGATAAGGGTTCAAATTTCAGCTGGTCATACACAAGAACAAATAGATAAAGCGCTTGAAGCTTTTACCACCATTGGTAAGGATTTGGGTGTAATTTAAAAACGCATTTGTCAATTAAGGGTTGAAAACTTGCGATCATGGGGAATCCTTTGGTAACGAATTGCTTACCATGGATTCCTTGCTGAATTTGCTTTGCTTCTTTGAAAAACCGGAAGAAACTTCGAACTATGATATTATACAACGTTACCATTAATATTGAGCCTGATATTCAGGATGATTGGGTACAATGGATGAAAAATAAACATATTCCGGATGTTTTAAATACCGGGCTTTTCAAGGGTCACTACTTTTTCCGCATCATTTCCAATCCGCAGGAGGAGGGATTGACTTATTGTGTCCAGTATTTTATGGATAATATCGGGGATTATGAGCAATACCAGGAAAAATACGCGCCCCAGCTTCAGAAGGAAGTTGAAGAACGATACAAGGATAAGTTTGTTGCGGCTAGAACAATCATGAAAGAGGTTTGAGCAAAAATAGGATTGATTTAAAAGCGATCATTGTTGACCTCCTACATACAGAAAAAGTTTAATAGGGTAAGGAATGGTTAGTGGAAACTCCATCTGGAATGATATAAAGTTCAATGTTTTTGAGAGCGGCAACACCCTCTACCAGTTGATTTTCATCAATGTAGCTGTATTTTTAGTTTTTGGTACTGTAAAGGTTCTGCTTACCTGGTTTTTGGTGAATCCGGCTCTTTTGAGCGAAATTCAATCTTATCTTGCGGTTTCTCATGAACCATTTGAGGTGTTGATTAAGCCATGGACGCTTGTAACTTATATGTTCCTACATGCTGGCTTATTTCACATACTATTTAACATGCTTATCTTCTACTGGTTTGGTCGAATTTTCCAGGAATATTTAGGGAATAAAAGGTTATTGAGTACTTTTATTTCTGGAGGTATTGCTGGTGCGGTTACTTTTATTCTGGCTTACCAGGTCATTCCAGTTCTTGCTCAAAACCCGGTTTCAGCCGGTATGGTGGGTGCCTCTGCTGGAGTTATGGCGATTGTGGTTGCCGCAGCAACCCTTTTGCCTGATTTTACCCTAAGTCTTATTTTGATAGGTCCTGTAAGGCTTAAATACATAGCCATAGTAATGGTTTTGCTTAGTTTCCTTGGTACCGCCGGTAGTAATGCTGGTGGCGAATTTGCACACCTTGGGGGTGCTATCTACGGTTTCTTTTACATAAGGCAATTGCAGAAGGGAACGGATATGGGTCAATGGGTTAATAGCGCATATGAGGGTTTGAAATCCCTCTTTACAGGCAATAAAAGTCCTCAAAGCAATTTTAAAGTACACCGTAATGACAGCCAATCCAAGGGTTACAAAACATACCGTTCAGAAAAGGGGAAAAAAGCACAACAAAAAGAAATCGACCGGATCCTGGATAAAATTGCTGAATCGGGTTACGACAGCTTAACAGAAGAAGAGAGGCAAACCCTATTCCGTGCTAGTAAATAGTTTACCTGGTTATTAATACTACCTCACTTAAAGATAAGAATGGGTCAGTTAACCAATAAATTGATGCTGGTCTTACAGTATAGTTTGATACTGCTGCTACTGCTCGGGCTTTCAGCGCCCTACATCCATCCATCATACTTTACCTTTTCGGCTTTTGCAAGTTTGCTATTTCCTTATGTTGTTGCAGCTTTAGCCCTTACAGTGCTATATGGTTTTTTTCGTAAAAAGTATGCTTTTCTACCTGCTGTTTTAGCTTTGCTTTTGAGTGGTATAGGCCTCTTAAAATCCTTTGCTTTTAACCCTTTTCATACAGAAAGTGAGGAAGGTGATTCACTTTCTTTGATGAGTTATAATGTTCAGGGTTTTGGTCGTTACCAATCTGATTCACTGGTAGGTAAATACCTTGAGCTTCTCAAAAAAGAGCAACCTGACGTACTCTGTTTACAGGAATTTTATGCCAGAGAGAAAGCATCCCAAAATAATTTAAGCAAGGTAAAAGCTGCCGGGGATTTTTCATCGAATTACTGCAATACCGCGGGTTATAAGGGTAAGGGGCAATTTTTTGGATTGGTTATTTTTTCAAAGTACCACATAGTTAATAAGGGCTATATTTATTTTAAAGGGGAGCAAGCCAATGGTTGTATTTATGTTGATTTGGTAAATCAACAAGATACGATTCGAGTTTATAATGGACACCTGCAGTCAACACATTTGTTTAAAGACAATAGAATGGACCTGCCCAAAGAGGATAACGCTATTTTCAACAACTTTGGCAAAAAATTAAAGCGCCTTCAAAGAGGTTTTATCAAACGTGCAACCCAGTCGCGCCGAATAGTCAAATCTATTAAAGCGTCCCCTTATCCTGTAATTCTTTGCGGGGATATGAATGATACTCCTTTATCTTACGCTTATGAAAAGCTAACGATAGATCTGAATGATGCTTTTTTGCGATGTGGTTCAGGTTTTGGAGCTACCTATGCTGAGCGTTTTCGGTTTTTAAGAATCGACTATATCCTCCACGATGAGAACTTTTCACCAAGCAAATTTCAAATATTGGAAAAACCCTGGTCAGACCATTATCCAATTCGCTGTGACTTTAGAATCCGTAAAAAGGATTAATCCCATTATTTGGTTATTTTCAATAAATTGGCTTATGATTTTACAAGAAACATTGGGGTAAAAGACCGGGGGGATGCCATTGTCCATCTAATTTTACTGTTTAAATCATCCAAACCTTTCTCTTACTGGTTTTCTGAAAGGTCACCGGCTTTTCTATTGCATAAATTGGGTTTAAATTTGCCCTATGCAACATTTAATGGTTTATAACTCCCTAACTCGTCAAAAAGAGCTTTTTGAATCGCTTAACCCTCCTCATGTGGGTATGTATGTTTGCGGGCCAACTGTTTACGGAGAGCCACATCTTGGCCATGCAAAGTCGTACGTATCATTTGACGTTATTTACCGTTACTTGCTGCATCTTGGTTATAAGGTTCGCTATGTGCAAAATATTACTGATGTGGGGCACCTGACCGATGATGCTGATGAGGGAGAAGATAAAATTCAAGAACAATCCAAAGTTGAAAAACTGGAGCCGATGGAAGTTGTTGAGCGCTACATGAATGAATATTTTCGGCAAATGGATGCGCTTAGCAATTTACGCCCATCAATCACACCCCGCCCAAGTGGTCATATTACGGAACAGGTTGAATATATACAGGAATTAATTGATCGTGGTTTGGCTTATGAGGTCAATGGTTCCGTGTATTTTGATGTGGAAGCTTATCAAAAATCCGGTCATGAATATGGTAAACTATCCGGAAAAAAGGTGGAGGACCTTATGGAAGGGGGTGCTGACCGGGAATTAAGTGGGCAAAGTGAAAAGAAAAGCTCACTGGATTTTGCCCTGTGGAAAAAGGCTTCTCCTGAACACCTTATGCAATGGAATTCGCCGTGGGGTAAAGGTTACCCCGGATGGCACATAGAATGTACCGTCATGAGCCAGAAATACTTAGGTGAAACGTTTGACATTCACGGCGGAGGCTTAGAAAATATGTTCCCGCACCACGAGTGTGAGGTGGCTCAGGCTGAAGGCCGATATAACCAATCATTTGCCCGCTACTGGATGCATAATAACATGGTTACGGTCAATGGGCAAAAAATGGGCAAGTCACAAGGCAATAGTATTACCATTGATCAATTGTTCAAAGGGGAGCATGCCCTATTGGAAGATGCTTATTCCCCCATGACCGTCCGGTTTCTTATATTACAGTCTCATTACCGAGGTCCGCTGGATTTCTCCAATGAGGCTTTGCAATCAGCCCATAAGGGATATCAGCGTATATTGGACAGCTTAGGCCGGCTGAAAAAGCTTGAGCCGGGTAATGAATCCACTTTCGATGTTCAGAATTGGGTGGATGGTTGCTATGCAGCCTTAAATGATGACTTCAACACCCCTAAGTTAATAGCGGAATTGTTTGAAGGTGTGAATGTCATTAACCGTGCCTGGGAAGGCCAAGAGACTTTAACAGCGGATGCTATCCAGCTATTCCGGGAAAAGTTCAAGGCTTTCTTTACGGATGTCCTGGGGCTTAAAACAGAAACAGCCGGACAATCCGAGGAAAAAATTGAAGGCCTGATGACTTTATTACTCGAAATTCGACAAGAGGCGCGGAAAGCCAAAGATTTTGATACTGCTGATAAAATTAGGGACCGCTTGAAGGATTTGGGTTTTGAGATCAAAGATTCAAAGGATGGGACAGAATGGTCTTATGGTTGAAATGCAAGACAAAAGAACCAAGATAAAAGATAGTAGCACTGAGTATTAAGTACCCACATCATGTTATTACCAATTATTACTACGTATTACTAATAGATTAACTATCTGAATGACTGAATTTAACGACAATTTCTTAAGGGCCTGCCGGGGTGAACCGGTTGATCATATACCTGTATGGTTTATGCGTCAGGCGGGGCGTTACCAGCCTGAGTACCGGAAAATCAAGGAAAACCGGACGATTTACGATATCATCCAAGACCCGGAATTGTGCGCTTATGTAACGAAATTGCCGGTCGAGCAGCTGGGCGTGGATGCCGCCATTCTATTTTCCGATATCATGACACCCATTGGCCCAATGGGCGTGGAGAATGAAATCAAGCCCAATTATGGCCCTTATGTGCCGAATCCGGTAAGAAAGGAAGAAGACGTCAAGCAGCTAACCGTACCGGATTACAATAAAGCAACCCCTTATGTGAAGGATACTATACAGCATTTGGTGGATGATTTGAATGTGCCGCTCATAGGTTTTTGCGGGGCGCCCTTTACGTTAGCCAGTTACATCGTAGAAGGCGGGAAAAGCAAACACTACGAAAATACCAAATCTCTGATGTACAACCAGCCCGCTGTCTGGCATCAATTGATGGAAACTTTAACTGACAGCATGCTGAATTACCTGGATATGCAGATTGAGGCCGGTGCCCAGGCTGTTCAGGTGTTTGATAGTTGGGTCGGGGCTTTAAGTCAGGAGGATTATGCGGAATACATTTTTCCCCATATGGAAAGGCTATTCAAGTCGCTCCAATACTCCGGAGTGCCAACGATTTTGTTTGGCGTGAATACGCTGCACCTATTAAGTCAGCTCAAAGCTACCGGTTGTGATATAGTTGGTGTTGATTGGCGCACGGACATTGGTATTGCATGGCAGATAATGGAGTTTGATGTTGGTATAATGGGTAACCTGGATCCTGTTTCTGTAATGGGGCCTTGGAATGTTATTCAAGGTAGGGTTCAAAGCATCCTGGATAGTATTCAGCGTACCGGTAGAAATGGATTCATCTTTAACCTTGGGCACGGTGTTATTCCATCCTTGTCAGCCGATAAGTTAAAACGGGTGGTTGATTATGTGCATTCTTGTAAGGTTTAGCAAAAGATCAGGCTTAGTAAATAACCATTGATTGTTAGGGTTTTGGATAGCCCAATAAACAATTATCCTTAAATTGAGGTTAATTAAGGAAAATTATTATGAAAAGAGGAATATTATTATTAGCCTACGGTGGCCCCAACAAACGTGAAGATATTGCCCCTTTTTACCGGGATATCCGCATGAGCTATGCTGGTCGCGAACCCACCCAAGAGCAGTTAGATGAATTAATTGAACGCTATGACATGATTGGTGGGTATTCGCCCCTTTTGGAAATAACGCAGCAGCAGGCAGAAAGCATCAAACAAGAATTAGGGAATGAATACCCGGTTTACATCGGCATGCGGCATTGGGAACCCTGGATTTCTGAAACTATCAAGCAAATGAAGGCGGACGGAATTGAAGAAGCAGTGTCTATCATCATGGCCCCGCATTTTTCGCGCATGAGCGTTTGTAAGTATTACGAGCGCGTCAACGAATATTTAGAGGCGGAAAACTATGACTTGAAGCTGCACCGGGTAAAATCCTGGCACACGCATCCGG
>CAZQQN010000027.1:0-43384 GCA_964595485.1 uncultured Sphingobacteriales bacterium | reverse complement strand
CACCCGGTGATGATGACTTAAGGCAACTCTATGCCTATCTCCAATATTTTGATGGTGCTGAAGGTATTCTCTTGTATCCCGGCAATAGGAACGAAACCACTAAGGGGCACTTTGTAAATACTGAATTAAACGGGAAGGAGGTTTTCCTGAATATTATCAATGCAGAGGGAAAGGCTGAGTTGAAGGGCGCTGATTTACTCAACGCAATACCTTAGGTAAAAATAGAATCAAGGGGTACATTTTAGTACAAATTTGCAATGATTACCGGAAAACGGTCATTTTCGCAAAAATTTACTAAAGGTGACAGCTCCAAAATACATCCCATTGTCTCCTACATCATCTATAACTTTATGAGGCGGTTTGTGTAGGAATTTTTTAATCCAAAGGAGATGATAAGTTTTCCGTACTTTTGCAGAAATCCCATTCATAAAAGACCTTCTTTACGCTGCTAAGAATAACATGGGTGCTTTGCTCCCTATTATTTATCGACCTTGCCTCAGGCCAATCCTTTGATTACCTGCCCACTTCCACCACCGGCCAGGTAGTTAAGCATAGCCATTACACCCTTTCCTACTCCGAAAAACAAGAGCAAGCCGAATGGGTGGCTTACTGGTTGACGGATGCAAGGGTAAGCGGCAATCACAGCCGAACCCATGCCTTTCGTAAAATCACATGGTCAGGATTACCCGTCACTACCATTATTATTGATAATTACCTATAAACAATGAGTAAAATGAGTAAGCCTGTAGAAAAAGGCTTTTATAAAGGAGATAACCCTTCGTCTCAGGCCAGCAATATACAATCGGGGTGCTTATGAATTGGCAAGCATTTAGCTTTCCAACCTATCCATTGGCGTTTTCCAGCTTGGTGAATAATGAATCTATAAAGTTTTGCGCCTCCTGCTGGCTCAGTTTGCTTTTACTGACAAATGCATTGATTTTAGCCTGAATGGTTTCGGGGGCTTGTGGCTCCTGGTCAGCTAAGTAGCCCTGATCGATAAGATAGGTTTCAAGCTCCTGAGCCTTGTTTTTATTGAAACGCTTTACCGTTCCGTTTTTTAAGGCTTCTACCAATTGAGCCGGATTGTTGTTCCATTCGTGAAGCTTTGCTGTAATGGTATCCATAAAGGTATTGGTGATAGCTCGTGAATCTTCTAAAACTTGCCTGTCAATCGGCTTGGAACGGCCTATATTGTACTCCTCCTGGAAGCGCTTTAGGAGCTGCGCCTTATCCGCAAGTTTTTGGTAGTCTGTGATGCCTAAGCTATGAAGGCTGCCATTGTGCTTGGCAAATTCTTCCAATTGCCCCCAGAATCGAATACCGCGACTAAGGCAATGGTATAGCGCCTCCGAATCTGTTAATAAATACCACAGGTGAAGCTGGTTAGCATTCTGCGTCAGGAGGTCAAAAGCCGGAACGCCCAGCTTAGCCCCATATGCGCTGTATTCAAGCCCATATGGCTCAGGTACTTGGTTTTCCAGCTGAACTGCCTGCTTATCAACGCGGTTGGCAATGCCACCCGGATCAAATTGCTCTTCACCGGTTAAATACTTGATGGTATAACCAACGTCATCGTGTCCCTGCAGGAATTTTTGCCACTTAGCCACCTCATCGCTACGAGCCGTGAAATAAAAGACCTGCCGGCCGTCCCGGCTAATGGCGACAAGGGCATCAATAATCGCTTTTGCCCTGTCATCATCACTATTGGCCAGCACCTCATCGGCAAGGATCGGCAGCTTGTAATGGGTTTCCTGTATCTCAAGAAAAGCCAGGCGGACCGACAGCAGTAATTGAATACGAGTGCCGGATGACAATTCATTGAGGGCCTGCCCCTTTTGAAGCACAGTGTCAAAAGCCCTGAAAGAGGGTGAGTCCCTGGAATCATCCAACCTTAGCTGGTAGCGGCCTTGGGTTATCCGGCTCAGCAGTTCATTGGCCTTTTGCTGAACGGGCGGTTGGTATTGCTCCTGCGCATGTTGCTTAATGGTGTCTGTTAGCAGGGCACCGGTCAGCTTCTTTAGGTTTTCCTGGAAATCATCTTGTAACTTGGACAACACATTATCCTTATTTCGGAGAGCTTCTGTAAGATCCATTCGCTGTTTCTGGGCATTGACCCTGGCCTCTATATCTGAAATCTGTTTCTGTATACCATCTCTCTCATCGGCTTTTTCTCCGTATTGCTGAATGGTCTGTTCTACCTCGTCCCAGCTTAGCGTTTCGATAATGTTTGCCTGTTCATGGTAGTAGGAGTGACGTTCCATGGCTTCCGTTTTCTCGCAGAGTGCGCGGTTAGCAACATCAAGCGCATTGCCGGCTTGTTGGTAATCCGCTAATTGGTTAACAAGTTTCCTTACGGCTTCCTTATCACCGCGCTCAACCTGAAGCCGGTCATAAATAGCATTCAATTGATCCCGGAGCTCCTGGATTTCATTTTCATATTCTTTTAGCTGTGCCGACTTATCCCGGAGGGTCTGATTGTCATTGTTCCACGTTTGGGCATCCTCTAATAGCTGATGGACATAGGCAATAGCTGTTTCACCATCATCAGCCTTTTTCCTTCCGAGTCTTTCAAATTCCGCGTTAATGGTATCAAGTGTTTCCTGCAATTCGTTTTCTCGTTGCTTCAGTTGGTTTTCTAAAGCGGCAAGGTTAGTATGGGCATCCTGCCAATCTTTGAGCCGGGTCAGAAAGTGGTACATACCGGAGAAGTTGTCCAGCTGATCATCGGGCAAGCCAGGGAAGGCCTGAAGTGTAGCCCGCCATTGTTCCTTTTCTTCCTTAATCTTTTTCCAGTTTTGCTCTGCCTCATTTAAATCCTCTGCCAACTTATTTTTATCTTCCTGTAGCTCCTGTTGCCGTTGGACCGTGGCAAGGCTATCACTGAGTTCCTTCACCTTTTTGGATACTTCTTCAATGGTCCACGCTTCCGGTTCATCAAACCCGGTTTGTCGGTAATCCTCCTCCCTCAGGGTTGACCGGTCAGAACCCTGTTGATTGGCTTGGGAATAAGCTAAATAGGCTGCTATAAGTGCAGCAACTCCGCCCAGTACAGCAAGCCAGGTATTCCAGAAGGCCAATAAGCTGGTTGATACAGCCAATCCCGCAATGATAAATAACCATTTCAAGGACGGGCCTTCCTGATTAGATCCCTGCTGATCAGTTAGCCAATGTGACAGGGCATTGATGGCTTCTTTTAGCTGGTCGGTATCGGTCAGGATGGTGTCGGGATCAAGTTGGTTTTCAATGGTATCCATGCGTGTTTGCAGGTACTGTTTTTTGCTTTGCACTTGATGGGCTTTTTGCAGGAATTCGTCCACGCCGCGTATATCAATTGGGGAAATCCCTTCCCAACTCGAGGGATCAAGGTCATCTCCCAGTTCATGCAGGGCTTCTTTTTCCCTGGCTTTGGCCTCAGAGATTTTATCGCTGAGCCTATCTATTTCGCCCTTTTTATCGCTGATCTTATCCCTGTATTGCTTTAGCTTTTCCAGCGTATCATTAGCAATACCCTCATCAGGGAGATTTAGCTCAGCAATAGTTTGTTTCGCTGTTTCAATCTTTCTTTCAATCGCTCCTTTTTGGCTCTGCTTTTCGCGAATAGATTTTTCCTTTTCTTCTAATTCTTCAAAATCATTCTCGCGCGTATTTTTCAAGTTTTCCGGGTATTCATCGAACTGCTCCCGGCTATTCTGCCATTCGGTATAGGCTTCCTTGTATTCCTTTACAAGTTGGTAGAGGCGATGGAGACGCTGCGCCTTGTCAGCTTCCCCTCTATCTTCATAAAGCTTGTGTAGCCTTTGCTCATCCTCAGCCAGCTCCCTTTGTTGCTTTTTAACCTGTTGAACCTGGTTGAAAGCCTCCTTGTAACTATTGTCTCCCCTTGGGTTTGGATATTGGTAGCCCAACCTATCTTTAGGCTTGTCAAAATCAAAGCCCATCGTTTGGTCATAGATCTGCTTAGCCAGATCACCATCGCCTTCGGCCGTCACTAACTCATGTAATGAAAGGCTATAGCGGTTTTGCTCATTCCTGGACGGAAAGTCAGAAAGGCTGGCATCCACGCCTTCTTTCTGGACTAAGGGCTGACCGGAACTTACCTCAATTTGCCACTGCTTCCCCTGAATGGTTAGCTCCGCCTTGACTTCGGTTGCCGGCTCTTTATTCTGAAACAGCAAGTTTTGGATGGCTCGAGCGGAAGAGGTCTTGCCGGAAGCATTCGGCCCGGCTATGATGTTGATGTGTTTGGCCAGGCCCTCAAGCGCGGGTAAGCCATCCTTAAAGGCCGGCATTTTCCTGATAGCCAAACGGTTAATCTGAACAGGCTCTTTAGGCATAGCTATTATCCTCATTTTCCTGTAATAAGAGTTCGGAAATAAGCTTGCTGCACTCCTCGTAGATCAGTTGCTTAGCATTATCTGAATGATAAGCGGTCTGAATACTCGACTGTATAGGTTGATACTTGTTTTTCTTACCAAGCTTTCCGGCTTCCTTCTGCCAATCCTCAATCAACTGATCGAGCAGTTCGTCATGCATTGTTTCTTTTTCAATGGCTACCATGATACTGGCAAGCTTACCGATAGCCGTGTTGTCATTCGCAGCCCTTGCCTCGAGCTCTGTCAGTTCAGGCTTAGCGATGTTGCTAACCTTCCGCGGGGCCATGTTGGTCTCGCCATTCAACATTAATGCAAGGTCTCCTATATTTTCGCTCCATTTATCCAGCTCATGCATTCGGGTGTGGTAACCTGTCAGGTTGATATCCACCACCAGGTGGTTTAAGCCAGGGTAATGCACTCGCCTGGCTTCAGCATTCAGCTTGCTTGTTAAAACATCCTTAAAAGTGGTTTCATCATCAGCATCCGAAATATCTATATTGGCCTTGAGGTAGTAGATGGGTGAAAACGGTACCTGCTCCACCTGGATAGGTTTGTTTTGCTCAATGTCCAGCATTAGAAAGCCGTGTTCGCCATCTTCTCCCGGATCCATAGCTTGCGGGGAGCCTGGATATCTAATAAAAGGAGATTCAGATTTAATGGTATTCGGCTTATGGATGTGGCCAACGATCCAACCGTTTACGTCCAGTTGACTAAGATTTCCGGCATCCAGTGGGGCATACGGGCTTTGATCATCAAAGAGGTCGCCATGTAACAGGCCAAGGGTTGGTAGGTTTGAGTCGATGCCTGTGTTAATATTTGGCAACGAAGCTGGGTCATAGTGAACGTGTCTGGCTGGAAAGGACCAGCCTACCAGTTGAAGCTTTTGATCCCCTTTCTGGAATACCTGTGTTTCCCATTCACCCTTAGCGCCCAGTAGCACTACATTATCTGCTGTGGCACTATTAACGATATCATGGATTACCCCATGATCGTGATTCCCGCCCACCAGGTAAACCGTTATGTTATGGTCATTTAGCTGCTTAAAGCCTTGCTCCAATGGGCCAAAGGCTTCAAAGTACTGATTATCCTCATCAATTAGGTCTCCCGCAATGGCAATGAGATCTACCTGCTGCTCGATGGCATAATCGACCATGGCCAGCCAGGTTTGCTTGGTTGGTATTGGGTCATTTGTTGTCGGTACCTGAGATGATGTCTTACCCAGGTGGAGATCCGCAGTGGCTAATGCTTTAATACCCATTTTTTACCGTTTTTCGATAGTGTCAGGCTCTTCAGAATGATTAAGATTTGGTAGGTCATTACGCTTATCACGATGGTACTTCGCTATGCTTAAAACTTTTAAAGGGTCATTTTGCTAATCTTTCATTGGGAAGTAATCTATGCAAAAGGCTTATTATTCAATTTTCCCATATTTTAATAGCACCAAAATTACTTTACATTGGCTGGTTTTTCCCTACCATTGCAAAGCTTTAAGGGATGGGGTTTCGGAAAAAACGGGTCTGAAAGGGGTTATTGTGGATCGGGGAAAACCATACAGGGGATGCTTTCAAATGGCTCCGATGGAAATGGTGAAAGTTCAGTTCATCGGGCGATAACCTGCCGAAATAACAATGCATCAAATTGTAAAAAAGGGTTTTTTAACGAGAAGGTTGAGATAGGTCATTTTTCCAAGGTTTTATTCAGCAATGGTTTTTCCCTTGTATATAGCTTATGGGGTAAGCAATAAGAAAACCCGGTTGCTCCGCCCTCCCTTTTATACCCCGAAGAAAAGGCTCATGCAAGCATGTTTCAAAAGACCGTTGAGTACTATGTTGGCTTACATTGGCATTCGGACGGGGACCCGATAAGCTTTCCATATCAAAAATATCAACAAACCGATTAGCCACAAAAGGTGGCCTTAACGGTCCGGCATCAAACCTCAAATAAAATTTGGTGTTTATGGGTTATGATGAGTATTGCTAAGATTTCCCGGTACAGCTTGATCTTCATCCTTTCGTTAGCGGGTATAACCCATTTCCTATACCCCGGAGAGTTTGTCTCAGCCGTTCCGGAGCCTTTTATGCGAGCTCAGCTTTGGGTATACCTGACCGGTATTTTTGAGGTATTGGGTGCTTTAGGCCTTTTACTGTCCCGTTTTCGAAGGCTAACAGGATGGGTTTTAGTGTTTTACTTTATTGCCCTCTTACCGGCCCATTTTGAAATGCTCATCATCAACCATGAAATATTTGGCATCAGTAACCGGCCTTTTTTCATAGCCCGTATTTTCTTCCAGCTGATCCCGATTTTCATGGCCTGGAAGGCCCGTGAGTCCGATGATAAAGGCTTTTGGCCCCTTTTGGATGCATTTGATCAGATGCTAAAAAACCGTTGGCAACAACCCTATGCCTGGCAATCGAAATGGTTATGGGCAGCATCGTGGTATAATGTGGGTTTTGGTTTTTGGGTGGTTGTGTTTCCGGAGCAAGCCTTTGAACTTTTGAACATGGATACGCCGGCGTACTTATTTATCTGGCAAACGGTCGGAATGATCGTTGGCGTTTACAGCATTGGCTACGGGATTGCTGCCCTTGATGAATTAAAGCATTATCCTATTGTGTTGGTAGGTTTCCTGGGTAAAATTTTTGGCCCTATCGGTTTTTTCTATACGTGGTTATCAGGTGAAATAGCCCTATCCTTCGGTTTGATTATTTTGTTCAATGATTTGATCTGGTACCCGGCTTTTGGGGCTATGCTTTGGCGAAAATGGCAAGAGGTATCTGATTAAGGGGTCAGTAACGCTCCTGAAGTTACCAAATCCTTGAAATAGGATGGTAAATGACGAAACCTTAATCCCCTTTGCATTTAAATTTGGATACCAGGAAAGGTCAATTACAGCAGTTCAATGCTAATATCAATCGTCAATTGCAAGATGGGTTTTTTGATGGAAGGTACCCGGTTGATAAGGATAATAGTTAACGTTCCCCAATGATTTAACAATCAGTGATTTATAAAATCAGGCAATATCGTGTTTTTAAACTCACTTCATGCTTCCCTGAATATTAATTTGATAAGGTTGTGAAAAAATTCGATGGAAATTATAAAGTTAAAATTTCAACTGTTGTGAGCAATTTTTTTCAATGGTATGTGCTAAGGTAACCAAGAGCGGACGCTATTGGTCATAGGTAAGAGCAATTTTAATTGACAAGAATTTTGCTTATACCCTAATTTTGAGGTTATTTAACGGTTATAAATCAATTATTACTGGAAGTGGAGAAATTTTTTTGGTTTTTTCAGAATAGAATGTCATAAAGCCATCCCGAATTAATTTTCCCTTATTCCTATTAAGCTTACTAACTATCCTTTTATAAATTTAGCTATTCGTTTATAAAGGTAGGTGTTCATCTTCCAGAAACCCCATTCCTGATCTTCCAAAATTTTGATGCTGTTAATTTTGACAAAATCAATCATTCAGCTTATCCCTAATCGCATTAGCAGCCTTTTCATACTCATCATTGTGGTAAGGGTAATCCTTAGCATTGGCATGTTTATCAATTAGATTGATTAATTTTTCAGCCTCTTTTGTTTTACCGTCATTCAAATATTTGTCAGCTTTTTTGTAAACATTTGACCGTATTCTATGAACATTACTCATTTGAATTTGGGAATTTGGATTGACTTTTTTAACCAGCTTTAGGAATTGCTTGGCTCGGTTGTAAAATACTTCATCCTCTACTTTTCTATTTCCATCTACGGCTACCTTATTTACCAATAAAGGTTGGGTTGTTTTTTGGGCCAGTCCAAGCATATGTTTTTCCGGGAAACCTGGTGAAAAATACACATCTCTTTTGAATGTATTTGTTTGGAGTAAATGCAAAAACAATACATGGCTCCTGAGAAGGGATTGATTTCCGTATGAAGGAATGGTCCATTTTAAATTCCCTATTGACACTGTTGATGTTTCCCATTGAATATAGGTGGTAGAATCCAGCTCGGATTTTGAAAGGCCAAAATCAACTTCACCTTTTTCTTGCAAATACTTAGGATACCATTTGGCATTCAGCAAATTCATTTCAACTAAACTCACATCTTTTCGTTTGTTATTTAATAACTGCTGGTAAAAGGCCGGATAAAAATTCATGTCGCCAAAGGTTGTCAAAATACCGTTTTTAGTACAGTGTTTTAATACCAACTTTTGGAAAGCAAGGTTAAATTCACTGAAACCGCCCCTTTGTTTACCATTTTTCAAAGCCCATTTGGCTGAATCTTTTCCATGAGCTGCAAGGTATTCTATGGCCAATTGGCCCCATAAAGATGTCAATTTGGTGTAGGGATCAAGGGTAAGCATCTCTCCGTTATATTTAGGGGAAATTTCAATAACTTTTTCAAAGTGGTGACTTGCTTGTTTTGTAAGGTCCGAGGATAAAGCTTCATCCTCTCCTTTTCCACGAATGTTTAAGTTGTCATAGGCATATCCCAGAAAATAATGAGCCTCTGCATGGCCCGGTTTTAATTGCACTGCACTATCCAGTAGTTTTACTGATTTGGAAAAATCTTTGTTACGCCTTTTCTTATCAAATTCCGCCTTGCCTTTTTTCAATAGCTCATGAAAATCAGAATTTTGGCTATAAGAGAGCGCGCTAATTAAGATGAAAAAAAAGGTAATTAATCGTATCATAAAATTAGTGCGGGTTTTTTTCAAGTTGCTTAAGAAAATTTCTTACATCCTTTGTCCAATGAGCTTTTATTGGTTCCAGCAAATACAACAATCAAAACTGGTAATATTTGTTGCGTTTTACCACCCTGAAGGTTTTTCATGATCTGTTCAATTTCGTTTAGTTTGACTTTTCGATCCTCCTTACCTTAAAATACCATAGTCGATGTTTTAATTATTAAAATGATGGCAATTGTTTTGGTAATTAAATAAGCCTCCAATGAAAGATGACCATTGAACGGACTTGACCAATGGTGCAATTTGTGCAGCATTTAAATAAGAAAATAAATTATTTTTTAACAAGCCAACTTCAGAAAATCAAAAATGGTAAAGGGCCATTTAAACAGGCCTCGCGCTATTGTCAAGCTGATCATGCACTGTTTGCGCTATTTTTTCAATGTTTAACGGTTTTTCCAAGAAACCATTGATTTGGGCATCTTTGGCTTTCTGTTTCATGTTTTGGGATATATCAGCGGACATAATTACAATAGGGACGGATGCCGGCGTTAAGCCATTTTCTGAATTTCTTATGCTTTTTGCGACTTCTAAGCCATCCATACCTGGCATGTGAATATCCAGCAAAATAATTTGAAACTGCTCTTTTTCCACTAAAGCTAATGCTTCCTGGCCCTCTTTGGCCGACCAAGGCTCTGCATTTAATCTTTTAAAGATTTGAGTACCCACTTTAATATTGAGCTCATTGTCCTCCACCAATAAAATTTTTGCTTCCTGTAAATCCGTAAGTTCGCTGCTAACATTGCTTTCTTCACTTTCTTGAATGCCTTCTTCATCATCAACAGCTACTTTCCCAAAAGGTATTTCAAAGAAAAACCGGCTCCCTTGACCTTCCTGACTGGTAAGGTCTATGCTACCCCCGAGTATGGTTACCAGGTTTTTAGCAATTGACAGCCCCAGGCCGGTGCCTTCATAATTCCGGGATGCATGTTGCTCGATTTGTTTAAAATCCTCAAACAGCTTTGATTGTTGATTTTCCGGAATGCCAATTCCGGTGTCCTCAACGATCCCTTTTAAAATAACCTGATCGTGAGACTCCTCTTTGTTTTCCAAGTAAACCTTGACAGAACCCTGGTTCGTGAATTTCAGCGCATTGCTTACCAGGTTATTCAATACTTGTAATAGCCGTGTATTTTCTCCATAAAGCCATGCTGGCAAAGCATGATCCAGCGATGTTTTAAGTTGAATTCCTTTTTCATTGGCTTTTTGAGAAAAGTTATTATCAATAAGCCCTAATGTTTCACTGATCTTAAATTGGGTATTTTGAATGGTAATCTGACCCGCCTCTATTTTTGAAAGATCCAGGATATCGTTGATGAGTGCAACCAATTGATCCGTTGATTGCCTTACTACTTTCAGGTTATCGAGGTCTGTTTCAGGCCTGTCTTCACGCTCCATTAATTGGGTAACCCCTGAAATGGCATTGAGCGGTGTACGTAGCTCATGGCTCATGTTAGATAAAAACCAGGATTTTGCTTTAGAAGCTTCCTCGGCTTTTGTTTTTTCATGCTCCAGCCTTTTTTCCATTTTTTTGCGGTCGGTTATATCCCGGGAAAAACAAGAAATGGCCACCACTTGTCCACCTTCCATGATAGGGTTATAAGATGAATCTGTATAAAGTTGAAGATCACCGACTTCTACGTAGTTTTCCCTGTTAAGAACTTTTCCAGTCTTGAAAACCCAATCATAATTAGCTTTTATATCGGCACTTAAATTTTGGCCCTTTTGTTCCATCACCTCAATAGCATTCAACCCCTTATAAGCAGGAATGCCTATTGATTTTTCAACCCAATTGCTAAAAGTGGTATTAAAAGTAATGAACCGATAATTCTGGTCAACCAGCCAAATAGCATCGTCCGTACTTTCAATGATTCCTGAAAGGTTTGTGCTTTCTTTTTCCAATTCTCGTTTGGTATGGTGATCCTCTGACACCAGTTCACTGAGAATAATCATTAAAGCCACGGTTGATAAGGTAATGCCAATGGCCTGGCCATTGTTAATTAAAAACGGTGACAATGGAGGGTTGCTAAAAAACCGATAATCTGTGTATACAAGCAGTAAAATAGAAATAAATGCAACGAATAACACAGGGAGGTACTTTTTCCACTCCTTAAATTGAAAGGTTGTAAAAATCGTAGCAATTAGCGGGAAGAAGTAGTATATGAAACCTAAATCAGGATGAACCAGCTCATAAAAAACAATGGTAAAATTTACCATTAATTGCGGAATTATACGAGCACAATCAAACCATCCCCTTGATGAGAACCAAAAGCTCAGCACACTGATTAGCAAGGCTATAAGGCAAGGCCAAATCAAGATTGGCATGTCAAAAAATGAGAAGGTGATCACGTACAGGATTATGCAAAAAACAACCAGCGTTAAGGTTTTATTGATAAGACGCAGCTTACTGAGGAACCACTGATCAGTAACCTTATCTTTCCCAATTTCGAATGCCTTATTTATTTGCTTCAGCGATAATTTCATGATCTCCTTCTTTCGCCAGGCTTAATTGACACTTATTTTTTCTTAAGCTTAAAGAAATCAAGCTTTATTGATTTTTCAGCTGTTTATCGTATTATTCGTCAAAGCTAAATGGGTTTAATTGTTCAATTCGGTTGTCATACAAGCCTTAAATGACATCATAAATATAGGAAATATCGGATTATTTCAAAATGATCAAGGCACGAACTATCATAAAACGATCCAAAAAGGCTGGGTATCAAGCTTTCTTATGAATCAAGGTTTTTACAAATAGGCAAACTTACCGCTTTCTTGGGTTTTTCCACCCCTTTTTCCAGGCGGATTTTGAATCTATAAGCCATTCAATTATGGATTGGAAATTAATTAACCTTGTGAGCCCAGGTTAGCGTAATCCCGCTTGAACACAAACCCTTATTGCCAAAATACTGCCAGGAGATTACAATCAATGCTTTTGCAAGAATCTTAGATGAATTCCGCTTGGGTAATCCCGGCCAGGAGATTTAAATTGTCCCTGAGAATGATTTCAAAAGCTAAGCCCATCCGGTAATGCCATAAAGGATTCCCTTCCGCGAGCTCGGTATAACCATCAAAACCACCGGTCTAATGGAAGCCCCTTAGCCGGCGGACCGATTGGCTGCTGCTATCATGTTTCAGGTCTAAAGGGTTGAGTGACTGTAAGTGTCCATTGTGTCATAGGGCATTTAATGCAAAAGCGAAAGAAAAAAGGATCATTCTAAACCAGATGTAACAGTAAGCAATTTCACAGAAACGCATTTAAATAGTATCTTGCAAAAAAATCTAAAGCACCGCCATTGATTTAATCCTGTTTGTTATCCATTCAAAATTTTGATAACCATATCGAATCGCTAAAATGTGATAGCTAATTTTACCGAATAAAATATAATTTATTAACCAGCTAAGCCCTCAAAAAATGGCTAAATTTGATTTATTATTTCCTTACAATAACCGATAGGTCAAAAATCGACCATTATGCAAAACATCAACAAAAGCATCAAAGCCTTTTTTATTACTTATTGGTAACAATCCCGGTTTTAGCCTGGGGTGTGTTCCAAACAAAGTCGATTGATAACCCGGCTGCCCTTTCCAAAGGGCAAGGCCATTACGCAGTGAATGGTGAATTAAACAAGGAATTTAACAGCTAAACCTATTTCAATGACACCTCCGGAATTGATGGATTAGGTAAGAAAACGTTAGAAAATCTGGTAAGTATTGTGACTAAGCATGAAAAAAGCGATGATACCATAGGAATTGTGTTTTATATTTACGATAATACATATTCAGGCAATATTGGACCGGCACCTATCAAATCAAAGAACTATCAGCCTCATCCAAGGGTATGCCGGCTTTCCTAAACCAGCAGGGAGCAAAAAATAAGACCTTTGCCACCATTTTTTCAAAGAATAAGAGCCGAACAGTTACGATCAACAGCAGAGGTACTAATTTGTTGAAGGGTGAATTCAACAATGTGCAGTTAGCCAAGTCCCGCGATGATTCGAAAATAATCACCATCGATGGTGAATTTCATGCGGAGGAACGCTAAAGAGCCAAAAAACTTTGCTAAAAAAGGATTTTGTTGTTTTTATTCAGTAAAAATTCCGGCTCTTTTTGCTATAATGATTCCATCCAGGTGCTAAGAATGATTGTAAGACAAAGCGCTACCTTATGATTTCCATCAATCTCAAAGCGAATTTTTGCCGGTTGGTATTTTTTAACCAATTTTAAATTTTTCGAATTCTTATTTTGTTCTATCAAAGCTGACTAAACGGTTAAACGATGAAAAAATATTGGTTAGTTACCGCTATAACATGCCTTTTTGCAGGAATGACCCTACTAAAAGCGCAAGCGGGGCTAACGGTAGGGATTAAATTATCCTCTACTTGTAGCTGTTTCAATGCAAAAAAGCCAAATAAGGCTAAAAACGAGTATGGAACTGCTCATGAAACAGCGGATGCGTTAAATAAGAAGGGGTGCCCGGGGCAATTAACAACTGACCGAAATGGAGCCATTGAATGGGCGCAAGATTATGGGGTAGCTAAACATGATGAGGCTGATGCTTTAGAAAAAACCAAGGAAGGTTTCTTCCTTGCCTGTAAAACAAAGGCTTTAGGTATTGGGCAATATGATACTTGGGTTTACAAAGCTAATAATAAAGGAGGTGAAGAACGGGTTGAAAATTCTGGCGACAATGGACCTGGTAACGCAACTTCACATGCCAAAAGCTCCTTCGATAACTTTACCGTATTGAGGGCAAATTGTTCCGACAATACTAAGCAATTCGTCTGCGAGGCTAAACCAAATTTAAAAGGCGATTTGATTTGGGAAGATACACAAGAGGTAAATGCGTGCTCAATTTGTAAAGCATCATCATTAGGATCTTTTAATGCGGGAAGTTCAGATACCGAAAAGAAAAGCAAGGATTTTTTTACCCTAAAAATCAATGAGGAAGGCATGGCTCAGAGGGATCAACGCTATAGCGGTTCAGTAAAAAATATTGCATCTTACGCTACGGAAACCCTTGATAACAGGCTTGCTATTCATGGAAGTGTAAAAGCGGTTATGCAGAATAACAATAAGGGAATTTCCAGAACCGATTGTAAAAGTAAGGTTGCGAAGCTTAAAAATAACCTTTCCTCCAAAGAAGGAGTTTCCAGTTCTATCCAAGGCTTTGGTAATCAAAACTTGAAGACTGCTACTCAAAAGACACAAACGCAAAAAGTCCGGAAAAGTTATGAAGACCTCAGTGACTCTTCGAAAGGTCATAACCGCATTAAACAAAAAAAGATTAATGAGATTTCATTGAAATTTGATTGGACTTTCGGAGCCAAAGTTTATCGGGATGATCAGGCTGTTCACTCTACCAATTTTGATTGGCTTTCCAAACAAAATTTTTACCAGGAGCGCAATGGTTATCATGGGCAACTATTTGGTTATAAGTTTTTAAAGCAGAATGATTATGAATTCAATCCGAAATATTCGGCAAAAGCGAAGGATAATCTTATTACTGTTAAAAATGTGATGGATATAGAAGTGATTGAATTTAAGGATCGCTCGTTTTTACATACTGATAAACCGGAATTGGGTGATTTTGAAATCAAAGGATTCAACGATACATTAAAGTCTGAATTGGTAGGATTTAAAAGAATCAATGAAGATAAAGCTTATTTCCTTATAGCCACTGAATCTATAAAATATGAATGCCATGCATGTGCTCCTATATTAGGATTTGTGAGTGTTCAGAATAATCAAAAAACAACCTTGGAATTTTTTGATAGAAAAGGAAAGATGGGGAATCCGCCTGAGATAAATTGGGAGAAACTAGGGCCAGATCAGTGGGGTTTTGTAGCAAAAACCAATTACATGGCCCAGGGCATTGTAACCGGAAAAAAGACTTATTATGATATCAATCAAAATGTTAGTGAGGTTTTAAGCTTTGTCACGTTTAAAAACAACAAAGGTCAATATTCCAAAGATGAAGGAGCTGATGGAAAAATCTGGGGCTTTGAATCTGATATTTCCAAAAGGGAAACCGGAGGGAAATATTACGATATTATTGTACGGAAAAAAGGAACTAAAATAAGCTATGAGCATGATACCACTCGTAATGTAGATACTACTTTGCACTTTGGTTATCAAGAAGGTAGATACGTTAATGAAAATTAATTTTCTTGAAATAGCAAGCTACCAATTTAAAACAGGCGATATTTATGGCAGTTGGATTATTTCTGAAAATTTAGTCGCGTTATTACCGGTTCTCAATTTTCCATTTCTGCTAAGAAAGAGTGTAATAAGGATGCGGCGGGTATTATAAAAAGATTATTCTTTACCCTATTTTTTAGGAATTGTAATACGTGAAATTTTTTATGGCGGATTTGCGGTCCACAGCCCTTTAAGATCGAAATGGCCAACTACTGGTAACCCGGTGACTTCCCCAATAAAAGCAAAACCTTCTTTGAGAGGAAGTTTTAAAAATTTCCGTTAGGCAATGGACGGTTACTAAAATTTTATAAAATTAACTACTTCCTCCAAAGGCTGCTTCTCATAGCTTTGGTGGCCGTTTAAATTGAAATATTCATCTCCAGGGTATTCTTTAACCACTTCTTTAGCTTTAATTAAGAATAGCTGCCTGTCCTCAACTTGCATTTCAATTTTTAAAGGAAAACCCTTCATTTTTTCATGTTGGAATGGCAAGGAGGTTTTTGGTATATCCAATGCTGAGGCGCACCACAAGGTCATAGTGCTCTTATCTTTTTTGAAAATGATTGGGGTTGTTTTGTAACCCCCTATTGTTTTGCTTTGGTCTGTAGCATTAACCGATGCCATCTTATTTATACCAAATTCTGATTGTAATTGCTCCATTGTTGCCATTGCGAAAAGGCTGTCCGCTTTCCTGGTTTTTGTTATCAAAAGCATGCTATCCTTATTGTGAAAGATGTTCAAGTTCACGCCCATCATCGACAAATGGTTTCTCGATATGCCAGCTCCCCAGTAATAATCCATATACATGGAATCTACGACTTCTTTCATGCCCGGCAATTCCACATCAATTTTGTAACGCAAAACGCCACCTTTATTGGTTTGCTGCTCAGTGGATTCTTGGGTGCTGCCACAAGCAGTGATGATCAAACTTATTGTCATGAATAAGCAAAATTTGCGAATAAAGGGCATAAGAGCATTGGTTTTATGATTCAGCGCTTCTAAAATCGACATAATATGACAATTGGCAAAGTGTTGGGTGAAATTATTAAAGAAGGTATCAGGGTTGTATTAGGTAGCCATTATGGTAAGCTTTAACCTAAAAAGGGATGGTTATGCCTAAACCGTGGGCTGACAGGTTTACTTTATCCAGTATGTTATACAATTCCTGGTTCTGCTGATTATTCAGGGAAAAAAGGACAACATCAAGTGCCAACAGGAAACCTCCCTGGATCATTACAGATTGCCCGTAGCCTCTCAGGCGTTCAGAAGATTTACGCTTGCCCCTTTCCAGCAAATACCCGCCGGCAGCTATGTAGCCAACATCCAGCCCTGCGTTTGCTAACAATACTTTCTCCATGCTTTGGCCGGACCGGTAGGCTTCCTGAAGGCTGCCTAAAGTGTCATTACCCATGCTTGTCAATGCACCAATGGCAATCCCGGCGTTCACCAAATTCCAGATACCATTCATTTGGTGAAAGTACTGTTGTTTCCCTTCCGTTTGCAGATAACCATAAGTGCCCGAGGAAATATTGAGCACTGACCACCCCAGTAAAATCTGCATGCCGGTCCTGTTTATATTTTGGGTCTGTTCCGCTATTTTAGGCCATTCTTCCTGCGCGATCAAATTGAAGGGGAAAAACAGGAGCAATACTAAGATAAGCACTATATAATGCCCGGATTGCTTCATGATGGTTGGTTATTATTTAGCCGATAAGTTGAAAAATTTACAATTTGCCAATTAATAAACAAAGGGAATTAAGTGCCAGCTATGTTTCTGGTAATTTACGTAATCAGAGAAAGCGGCTTTCAAAAGCTTTTCTTCGTAGTTGATTTTGAGGATTAAGGTAACCAATAAAATACCAAAATAGCCCATTCGCCACCAGGAAAAATAAAATATTAAAGCTGGTAAAAAGTAGAGTAGGACAGAAGTATACATGGGGTGGCGGATGTATTTGTAAATACTTTGCTTCACCAGTTTGGAGCCTTTACGCACTTCAGGAGGGACGTTAAATTTATTACTCATTTTCATTAGGACAATGGCCCATACCCCAACACTTAATCCTATAAGTTGGACGATAAGCCCAATCCAGTAATCTGCAAGCAAAGGGCCGGTTAATAAAAGCAATCCGGCTGAAGAAAGCTGGGAAAAAACCAAAATGTTCGAAAAAGTGATCTTGGAAGGCATTATCGTTATTTTTATCAGTAAAAAATTTAACACCAATTTTAAAAAAAGGTTTAACCAAACCTTATTTTACTGAAGTTTTTCTGATTCATAGCTTATGACTAACATTACCTATTTAAGCCAGGCAAAATTTTTTGAAATGGATTTTTTTGAATCGGTAAAAGCTTTATGGCAACCTTACCATCAACGAAAAAAACCCGGCAGAATCATTCCTGCCGGGGTATAGCTTTGTTTCATAGTTTATTATATGCGTTTTGGCCATACAAGCCAAATGATGCTAATTGGCTTTTTCAATATCGCCTGAGCCATCCTCATCATGGGTTTTGATCTCTGGATCGCCGTAATATTCAATATCACCGCTACCGGCTGTTCGGGCTCTGAGGGTTTCTTTAACGGTTACTTTAATGTTACCGGAGCCAACAGTACTTAGGCCTGCTTCTTTGGTGTGCAGGCCAGGAGCTTTTACATCCCCGCTTCCTTCAGTGGTAATATCCAGTTTTTCCGTATTGCCCGTTAATGTTACGTCACCGCTGCCTTTTGAATAAATTTCAATGATTTCAGAAGCCAAATTGTTAGCGGTAAAGTCTCCGCTTCCATCGCTTTCTAAATCGACTTTTTCAGCCGGCCCTTTTACGGTAACATCTCCGCTGCCATTCATTTGAATGGTTAAGTTGGTGGATTCATTGGCCCAGATATCTGCGTCACCTGAGCCTTCTACTACCCAATTCATTTGCTTGGCGGTGACTTTTGCCGGACTCTTAATGTTTCCGCTTCCCTTTGATTGAACACGGTTAATCTTTGGAGCATAAACGTGAACAGTCACATCATCATTGTTAAAAAGTTTTGAATCATCATCAATGTTAATGACCAATTGGTCGCCCTTAACGTTTAAATTGACCTTATCAATGATGTCAGAGTCAGCTTTAATCTTTGCTTTGTGGTCGGATGCACTGTTTAAGTTAACATCGGCGTAATCCTCAGCTTTCAATTGATCAAACTTCTTAAGGGATTTTTCTTTGGTTACTGTTTTGTCATCGTCATCTCCGGTGATGTCCTCAAACTTGTTTTCATCACAGGCGGCAAAGGTTAGTAAGCCAATGAAACTAACCGCTAAACCCAATTTTCGGCTTAAAAATTTTTGCATCTTCATAATTCTTACTTTTTAGTTTTTTGATTAAAAATACTCGTGCAAAGGTTAGGTCGTGCCGGCAGTGCATAAAATTTTTTCGACAGTTGACATGGAATGGCCTTGAGATGTCCATTAGGATTCTTTAAAGCCATTTTTCTACCAATAAGGCTCATTTGTCGCTTATTCAACCTCAACTGACGATTTTGTTAAACGATACCATGAAGGCATTTTAGATTTGCAATATGTCCATTCAAAAGCGCATTATCTCATACCATGTCATTACCTGGACGCTCATTGTTGTAACGGCAATGCTTAGCGATTCCGGTGAAGAGTCCCTGGGATTTTTTTCCAAATTGCTGGTTATTTTTAATTACTTTACCATTTTCATAGGGACTTTCTATTTGCATTACGGTTTTCTGGTTCCCAAATTCCTTATGACCAAACGATACCTTTGGTATATTACCCTTTTTGCCTTAAATCTTTTCTTATATCCGGTACTTTACTACAGCTTATACTTGATATTAAGCCAGATCTTCCCGGAATTGGTGCCTTCCAGAACGTTTGATACCAATCTTTACAGCCACTACGTTAGCCAATCGTTGTTTATCATGATACCGGCCATTGCTGTTAGGTACGCGGTTCACGGCCGAGAAACGCAGCGAAAGGCTAAAGAATTAGCCGATGAAAAAGCCAAAGCTGAACTAAGTGCCCTGAAAGCACAGTCCAATCCTCATTTCCTTTTCAATGCCTTCAACTCCTTGTATGCTTTAAGTATCAAAAAGGATGACAGGTTACCCCAGAGCCTCCTTAAGCTGTCCGACATGATGCGGTATATGATGGATTACAGCCAGAAAGACAAAGCTGCTTTATGGAATGAGGTGAAGTTAATTGAGGATTACCTGGAAATTCAAAAGTTAAGGTTGGATGAGGATTTCGATCTTCAGTTCAATCAATATGGTAAAATAAACGACCTTTATATAACACCCCTTATCCTTTTACCATTGGTGGAAAATTGCTTTAAGCATGGAGACGTGTCCCCGGAAGGTTATATCCATTTAACGTTAGAAACTGAAAATCAAAAACTAATATTTCAAACGGAAAATATCATCGAAAAGCGGCATGAGACCAATGGCTCGGGGCTGGAAAATTTGAAAAAGTTGTTATTACTTAAATATGGTAAGGATTATAAATTTGATGTGAAAGCCAAAGGAAATACATTTTACGCTTACTTAAAAGTACCGTTGGATGACCATTAGTTGTGCCGTAATAGAGGATGAACCATTAGCCAGGGATGTGCTAACCGGTTTTATCAATGAAATCGAAAGCCTCGAGTTGAAGGCTGTTTTTAAGAATGGCCTTGAGGCCCATCAGCACTTAACAGAAGATCACATTCCCCTGCTTTTTGCCGATATCGAAATGCCTAAGCTGAAAGGCAATGAGCTACCTAAAAGCTTACCTTACAATCCTTACATCATTTTTACTACTGCCTACAGCCAATATGCCCTTGAAAGTTTTGATTTTAATACAATCGATTACCTGACTAAGCCTATTGCATTCCCCCGATTCTTGAAAGCGGTGAATAAAGCCCTTGAATTTACCGGTGAAACCACCGGAAACGAAGCTCAGGCCAAAACTGATAACGATGCCGATGCATCAAATGAAGGAAAAACCAGTGAGCGGAATTACCTTTTTTTAAAATTCAATCATTACTACCAAAAGATCAACCTGAATAACATCCTCTGGATTGAAGGACTTGGCGATTACCAAAAGATCATTACCGGTGATCATTTCTACTTTTACTACTCTACGCTAAAGGAGCTGGCTGCCGAATTACCCCAAAAGCATTTTCTGCGGGTGCACCAGTCCTATATTGTGAATTTGAACCAAGTGGATGGCTTTCAGGGTAACCGGTTATTCATAGGAGACCATGAGATCATGATCGGCCGGCGATACCAGGATTATGTCAAATCTGTGCTTGGGGTGGAGTGACTTACAAAGCTTCCCTGCCTTTGGGTTAAAACAATTAGGCAAACGTACTAATTTCGTTAGCGCTAACGCCATTTATTCCTTAAAAAGGGAATATATTCTCGGGATTGAAAGCAGAACTTTCTCTAATTACATTTGACTGAAAAATCAATTGAGGGCGATTAAAAGAATAACTTTGAAAAGTTAGCTTTTTGTAACCTGTGGCGAACTGACGGTCAGAAGTCGTTTATTCATTGGAATTTTTCACTGAATAAGTAAGGTTTCATTTACCCACCTATACAATGAAAAGACTATTTAATTTGAGGTATGGTTTGGCAAAAATTTGTATTTTCATATATTTGAGTGAATGGTAATATTGCCATTAACTAAATTAATTTGCCTTATGAGACAAATCAGATTTAATCCCCCCTCCTCTAATTTTTATTGCATGTTTTGGTATGCTAGTTACCATTTTTGCGATCTCAAGTTGTAATGAACAAGGAAAAACGGGCAGGCCCGAAAACGGTCAAAAAGAAACTTCCGAATCAACGCCACAGTTCACCCACAAAGGAGGAACCAAACCATGTCCCCCTGATACCAATGATTGTGAAGAGCATTGTGGTGAATATAAAATAGCCCTTGGACCAAATGTTCCACCAAATTGCAATCCATTCCCAATTATTATGATCGATGTAGTGATGGCAGCAAAGACACAGAGGCGTTGTTTTGTTATAAAGCGACTAAAGATCTCTCCCCCTGATGTTTGTACTTGTTGTCAAAATGAGGACGGGCAAAAAATTTTCGAATGTGCTCAACATAGTTTAACGACTCGGGCTTTTATGAAACGGGTATATAACAATGACCCAGTACAAGCAGAATTTCCCGATAAAAAACTTGAACATTGGAAATGTGAATATCCGGCAGATCCTGAGGATCACGAGGTTTGCTGTCCTGACGGGTATGCTGCTTACTATGATACAAGTACTCAAGTAATTTATTTAGAGTGTTTGTAATAAGTAAAAGGGGGGCCAATGCCCCCTTTTTTTGAAGATGGTTAAATTGAAATTGTTTTAAAGACCAAAAGGTTGAGTTTACTTAAAAGAAAAACAGCGGTTTTATTAATTTGCCTTATTTCCTCCTTTTTGGTTGCGGCCCAGGAGAAATACATTTCCCAATTTCAGGTATCACCTTTTAATGATAGGATGTTTTATAAGTCTTTTAACAATATTTACACCCTAAATAAAGGTAGAGTTGGCTTTGCAGGGAAAGTGGGGAATACTAATTGGCATCATGTTTCTCTTTATGACTCCTGTCGCCAACCAGTTTTTTCTAAAGTTTTCAAACACGATCGTGCCTTGTTCAATCCCAATCCTACCATGTTAGGAAATGCCGGTGTTTATATGGTTAAGGATTATAATAAGACTTCTGGTTTTAAATTAGCTCGATTCACTTGGAGTGGTAAAAAAGTATTTTCAAAAGCGTTTCATTTTAAAAAAAATTATTGTCATGAATATTATTCATATACTATTACCTCGAATAATGGAATTTTTCTAGTGGCACTGGGTGGTCAGGGTTCGGATTGTTTTAGACCTATCAATAAAAGATTTTTATTAACTCTGCTAATTGACAAAAATGGTAATTTGGTTAAACAAGAAGCTCTCCGAATTTCCGACCAGTTGTATCCTGACATTAGTAATATAATGCATGATCCAAATGGTGGGTACCTTATTGGGCTGGATGACCAAATTATATCATTGAATGACTCCGGTAAGTTAAAAAAAGCAGTCAAATTCAAGTACACAAGCACTGGTGATTTTAACTATTTAAAGGGAAAGTCAAAAAATTATTTTTATATTTTTTCAGACCTTTCTGGTGTAAATAATAGAAAAATACTTAAAATAGATTACAGCGATTTTTCAATTAAATGGGCAAGGAGTATTCCTTATAATGGTATTAGTGAAGGAATTGTAACCCGCTCAGGAAAAATTATTTGGGTTGGAAACCTATCGCCTTTACACGCGACTAATGACTCCTCTGGTTTAGGATTGACTACATTTAACGAGAAGGGAAAGCATTTACACAGCCTCCAATACCCCGGTTATTTGTTCAAAAATTCAAGTCGATTTCTCCAAAAAAGTAAAGAGGCTCCTGATTCGGGGTTTTTAATTCCTGCAATTAATACAAATAATTCTAAGAGCCATTTAATAAAGACAGATAATAGGGGTAAGACTGAATGCTCTGGTAAGTACTTTACCCCTAATATTGATACACCAAGAAAACCTGTAAAAACCTTGCTTAACTACAAACGGGTTAAACGGCAGGTTAAAGCAAAGCAGGGTTCGTTTACCTTATTTCCTAGCAAGGTTAAAGAAAGGATGGTTTGCAGTAAAAAGCTTTATCCCAAAGCCCATCTTGGTGCTGATACTATCATATGCCGGGACAGTAGTTTAACCTTATCTCCGGGTATTGACACATCCGCTTTTCAATATAAATGGAATACGGGATCGACTTCTCCCGCCATAACCGTTTCTTCAACGGGTCAATACAGTGTTTCGGTAAGTTACAAAGGGTGTGTAGCCAGGGATAGCATTCATGTGACCTTTCTTTATGATAACCCGGCTGATCTCGGCCCGGATACCACTATTTGTGAAGGGGATTCTGTTAATTTGAATGTCCCTTCCAACGGGGATCAATGGTTATGGCAACCCCCGGAAGTGGATACCATTGCCAATGCAGATACCATTGGTCAACTGGACACTTACGTAGCCGATAATGGTATTTATCGCCTTTTCCTGGATTCTGTGAAACAATGTCCTTTGGATACCATGGCATTGCAGTATTACCAAAAGCCGGATGTTGAGTTAGGTTCTTCCAAGCCTATTTGCCCTTATGATTCCGTGCTTCTGGTGGTTGATTCGAACAAAGGGAATTTCAAATGGCAAACCCCTGGTAGCAGCGCTGATTGGGTTTCAGGTTCAAAAACCTGGGCGTCCGATACTGGCCAATACCTTTTACTGGACAGCACACTTGAATGTACCATTGATGAGTTCCGATTATCTCATTATCGCTTACCAGAAGCCAAAGCTGGTCCCGATACCACCGTATGTTATGACCAGGAGTATACGATGCAAGGGGAAGGAGGCGCTAATTACCGCTGGACACCGGCCAAATATTTGTCATCAGATACCATACCTGACCCGGTAGCCAATTTACCCGAAAAGCAGGAATACGCTCTCATTGTAAAGAATAAGGCCGGATGTAGCGATACCTCAAAGGTTATATTGGATGTTCATCCGCCACTGGATGTCAATTTAAAGGCAAATGATACAGCGCTTTGTGGAAATCAGCTGTTGAAACTAAGGGCTGAGGCAAAAGGGGGTAAACCGGTCAAATACCGTTTTAACTGGACGCCACAAGTGGGTAATGGGAAAAAAATAAAAACCCAAATAAGAAATAGCCGCCATTTTAAAGTCCGCCTTTCGGATGGATGTTCTGAACCTACCACTGATAGTTTGTTTGTGAGGGCAAAAGCTGTCCCTAAAGCAGATTTTACGATGCAGCCAAGAGATACGGTTTATTACAATAACACGGTTGAATTCCAAAATCAATCATTGAATGCGAAGGATTATTATTGGGATTTTGGGCCTTTTAATGCAGCTACTGATAAAGTTTCTCCCAGCTACCGCTACAGGGATACGGGTACCTATCGGGTAAAGCTTTTAGCCAGCGGAGCTAATGGATGCACCGATACGGCTACTGGTAAGATACATGTTAAGGATGATTACAAAGCCTATATCCCGAATGCCTTCAGCCCGGATGGTAACGGTATCAATGATGAATGGGCAATAAATGGCCGGGGCATTGCAGGTTACGAATTCCAGATTTACAACCGGTGGGGAGCCAGGATTTATTCTACCAATGGAGGTAAAGACCGTCCTTCGTGGGATGGCACTTATCAAGGTTCAAAAAAGCCTGTTCAGTCGGGATTTTACCTCTTTAAGCTTAAAGTGGAAGATAAGGCCAGCCGGGTTCATCATTACCATGGAGAACTCAAGGTTATCCGATGAATGAATGCTTGAAAAATTAAGCGCTTAATTTGATAATCTCACGCAGTTTCTCATTATTGGCCTCTTTGATCAAATGTTGCAGGTTTTCTTTGGCTGTGGTAGTAGTTAAGTAAGTGTTAATCGTCTCTTCCTCGTTGAATACCTCTCTTTTGTAGCATGAGGCCGGTTATCCTCAACAGCTTAATTTCAGCTTGCTTGGTTTGGTACTTTGCTTTGGTTAAGCGATTCTGGGCATCCAGGTAATTTTGCTGGGCTTCCTTTAGCGCCAGGTAAGAAAGCCCACCGGCTTCGAAGTTTTCCTTGGCTACAGCCAGGCTCTCCCGGGCCACCGCCACATTTTCTTTTTCCAATGGGATCAGTGAGCGATTGTTTTGGTAATTGGTAAAGGCTGTCCGCAAATCAGCCAAAGTAGATTGCCGGCGTTGTTTAAAAGCTAAGCTGGAGCGATCAATGGCCAGCTTAGCATTTTGTTGCCTGCGCTGGATATTGAAACCATTGAATAAATTGTAATTCAGGAAAAAACCATAATCCGGCCCACTTTCCTGGCTTTCGCTGACAAATCCGGCTTCAGTGGAGGTTTGATTGAAATTGTAGCCAAGGTTGAAGCCGATATCAGGGTATTTTTCAGCCTGGATATTCTTGCGTTTCAGCGTTGCTATTCGCTTATCTTGTTTTGCAGATCTTAAGCCTGGGTTGTTTTCCAATGTTGCCTGCTTCAGGTCTTGGTATTGAAGGCCTTTTTTAACCGGGATACCTTGACTAACGGTAAATGAGGTCTGCAAATCACGACTTAGGATTTCATTGAGCCTGATTTTAGCCGATTCAAGCGCTTCTTTTTGGGATACATAGGCTGATGTATCTGAATTATAATCTACCTTGGCCTGCATGTAGGCCAATTTTGATCCTGAGCCAACGTTCATCCGGGTTTCAGCCAGGCTTTTTCGCCTTCGGGAAAGGGCTAAAGCTTCCTTTTGGGTGCTAACCTGCTGTTGTTGCCGGGCAATTTTAAAGTATTGGTTAATAATGGAAGAAACCGTATTGATCACTGTTTCCCGGAATTCTTCATTCCCTTTTTCCCGGATTTCCTTAAGCTGATCATAGGTGGTGAACATCTGAAAGCCATCAAACAGGGTCCAGCGTAGCTCAGCCCGCGCGTTGAGAGACTGAGCTCTGGCACCGGTTCGGTCTATTGTTTCTCCACTGATGAATTCCTGGAAGGTATTGGTTGAGCTATTGGTTTGAGTGGCATTAAGGTTTAGTGACGGTAGTAAGCCAGCGTTACCACTGCTAACATTGTTTTTGTCAATGGCAAGGTTTTTTTCTGCTATTTGGATCGCATAGTTGTTCTTTAGCCCTGTTTGAATGGCTTCTTTCAGAGCCAGGGTATCCTGACCGCGGATGATAGTAGCGGGTAAGGTGACTAAAACAGCGATTATGCAAAATTGCTTCATGCCTGCAGATTGGGTTAGCATGTATTCAAAAAATTTTAAGCAACCCATCAAAGTGCCTGTTGATAACTTAGTTTTGGCCTTCATGGTTGCCGGTTTCACTATTTATGGTAGTTTTGTTATTATTTTCATCAGCATTGCTAACAGATTTCTTTCTTTCCGAAATAAAGGTATAAACAGCAGGAATGACATAAAGGGATAATAAGGTAGCAAATATCATCCCGCCTATAACCGCTATTCCCATTGAAGCCCTGCTCTCGCTTCCTGCGCCACCACCAATAACCAAAGGCGTAATTCCCAAAACGGTAGAAATGCTGGTCATCAGAATTGGTCGAAAACGCCTTGAAGCTCCTGTCAAAATGGATTCCATCATGCCATAGCCCCTGGCTTTCTGCTGGTTGGAAAATTCAACGATCAGGATGGCATTCTTCGTTACCAATCCAATTAACATAATGATCCCGATTTGGCTAAAAATGTTAAGGGTTTCATTAAAGTACCAAAGTACCAACAAAGCCCCACTCACAGCCAGGGGTACCGTTAACATAATGATGAAGGGATCGCGGAAACTTTCAAATTGGGCAGATAAAACCAGGAAAATGATAACCAAGGCCAGTATAAAGGCAAAAATCAGGCTATTAGCGCTTTCTGCGTAATCTTTAGAAGTACCGGAAAGGGCCGTGGAAAAGCTATTATCCAGGACCGAGTCTGCAATATTGCGCATTTCCGAGATACCTTGTCCAATCGTTTTATCGCCTAATAAACTGGCTGATACGGTAGCTGACACATACCGGTTATAGCGATAAATTGTTGGCGGACCACTGGTCTCCTCCAAGCTGACCATGTTGGCTATTGGGATCTGCTGACCATCTTTGTTCCGGACATAAAGCTTCTGAAGGTCGGATGGTTCATTCCGTTTGGTATCTTTCACCTGGCCGATGATCTGATATTGCTTGCCGTTCATGATGAAGTATCCCATTCGCTGGCTACTAAATGCCAACTGGAGGGTCTGGGCGATATTCCTGGCATTAACCCCTAATTTGCGGGTTTTATCCCTGTCAAAGGTCATCTCCAATTCCGGCTTATTGAATTTGAGGTTAACATCCGTGAAGCCAAAAGTGGGATTGTTTTTAACCTTATCCATGAAAGCAGGTAGAACAGCTTTGAGCCGCTCCATATTAGGCGCCTGGATGACAAATTCAACTGGCTGACTACCAAAGCCACCTCCGATGGTTTGCTCCTGCGTAACGAAGGTCCTTGCGCCGGGTATATCAGATACCACTTTATTGAGCCTTTTCGCAATTTCCTGCTGGGATACATCACGCTTGCCTTTATCGGTTAGCATTAAGCGCATGAATCCGGAATTCTTGGAGGTATTCGCACCAAAGCCAGGGGAGGTAACCGAAATGATGGCTTTACGTTCAGGGGCATTGTTCTTCACTTCTTTAATGAGGCTATCCATGTACCGGTCCATATAAGTGAAAGTAGCACCTTGCGGACCCGTTGCGAACATGCGCAGATTACTACGGTCTTCAATTGGCGCCAGCTCTGAGGGTATTGTTTTGTATAAGCCATAAATACCTCCTACAAGGCCTAATATGATGAGAAAAGCCAACCAACGGAATTTCATAAAGGCTTCCAGGGTTCTTCTGTAACCGTTGGTTAGTCCGACAAAAAAGGCCTCTGTCTTGTTATAAAGCCAGTTACGGGTTTCCCTTTTTTTCAGGATTTTTGAGCTTAACATAGGGGAAAGCGACAAGGCAACAAACGAAGAAATAAGGACACATCCTGCAATCACCAAAGCAAACTCCTGGAATAATCGCCCGGTTATTCCTTGCAAAAAGATAATGGGCAGGAATACAGCCGCCAGGGCCAAGGTAGTGGAAATAACAGCAAAAAAGATCTCGTTAGCCCCGATCATGGCTGCATCTTTTGGGGTATGGCCGGCCTCTACTTTCGAATAAATATTCTCCAATACAATAATGGCATCATCTACCACCAGCCCGATTGCTAACACCAATGCCAGCAAGGTAAGCACATTAATGGTAAATCCGGCAACGTACATGATGAAGAAACTCCCGATAATAGCAATAGGCACTACGATTATTGGTATCAGAGTAGTCCGCCAATCTCTCAGGAAAATAAAAATGATGGTGATTACCAAGATAAAAGCTACCAGAATAGTGACCTGTACCTGGTCAATGGAGGAGCGAATATACTTGGTGGTATCGAAGCCAATATCCAGCTCTATATCACGGGGCAGGTCCTTTTTGATCTTATCAAGCCTTTTGTAAAACTCATCTACGATCTGAATGTAATTGGCACCTGGCTGTGGCCGGATGACGGTGCCTACCATTGGGGTGCCGCCTCTTTTCAGGATGGTTCGCTTGTCCACAGGGCCTAATCTGGCCTCGCCAATATCCCGGAATCGCACGATCTGATCATCGGTTTCCCGGATGATCATGTTGTTAAATTCCTCAACGGTACTCAGTCTTCCCTTGGTTCTGATGCTGAGCTCAACGGTTTCTCCTTCTACTGCTCCGGAGGGCAGCTCTACATTTTCCTGTTTAAGGGCACTTCTGATATCAATCGGAGTAATGTCGTAGGCTTTCATCTTCCCGGGGTCCAGCCATAGGCGCATTGAATAAGTCTTTTCCCCCCAGATCTGTACCTGGCTTACATCCTGGATTGTCTGGAAACGCTCTTTAAAAACATTATCAGCCAAATCCGTTAATTCCAGCAGTGAGCGTTTTTCACTTTTGATATTGAGAAATACAATGGGATCTGAAGTTGCATCGGATTTTTCAACCACGGGAGGTTCAGCATCTTCAGGTAAGCGGCCCCTGGCTTGCGCAACTTTGGAGCGAACATCATTGGCGGCTGCTTCAAGGTTCCTGGCCAGGTTGAACTCTACAGTGACTGTACTACGGCCATCCCGGCTGACTGAAGATAGTCTTCTGATGCCGGAGATGCCATTGATACTTTCTTCAAGCGGTTCGGTGATCTGGGTTTCAATAATCTGACCATCTGCACCCGTGTAATCGGTTGAAACGGTAATAATAGGAGGTTGGGTATTCGGATATTCCCGTACACCCAAATAATTGTAACCCAAAATGCCAAAAAGCAAAATGGCCAAAGACATGACTGTAGCCAGCACAGGTCTGCGAATGCTTATAGATGATAGGCTTAACATTTGGGTGCTAATACGATTTTTACCTTTTCAAGGAATTCCATATTGAAAATAACTTATTAATCACTTGTCAGTGACTTGATGTGTACCGGTTTACCGGCTTCTAATCTTTGAATGCCTTTTGTTATAACGGTGTCACCCTCTGAAAGGCCTTCATTAACCTGTAAATGGTTATTGTTCCTCTGGCCGGTTTTTACTTTCCGGGGATAGGATTCCCCATTCCTGTAAACATACACTTTTTTCCCTTGCAATTCAGGAACAATCGCAATGGAAGGTACCATAAAGGCTTTTTGCTGTTTGTTCAGCGTTAACACTATTTCGGCAAAATTACCCGGCTTTATCATTCGGCCTTCATTAGGGTAAACAGCCCTGATTTGAAGGGTCCTTGTTGATTCAGAAATAGTAGGTTCTATGGCTGAAATAGAAGCCTTGAAGGTGCTGTCAATACCATTGATGGTAAACGCTATTTCCTGGCCTTTTTTCATATGGTCAGTGTATTTTCCGGGAATCGAAAACTCGATCTTAACCGGTTTTTGCTTTACCAAATTGATCACCTCTGTAGCCGGTGAAAGGTAGCTCCCTTCACTAACTTGTTTAAGACCAAGGATACCGCTAAACGGTGCTTTGATCTTTCGCTTTCGGATTTTAGCCTGGATCATATCAATTTCTGCCTTGATAGAAGCAAACTCAGTCTTGGTTTTATCGTATGATTCCTGGCTGATGCCTTCCTTTTTAAGCAATTGTTTTTTACGATCCACTTGCTTTTCCAATAATTTCTTCTGTTGCCTTGCCTGTTTAAGCTGGGCCTGTAATTCAGCGTCATTAACCTTAAGTAAAAGCTCTCCTTTGGCTACTCGCTGGCCTTCCTGAAGTGGTAGCTTGGTTACCCTGCCTGAAGCCTCTGTTTTTAAAGAAACAGATTTAGCCGGTATAACGGTGCCGGTGGTAGTGAAAGTTTTAGCCAATTCCTGACCTTGGATGATTTCAGCATGGACAGGTATTGATTGGTTTTTATCATTGCTATTTTCCTGGGAATCATCAGCTTTGCTGGGTTGAAGGCGTGGTATTAAGAATAATGCCAAAACACTTAGAAGTAGCAATGCCCATATACCTTTGGGCCATTGTTTAATGTTCATAAGGTATGCCCTTTTTTACCATGAAAGTACTCTATGAATAACATGGTTGCATTGAGTCAAAAATTCTGCCATTTATAGTTTGTGAAGGGATCAATGTTTCACCATTGATTTAATGTTAAAAGGGGGGAAGTGGGAACCTCTTAGTAAAATTTTGTCACCGCTATTAACAGCCAAGGCTATTCATTGGGCCTTCACATCAATGATCTTAAACTCAGTTCTTCGGTTTTTAGCCCTTCCTTCCTCAGTTTTATTGGTAGCGATGGGTTTGCTTTCGCCAAACCCCTTGTAGTCAATTCGGTCTTTGGAAATGTCTCCTTTGTCGAGTAAATACTGGCTAACGGATTGGGCTCTTTTCCTTGATAATGTCTGGTTATAGGACTTTGAACCTTGTTTATCGGTATGCCCTCTTATCTGGATAGAAACCCGGGGGTTTGCCCCAAGGAATTGGATCAATTCCTGTAAATCCGGTTTTGAAGTAGGTTTAAGCTCATGGGAATCCAGTTCAAAGAAAATGTTATCCAGTGTTGTTTTACCACCTTCTTGGATAGGCTGTAACATGACATCCAAGTGAAAAGGCTTTGCCGAATCGTATGAACGAATAGGTATGTGCTCTGAATGAAATATATAACCATCCTTAGAGATCGTTACCCCGTAGTTTTTGTCGGAATGCAGAGGCACCATAAACTCACCGGAGTTTTTTCCTGATTTTTTACGGACAACGACTTTTCCACTTTCCAGATTTTTAAGCTTAACATTGGCTTTCAAATTCTGATGGGTTACAGCGTCCTCAATCTTGCCTTTCAAATAAGTGACTTTGTCTGCTCTTGCTTTTTCAGGAAGCGTGAACTGGTAAATATCAAGGCCACCTTGCCCTTTTTCCTTTTCAGAAGCATAAAGGGCCGTTTTACCATCACTACTGACAAACACCCCTAATTCATTGTCTTTGTCATTAATGGGATAACCCAGGTTTTTGGGCTTCTGAAATTTTCCGTTTGCACTATCCCTCTTACTGTAAAACAGGTCCAGTTCACCCATGCCTTTATGACCTTTGGAGGCAAAATACAGGGTCTTATTATCTGAGTGAATGAATGGAGATTGTTCAGCTTTGTCTGTATTGATGTTGTCACTTAAGCGTTCTGGCTCGCCCCATTCCCCATTTGCCTTTCTTTTGCTTCTAAAGATATCCAGGTTACCTCGCTTATTACCCTTATTAGAGGCAAAATAGAGGGTGTTCCCGTCAAAAGCAATGGAAGGTTGGGTTTCTTTGTGCTTCGTATTAATAGGTGCGCCCAAGTTTTGAGGTTCCGTCCATTTATTGTTCACTTTCGTTGACTTGTAAAGGTCACACCGTCCCTTGCTATCAGACCAGTGACAACCGGTGAATATGATGTAAGAGCCATCCGGGGAAATAGCAATAGCCCCTTCGTTGTTTTGCTGGCTGTTTAAATTTCCATGAAGCTTTTGGGCTTCTTGCCAATTCCCATTATCGCCTAAATTACTTTTAAAGATGTCCTCATTGCTTTGCTTAAACCTGTTTCGCCTACCTCTTCTTCTATCCCTTTTCTTTTTACTCTTTTTCAACTCTCTTGTAAAATAAAGGGTTTGGCGATCAATGGTTAGTACAGGCCAATATTCGTTTCTCTTCGTATTAACCCCCGGACCAACATTCTTAGCATTGTAATCAAATGGGTTTGCCATTTGTCTCGCTCTAAAACGGGCTTTTTCAAGCCTGTTTTTGGCTTTATTGCGATATTTTTCCTGGAGGTTATCAAAATTCAGAAACTTCTTGTAATACTTAGCAGCTTTTTTGTATTCTTCATTAACATAGTAATTCGACCCTAAATTGTAGTAAGGATCTTTAAAATCCGGAAACTTTTTTATCACCATTTTTAAGACTTTATCCCTTTTATCGTATTCCTTCATTTGGTAATAGACGCCTGCCAGGTTCATATAGGCTTTTTTAAAAGCAGAGTCTTTACCAATGGCTTTTTTAAAAAGGCGCTTAGCCCTTTCAAAATTCCTTTCGTATAAGTATCGCTGGCCTTTTTTACGGATACTTTTGGCGCGGGAGTCTATTTGATCATCACCTCCGTTCTGAGCCTCAAGCGAGGCACATTGCAGGCATAAAACAGCAATTAAGCATGAAAATACGAGGCGCATATAAAAAAGTTCTAAAAGGCAAAACTTTCAATGAGGCCATAAGGTTCAGTGGGAAAAGGTGAGCCTATAACTATCCTGAAATGCTCTATTACCAGTCACTTTCTTCTTCCTCAGGCGGGTTGGCTATGTACCCCTTCATATCATCAATGATCTTATTCATTTTTTTATCAAGGGTTTTGAGTTTTTCGGCCAGTTTTTCTTTACTTCCCTGGTTAGGTTCTATCCACTCCTCGAGGCCGAAAAAATAACCCTTGTCAATGTGCAGTTTATGAAGGGAATACCGGTACCGGTTGTCCTTGAATTTGACTTCTAATTCATACTTTATCCGTTGATTTTCCAGATTGGGATATTCCAGATCTGCCCAGCCATCCAATTCGATAACAGGTGGCTTAGCATCTTTATCCCTGTTCTCAACCTTTCCGTTGTAATTCCGGTAAAACTTTGCACCCCACTCATCAAAACGATCGAATAGGTCACCCTTATCAACGCCGTTCACCTCTACGACATCCTGGTAAATGATCTTATTTTCATCTTCGTTATAGGGAACCAGGTCTTTGTTGTTGTCCTGGGCGTAAATCGTAGCAGTGAAGCTTATCAATAAAGCAGTGATAACGGATTGGCATTTCATAAGCGTGATTTTTAATTCAATTTTAACAAATTTACGAGACTTTAAGTAGGTAATAATTTTTCTTTCCTTTTTGCAAAAGGATGTATTGGTCTTTAATTAGGTCTTGCTCTGTCACCACGGAATCCATGGTTACTTGTTTTTCCTTATTGACTTTAATGGCATTGTTTTGAATGCTCTTTTTAGCCTCACTGCGAGAAGGCATTATATCTGTAGTTTCTGTGAGGATGTTAATGACATCCAACCCTTCTGATAAGCTTTTCCTTGAAACTTCATATTGGGGTACCCCTTCTAACGCAGAAAGTAGTGTATCTTCATCCAAACTTCTAAGCTGCTCCGTAGTGCTTTTACCAAAAAGGATTTTGGAGGCTTCCTGCGCCTTTTGTACTTCTTCATCGCTATGAACAAAACGGGTTACTTCTTCAGCCAATCGCCTTTGTAAACCCCGTTGATGGGGAGCTTCCTGGTGATCTGAAATGAGCTGCTCGATTTCTGCTTTATCGAGGAAGGTGAACATCTTGATAAAGCGCTCAGCATCTTCGTCTGAAATATTCAGCCAATACTGGTAAAACTCGTAAGGAGAGGTTAATGCTTGGGATAGGTATATGTTGCCTTTTTCGGATTTACCGAATTTACTGCCATCAGCCTTGGTAACAAGGGGAGACGTTACCGCATAGGCGTCTTCGTCAGCCAGGCGCCTGATAAGTTCAACCCCCGATGTGAGGTTACCCCATTGGTCTGACCCGCCCATTTGCAGGCGGCAATCGTATTGTTCGAATAACTTGTAGAAATCGTAAGCTTGCAATAGTTGGTATGAGAATTCTGTATAGGAAATACCCGATTCCAGGCGTGATTTAACAGAATCTTTGGCCATCATGTAATTAATGGAAAGGTGTTTACCGATTTCCCTGAGGAAATAAAGCATGTTCATGTTTTGGTACCAATCGTAATTGTTGATCATCAAAGCCGGTTGGTTCTCGGAATTAAAATCCAGAAAATGGGACAACTGAGACTGGAAATGCTCCACATTGGCCTTCAGGGTTTCTTCATTCAGCAAGTTCCGCTCCTCGGATTTGCCGGAAGGGTCACCGATCATGCCGGTGGCACCACCAATGAGGGCTATGGGTTGATGCCCTGCTTGCTGAAAATGCTTCAGGACAATGATCTGGATAAGGTTCCCAATTCCCATAGAAGTGGAGGTAGGGTCAAAACCAATGTAGCCAAGGGCTTGGTGATTATTTAAATATTCCTCTGTGCCGGGAATCATGTCATAGAATAAACCGCGCCATTTTAGTTCTTCGATGAAATTCATAAAAGTGACCCTTACGCTTTATTAGTTGGAAAAGTAGTTGGTACTGCCCTTTTAAAGGGATCCTGGGTCACAAAATTACAAATTAGACTGGTTTGCTATTTTTACCACTCATCAAATACAAAGTTTGAATCGACATTAAACTAAAAATAGCCCTTTTCGGTTTTTTGAGTAATGAACTTCTTATCCCATTTTTACTTTGACGGGTTATTGGATCGCCCATACTGGAATCTTGGCTTAGTTATGCCGGATTTTATGGGAATGGTTAAGCGGGGGTGGAAGATCAGACCCCATCAAATTCCGGAAGGGGCAAGCTCGGATGCTTACGCTACCCATTTGATCAAGGGTATTAAGCAACACTTAAGCATGGATGAATTTTTCCACGGCTCCTCGTTTTTTAAGGAAAATAACCATCTCATCCGGAATTCCTTGTCATCTTCCGGGATCAGTTACCCGCCTTACCGGATGTCCTTTGTAAGCCATGTATTCCTTGAGTTGTTGATGGACCGGATCCTTGTTAAAAACGATCCATCCCATGTCCGGCAGTTCTACAGCGAATTAAGCAATGTATCCCTAAAACGGTTAAGAGGCTTTTTTAACCAATATGCGCTCACCTATTATTCGGAATTTGACAATTTTTTTAACCGCTTTTTAAGCCAGCAATTTTTGTTTGATTATGCGGATGATAATGCATTCCTAAGGGGTTTGAACCGAATTTTTGAACGGGTTCACCAACCCATTTTTGACAGGGCTCAGATAAATGAGATCAAACCCTTTTTACCAATGCTTGAAGAAGCCATCTGGGAAAATTTCTTTAATTTGCGATCGGAAATGGAAAAGAAAGCTTGATATGAATAGCAATGCTCGATTATTTATCAGCATTTCACTCATTATCCTGATAAGCACAACGTGTTTTTCGCAGGTACGAAAATACAGTAATGAATTCATGAATATCGGGGTGGGCGCTGATGCCCTCGGAATGGGTAATGCCCGTGTTGCATCGGTGGATGATGTGACAGCCGGCTACTGGAATCCTGCTGGCTTGACCCGAATGGAACCTAACCTCCAGGTTTCATTAATGCACTCTGAATATTTTGCCGGCATTGCCAATTTTGATTACGGTAGTGCAGGCTTCCGGATCAATGATAAGAGCAACTTGGCGATCTCCATGGTACGTTTTGGGGTTGATAACATTCCTAATACACTCGATTTGATCGATGAGACCGGAGGCGTGGATTACAACCGTGTTTCAGCTTTTTCAGCAGTGGATTATGGGTTTGTAGCCAGTTATGCCAGGGAGATCGGTGATAAAAATCGTTGGCGCTTAGGGGGTAATGCCAAGGTAATTCACAGAATTGTAGGCGATTTCGCTACTGCCTGGGGATTTGGGCTGGATGCAGGCTTACAGTATGATGCCGGGAACTTTGGCTTTGGTTTCATGGCAAGGGACATTACGACTACTTTCAATGCATGGCAATTTAATTTCACGGAGGATGAAGCTGAAACCCTTCAAAAAACAGGTAACATTGTACCGGAAAGCTCTGTGGAGATCACCCCACCTAAATTCACAGTTGGTGTCAACTATCAGTGGAATATCAATGAAAATTTTATGCTTAAGTCAGAGTTAGACCTGGCTTTTTTAGGCGGTAAGCGCAATGCCCTGATCACCGCTGAACCGGTTAGTATGAACCCCAGATTGGGGCTTGAGTTTGGCTTATGGGATATTGTGTTCATAAGAGGTGGTATGAATAAATTCCAGGAAGAAACCCTGGTACGTCCTCAGGGTCCCAATGAAGAACAGCTAACCTTCCAACCCAATATTGGAGCGGGGGTACAGATTAAAATCGCAGAGCTGGATTATGCTTTTACAGATATCGGGGATGCCTCTACAGCCCTTTATTCTCACGTCATTTCCCTTAGATTTGATATTCATAAGGGAATGTTTAAGCAAAACAAAGATGATGAATAAGGCAAAATAGTATAGGTGCATTATATTTGGTACAAATATGAAATGCCTCAAATTTTAATTTATGCGAATCATTACTTCTTTGCTACTATGTTTTTGCTTCATTGCTATAATGTCTGAGAATACTTTAGCTGATGAAGGCGATACAACCATTGTAAGGTCTCACGATGCAACGGACATGACCTGGAAAGGAAAATATGATGCATGGGCGGAGTTCCCCAGTGAAGGAAAAAGTTACCGAAAAGTTAAGTTACGGTACACCCTTGGCTGTGCTTCAGACCGATGCAGTGATTGGGATTACACAGCCAGTGTAAAGGCAATAAAGCCTACGGGCCGTTACGATTCCACCAAAAAACAATGGCCTACTTTCCGGGTGAATGGCCAGACCCGTGATTCGATAAAATTTAGTAAGAACCCAACTTACCAGACTTATTACGATACCCCTAACCAGGTTACTGATTCATTTAAGCGGGATAGTATTACCATTGTCCGGTTCCAGGACCCTAACAAACCTACAATGGCTACCGATACCATGTACGTATGGCCGGCTAATTACTATAACAAAAAATACAATACTTCGGGTGATGTGGTTGACTCCCATTTGGTCAAAGCTGATAAGCAGTTAAAAGTGAGCTACAGAGACTACTACGATGTTTTTGAAATAAAACGGAATATTGAATTGGCCAGTGGTATCACCCCTTATGGTGGCTATATGGCTAGGGGACAGAATGGGTATTCCAATGATTGGAAGCATACCATGATCTTTGATGTAACGGATTTTCAACAATACCTGAAGGATTCTATCAAAATTCGGGTTGATTTTGGCTGTTACCCCCGCAATGGCGGCTTTAGTGCAAGTGTTGATTTTGTTATGGAAGAGGGAACACCGGCAAGAACCGTCAAAAATATCTATAAGCTTTACCAGGGTCATTATGATTACAATAACGCCAATGACTTTGAGCAGAATAAGATGCCCCAGGTTAGCGTCAATTTAGAAGAAACGATCGACCAGGCTAAGGTTCGTGTAATAGGCTCCGGCCATGGTTTTGACAATGATAAAAATTGCGCTGAATTCTGTAAAAAGAACTACTTCCTCAATGTGAATGGGCAACAGCAAGCTTCCCAGTTACTCTGGAAAGATGATTGTGGCATGAATCCAACCTATCCGCAAGCCGGTACCTGGCTGCTGGACAGGGCCAATTGGTGCCCGGGCACACGCGTTAAGGTTTACCAACATGAAGTGGGTCAATACCTTGATAAAGGCCAAAATACCCTGAACCTCGATATGGAAACCATCAACTGGTCCGGAGATCAACAACCCTCTTATCACTTTGCCATCCAATTAATCACTTACGAAAAAGCCAATCACAACCTGGATGCGTCAATCAAGGATATCATTGCTCCTTCAAGCAAAGATGAACATGGCCGCAAAAATCCGGTCGCTATGGAGCCAGTCGTAGAGGTTAAGAATACAGGAAGCAAAAAAATCAACAAGATTAAGTTCACCTACTCCAATGTAGGCAATGGTGATAACACTTACACCTGGGAGGGTACTATCAAACCCTATAAAACCAAAACCATTGATTTTCCAAGCAAGATCAACAATTTCCGCAAAGGCGATACGGTTTTCAAGGTTGCCATTGACAAGGTTAATGGCAAAAGCGATGACTACAAAGCCAATGACCAAATGACCAGTCATTTCAAGGCACCACCGGTTATCCCCAATGAGTTTCGCATCTTCCTTACCACCAATGCCCAGAGCGCTAACCAGAATACCATTAAATTAGTGGATGCCAGTGGAAAAGTGCATTATGAAAGGCAAAACCTGGAAAACAGTACCCGGTACCGGGACACGGTATCGCTTCCTGAAGGTTATGGTGAGTATAAATTTGTATTAGAGGATGATGATCCCAACAGGTCATCCGGTGCTGATGAAAATGGCTTATACTATCAATTTTTACAACAGGCTGGCAGAGGCAGACTGAGCTTTGTGGATATTGATGACCAATTCGAGATCATCAAGGATTTTGAAAGCAATTTCGGTAGTAAAATTACCTATCATTTTACCACCAATGAAACCTTATGGGGTTCCAGAAAATCAGAAGCTTCAAATGACAAACGTCTTGAGGTATACCCGAATCCAACAAAAGGCCATGTTCAGCTGAAGTTAGACGGGGACCATGAACAACTCAATCAAATCCGGGTGCTTAACTCACTGGGTAAAGTGGTTCATAGCCCGGCTAAACCTCTTCAAACGAAGCAGTCATTGGATTTAAGTCATTTAGATCCGGGTGTTTATGTCATCAGGGCTCGCTCAGGTGATGAGCAAATGACCCGTAAAGTGCTCCTTTATTGATTGAATAGATCCGGGTTATCCGGGTTTTGGTTATAAGCGATCCCGAGGTGTTGGTAAGCAGTTACAGTGGCTTGCCGACCCCTCGGCGTTCGCTGTATATATCCTTCCTGTATCAGGTAAGGCTCATACACCTCTTCAATGGTACCGGAATCTTCACTAACCGAAGTGGCGATAGTAGTCAGCCCAACCGGGCCTCCGTAAAATTTCCTGATAATGGTGCTAAGGATCTTGTTGTCCATTTCATCAAGGCCATCCTCGTCTACATCCAGGGCATTTAAGGCGTAGCGCGTAATTTTGAGGTTGACCCGCCCGTCTGATTTGATCTGCGCAAAATCCCTCACCCGCCTCAATAAAGCATTGGCTATCCGTGGAGTGCCCCGGCTTCGGCGGGCAATCTCATGGCAGGCTTCATTGTCCATTGATACATTCAGAATCTTGGCCGAGCGTTTGACAATTTCGCTCAATAGCTCGGAATCATAGTATTCAAGCCGAGAGTTAATGCCAAAACGTGCCCGCAGCGGCGCTGTTAGTAAACCGGAACGGGTGGTGGCCCCCACCAAGGTAAAGGGATTCAGCTTGACCTGCACTGTACGCGCATTGGGCCCACTCTCCAGCATGATGTCAATGTGGTAATCTTCCATGGCCGAGTAGAGGTACTCCTCAATGACCGGGTTCAGGCGGTGAATTTCATCGATAAAAAGGATATCCCTTTCTTCCAGGCTTGTCAACAGGCCTGCGAGATCCCCCGGTTTATCCAAAACCGGTCCGGATGTTATTTTAATGTTTACCCCTAACTCATGGGAAATGATATGGGCTAAGGTGGTTTTACCCAAACCCGGTGGGCCATGAAACAGGATGTGGTCCAGGGCCTCTTCCCGCTGCAGGGCTGCTTTCACAAATACCTTCAGGTTTTCCACCAGTTTCTCCTGGCCAAAAAAATCTTCAAATGAACTGGGCCTTAAAACCTGCTGAGCATCCTGCTCTTTCTCATGCTCGGCCAATTGGTTCAGCGGCTTGTCATTGCTTTCCTCCGCCATGCATTCTTTTTTTCAAAATTTAAACAAAATTCCGTAAAATTTCAGGAATTTATCCAAACAGGTACCGGGAGCCTAAAGATGCCAATTGAAACGGTTACTGGTCATTGGTTACCTAATCCAGTTTTATGCCGGAAGCAGAAACTGCAAACTTTAAATTGCCGGTAATTTAGTAATGCTAAGGTAAAAAGAAGGCGATAATGAAAACCAGAAGAAAAGCTTTGGTGCCAAAGGTGGGATTCGAACCCACACTCCCGGAGGGAACACGATTTTGAGTCGTGCGCGTCTACCAGTTCCGCCACTTTGGCTGATCTCAGGGGCAAAAGTATGAATTACCCATTGGTTCCGCAAGCTTGGTTTTTTACCAATTGAGCCCTTTACGCCATGCCCTTGTTTATATTTTATTCAAGGGATTAAGAAACTTGGTTCTGCCACATTTTTTGTGGAATGAAATTCCAATGCCCCGATTTCTTTGGGCACTTTCCTTTTAAAACCAAATGGCATACAAAGCCGGATTGAATTGGGATTTAGGGTTAATAAGATTTCCTGAACACCTTTATTAAAGGCTTAGGTTATGCCTATCCACAAAATTCTTGGTAAAATCCGAAACCTGAAAAGCAGCAGTGTGTCTGTTTTTTTGAAGTATACAAACGCACTTCCTACCCATTGCTGATTAGGCCAGGTCAATTAATGAAAACCTGGAAAATATCATTGGCAAAAACAAAGACCATTAACGTTAACAGGATAACAACCCCGATCATCTGGATAACTTTATAAGCGTTATCGGGTACAGGCCTGCGGGCCACTATCTCGAAAAGGGTTAGCAGGGCATGCCCTCCGTCCAAAGCGGGAATAGGCAGGATATTCAGGAAGCCGATCACCATGGATAACAGGGCTGTAATACCCCAAAACCTGGACCAATCCCAACTTGCTCCATAAATGGTAGCAATTTTGATCGGCCCGCCCAAACCTTTGCGCGGGTCAATTTCTCCGGTAAACATTTTGCCAAGGCCCACCACATTTTGCTTGATGCTGTTGTAAGCCCTTTCCGTTCCCCGGGTGAAAGACGAAGCAAGCCCGTACGTCTTTTTGGCTTTCGGGAGATCCCGACCTGCATAGAAGCCGATGGTTCCCTTCTCATTCGGAGTTACCTCTTTTTTCAAACGTTCCCCGTCACGCTTGATGGTGAGCGTAACTTCTTCTCCTTTGTTAGCCTCGAGTTTATCCTGGAGCTGATCAAAAAAGCGTGATTCATGACCATTCACCGCCACGATGCTATCCCCTTTTTGAAGGCCTATCTTATCAGCCGGGGAGTTATTTTTAACCCTTGCTACAGAAAAGGCAAAACGCGGCTGTACAAATTCTGATTTACCAGCTGTGGCGATTTTATTGGCAAAACCTGACGGGATCTGAATGGTAGAGTCCTCACCATCCCTTTGAATAGTAATGGTAGCATTGTCGCTCATCAGCACATCAGGACTGTAGAGTTCATTGAACTTTTTAAATGGCTTACCATTTATGCGAACAATTTTATCGCCCGTTTGCAAGCCGATTTCCTGGCCAATTTCATTGGCCACTATTCCATGTTCAAGCTTATCAGCGGGAATGTAGCTTTCCCCGTAATAAAGGGTCATGAAGCTAAAGATGAGGATGCCGAGGATGAAATTCAGTACGACACCGGCCACCATCACGATGAATCGCTGCCATGCAGGTTTGGAACGGAATTCATAAGGCTCCGGCTCTTTTTTCATTTGCTCATTGTCCATTGACTCATCAATCATCCCGGAGATCTTCACATAGCCCCCGAGCGGAATGATCCCAATGCCATATTCCGTACCTCCCCTGGTTACTGAGAAAAGCTTTTTTCCCCAGGCATCAAAAAAGAGGTAGAATTTCTCGACATACATCCCGAATGAGCGGGCTGCAATATAATGGCCATACTCGTGAACCACTACGATTATACTAAGGCCTAAAATGATCTGACCGACCATGATCAATACATCCATATCGCTAATGTGTTTCTTCTTCTTTGTTTAGGTTTATTGCGTCAACATTTCACGGGCATAAGCCCTGGCTTCCCGATCCGTTGCCTGAAAGTCGTCCAATCCAGGTTCAGCTTGAAAGGCAACGTTTTCCATACAAGCTTCGTTTATATCAGCAATGTCAGGAAAGCGAATCCCATCCCTCAGGAAAGCATCCACTGTTACCTCGTTGGCCGCATTCAAAATGCAAGCCATATTGCCCCCTTTTTCCAATGCCTTGAAAGCCAGGGACAGGTTTCGAAAAGTGTTGTAATCGGGTTTTTCAAAGGTCAGTTGCTGAAAATCCTCAAAGCGGAAGCGGGCAAACCGGTTGGGTAACCGCTGCGGATAACTCAGCGCATATTGAATGGGCAGGCGCATATCAGCCAGCCCCATCTCTGCTTTCATGCTGCCATCCTCAAATTGCACCAGGGAGTGAATGATGGATTGGGGGTGCACTACCACGTCTATCTGGTCATGCCGCAGATTGAATAGCCATTTGGCCTCAATCACTTCCAGGCCCTTGTTCATCATGGTGGCCGAATCGATGGTGATCTTAGCGCCCATATCCCATGTTGGGTGAGTCAGAGCCTGATTTTTGGTGACCTCCGCCAGGTCCTGGCTTTGCATCCCGCGAAAAGGCCCGCCTGAAGCTGTTAAATAGATCTTTTCAATGGGGTTTAGCCCTTCACCGCTTAAGCACTGGAAAATGGCCGAATGCTCTGAATCTACCGGTATGATAGAAACCTTGTGTTCAGCAGCCATTCGCGTGATCAGTTCACCGGCTACGACAAGCGTCTCCTTGTTGGCAAGGGCAATGTCCTTCCCAGCCTCTATAGCTCTGACTGTTGGCTTGAGGCCTGAAAAGCCTACCATGGCGGTCAGCACCATGTGAATCTCATCCATGGTAACGATCTGCTCAATGGATTCAATGCCTGAAAAAACCTTGATTCCTGAATCCTGCAGTGCCTCTGATACTTTACCATATTGATCCTGGTCACCAATGACAACAGCATTGGGCTGATGGGCCAGTGCTTGTTGGATCAGCAGATCGGCATTTTTATTAGCCGTCAGGACGGATACCCGGAAAAAATCCGGGTTTTCATTCAAGACCTCCAGGGCTTGGCTACCCATTGAGCCAGTAGAGCCTAAAATCGCTATGTTCCGCTTTCCCCTTGCCATGATCTCTGTTAAACGCTTAAGTTTTGTGCAAAGAAAAGGATTTTATCCGGTTAACCCGTTAGGCGGATAAATGTTTCATAGCGGTTTTGATTTTGGTAGGAGGGAGGCTAAGGTTGAGGTTGAGGTCAAGGTTGAGGTTGAGGAGAAGGGGTGGTTTGATTAAATTGGTGGATTTCAGATATTTGGGTGGTTAGCCCGGACACGCTGGACACGGTTGTGGTTTGACTAAATTGGTGGATTTCAGATATTGCAGTCTAGATTTTCTGCAGATTTTTACGGTTGTGGTTTGATTAAATTGGTGGATTTAAGATATTAGAACAAAG
>CAZQQN010000026.1:0-43680 GCA_964595485.1 uncultured Sphingobacteriales bacterium | reverse complement strand
AGTGCCAATGGGCATTAAACAAAACGAGGCCGATCAATTCCAGGAAGGCTATAAATCCCATATCGTTGAACCCACTTTACAATTCATCAACCGGGATTTTTCCTATACTATTCATAACGGCTTATCTAAAGCTATAATCGACAATTCGCTGGTATTTCCTTTTAAAGCCAAACATTTCTCTTCCGGGGATTATGTAAAGGGAGCCTTCAATAGAATGGAAATGGAGTTTTGCGATATCATGCTTTCCCAAACAGGCCATGGTTCTAACACTGTTTTCGCAAGTTCCAAAAAGGAACGGTTTAAAAACAATAAGAAATTGCATCGGTATGCGGCCACTGATGAAATGTTCAGGGGGCTGTTTTTCCGCATATACCTGCAGCAGGATTTTTCCTGTACTTTGGCTTTACGGCCGAAATCATTTAACTGGACGATGAATAAAAGAACAGGTGAACCTGCTGATAAGATTGGTTGGGAAGCGGAAAATGTTCCCGGATCCGGTATTTCATCTCGAATGAGAGAAAGATTAGACCCGAAGAATGAAGAAGTGTTTCTAATGGATTATGATCCCGGTAATAGGATACAGGATCTGGAAAGTGGTGAAGAGCTCAAAGCGGCTCAACTCAATGATAACCGGTTTTCGCACCATTACCATGTTTACACTACGGATGAAGGCAAAATGTATAATATCCTTACGGAGGCCATGATGGATCGTTTAATGGCCCTGAGAAAGCATTGGGGAGAAGAGGTTTTTTTGGCTTTCCGGGGGCCTTATTTGTATTTAGCCCTTGAAATGAAGCAAGGAATATTTGATCCCGGGAAGAACGGAATAAAAGACCCCGAACAAGAAGAGCTTGAATTGGACCGTTTTTACACCAGTTTCAGGCGGATTTTTGAACTGGCAGCTACATTGAAACAAGAGGATCAAGGGCATTAAAATAAAAGACTTATGGAATCAGAAGCACCATCTGGATCGTCCAGGGCCTTTTTCAAGCGCTTTTTATGGGAGGAAGTTTTGGGAAAGGGAATGCTCCCATATTGGTCGGGTTAATGATGACTTTTGGGGTTATTCTCGGCTGGTTTGTTTTATACTTAATGATTTTCAAGCCTGCCATTCAAGTGTGGTTGGAAACCCAAATCTTAGAGGTAGGGAAAAGCAGCCTTCGACTCATTAAGCGCTCTCCTTTTTACCATACTATCAAAGATTTCCCGTATGATGATTTGCAAGGGATAGCGTTCAAGCATCCTAAAAAGGGAGATGTTTCAAGTAAATACCCGACCCTGTTAACCGGATCCGGGAATAAGCTTTTTTTTTGAGGCAGCCACCACTCCGGAGGCGGAATGGGTAGTACAGTACCTTGAAATACTTGATGAAATAAAAATAACCCTTATGGAAAAGTTATTATGCCCTAATTGCCAAAATGAGATTTTGGAAGCCAACATCAATGAAACTTCCGGGTTAGCCAAATGTGAGCAGTGCGGTGCCATTCAATATACCACTGATCTAAACAAGGCTAACACCGTAAATGATGATCAAGAAGCTAATACTATGAAAGTTCCGGCAGCCGGAAGGTCCCAGGTTAGGAATGAGGATGGGGATTATGTGAAGATTTTTTTGCCCAAAGCCGGTTTTGGGTGCAAGCAAAATGCCGGCTTGATTTTTATCCTTGTATGGATTGGTATAGTGGTAATTATTGTGGCTGCTAATGATGTATTTACTTCCTTGAAAGGGGGTTTGGCAGTTGGAATTTTTGGGCTTATCGGTTTAGGATTTCTTTACAATGAACTAAATAACGGGCTTAGAACAGAGACATTGGAAATTGACAACCAACAATTAACCCTTACAAAAACAAGGTTTCTGCTGGGCACTAAAACCAAAGTTTATGACCTGAATACCCTTCAGGGAGCTGAATTTCATCAATTGACCGGGGGGCGTAGCGGGCCGACATCAAATGTGAATTTAATTTCGGCAAATGGGAAGGTGAATTTCTTTAAAAGTGAAACGGATATGGGGAAAAAGGGACTGGCCAGATATCTGGATCAGGTTATCAAAAATGCCAGAAAGGAAAATACCACTTTGAATCCTTAATGTTTAGTTGCCTGATAAATACTGAATATGGCACTGAAAATCAATTAATTGTAAAAAAATTTAATTTTTTGCCATTTTACTGTTTACACAATATGCCATCAAATTATTAAGTAAGAAGAAAATAAAACTTTGTTAAAATAGTAAAAATTTTTTTGCAGTGCTTAGCAAAGTAAGGTAATGATGACAGGCAATGATCTGCCAATTTTTAGCCTTAACATTAAAAATGAATCATTATGAAAGGCTTCTACAATTCACACAAAGCCTTTATGGCTAAATTTAATTTTTCGGCTTTACTGGCTATCATGGTTTTGGTTTTAGTACCCGGTTGTGACTAATTTTGTGAGTGCGATGCACCCCCTGCTGAAGAGGTAGGCATTTGTGAGGGCTCGGATGTACCTGATGATAAACGGACCATCAAATTCTCAGGTTTTTGCTGGGTGGTGTCTGATAGGGATGGTGGCCCCGGTTGCAATTATTATTCGGATAGCGAGGATCTGGTCTGGAAAGATGAATACGGAAACCTCCACCTGAAAATTGACAAAATGAATGGCAATTGGCAATCAGTCTCCCTTGAATCACTGGATACGTTTGGTTACGGAACCTACACATTCAATGTCAAGACGGATTTGACGACCCTGGATAAAAACACCGTTTTCGGCATGTTCCTGTATGAGTATGTAGCAAGCTCCAATAACCCGGATGAAATCGATATAGAAATTACCCGCTGGGGCCATGATTTTCCCAAAGACTCTTTGATCAATTACGAAATTTACAAAAGCGAGAAGGGGGGTAATGGCTGGAAACCCACGCACAATGATGGTCATCACTACAAGGTACAAAAGGCAAGCCGGAATCAAAGGTTTTCTTTCAAATGGACTTCGAACATGATCCATTTTAAATCCAATAACGGCCTTCAGGATTATGCTGAGTTTAAGTATACAGGAAGTGGTATTCCAGAACCTTCAGGGGAACAAGTTCATTTGAATTTCTGGCTGAATGATAAGGATGACAGTGATGATCAATCAGAACAATGCTGTGGTTGTGCCAACAGTTGGGGAGTTGGAGATCCGCCATCCGATGGTCAGCCACAGGAGGTGGTGATAGAGTCGGTTAATTTTCAGCCTGCTAATTGATAGTTCATCTGAAGGCAGCCTTTAAATCAGTGTTAAACATTTACCGGCCGGTTTTTACCTGCTGCAGGTGAAGACGGATGAAGCGGTGCAGACGAAGAAGGTGATTGTGAAATAACTTGAAATACCGTAGAAACTTGGTTGAAATAACTGGAAATAAGGTAGTTAATGGCTATCAATACATAGCGCAGGGTTTCGAGACTCTGCGCTTACCCTGGAGGTTTTAGATGCAATACAACGGTAAAAATTAAAAAAAACCTATTCAGTTTTGATAAACCTGGCTATTGGCTTGAAAATTTACCATAGCAACGGGTTTCACCCCCCTGTTTGAGATGAATATAGATTATCCCCAAAAGAAGGGAATCCATTCATTGCTTATCTGATTAAGCAGCAATTAACCCTTAAAACTTTGCTTGCCCCCTTAAACCATTCATTGCTTTTATAAGGCTTAGGGTGATGGACCCCAGTTTGCAGGGAAACCTTAAAACTTTGAATATTCCTGAAGATGTTATTGATAATCATCACCCGAACCCCGGCTTTTAATTCAAATATGAAAAATAATTCTGAATTAAAGCCCCTCAAAATCGATAATAAAATCCACTACTTAATTAGCTTTTTTGTGATAACCGTATCACCAGTTTGAACTTTCAGGAAATAAGTGCCGGAATGTAAATCCTGAGCATTCACACGAATACCCTGCTGCCCTTCTTTTAATGTCCATTGACCTTTTCTAACAAGACGGCCTTGCCCATTAAGCAGGTGGTAGGTCATATTTTGCCTTGCCTGACTTTGAATATTGAGCCGAAGATTTTCCTGAACCGGGTTTTCCAATACCTTAACGATAGTTCCTGAAGCACCTGAACCCACGCTGAATTTCACAGACTTGATCTTTGAATATTCGGTGGAACCATCAAAATCCACCTGTTTTAAGCGGTAATAATTAGCTCCTTCTTGAGGTTTGTCATCAGTAAAGGTGTAATGGCGGGCTTCAGTGCTGGTTCCGTGACCTTCTACTCTACCAAGCGCTTGCCAGGCATCACCGGTTTTTCGCTGAACCAGAAAATGGCTGTTATTGGTCTCGGAGGCTGTGGCCCAGTCTAAAACGACCTGGCTTTCTGCTTTCCGAGCTTTGAAATGGGTAAGTTCCACAGGAAGAGATGAACCCGATTCGTTGGTCGTCCCCAGTGTATAAGTGCTATTTATGTCGACATTCGTAAAAGAAACCGTGTTATTCGATGAACTACCGGATTGTCCTGACTGTACAATTTTATTAGTGTTAAGATCAGTTTGAATAAGCACATAATCGCTGGCCGAATTAATGTTGTTGATTCCCCGGGTAACTCCGGCGTTGGTAACCTTAAAAGTTAAATCCACATTTTTACCCCCGGCATTTTCATCAATATGCCATCTACGATTAAGGCGGCTTTCCACAGTGCTTGAGCCGGAATAACCTGCAACGGTATTTATGGTTTTATTGGTAGTATTTCGCCCGCTGCCACCATTATGGGCAAAAACAAAATGATCACCTGCACCAAAAGGATTATTACCATTTTCGGAAACCTTTAGGCCTTCTGAGGTGGCCGTGTTTCTAACACTCCATATTCCTTTTAAATTTTTATAATAAGTGTTACCAACCCCCAATTTGCTAGTTGCATTGGTCAGGGGCGCATCAGAAGAAGCCCATTGGGGTGAATTTTTCAAGGTACCATTATTGCCATTATTACTTCCACTTGTTGATTTATCTTCCAAATTTGAACCTGAACCACTGTTGAAATCGTAATAAGCCTTTAAACTACTTTTCGCTGTTGGATTGTCTATGCTTTGATGCATGTATTTTTGAATCTCAGTTTGGGTTCTTGTATTGCTCCAAAAGCGCATTTCATCTATATCGCCTTTAAAATGCCTTCCGCTTCCATTTTCTTTACCAATGAGCATTGGCGCGCTGTTAACCCAAACATTCCCGGAATAGGACAAGTTATCAACGGAAACGCCATCCAAAAACATTTCAGCACTGTTATTATTGTCATCCACTACAACAGCTACATGATGCCAATTCCCATCCCGGTAATCATAGTTATTAGAAGCATCGGTGCTTAATGTGAACAAAACGCTGCTTCCGTCTGAAGACCTAAATGATACTGCTCCGGGCGAAGAATTACCAAAATTAAACCCATTGTCAATAACCAACCAAAAATTCCTTTTGGTGAAAGAGCCACTTGCCTGGCGGTTAACCATAGTAAGAATGGCATCAGAGCCGCCGCCGGTTTTAAACCAAGTTTCAAGCGTAAAAGTCGTTTGCCTTAATGTTTGATCATCAGAGACTTCAACATAGTCATTATTCCCATCAAAATTTATAGCATTCCCAGGTTGAGCGCTTAAAAAGCCGTTAAAGCTTGTGCCTGCTAAAACCAAGCCTGCTATCAAATAGCTCGTAAATAAGCGAATATTGATTACTTCTGAGCGTTTCATAAAAATTGGTTTTGGTAGATCATTTCTTTCCACTAAATCAATATACAAATGAAATAACTTAAAACTTTTGAATTTCAAATATTAGATGGATCACAATCTTAAGTCGATTAAATTTAGGCTAAAGAAGTTTAAAAGGACCCATTACTGAGCAGGAAGCCACTAAAGTAAGTGTAAGGGGAGACCAAAAACAATTATAAAACCCATAACATTACCTCTAAGCCGCTAAAATTTAGCTATAATCCCATCCTGCAAATAGAGATAGGGAGGTAAGTTGATAAAGCTTGATGGCGGTTAACAATTCTAAGGGATACCAATGTTATGAGCTTTTTCATCAATCCATTGAAGTATCTACTAACTAGCACTACGGTGCAGAGTAAATTGAACCTGGCTTCGGCTAAAGAACCAAATCCGGATTATTGTTACCCAGTGGGTTAGTCCTTATCACCCAAGTAACTTTGGAATATTTTATCAAACCAGGTTTGCTTTTTGCTTAAAGCTTAACCAAGCTAATGATACCCTGCTACTTAATTAGCTTTTTGGTGATAACCGTTTCATTGGTTTTAACTTTCAGGAAATAAGTTCCGGCCTGTAAATCCTGGGCATTCAAGCGCACACCATTTTGTCCTTCGTTTAATTCCCATTGACCTTTTCGAACAAGACGGCCTTGCCCATTAAGCATATGGTAGGTCATATTTTGCCTTGCCAGACTTTGAATATTGAGCCGAACATTTTCCTGAACGGGGTTTTCCAACACCTGAACGGTAGTTCCGGAAGTACTTGAACCCTCCCGGAATTTCACAGACTTGATCTTTGAATATTCGTAGCTACCATCAAAATCCACCTGTTTTAAGCGATAATAATTAGCTCCTTGCTGTGGTTTTTCATCAGTATAGGTATATTGGTGGGATTCAGTGCTGGTACCGTGTCCTTCTACTCTGCCCACCTTTTGCCATGCATCACCGGTCTTTCGCTGAATCAAAAAATGGCTGTTATTGGTTTCTGACGCCGTTTCCCAGGATATATTAGCAATATCATTCCTTTTCTCAACATTGAAGTTAGCAAGTTCAACAGGTAAGGGATTGCTGCTGGAGGTAGATCCTAAAGTATATTCTGTTCCTGTTTGGTTGGCTAAGATTAATTTATCTAAATTTTGATCCTGGGTAACGCCTGAGGGTTCACTCCATTGCATAGAGGAGTTAGTCGGCCTTGATGCCAATGTTAAATCCCCTTCTGAACCATTAAACCAATTTGGATGGCCATTGTATTGGTAAGTAACATCATAGGATGGGCTACTACCACCAATTATTACAACAACCCAATAGCGGGAACTGGAAATATTTTGGACAGGAGATTGAGTGTTGGTATTATTCGGTTCATTATCAACCCTAACTAATTGAGCACCAGACGGAGACCCGGTAAAGTCATTAATCTTGAATTGATCACCAGCAACCGGAGCATTGGCAATTTGATCACTGGTAGTCAACCCACTACTTTTATAAAGTCTGTTTCTATCATCTCCCAAAGGTACATCGGAAACAACCCTGTTTGGGTTATTTTTCAAAGTCCCATTATTACTCCCGGCATAGTCAGTAATAGTATTGCCTGGCCCATCATTAAACTTCCAATACCCTTCAAGGTTTGTTTCACTACCTGATAATTCTAAGCACATATTATCTCTTATCTCAGAGATACTCCTGGTCTCACTCCAAACCCTCACTTCATCAATTTCACCTTTAAGATGAGCTGAGGTACCGCTGCTAGTGGTATCGCCATCAAATTCCTGCCCAATGCTTGCCACATCAGAGGATTGGATTGAAACTGTCGTATTGTAACTAAACTTCTTAACACCATCAATATAGGCAGTTAATGTATTACTGCCGTTATCAAGAACTACAGCAACATGGTGCCAATTACCATCATCAAATTTTGATTTGTTATTGGAATTGTAAAAAACGTCAGTCCCTTTTTGGTTATCAAAAACAGAACGATCATATATCAAGATACGATTTGAACCATCATCTGGATTAAATGCAAACACAGTTTCTTTAGCATTAGTATCGGTTGATTGAAACCAAGCGGTTACGGTTAAATCAGAACTATTTACATCATCTGATACGGCGTCAACCTCAGCATACTCATCTGATCCATTCAATTTTATAGCATCCCCGGGCTGGGCTTTGATCATTTTACCGCTTAATAATAAACCAACAATAAGTAATCCAAAGGCGCAGCCTGTTAAATTACTTAAACCAAAATTAAAATTCAAAACTCGCATAATTTCATCATTTATACCTACTGTACAACAATTTTTTGACTTCCCTGACCTTGAACATTAATTAGATAAATTCCTTTTTTTAACTGATCAGTCTCCAAAGTAATCTGTTTACTATTTTTAGCCACTTTATCCCTTTTGAGGGCCTCACCTTTCATGTTGTGTATCCGAATATTAGTAGCTTTTTCAAGCGGTTTTTGCCATTGAATGGTGACGGATCGGTCTCCGAAAGAAACAGGATTCGGATAAATAGAAAATTCATTGGTATTTGTGGATGTAAATCCGCTTGTGTTGGATTGGTCCCCTTCCTCATCACTTTCGCTGTCAAAGGAAACCGTGCCCTGATTCAACCCTGCCTTACTAGCAACTCGCATGGGGCTAATTTGATCTCCTGCATTTATGGTAAACTGAAACCATTCGGATGCCCCGTTTTTGAAACAATCCGGCTTATTACATTCAAACTTTATGCTGTGAAATGGGTTGTTGGTTGTGTTTTCTACCGGATAATTGCCTTCAGAAGCATGGCTTAATGCTTGCGTACCGGGCTTCAATTCAAAAGCCGTATTGCTCCATCCTTTATTACAATTGTTAATGACCCGGTAACGTTTGGTAACGGTACCCTTTTGCGGGTTCGATTGGTTATAAAGGTGTTTCACGGTAAAGCAACCACTGCTTAAATTTTTACTTTTTTTGGGGATCAGGTTAAGGTTGATCGTAAGTATGCTATCACAGCCGGCTGCATTAGTCAGGGTATCCTTTACAGTGCCTACACAACCGCCGGTACCAAGGCTGTTGGGTTTTCCTATTCGGACCACCCCTCTTTCCTCATCTACTTGAATTTTATTCCCATTATGGTCATTAACAAACTTCGGGACATTGCTTCCCCTGACGTCATCTACATACATTAAACTACCCGAGAAAGGAGCATCATCTTTTTGAAAGACCACTTCCGAAGCATTGTCATTATCCACATCCAAAGTGGCTATGGGCGCTTTTATGGCTTCCACTGTATTACCGGATAGAATAGTAGTCTTTACACCATTAGGCCCAATAAGTTGAATTTCATTGCTGCCGTTTACAATAGGGGCACTGGACTTACAATCACCATTAAAATCTGCCAGAGTACCCAAACCAAGGCCATTATTCGAACCCACAGTAACACCTGTTGATTGAATCACCCCATTGTCATTTAAGTAACGAACGGTTTGGGAAGCATCCGCGAACACCAATTCATTCTTTCCATCTCCATCAAAATCGGTAATACCATAAATGCCATCGATACCATTTCCGGTGGATGTAACCAAAGAGGGGTTATTACCCGGACTCACCCGGAATATGCTTTGCGAATTGGCATCGGCATAAAAAATCGATGGTCCGGAGCCTTTCCAGTAGCCTACATTCAGTAAAGTTTTGCTTGTCTTTACCGGTGCAATGGACACATCCAATGTATCATGAATTCCTTTTACCCGGTCCCATAAGAGGATTTGGTTTTGGTTTTTTACAACCGGAACATCCACCGCGCTATTTCCATTAAAATCTACACTGCCTGGACCAAATGCTTTCACTCCGGTAGGTTTTCTGTTTATAACCTGACTACTATCGGCTTTAATACTTTTGAGTTGCCCGTTCAAGGTAAAAGCAAAACCACTGCTGGTTTGGTTACTGGTATATGTTTCATCGCCGCTCGGGACCGTATAGCTATTGTAGGCCGTTCGGTTTATGGTGGATGAACTGGTATCACCAAAAGAAAGATTGATGGTCAATATACTGTCGCAGCCATTGGCGTTTGACAAAGTATCGTAGTAAGTCCCATTTTGGTTAATAGTTCTGGACCCACTTGGGAGGGTATACTGATCACACGCTTTTTTGCTAAGCGTGTCATAACAAAATCCAGCTACCGGCTTTTGGCCAGAAGCCTTCTTTTCGGCACATACAGCATTCAGGTCAAAACCATCGCCATTACTCCCAAATTGGGTCGAATCTGTGGTATTGACCACCTTAACATATTTAAACCGGATGGAATCCAGATGAAAAGTGTAAGGATGAAGATCTCCTTTTAAGTTGTTTTGGTTTGTAGCCTCTCCTACATAGTGCCAACTAGTTTGATCTTGACTGACATACACACCGGCTTTTTCCAGGTAATTGGTACTGTTCCAGGTGGTTTCATAAATATTGAGCTTACCCGTCATTAAGGAATCAAATGCTAAGGTTATAAAGGATTGATTGTAAAAACCCAGGCTAAAGAAATCTTGACTGCTTGGCTGCCCTAATACACTCGAAGCATTGGACCTATTAGCTTTAATGTTTTGCTTACCAACTGTCAAACCTTGGGAGAAGCCAGCAACCTTTTGAACAAAATGATTACAACTTTGCCTGTAATGATTTTTACTTCCATTCGAAGAGCAATCCCGCCGGTCAAAGGAATCCCTGACCCATTGAGGGCCGTTTCTCCTGGATGGCTTCAAGTAGGCTTTGCGCTGGTTAATCATTTCTTCAGCATAAGCATTGGGGCCATTGTTAAAGTGCCAATAAGCCAGTAAACTATTCGGACTTAAAGTATCGCAATCAATGGCCTTAATTTGCTGAACAGGCTTAAGCGTGTCCCAAACTTTTACCTCATCTATTAACCCTGAATAATGAGCTGTATTTTTATTGTTATCCCATTCCTGGCCAATAGAAAACTGATCAGAATGGGTAAAGCTTAAGGATACCTTCAATGTCGTATCCAATTTACCGTTCAGATAAATCTTTACCGAATCCTGGGCATGGCTGTAGGATACCGTTACATTATGCCACGCATTGTTAGCCAGGTTGGCATTGTAAGCTACATTTTTGCCGGAACTCGGGTTAAAAACCTTATTGGTATAAACGAGTAACCTGTTCTTCCCTGCTTGTGTGTTAAAGCCAAGTAAAGCTTCTTCATTGCTGCCTGATGGGCTTAAGTTCTTGAACCAGGTACTTATGGTAAAATCTTTTTGCTTGATCTGTGAAAAAGGAAATGAATCCACGGACAGGTAATCATCCTTTCCATCAAATTTCAAGGCATTTGGGTTGTTGGTTTTTCCACCGGAAGGCTTGTTCTGGCAATAATCATTAACCCTGAAAGTCCACTGCGGACCGTTTTTAGGGTTGGGTTTGAGGCTGCCATCTACACTCCCGAGAACGTCATAAACACTATCTTTTTGCTTGGTATCAAAGGACCAATGATTGACAAGGTTATTTCCGGCTGAGGTAAAATCGCACTTATCCTTTTTTACCTGGCTGGGGTTCCTGACTTCATCCCATATTTTGACTTCATTCATTAAACCCCTGAAATGCGCTGTAGTATTTGCACCGTCCCAATCCTGGCCCAAGGAAACTTTATCCGAACTGGCAACTGTAATGCTTGTCCCGTAAGAAGTATCAAGGTTGCCATTCAAGTAAACCTTAAGTCTTTTTTGTTGGTCGTTGTATGTGACCGTTACTTGATGCCAGGTATTTGGCTTTAACTGTTGATTGTAATGAATATTTTTATTGGTTTGGCGGTCAAATACTTTGTCTTCATAAACCAACAGTCTGTTTCCACCACTTTGGGTGTTGATGGCAAAAAGCGTTTCGGGACCTTTCTTTTGATTGGGTCCTAAGTCCTTGAACCAGGTTGAAATTGTAAAATCACCATTCGTTACCCCTTGAGGTAAACTTGTCGCAGAAACATAATCGTCATTTCCGTCAAATTCCAAGCAATTACCGGTTGGTCCTTTGCAATAGTTTTTCTGGGTTGTTACCCATTTTGGTCCTTGGCCTGTAGGTTTAAGTTTACCTGTAATATAAGCCCTTGCCACATCTTTTGCAAGGGTACCTCGGCCAGTGTTGAAATTCCAGTAAGATACTAAATTATTCTGGTTGTATTTTAGATTTTGACAAAACTTGTCGGTTATGCCGCTTTGAGATAAGGCTGTATCCCAAATCCTTATGTCATCCATTTTACCGGAAAAATGAGCGGTGGTTTTGCCTTTATCCCAATCCTGCCCAAATGAAATTTTATCAGTGCTAGCAATATTAATAGAAGTGCTCAATCCTGTATCCAATTGGCCGTTTAAATAAACCTTTAATAAATGATGATGATGGTCGTAGGAAACCCCAATATGGTTCCATTCATTGGCGTACAGATGACCATTAAACGGAATATTTTTACCGGTTTGACGAGGATAAACAAAGCTGTCGTATAATAAGAACCTGTTACCGCCACTTTGGGTGTTTATTGAGAACAAAGACTCCATCTTTTTATTTGAGCCTGAGTCTTTAAACCATAAACTAACCGAAAAACTGTTTCCAACGATTTCTGATGGAATAGAATCGACACTTACATAATCATCCTGGCCATCAAACTTTAATGCAGTTAATGAATCCGCAAATGGGTTAGAAGGCGGTTTAATGGTAACATGAATGGTTAATAGGCTATCACAGCCGGATTGACCAGGAATGGTATCATGGTAAGTACCGCTGGTTGTATAGGTTTCATCACCGCTCGGGACAGTGTAGCTATTCACAGCAGATTTATTTAAAGTGTCATAGGATTTAGCAATACCCAAGTAGATAGTTAAGACACTATCACCGCCATTCGCATTGGCTATAGTATCTTGGTATGTTCCACTTTTGGTGTAAGTTTCATCACCACTAGGCACCGTATAACTTCCACAGGCAACCGGCATGAGGGTGTCGTAAGTTGTTGGCTTTGTTGCAACATGTTGATTTTCATACCATGCTATTTTGAAATCATTGTATGAAGCAGATAAAATATCTTCTTTATCATCCCCATTCATATCCGATAAGGAAATACTAGTTAGCCCGTCAGCATTGGAAGTAATGGTATCAACAATAAAATTGCCAGAACCTGTATTTTGGTAGTAGTATATTTCATCATTATTATAAGAGCCTGCAACAATATCAATGTTATTGTCTTGGTTTAGATCTCCCGCTTCAGCATCATAAGCTTTGGAGATGTTATTACTAACAATTTGGGTGGTAAAATTGGCGTTTCCAATATTTCTGTATAGAACCACCTTATTATCTGAAACACAAGCTGATACAATATCCTTTTGTTGATCAGAATCAAAATCCGCTATATCAATAGAATTAGCTCCACCGGCTTTTTTACTTATGACCTTTCTCTTGTAGCTCATCTGGCCAGTATCCTTAAACCACGCGACCGAATTGCTATTTTTAGAGGCATAAATGATATCGAGTTTACCATCATTGTTTAGGTCTTCGATAGCTAAGTCACTTATATCATCTGAACTTTTGATAAGTGTTTGTTTTACCCACTGCTGGTTACCTTTTTTATCATACCATACTATCTCGTTAGGACCGTTAAGGGAAGCCACTATTTCCTCTTCCCCATCTTGATCAATATCAATTACTTTAACATTCTTAGCATCGCTGTTGCTAAATCCATCGGAAAATTGAAGTGAAAACTGCTGGCTACCATTATTTAAGAATACCTTAATAAAGTTGGATGATGCTGTGATAATGTCTTGGTGATTATCACCGTTCACATCCGCTACATCCACGTCATTGCCAAAAAATATTTGGTTGGTAACCAATTTAGTACTGAATGACCCACTACCGACATTTTCATACCAATTAAGCTTAGCATTCCAGAAAGAAACTGCTAAAGCATCCTTGTTACCGTCTCCGTCAATATCTGCTGCGATCACTTCCTTAGGGCCATTGTTTGAAAAACCAATGATTTGTTGATTTCCGAAATTCTGGCCAAAACTTAAATTCGTAAAGAGTATTAGCCATAAAAAGCAAAAGATCGCTAGACGACATGCTAACATATACGAAAAATTAGCGTACATCATTAAGTAACGCATACCCTTTTAACCTTCAATGTTTGTAATAAAATTGTCAGTCTAAATAAACCCTTATTCCATATTGGAAACAATACAAATTTATTAGCCAATAACCTAACATTCATCGATTTTTCGATTAAAAAGTTTTTTAAAAAGATTAAAATTAACTAAGGTACGATTAACTTAAATCCGACTAAGGGTTGAGTTGTTTAGGGCTAAATAATGAAGGGCCTTAGGGCAAAATTTTAAGCTAAAGTGCAAATTGGAACATAATATGAATAGACGGCTTTTAAAGAACAATCAAAGGCTATAATCTTATAAGCATTAAATTCACAACATGAAAAGAGTAGTGGATTTACAATGCTCCCTGAAAAGTTTAAAGCATCTTAAAAGGAAACATGGCCGTCAATCTATTGCAGCAGGTGGTTTGTTGTTAAAGGGTTTGCGGCTTCTATTACCTTATGATAAGATCAAATTCATCATTGTTACTACTTAGAAGGATCTTTGGAAAATAAGGTTTGGTAAAGCCATAGCAAAATGTACCGAGTTGATAAATACCATATAAACTGATACCTTCGTAACGAGAAAAATGGAGCCTATGCAGATCAATGATCAAATAGTGGAAAGAGTGGCATTTCTGGCAAAGCTTTCTTTTGAAGATAAAGAAAAAAAGGCCATGCAAAAGGACCTGAACAATATCCTTGATATGTGCGAAAAACTGAATGAGGTCAACACCAAGAATGTAGAACCCCTGGTGTTCATGACCGAAGAGACGAATCCTTTCCGGGATGATGATCCCAGTGTAGTCATTACCAAGAAAGAAGCCTTGAAAAATGCACCGGAAAAGGATTCAGACTATTTCAAGGTGCCTAAAGTTTTTGATCGCTAATGGGCCAAAACATCATCCAGACAGAAGCTATTTCAAAAGTGTATGAGATTGGTACTGAAAAGATCTATGCGCTTCGTAACATTAATCTGTCAATCAACAGTAATGAATATGTTGCTCTGACCGGCCCTTCCGGTTCAGGGAAATCAACCTTGATGAACCTTCTGGGATGCCTTGATACGCCCACTACCGGCTATTACGCCTTAAACGGCGTAGATGTTAGCAAAATGACAGACAATGAATTAGCGGCTATTCGCAACAAGGAAATAGGCTTTGTATTTCAAACATTCAACCTGATCCCCAGGATGACGGCAATGGAAAATGTTGCGCTACCATTGGTTTATGCTGGCCATAAAAAGCAAGCCCGCCTGGAAATGGCAGAAAAAGCCCTTACTGATGTTGGCTTAGCAGACCGGATTAATCACAAACCCAATGAATTGTCCGGAGGGCAACGTCAGCGGGTTTCAGCAGCAAGGGCGTTAGTAAATAACCCCTCTATCATCCTTGCAGATGAACCAACCGGCAATCTTGATAGTCAGACCTCTCATGAGATCATGGGGTTATTTGACCGCTTATATGATAAAGGTAATACGATCATTATTGTAACGCATGAACCGGATATCGCTGATTACAGCAGGCGAATAGTGAACCTGATGGATGGTAATGTGAACAGTGACCAGGTCAATGAGCCTGCTAAAAAAGACAAACTTCCTGAGAACTGATCCCTTTACAAACTATGAATTGGTACTTTTGTTTCTCATATGTTTAAAAACCCAAATATAAAAGACTTGATTCAATGAAGATCTACACGCGTAAAGGAGATGCCGGCACCACTTCTTTGATTGGTGGTACTCAAGTAGCAAAATTTCATTATCGAATTGATGCCTATGGTTCAGTCGATGAGCTGAATGCTTATGTAGGTATGATCAGGGACTCTATCAATGATGAAAAGGTTAGGGAATTCTTGTATAACACCCAACACCATCTGTTTGCTATAGGCTCTGTATTGGCTTCGGATGGCAAGGATCAAATGCAATTACCGGATATTACTGAAACCGAAATCGAAAATCTGGAAAAAGAAATCGATAACATTGAACAAGAACTGCCACCGCTTAAAAATTTCATCTTACCCGGTGGACACCCTGTTATATCCTATTGCCACATCAATCGTACCGTTTGTAGAAGGGCTGAACGCAAAACTGTTCAGCTTAACGAAAATGAAAGAGTCAATCCTGCTATTATCACCTATCTTAACCGTTTATCGGATTTTTTCTTTGTTTTAGCCAGGAAAATGGCGAAAGATTTGGGTGTAGAAGAAGTAAAGTGGCGAGGTCAATAGTTGCCTTCTTCTTTTATGAAAGTATTAGCAATTAAGCTTGACGAATGAAAAGTACGCTTTTTAATGGCCATTCAATCCGTTAACGTCAAAGCCAGTAGCAATCATCAAACTTAGAAGGAATTTTCCGCTATTCATACTTGTTTGCAAGGCAATTGAATGAGATTAGCTTTTAAAGCTTTACTATTATAAAACGAGCAGGGTAATTATGCAGCAATTAGATCAGGATAAATTCATCAACCAAGGGTTAACTTATGATGATGTGTTAGTAGCACCTGCTCATTCAGAAATAATGCCTTCCCAGGTAGATTTGAAAACCCAGCTTACCCGGAATTTATCCATCAACATCCCGATTATTTCTGCGGCCATGGATACCATAACGGAAGGGGAGTTAGCAATAGCCATTGCTCGGGAAGGAGGTCTTGGTGTCATTCATAAAAATATGACCATCGCAAGGCAGTCCGCTGAAGTCAGGAAAGTCAAAAGATCTGAAAGTGGCTTGATTCAGGATCCCATTACATTGCAGGAAAACGCCCCGATAAGTGATGCGCTTGATATCATGAGAAATAACCGAATCGGAGGTATACCCATTGTCGATGAAGACCACAACTTAAAAGGTATTCTTACCAACCGGGATTTAAGGTTTGAAAAACAACACGATAAGGCCGTCAACGAAATCATGACGACCAAAAACCTTATTACAGCCAGGGATGGTGTGGATCTTAGCAAAGCGGAATCTATTCTGAAACAATACAAAATCGAAAAACTTCCTGTTGTTAAAAATGACAACACCCTGAGGGGTTTGATCACTTTCAAGGATATCAAGAAAGTTAAAGATCACCCAAATGCTTGTAAGGATGATTATGGCAGGCTTCGCGTTGGAGCGGCAGTGACTGTTAGTGACGATGTTTTTGAAAGAATAGATGCCATACAGGATGCCGGCGTAGACCTGGTTGTGATAGATTCGGCTCACGGGCATTCAAAAGGCGTTCTGGAGGGGATCAAAGCAATCAAACGACAATACCCCGATATTGAATTAATAGCAGGCAATGTAGCTACTGCCGGGGGAGCCAAAGATCTTGCTGATGCCGGAGCCGATGCTGTAAAAGTAGGTGTTGGTCCTGGCTCCATTTGTACCACCCGTGTGGTAGCAGGTATTGGCATGCCTCAATTAACAGCTGTTTATGAGAGTGCTAAAGCTCTTTCAGGTACAGGCATTCCTGTTATAGCAGATGGCGGTATCAAATATACCGGTGATGTTGTTAAAGCCATTGCAGCGGGTGCCAGTACTGTCATGGCAGGATCATTATTTGCCGGTGTTGAAGAGTCTCCCGGTGAAACAATCATATACGAAGGCCGCAAATTCAAGACATACAGGGGAATGGGCTCTGTCGAAGCCATGAAACAAGGTTCTGGAAATCGTTACTTCCAGGATCCTGAAGAGGAAATTAAAAAATTGGTACCAGAAGGCATCGTTGGGCGGGTACCATACAAAGGAACGCTATCTGAAGTAATGCACCAATATAAAGGTGGCCTCAGAGCCGGTATGGGCTATTCTGGTGCTGAAACCATTGAAGGCTTGCAGCAAGCGAAGTTGATCGTTATCACATCCTCCGGTATTAGGGAAAGCCATCCCCATGATGTTACCATTACCAAAGAGGCCCCTAATTACAGCCCCAATTAACTTCATCTATAAACCTGTTTAAGTTGAAACTGGTTGCCTGACCTGATTGCTTTGTAATTTAATTTACTTCCAACTAAGTAAAAAGATTACAAGTAAAACTTTAAAACCTGTTTTTTGAATGGGTTTTAGATCAGTTTTTATGCTAACCATAAGCCTTCCATCGAAAATAAAATAGCGGCCTACTATCTACTTCTTTGAGCATTACAGCCTTTTTTTAAATTATAGCTCAAAATATTGCCACTGTAAAATACATCTTTCTTAAATTAGAAAGTGTTACTTTTAAACATCGTGTTAGCTATTATATAGTTTATCTGGTCGTTAAAAAAATCGTTTCTTAAATAGCCCCAAATTCCGATAAATAGCCGATGATAAAAATTTACAGTTAAACAGTGCTAAAAAAAGCTTGATAAATATCCTAAAGAAAAAAGTAAACCTGATTGTAGCCTAGCCAAATACATTCAATCAATGAAATAAGTCAGCTCCATGAATCAACACCCTATGTGTTCAGTAAGATCACTTTTGCATTTTAATTACTTACAAACTATAATTAATTTCAAAGTAAGGTGAAAAGTCATTGGGTTATTAATTAGCTGCAAATAAACATCAAAACCCCAGCTTAAAGCCTATGTTTTTTGTATGAAAATTCAGAAATTTGAACTTCAATTATTTTATCAAAACGAAAAATTTATGAAACAAATGAAGAAGTTGAAATTGACAGGGATTAGCTTTTTATTCATGTTCGCGGGAATACTGGTAAGCTGTTCCAGTGGAAGTGATAACAGTGAAGATAATACCAGTGGCGAAGGCAACAAACAGGAAATGGAATCCCAGGAAAAAGGGTCAAAAAACCAACAAGACGCACGTAAACAGTTAGAACAAGCCCAGCAGGTAGACACCAACATTTCTGATGAACAGTTGGAAAAATTTGCTAAAGCAAGCAAAAAGCTTAATGAAGCCATGAGCCCCAGGGAGGCTATGCAAGATGCTATAGAGGAATCAGGGCTATCTCAGGAAGAGTACAGATCGATTGCCCAACAGCAAAAAGGCGGTATGCAAGGCCAGGAAGGTCAAGAAGGTGGCAGTGACGTCAGTGATGAAAAGATGGAGAAATTCCAGGATGCTCGGCAAAAAATGCAAAAGATTCAACAAAAGAATCAGCAAAAAATGAAGGAAATTTTAGATGAAATGGGTATGACCCAGCAAGAATTGCAAAATACCCAGCGGGCTATCCAGCAAAGTAAAAGCCTTCAGGAAAAATTCCGTAAAATCCGAAGTCAGCAACAAAAGGAAAACATGGGGAATGGCCAATAAAGTATAATGTGATAGTAAAAGCTATTTCTCGTTTTATCCCAAATTAGAAAAGGGTCAGTTTTAAGCTGACCCTTTTTTTGTTATTCTTTTTTAACGCTGGTAACTAACCTTGTTTGAGCAATAAATTAAAACTGGAAATAACGACCGTCTCAAGCCTCCCAAGTATAATTTTCCGTATTAGGGCCTTTAAAGAAAAAGGAATAAGCTAAACCTGAATTCTTGCTACTATAGAAGATTTACCATACAACCATGATCAGTTTTCAAATACTTAAGCATGCCTGCTAAAAAAACAATTCACTTGACCCATGTCGATTCTTTTCAAAACGGCATAAGCAAAGATCATAAACGCAGTTTTTTAGATAGTACTTCGAGAAACAATCGCCATCTTTAACTTTTTTTAATTTTGCCGTTTAACCCTCCAAAGCAAATAATGCATATGAACATAATGAAAAGCATCAGCAAAACGACAGGAAATTTATTGATCTTGACGCTACTAATGGCAGTGTGCTTTAATGGTGGGGTGCAAGCTCAAAAGCAGGGTGATCAGGAAACTGAATCAAAAGAAAATCGTTCACGGAGCGAGAAAGAACCAAGCAGAAAAGCTTTAGAAGAACCTCAGGAGGTAGACACCAATGTTTCCGATAAAAACCTGAAGAAATATTCAGAAGCCAGGGTTAAAATGAGAAAGATCAGGCAAGAATCCTTGCCAAAAATGGAAAAAGCCATTAAAGATGCAGGTCTAACTCAAGATCGGTACAAAGCCATTGTCCAACAAAAGCAGGGAACGCAAAAAAATCCCAATTCACAATCCGATAGAAGTAAAGCTGACATCTCAGATCAAGAGATGAAGAAATTCAGGAATGCTCAGAGAGAAATCCAAAAACTCCAGCAAAAGAGCCAGCAAAGAATGGTTAAGGCTTTGGAAGATATTGGGCTCGAACGTTCTAAATTCAGAGAAATTGGTAGAGCACTGCAACAAAGTAAGACCCTTCAGAAGAGAATGCGTGAAATGAATAAGAAATAAGTAGAGCGATGATTAACCACATAGTGCTCAGATTATATGAATTTGAACTAATAATACAAATGAGCGCTTAAAATAGCATCGCTATTTTTTAATACCAAAAAATTCTATTAGTCAATTCACTTTATGGTTTGGTTGGTAAGATTTCCCATTTACTGAGATTGCTCTTGGAAAAATGGTTGGTAAAATAAAAAGCCTGCTTTCTTGAATACTATATGATAAAGGGCCATCATACCAAACTTTCCAAATGATTTAATTAAAAGAATACCCCTCTACGCTTACGCCGATAAAAATGCCTGCCGTAATAAACTTCTTACCAAATAATTTTTTGCTATTTTTTCCTTTTAAAGCATGCTTAACTTTGTCTTTTTTCAATAATCAATGAAGATAAAAGTAGAAAAGTATTTCATGGCTGTTGACCACCACAATAAAACGATGAATAAGGAAGAGGTTGCCGCCGTTTGTAAGGCAGCGCTAAATAATAATTTTGGTATCAGCCTTTATCGATTACCCGGTGAAGCAGAAATCCAAATTATTTACGGCCCTTGCGAAGCATTCAACTTAAATGATTTACCCGATCAAAAAACCTTCATCTTAGCTCCATTCCATAATGAAGAATCGGTATTAGCTATCCAGCCATCAGAAGTCTTTCCAGTTGAAAACCAAATTGATGAGGCGCTGCCATGGCATTTCAAGCCACCGAATGATGAAGGATTGGATAAAGATACGTACAAAAAGTTGGTCCGATTCAGTATAGAGCAAATAAAAGCCGGCTCCTTTGATAAGGTTGTAAACACCAATAAGCGGGTTGTCGGTCTGCCGGATCATTTCAATACGCTGGCTTATTTTCATCAATTAGAGCAGGCCTATCCAGACGCTTTTGTTCACCTTACCAGTACGCCTCAATATGGTACATGGGTAGGCGCCAGCCCGGAACTTTTACTGTCATTCGATGATTCATCCATCCATACAGAGGCATTGGCTGGCACTCGTTCTGACGAAGATCAAGACGATTTTTCAGATAAGGAGAAACAGGAACAGGACCTGGTGGCTCAGTACATAGAAAATTGTTTTGAAAATTTAGCGATCGATTATCAAAAATCCGGGCCAAAAACCATACAAGCCGGGAATCTTAATCATTTAAAAACATTTTACGAGTCCAATTCTAATGGTCAAACAAACCAAGCGTGGAAGCAGTTGCTCAAATGCCTGCATCCAACACCTGCTGTTGGCGGTTATCCCTTTAGCGTAACCCAGATATTTATCCGGAATGAAGAGCCATTTGATAGGGAGCTATACTCAGGGTTTTTAGGACCCGTATACCATCATTACAATAGCTATTTATTTGTTAATTTGCGTTGCATGGAGATCCATGGTTCGAAAAGTAGTTTGTATGCGGGGGCAGGTATAGTTAAGGGATCCCAATCAGAAGAGGAGTATAACGAAACCGAGGCTAAGATGAAAACCTTATTAGACCTGATCGAATAATGATCAAAGTCCATGAAAGGAGGCCTTAACACCCTTTATCAAACTTTCGTCAATGCCGCTGAGATATGTTATCAAAAGGGGGTTTGTCGGATTGTACTGTCTCCAGGTTCTCGTTCAACCCCAATAGCCCTTTCCTTCCTAAGACATCCTAATATTGAGACTTTAACCATTGTAGATGAGAGGTCGGCAGCTTTTAAGGCTTTGGGAATAAGCCAAAGTACCCAGCAACCTGTAGCAATAGTCTGCACATCAGGAACTGCAGCTTTGAATTTAGGGCCCGCAATGGCTGAAGCATATTGGCAGGGAGTACCGCTTATAGCCTTTACAGCTGATCGCCCCGATCATTGGATCGGCCAAGGAGCCAATCAATCTATTTATCAAAAAGGAATTTTTGGCGATAATCTTAAGAAAGCTTTTCACTTACCCCAAGTAGTAAGTGAAACTGAGAAGAGGACAGTGGGGAGACGTATTAATGAAGCCATCAATACAGCTATTATGAAAATGCCTGGCCCTGTTCAGGTCAATGCTCCTTTCGAGGAGCCTTTTTACCCTGATGGCCCTCTTCCTGAACCTGATAATGATATACAGGTTGTTGATTACATGAAAACAAGTTCCCATATTAATGAGGTTGATCATTCAAAAATAGCTCGCAAGCTTAAAGCCCACAGCAAAGTCCTTTTTATCGCTGGGCTTCACAACGGTCAACATGGTTTAAAGGATTTGATTAGTGACTTTTCTTCAAGAACGCAAGTAGCTTTCATACCGGATCTTTTATCCAACTGTCAGGAGGTCGGTGATGCCATTCATCACGCGGACTTAATTTTCAATAAAGCCCTTGCCCAGAATAAACCGGATTTAGCACCAGACCTGCTTATTACGTTAGGTGGACCTATTTTGAGCAAATCTCTCAAAAAATACTTACAAGCTTTTCAACCATTAGAACATTGGCATATTACCAATAGTAATCACATGCCAGATCCTTTCGGAGCTTTGAGTCTTGTTATTAATTCAGATCCATCCGTTTTTCTACAAGATGTTGGCGGCCGCTTTTGGCCTAATATTTCAAATGATTACAAAGATTATTGGAATGCTTTGAACCAATCAGTAGAAAAAGGCGTCAAAAAAGAACTTGAGGCGCAAAATACATTTTCCGAAAGCCGGGTAATCAAAAGTTGCCTTCAGTCCATAGCCAGTGAAACTATTCTGCATTTAAGCAATAGTTTGCCTGTCAGGCATGCTCAATTTGTAGGCCTTTCTTCTGAGATTTTAGCTAATAATGTAGTTATCAGGGCTAACAGGGGCACAAGTGGAATAGATGGCTGCTTAAGCACAGCGGTTGGCAATGCAATGGTCACCGATAAACCGGTTAACATTATAATTGGAGACTTAGCTTCAATGTATGACCGCAACGCATTGTGGCAAAGTAACCTCCCTGGTAACCTGGGAATCATAATCCTTAATAACAATGGAGGCGGTATTTTCCGAACTTTATCAGGGGCTAAAGAGCAGCCCGAACTTGAATCTTATTTTGCATCAAGACAAACCGTAACTTTTGAGCTAACTGCCAAGCAGCATAATTGCGGATACCTCGCTTCCAATGATTGGGAATCATTGCAGCAAGGGCTGAGTAAACTGAATCAAGTGAGAGACCAGCCCTTCATTCTTGAAATATTTTTCGATAATGAGGAGGAAAACTTTTCGGACCAGGAAGCCCTTAAAAAAGCGATTCAGTCATCTATTATTTGGGATTAAAAAAACCTGATGGAATCCTCTTACGCCTTATCATTTTTTTTACTTTGTAGCTAAAATTATAACAGAATGCTTTTCTCGCAGGTAGTTGGCCAGGACCGAATCAAGCAAAAACTGATTAAAACCATAAGAACCGGAAAAGTAAGCAATACACAACTTTTTTTAGCACCCGAAGGAGCTGGTGGTTTACCAATGGCTCTGGCTTTCTCTCAATACCTCGTTTGTGAAAACCCGGATACAAATGATGCCTGTGGAAAATGTGACGCTTGCCATAAAGTCCAGAAGCTTATCCACCCGGATGTCCATTTTACTTTTCCTGTGGTGAAAAAGCAAAATAAAGAGGGGCTTAGTGATGAGTTTATCAAAGAATGGCGTCAGGCATTACTTGACACCCCTTACATGAATTTTTATGACTGGCTTCAACATATTCAAGCCGGAAATAGCCAAGGTAATATCAGTGTAGATGATTGCCGCGAGATAATCAAAAAATTATCCCTTAAGCCTTTTGAAGGCGGTAAAAAAATCATGATTCTCTGGATGCCGGAGCGGTTGGGAAAAGAAGGCAACGCATTGCTAAAAATACTTGAAGAACCATCCCCCGATACTTACTTCATCCTGGTAGCTGAAAATTCAGAATTGATCCTTAACACCATTTTGTCACGGACCCAATTAGTTCGCATTCCACCCCTTGATGCACGCGAGATTAGCGATGCCCTGCAAGACCATTTAAGTGTGAAAGAATCAGAAGCCCAGGAAGTGGCTCAGTTGGCTGATGGTAATTTCAGGGCTGCCATGAGCCTGGCAAAATCCGGAGAATCAGAATTTTCCACCCAATTTATCCAGTGGATGCGGTATTGCTTTCGTAAAAATGGCCTGGATTTTATACAATGGACTAACCAAATGGCCGCAAGGGGCCGTGAAGAACAAAAAAATTTCCTTAGCTACGCGTTACAAATGCTTGAGGAGTTATTTCTGCTGGGAGAAGGCATGAAAGAAGGAAGGAGACTGAAAGCTGATGATATGGAATTTGCAGAAAATTTTGCTGGCTATGTGACTGAGGAAACCTTTATGCAAATATACGATGCCATTAATAAAGCCTACTACTACATTGAAAGAAATGCTAGTTCTAAAATTGTTTTCTTTAATTTATCTTTGCAAATAAACCGTATTTTAATGAAGCGCAAAGTGCTGAATTAGAGGTTAATAAAGACATTGTTCAGATTTGCAGCCATTGGATAGTTATAAATAGATTAAGGTGTTCAATCAAGCGATCAATTTGTATAAAAGCTTTCGAACCGTTTTCAATAGTGGATATAATAAGCAAAAAAATTCTTATTACAATTCATAACCACTTGAAGCTTTATTTTTTCCCCTGAACAATTCTCACCTGTTATCAGCACGCGCTTCTTTTAAGAATATAAAAGAGGCAACCAATATGACATGTAATAGTTGCGAAAACAGCTTAAAATATAAAGATGGGATCCATCCCGGATGTAAAAACAATGGAGCATGCGGGAATATGTTGGATGTCCATGACTGGTTGGCAAACGTCTATTTTGAAGATGATGAGCTAATTAGCCCAAAAGTTGAAGTCCAGTTCAAAGCCACCCGTAAGGAAATTTACAGTAACCCGCGTCAATTAGATTTAGAAACAGGAGAGCAGGTAGTTGTGGAAACTGATACCGGCTATGATGTTGGTACGGTAACCATGAAGGGTGAGCTGGTAAAACTACAGATGAAGAAAAAAGGCATTAGTGATGACGCTGAACTGCCTAAAATCTTGCGTAAGCCAGGAGAAAAAGACCTTGAAACCTACAAAAAAGCTAAAGAGCGCGAGCTCCCAACCATGTTCGAAACCCGCAGGTTAGCCAAGGAGATGGGGCTTGTCATGAAAATTAGCGATGTGGAATATCAAGGAGATAACCGCAAAGCCACGTTTTATTACACAGCCGATGGAAGGGTTGACTACCGGGAACTGATCAAAAGCCTTGGTCGTGAGTTCAAAGTCAAAGTTGAGATGAAGCAAATCGGTCTGCGACAGGAAGCCGGCCGGATAGGAGGAATTGGGGACTGCGGCCGTGAACTTTGTTGCTCTACTTGGTTAACTGAATTCAATGCCGTACCAACCGTTGCAGCCAAGTACCAAAACCTTTTTCTCAACCCTTTGAAATTATCAGGGCAATGTGGTAGGCTCAAATGCTGTCTAAATTATGAGCTAGAAACCTATCTTGAAGCCCTCGAGGACTTTCCTGAGGAGGATGCTGTATTGGAGACCCAGAAAGGACAAGCCAAGGTCTTTAAAATGGATATCTTAAAACGAGTTATATGGTTTCACTACCCCCGGGATGAGCAAAACCCAAAAACTTATCAACTTACGGTTGAAAAGGCCAATGAGGTGATCGCTATGAATAAAAAGGGGGAAAAACCGTTGGATTTAGACGATTTTACCGTAGCCGATGAACCAACGCAAGAGGAAGAAGAGATCCATGCTTTCAGGGATGCAGAAGGTGAAGATAGCGTAACGCGTTTTGATGAAAAGCAACGAAAAAAGCAAAAAAAGGGAAATCAGCGAAAAGGTCAGCAGCAAGGGAAGACTCAGGACCAAAAAAAGAAGGCATCAAGTAAAAAAGCCAAGAACAACGAGCAGCAAAAAAGGAATAACAAAGGCAATCAAAAGGAGCAAAGTAACCGGAAAAACGATAATCATCATTCCAATAACCAGAAAAAACAATGATCTTTTGAATAGCTTAACCCTTGCCTTTTTGCTTATTATGGTTGTTTCACTTTTTGGGTGTAACCAAAACCGGATTTTTGAGGAATATCGCTCTATTGATGAACACAAGTGGCATCACAAAGATACCGTCAGCTACAAAGTAAATATCAGGGATACCACCAGGCAGTACAATCTTTACCTGAATCTTCGCAATAAAATTAACTACCCATACCGGAATATTTGGCTTATGGTGACTACTATAGGGCCAAATAATAAGGTCCTCCAAACTAAACAGAACTTACCATTGGCCAATAAAGAAGGTAAATGGTTAGGGCAGGGACTGGGAGATATCTATGATCGCAGAATAAGAATTCGTAAAAATCTTAAATTCAGAAATAAAGGCCAACATAACTTTAAAATCAACCACTTGATGAGGCAGGATTCCCTTCCAGGTATAATCGATGTTGGACTAAGGATTGAAAAAACTGATTAAGGGTACTTTTTAAAAACTTTATCCGGCTAATCTTAAAAAATGTATACTTATTGATGTTGGCTTCAATTAATTCATGACATCTCCTCTCAAACGCCTGAAATTTTTCCTTGCCTTAATTCTATAAACACTTGCTTTATGATCCAGAATAATTTTCTCGTAAAGCGCTTTAGCCTTTTCAGGCTTATCCATTCGGTTTTCATGCAACTTTGCAGCCATGTATAACGCATCGTCCGCTAATATATCATTTTCATAATTGGTGTAAACTTTTTCGAGGTAATTAACAGCTTTTTCATATTGGTGCTGTTTTTTAGCAATTCTGGCCCTGGCAAAATAAACCTCATCTGAAAGGCTATGATCAGGGAACCGCCCTATTAAAGAATCCAGCATTTTATTCGCTTTTTCAAACCTGTTCTTAAAAATATACAAATCTGCTTTTGAATATATTTCCAGAGGTTTCTCCGTTGTATCAAGGCCACGATTATCCTTGATCAGCATTTCTAATTCAAGGGCATCGTTGGCAATAAGTTCTGATGTGGCGCCTTTAAGAACCTCTAGCTGAGAAGCAGCCCAATCAAAATCACCCTTGTAAAATGAAAGCTTCGCATTTCGAAATTTTGCCTTTCTTCCCAAAGCATCCTGCTCGAAATTTTTCTCAACCTTAGAATAAGTCAACTGGGCATCCCAAACTTTATCCTTTAACAAGTAATAATCGCCAAGGGCTAATCTCGCTTTGGCTTTTAAGGCCTTATTACCCCTTAGATCCTTATCAACCAAATCCTTTAAAAGTTTTATAGCCTCTCCAATATTGCCCTTGTAATTGGCTTTAATTTCAGCTAATCTAAGGAATACGCCGCCATTCTCGTTGTAGCTAAAGCGTTGGTCATTGATAAAAGCCTCATAATCCGACTCAAGTTGTTTCAGTTCCTCCTGCGTAAAATCACCCAACTTTGTTATCCGGTCATACTGCACATCCAGTACTCCTTGTTGGGCACGGAAATAAAACGGGTTGTTTCTACCAAGCCCTATGATATGTTTATAAACAGATTCTGCAGCACGGTAAGCCTCATTTTTCCTGGCAACCTCAGCCAGTTGGATAAGCCTTTTCCCGTTGGTTTCAAGCCTTTTTTGAAGAGCCTTAAGCTGAACAAATGCCGCATTAAAGTTTTCATTCTGGATGAATAACCAGCTAAGCATATCGATTAAAATACCTTTGTCAGGGTTAGAGCGGATCTCACTAAGCAAAACACCCTTAAACGTCTCGTAAGGTTCAGGTTTCATTACCAATTCCTGGAGCTCTTTTTGAATTATCTTTTTGGATTGAGGGTCTTGTTTAAGGGCATTCACATACTCCTCCATCATTGGTTTATTTTCGCCTTTCCCTTTGTAAATCCTTGCTAATTGGAGACTAAAAGCTAAATCATTGCCTAACTTTTCCCGGCCTTTTTCGTAGGCTTTAATGGCGAAATTGATCGCTCCCCTGTTTTTAAAAGAATTGGCTACGTTTTGAATTTTATTGTTATCAGCCGGAAGCTTATCAATAACCTTTTGGTAAGTATTTTTAGCTTTATCTTCCTGGTTATTTAAGCCGTAAACATAACCAAGATCGACCCTGTATTTTAGCCTGTCAAAAGTTTCAATTTGAGTCTCCAACACTTCAATAGCTTCATCATAATCCTCAAGTTTAAGCAAAGTATTCAAGTAATATTCATAAAAGTAAGATGAACTCCGATTATTGCTGAATAAATCTTTAAACAAGGGTAATGCCTTCTCATATGATTCGTCTTGGTAGTATTGAACAGCTAACTGATCTTTCTTCTCACCTTTTTCCTGTGAAAAACCTTGTAAAAAAAACAATAAAAAGAGACTGAAAGAAATGAACCACCTATTAATCTGCATAATGTTGATTCTTTATAGATAAATATAAACCCAAAATAAACGCCGAAAATTTCATGCCCTTATTTCTCTAATGGGCATTACTGTTCTTTTGGCAATTTAAAGCTTCTCAGGATTGTTTCAACCCTTTTCATGATAGGCTTCTTTTTTTCACCCGCTGCGTAAACAAACCCATCAAAAACTACCAATCGGTTCCGGGATTTATCAGTCACTGCATAAGTAACAAATGGCCCACCCATAAAATCATTGGTCATTCGCCAAAGCCCTCTAAGGATATGAACTTTTTTATCATTCATTAGCTCCGTCTCATAAATAACCGGGACATCCTCATAACGATCTTCTACGGTAACATGGGATTGAGCCTTTGTTCCCTCTACAAAAACTTGAGTAACATCATCTCGTATTTCCTTAATCCCTTCTTTGTTTAAGCTTTGCTCCTCATAAGGTAAGGAATAGGCCATCACATTTTGCACAGTTTCTTTTGTACCCAAGCTAAACCAAGCAAATGAGTTAACTCCGGCTTTTTTCATTTTATCGGTTGCCTCAGGGTTTTCGTAAAATTTCTCTTTATCATATTGTTTTGGTAATTCTACATAGAAACCAAGCTTGGTTTTCATTTGATTGATGAGCATTGTATTTTTACCACCACTCATAACTTTTTTCTTAATGCTCCTGGTTTCCTGCTTATCAAACCATTCAATAATCCTATCCTGGTATTGATCGATATTGTTTATCAAAACTTCTCTGGAGGGTGCCGTAACTAACATTACCAACTGAGGCTGAGCAAAAGGGTCCCATTTGGTTTCAATACGAATACCGCTATCAATGGCCATTTTTTGTAGAGTCTTTTGCTTAAATAGCTCATCGGATACCAAAGCGTTAGTACGCTTATCATTCGGAATAACGGATAAAAAAAGCACATTTTTGTGCTTACGGTGCAGCTTGCTAAAATTTTCGGCACTCACAGGGTTACTTGAGAACCAGGCTTCCCGCTGTGGCAGGGCCGGGTAAGGCTTATTAAAAACACTATCCATAACGGCCTGGAGCTCTTTATCGTTTTGAATGCCATCATTGATAACGACTATTTCAAAATCTTGACCCGAGGAAGAAGGTGTAAACCCATCATTTTGCACCTGAGTGACTTGTTTTTTACCCCCACCCTGGTTTCGTTTTTCAGCATTTTGGCATCCTGATAGTAAGACACTGATTGCAGCAACGACTAAATACGCCTTTTTAATCATTGATTTTTGCTTTGTTTAACTTTTATTAACGTTTTGCAAACTTCGTAAATTGCCAGTTGAATCCTGTTTTTTGTGACTTTTACTTTCAAGCATTCAAGTTTTGGTTGATATAAATCTTTACTTTTGCTAAAAACAAAAAAAGTTAACCATGTTCGAAAACAAAATCAAATCCACACTGCAAGAGCTCGGCATAAATGAAGAAAATAATGGGGTAAGCAACGGGTATGATTGGCGATCGGATAACCAAGGTGAAGTAATAGCAAGCCACACACCTGCTGATAAGCAAGTGTTAGCCAAATTCAAAATGACTACTCCCGATCAATTCGAGGAAATCGTGAAAGAAGCCAATAAAGCTTTTAAAACATGGCGGAGCGTTACTCCTGTGGAAAGGGGAGAAATCATTCGCCAGATAGGCTTAAAGCTCCGGGAGTACAAAGAAAGCTTGGGTACTCTTGTATCATTGGAATCTGGTAAAATATACCAGGAAGGACTTGGAGAAGTGCAGGAAATGATAGATATGGCTGACTTTTGTGTTGGGCAATCCCGCATGCTCTATGGTAAAACCATGGCCTCTGAAAGACCCAATCATCGGATGTTTGAACAATGGCATCCCATGGGGCCAGTTGCTATCATTACAGCATTTAACTTCCCGGTAGCAGTGTATTCCTGGAATACCTTCAATGCCATTATAACAGGTAACCCAGTGATTTGGAAGCCTTCAGAAAAGTCCTCCCTATGTGCAATAGCCGTTCAAAATATTATTGAATCCGTACTTGCAGAAAATGACGTGCCCAAGGGTGTTTTTAACCTTACTTTAGGGGATGCAGGCATTGGAGAAGCCATCACCAATGATAACCGAATACCCGTTGTATCAGCCACTGGCTCAGTTGCTATGGGTCGAAAAGTCGGACCTGCTGTTCAAGCTCGGTTTGGTAGACCTATTTTGGAACTTGGCGGCAACAATGGTATCATCATTTCCAATCATGGCGACCTCGACATGGCGCTGAGAGCTGTTGTTTTTGGTGCTGTTGGAACAGCCGGCCAGCGCTGTACAACAACACGGCGGTTGATTATTCATAAGGATGTTTACCATGACTTCAAAGAAAAACTCGTCAACACCTACAAACAATTAAGAATTGGTCATCCCCTGGACGAAAATACGATTGTCGGACCGGTCATTGACCAAGACTCCATTGATACGTTTCAGAAAGCCTTGCAAACCGTAAAACAACAAGGAGGGCATATAACGTATGGAGGTGAGAAAGTAAGCGTTGAGGGATGTGAAAATGGTTTTTACCTCAACCCTGCCATAGCAGAGGTATCACCGGATATTCCGATCGTTCAGGAAGAGACTTTTGGACCTTTGCTTTATTTAATGCAGTATGAGGATTTTGATGAAGCCATCCGCATACACAATAATGTTCCGCAAGGTTTATCTTCCGGACTCTTCTCACTAAATATTCGTGAAGTTGAGCAATACCTTTCTGCTGCTGGTTCAGATGTTGGCATTTCCAATGTTAATATTGCTACTTCAGGTGCTGAAATAGGCGGAGCTTTTGGTGGAGAAAAAGTTACAGGAGGCAGCCGCGAAGCTGGGTCTGATGCCTGGAAAAATTATATGAGGCGCCAAACCAATACCATCAATTATGGTAGTGAGATGCCCTTAGCTCAAGGAATAGACTTTGGGGTTTAGGAAAGAGATAAAGCAAAAAAGGCATTATTTGTATTCCACTTCAATCACATGGGCACTTTCCAGATCCCTTTTTGCAGTGCCTACCTTTTCACCTTTAAAGCTTGTAGCATTTTGAGCTAGGCTTAAGTAATTACAAACCATAAGGCTAACAAGTAACATGTTGCCAATAAACATAGTGATAATTTTTTTGTAAATTTTAAAAAAAATTACCATCTTTTAGGGATTGCAATGCTTTTAAAAAATTTGTAAAAAATCGAAAACATTTTTTTTCATTTCTCGTTATTTCCGTAAAATTGCAACACTAATTAGAATTATTCTAAATAAAAATAAAAGTAACTATGGGAACCAGCGAAAACGAACTTTTAGAAAAATATACTGAAAGAGAGTATGAGCACGGGTGGACAACCAATGTAGAAGAAGAGTTTGCCCCAAAAGGCTTGAACGAGGATATCATTCGCTTCATTTCGGAAAAGAAGAGCGAGCCGCAATGGATGCTGGACTGGCGCTTAAAAGCTTTCCGTTATTGGTTAAACGATGAAATGCCCAAATGGCAAAACGTATCTTTCCCACCGATTGATTTTCAGGATATCTACTATTACGCAGCTCCAACTAAGGGAGATGAAAGCAAACCAGAAAGCCTTGAAGAGGTTGATCCTGAGTTACTCAAAACTTATGAAAAGTTAGGTATACCGCTTGAAGAGCAAAAAGCCCTTGCCGGGGTGGCAGTAGATGCGGTAATGGACAGCGAGTCTGTATTTACCACTTTCAAGGAAACTCTTTCAGAGGCAGGTGTGATTTTCTGTTCCATCAGTGAGGCAGTTCAAAATTATCCGGAACTAGTTCAAAAATACTTAGGAAGTGTTGTACCATATTCTGACAATTTCTTTGCTTCCCTTAATTCTGCCGTTTTCAGTGATGGGTCATTTGTTTACGTACCCAAAGGGGTTACCTGTCCTATGGAATTGTCCACGTATTTCCGAATTAATGCGATGGATACCGGTCAATTTGAAAGAACCCTAATTATTGCTGAAGAGGGTAGCTACGTGAGTTACCTTGAAGGCTGCACAGCACCCAGCCGTGATAAGAATCAATTGCACGCAGCAGTGGTTGAAATTTATGCCCATAAAGATGCAGAAGTAAAATATTCGACTATCCAAAACTGGTATCCGGGAGACGGAGAAGGCAATGGTGGTGTGTATAACTTTGTTACCAAGCGGGCGATGGCAGCTGAAGAAAATGCCAAGGTTTCCTGGACGCAGGTCGAAACCGGCTCAGCTATCACCTGGAAATATCCCAGTTGTGTACTGAAAGGTGATAATTCTGTGGGTGAATTTTATTCCGTTGCATTGACCGCCGGGCAACAACAAGCTGACACGGGTACTAAAATGCAACACTTCGGTAAAAATACTAAAAGCCGCGTTGTTTCAAAAGGTATTTCAGCGGGGGCAAGTGAAAACAGTTACCGTGGATTGGTTAAGTTCGGTAAGAACGCCCAAAATGCCAGGAATTTTTCGGAATGTGATTCCCTGCTATTGACTGATTACTGCGGAGCCCATACCTTCCCTTACTTAGAGGTTGATAACAAATCGGCCACCGTTGAACACGAAGCCACCACTTCTAAGATTGGAGAGGACATCATGTTCTACTTCAAACAACGTGGTATTGATGAGGAAACCGCAACGGCTATGATTGTGAACGGCTATGCCAAAGAGGTACTGGACAAACTGCCTATGGAATTTGCTGTAGAAGCAAGAAACTTGTTAGCAGTTAGTCTTGAAGGTAGTGTTGGTTAATTCGTTAATTTCTACAATTTTTATAACCCTTAGGGAAACCCTTATCTTATACCGGGTTTCCCTAAATTCATTTTTTAACATTAATTCATTTGAGAAACGTGGTTGCGTAACGTTTTTAAAAAGAAAAAAGAAAATTTACCATGCTGAGTATTAAAAATTTGCAAGCTTCCATTGAAGATACACCAATTCTTAAAGGAGTAGACCTGGAAGTCAATCCAGGTGAGATTCATGCCATAATGGGGCCGAATGGCTCGGGTAAAAGTACCCTTGCCTCAGTTTTAACAGGGAGAGAAGATTATGAAGTAAGCGAAGGGCAAATCCTTTTCGAAGGCAAAGATTTACTGGAAATGGAACCGGAAGAAAGAGCCCAGCTGGGTTTATTCCTTGCATTTCAGTACCCCGTTGAGATACCCGGCGTATCTATGACAAATTTCATGAGGCAAGCCGTTAATGAAATCAGGAAAGCACAAGGTAAAGATGAGGTGAAATCAGCCGATTTTCTCAAATTCATGCGGGAAAAAGCTAAAATGGTAGACATTGATGAAAAAATGCTTAAAAGAGCTGTGAACGAGGGATTCTCCGGCGGCGAAAAGAAAAGGAATGAGATCCTTCAAATGGCCTTAATGGAGCCTAAGCTTTCCATTATGGATGAGACAGATTCGGGTTTGGATATTGACGCATTAAAAACGGTAGCGAAAGGTGTCAATGAACTGAGATCAAGTGATAATGCCTTTGTCATTATCACTCATTATCAGCGTTTATTAGAGCACATTGTGCCGGATTATGTCCATGTTCTGAGCGATGGTAAAATCGTTAAATCGGGAGATAAGAACCTTGCTTATGAACTGGAAGATAAAGGTTACGACTGGCTAAAAGCGGAAGAAAATCAAGCCGCCACCTAATTACTTTTTTAAATTTCGAATAAAACTTTTTTTCCGTGAGTAAATTCGGCAAAATTGATTCATAAAACCAAAGCATTGAAGCCATGAAAAGGAAACCAGTTGTCCGGGAAGAATTAAAAGATCAATGGGTTTCGGAATTCTCGAATTTTGAAACCCAGCTTAATGGAACCCGCGACACGCTCAAAGATATACGAGAAGATGCCATTGCTTATTTTGACCAATTGGGGTTTCCCCATGCAAAAATAGAGGATTGGAAATATACAAACCTTAAAAATGTCCTCAAGCCTGAGTATAAACTAGCTCACCAGGTTGAGGAAAAAGATGTTTCACAAGAGACCATTGATCAAGCAAAGATTAGCGGCCTCACTACAAACCTTGTAGTATTAATCAATGGACGATTTTCACACGAACACTCTGAACTGTTAGATAGTGAAGACAAACTTTGGGTGCGCAGCCTCAGAAAAGCTCAAAGCGAGTCGCCAGAATTTGTTAAAGCCCACATTGGTCAGCACCTGGATTATAGCCAGGATGGCATAACAGCCCTGAATACAGCTTATTTAGACGATGGGGTTGCTATCCATGTTCCAAAAAACAAAGCGCCCGATTATCCCGTCCAGATACTTCACTTTCAGGTAACAGACGACCATGACGTGTTTATTCAACCAAGGAACTTATGGGTGCTGGAACAAAGTAGTGAGTTAAAAGTCATTGAAAATTTCCAGACCATTGGTGATAATCACAGCTTTTTGAATTATATACTGGAGGGAAGTGTCAGGGCCAATGCACACCTACATCATTATAAACTTCAGAATGATGATAACAATGCCTACCAGGTAACCCAGATTGATATGGCCCAAGAGCAAGATAGTAGCGTCAGTAATTACACAGCCACATTAGGTAATGGGTTTACCCGGAATAATACCAACTACAGGGTGAATGGTGAAAATTGTCAAACCAATCTGTATGGGCTTTACCTTGTCGGTGGTAAACAATTCGTTGACAATCATACCATTGTTGATCACAAAGTGCCTAATTGTGAAAGCAATGAGCTTTACAAAGGCATTATGGATGACCAATCCGTTGGTGTTTTCAATGGAAAGGTTTTCGTACAGCCAAAAGCTCAAAAAGTAAACGCATACCAATCAAACCGGAATGTCCTGCTCAGTGACAAAGCAACCATCAACGCTAAGCCACAGCTTGAAATATGGGCAGATGATGTTAAGTGTAGCCACGGGGCTACTTCCGGTCAATTGGATGAAACCCAATTATTCTATATGCGTTCTCGTGGATTAAGTTATGAACGAGCTCAATCCTTACTTGTTTATGCCTTTGCGGCAGAAGTAATAGCCAATATAGACATTCAGCCGGTAAAGGATTACATTAACGATTTAGTAGCACAAAGACTGAAAATCAATTTCGAATGACTACAGTAGGAACTTTGAACGGTGCAGATATAAAAGATTTAACCCAATACAGGGAAGATTTTCCCATTTTAAAACAGAAAGTCAATGGTAAACCATTGGTTTACCTTGATAATGCAGCTACTACGCAAAAGCCTCAGCAAGTCATTGATGCCATTACGCATTACTATTCAGAGACTAACTCCAACGTACACCGGGGGATCCATTCCCTTAGTGAAAAAGCCAGCACAGAATACGAAAGCGTAAGAGATAAAGTTCAAAATTTCCTTAATGCCAATCAACGGGAAGAAATTATTTTTCTGCGCGGCACTACCGAGGGTATCAACTTAGTTGCCAATACTTACGGGCAAGAGCACGTTGGAGAAGGTGATGAAGTGCTCATAACAGGGATGGAGCACCACTCCAACATTGTACCATGGCAAATGCTTTGTAATCGGAAAAATGCACACCTTAAGGTGGCAGATATCACTGATGAAGGGGAGTTAGACTGGGAGGATTTCAAAGCTAAGCTAACCGATAGAACCAAAGTAGTAGCTTTATTACATGTATCCAATACATTGGGTACCATTAATCCCATAAAATCCGTCACTCAACTTGCCCATGAAAAAGGAGCAGCTGTTGTGCTGGATGGGGCGCAAGCACCAATGCACATGCCGGTAGATTTGCAGTCCTTAGACTGTGATTTTTATACATTCTCGGCACATAAAATATTTGGGCCAACAGGTATTGGGATATTATATGGCAAAAGCCATTTATTAGAGGCAATGCCCCCTTATCAGGGTGGTGGAGATATGATTGAGACAGTCACTTTCGAGGAAACTACTTATAACGATATCCCGCTTAAGTTCGAAGCGGGAACGCCCAATATAGCCGATACCATAGGATTTGGTGCAGCACTTGATTATGTTCAGAACATAGGGCAGAATAATATTCAGGCCTATGAGAAAGAATTGATGGATTACGCAACCTATGCTTTGAAGGAAATAGATGGCCTGCAAATTATTGGTGACTCCTACAATAAATCCGGTGTAATCTCATTTATTTTTGATGATATTCATCCACAGGACGTTGGTATTTTACTCGACCAGGAAGGGGTTGCTATCAGAACCGGCCACCATTGCACCCAGCCCATCATGCAGCGCTTTAATATCCCTGCAACTTCCAGGGCCTCATTTGCGTTTTACAATACGAAAGATGAAGTTGACACGCTTGTAAAAGGTATTCATAAAGTTAAAGAAATTTTTGCCGGATGAGCGAAGCAGATACCAAACCTTCCATCAATGATATCCAGGAAGAGATCATTGACGAATTTGAATTCCTGGAAGATTGGACGGATCGTTACAAGCATATCATTGAATTGGGCCGTGAACTAGAACCATTAGATGATCAATATAAAACCGATGATTTAAAGATCAAAGGCTGTCAGTCGAATGTATACTTGCATGCCTACGAGCATGAAGGACGAGTTTATTTTGAAGCGGAAAGTGATGCCATGATCGTACAGGGGTTAATAGCCATGCTTGCAAAAGTCCTTTCGGGTCAGAAACCAGAAGCTATAGCAAACGCTGATCTTTATTTCATTGATAAAATAGGAATGCGGGAACACCTTTCCCCAAACCGCTCTAATGGGTTAAATGCCATGGTCAGGCAAATGAAACTGTATGGCCAGGCGTTTCAACAAAGACAATCACAGTAAAAGGAGGTTATTATGAGTGAAGAAGTCAAAAATGATAAAAATCCGGAATCAACAGAAGCTGAGCAACCGGATAATGCCGACCAACAAAGTAATAGGGATCAGGATCAACAGCAGGATGGTGGCGGTTCCATAAGTAATGATCAGTTGAAGGAAATGGCCATCCAGGTCCTGAAATCCGTTTATGACCCTGAAATACCGGTAGATATTTATGAGTTGGGTTTAATTTACGAGGTAACCATTTACCCAGTGAATAACCTTTACGTAAAAATGACCCTCACTTCCCCGTCATGCCCGGTGGCTGGCACGCTTCCATCTGAAGTTGAAACAAAATTGGCGGGTATTAAGGGCGTCAATAACGTAGACCTTGAACTTACGTTTGAGCCTCCCTGGGATATGAGCAAAATGTCCGAAGAGGCCAAACTGGAATTAGGCTTAATGTGACTGTTTAAATAAATTAAAAGCGAAACAATATGTATCCGGAAGAATTAGTAACACCCATGCGCGGAGAATTAACCGATGCAGGTTTTGAAGAATTAAAAACTGCTGAAGAGGTTGATAATAAGTTAAAGAATCAGCAAGGAGAAATGCTGGTGGTTGTCAATTCAGTTTGCGGCTGCGCAGCTGGAAGCGCAAGGCCAGGTATTATCCAGTCCCTTGATAACGAGAAAAAACCAGACAATTTGGTTACTGTTTTTGCTGGTGTTGATAAGGAAGCCACTGATCAGGCAAGAGAATATATGCTTCCTTATCCGCCCTCATCCCCTTCTATAGCACTTTTCAAGGATGGTCAGCTGGTTCATTTCATTGAAAGACACCATATTGAAGGTAAGCCGGCTGATGTAATTGCGCAAAACCTTAAAGCTTCTTACAACGAATTCTGCAGTTAGTTTTTAAAGTCCTAATTATGGATAGCATTGGTGAGCTCAAAAACTGGGCTCACCATCTATTAAATTTTTTTGCGGTTAAACGCTAATTGAAACCGAAAAACTCAGATTTTGCTGTTTAAAAACAACATAGTAATATATTTGTAATCTTTAGGATGGCTGATTAACGGTTATTTAATCACTTATCCTAACAAATTGTAGTTTTTTAATTCTTTAGAATATTAGATAATGGTCCAGTTTTACAACCTAAAAGTTAAAGAGGTCAAACAAGAGACCCACGATGCCATATCCATCACTTTTGACGTTCCCGAAAATTTAAAATCCACTTTCCAGTATAAAGCCGGTCAATTCCTGACCTTGCGAGTTAACGTTTACGGAGATCAGGTTAGGAGACCTTATTCCCTTTGCTCAAGTCCTTCCCTTGGTGAAGATCCTAAAGTGACCAGTAAACGCGTTGAGGGGGGCATTTTATCAAATTACTTAAATGACCATTTGAAAGAGGGAGATGAAATAGAAGTTTTCCCTCCTATGGGTAAATTCACTACAGAATTTGATCCCAATTATCAAAGGGCCTTTGTAATGTTAGGTGGTGGCAGCGGTATCACCCCGCTTATGTCACTGCTAAAGACCGCCCTTCATGAGGAGCCGATGAGTATGGTTTTCCTATTCTATGGAAACCAGGATAAAGAATCTATCATATTTAACAAAGAACTCCAGGAAATCAAAGAAAAGTACTCTGAACGTTTTAAGATTGTTCATAGCCTCGATAACCCACCCGAAGAATGGCATGGTGAATCGGGTCTAATGGATCGCCAAAAAATTCTCAAACTCCTTGATGATTACGCTATAAGCTCAGAAGATAATGTAGAGTATTACATTTGCGGCCCTCAGGGTATGATCAATGAGTCTGAAAAAGCCCTTGAGCAACGTGGGATACCGGCTGATAAAATCAATATTGAATATTTCACAACGCCACTCAAGGATATAGAAGAAGCCATGAAAGAAGAAGCTTCCGGTGATAAAGAAGAAGCCTCGGAAGCTGAAGATTTTGATGAAGCAGAGGTTACTATTTTAATGGATGGGGAGGAATTTACCATTGCTGTTAGCAAGCATGAGACAATCCTCGATGCTGCCATTGAAGAAGGTTATGACCCCCCGTACGCATGTCAAATGGGAATTTGTACAACTTGTATGGCATACTTGCACGAAGGTAATGTCCAGATGTATGAAGATGAGGGCTTAAGTGATGCCGAAAAAGACGAGGGCTATGTCCTTACATGTCAATCAATGCCAACAACCAGTAAAATAAAAGTCGAATACGAATAAATTAATCTGTAATGAAAGCTTTTACCACCATCAAAACCTGTAGCGTTTGTTGTTGCTGTTGCTGTAGCAACCAAAGGTGGAAAGGCTTGTTATGACTATACAGTGGTAATACTTAATTTAAAAGAATAAAAAGCCTTTCCACAAAGCGTTGGAAGGGCTTTTTTTATGTTGTAGCATCCATATTAAAAAACAATGAAAATGAACAACAATCAACCAAAAGCACCCAAAATTTACGTACTTCATGAAAACGATGAATGGGTCGAACCATTAGAAACGGCATTCCAGCAAGAAGGGTTACCCTACGAATTTTGGTTCATCAATGAAGGCTCCTTTGATTTAAGTGAAGTACCGCCTGAAGGCGTTTTCTACAACCGTATGAGTGCATCTGCCCACACAAGGGATCACCGTTACGCTATTGAGCTATCAGAACCCATTGTTGCCTGGTTAGAAAGTTATGGCAGACGAATAATCAATGGAAGGCAGGCTTTGAACCTCGAGGTGCGGAAAGCGGAGCAATACTTAGGACTTAAAACATTCAATATACAAACGCCTGATACGGTTGTTGTCAATAACGAATCAGACCTGGTACAGCAAGCAGAGCAATTTATCCATCAGCCTTTCTTGGTTAAGCCTAATCGAGGCGGTAAAGGAGCCGGCGTTCAGATGTTTGAATCGGTTAATGACCTAAAAGACCAGATAGCAAGTGGTAATGCCCAATTTAATTCCCTGGATGGTATTTTATTACTTCAACAATACGTCAAACCTGCAAATGGCAACATTGTCCGATTGGAGTTCATTGGGGGTAAGTTTTTTTATGCTGTCCAGGTAGATGCCACAGGTGGTTTTGAACTTTGCCCCGCAGACCAGTGTGAGTCAGATGAAGGGGATAACCAATTCTGCCCGGCTGATTCGAATACAAATGGGTTCAAAATCCTTAAAAACTACGAAGACCCCTATATCCCAATTTATGAAGAATTTCTTGCCAAGCAGGGAATTGAGATTGGAGCCATAGAGTATGTAGAAAACGAAAAGGGAGAACGTTACATCTATGACATTAACATTAACACCAATTACAATTCAGCGGCTCAGCAGAATGCAGGAACAGGATATGAAGGAATGGGCAGAATAGCAACGTTTCTTGGCGAAGAACTTAAAAAAATAGAAAAGGAAAGGATAGTACTTCAGTAAAGTTTAAAAATTAAGCTTCAGGTTATCATTGGTCATATAGGTTTTGCAAACGGAAAACCATTCAGGTGCTGTAACATCCCATTAAAGTTGAAACCTTAATAGGCGATAACTTTTATATACAACCTGGTGATCTCGGACTTTAAGTCCAAAAATTACGTGTTATAAGGTAGAAGGTTTTTTATCTAATCTGCGAGAGAATGCCCAAAAATTAAGGGCTACCTTAACTGCATAATTGATAGCAAATCAAGGTAACCCTGAGTCTAATTAATTGTTACAGGGTAAAGAATAGAGCAAAATGATTTCCCTTAAAAACCATAATAGGGAAAATCATTCCAAATTACCCAGTTCCTTCAAAATCGCACCTTCTCCTATCAGAATCTGTTTCAGTCAGTGTATATTCCAATGTTAAAGTACCCCCTCTTAAGTTTCCAGAACCTTCTATCGATTCGATACCTCTCGAAGGATAGGATTGGGTAGGAATGGTGAAATTATTATCATTAGTTAAATTAGCATAAAACCCTCTTTGAAAAACTATCCTATTATCTGTGGTGTTTGACTGCTGAATAGTGAAAGTTCTAACACTCCTATCGGTGGTACCAGCTTCAGTACATGTTAATGAACCTTTAAATTGACCCTCAAATTTTTTGGTCACCCGTTTGGTACATTCATCACCAGTATACCAATTATCACATTCACAGGTACAGTCAGAACCATCCTCTTTGGTAGAACCGTTCTTACATACTACGTCCTCACATGGGTTACAGCTCCCTAAAAAACCTAAGCAGAAGATTAAAGTCAATAAGCGCATAAGAATAAATTTTCGTTTTACAGATTTTAATATTGATTCCAACCTCAATTTTCGCTTACAAATATAATAGATTTTTTGAATTCTCAAAATGTATAGCATAAAACACACAGGAAGGATTCTTAAATAAGTTTGTTATTTAAAAGCGCATCTTGGTAAAATTAATACGGTATAAAGTTCTTTTGCATTTTATTTATAATCCGACCCGTAAATTAAAATAAGTTATGTATTTAAGTGTTACAAGAAGCTACTTTCTGACACTGAATCAAGGCTTTTTTTCTGATAGGGTTGGCCCAAAATTCAAAACCTTATTGTTCCAGCTGAATAAAGTAGCTTCTTTCGGACAGCTTCTTGATGTAATTCAACGTATATTGTTCAATAACCCGTAAAAACGAGTGTAAATTCTTTAAAAAAATGACTTAAGCGGAGTATATCCGCTTAAAATTTTCAAAAGGCACCCATTACAGAAAATTGGTAAGGCCAAGCGGTAATCATCAGGATCAAGAAAGACAGCAATTGGTTAAGCAACATACCAATAATAAAGAATGGCTGAAATGGTGATCAAAATCATTGTATACTCCATACCTCCTGTGCAACTTCGTCAAACGATATGCTCAAAAACCGATTCATCAAATTGATTACTGTCTGTCTGGCTTGCATAGCCTTAGTAACAGGCTTGGTTTTTCTGGTTCAGTATTTGTCAAATTAAAAACTGAATTGTTATGAAAAAGAACATGGGAACAGCAGACCGGGTCATCAGAGGGGTAATGGCTGCTATCCTTGCAACGCTTTTCTTCACCAATACCATTTCAGGGACATTGGGCATCGTTTTGATGGTCCTGGCAGTCATTTTTGTGCTTACCAGCTTAGTGGGTTTTTGCCCGCTTTATGCCCCTTTTGGCCTTAAAACTTGCCCGGTGAAAAAGAATGAAAGCCCTGGCAGCTAACAAACATGCCGCTTGACCCCAAATTAAGTTACTTGACATTTTAAAGGCATTTATTTACTTTATCCTTTATATTTGCCTTAATAACAGGAAATAAGGGAAAATGCCAAGCAGGTTTGTTATCTTCCTAGTGCTCAATTTCGGAGCTCTTGCCATAGGCGGGCTTTTAATGGGTGATGGCCCAAAGTCTGATTGGTATGAAAAACTGAGCAAAGCGCCCTGGACACCTCCAGGCTGGTTATTCGGAGTAGCCTGGCCGACTATCATGCTATGTTTTTCCCTTTACCTGGCCTTTCTCTGGCCGAAAGTTTATAACAAAACCCTTTTGGTCGGTTTATATGCCTTGCAATGGTTCCTGAATGTCAGCTTTAACCCAGCTTTTTTCAATTACCATCTTTTATTGGGCGGCTTGATCATCATCATTGCTTTGACCTTCCTAATTGGCTTCATTTTATGGTTTTACTGGTCAGCGTTAAAAGCCAAGTCCCTTTTACTGCTTCCTTATTTCCTTTGGTTGCTAGTTGCCATTTCCTTGAATGGGTATGTGTTTTTATACAATTAATTATAGCTTTTGATTTCACTATACTTTTTAGTCTATAAAGCCATCGTTATGTTTTAAAGTGAAGAAAGCTTGCTAATCCAGAAAACTGCTCAGCAATATAAAGTGGACCAGTATTTATTGCGCCCGGAGTACTGTCAGTAACATGGTAAATGAACCCGATGAAAAGTATAACCCCAAGTCCATAGCCGATCAATTCTGGCGGCTATACCAGCAGCAACCGGGGGCATTTGAAAATGAGGTGTTGTATTGATATTTAAATTTGGGAAATTTAGGAATTTTAAACTTCGTGAGAAGTTTCGGTTGGGCAGAAATTCATCCAAAAAATCCAGGACTAAGTAATAACCCCTTAGTCAGATTTCCGTGCAAACTGAAATACCATTGAACCGGACAAATTTGGGTACCTAAAAACCAATTGATAAAGAATTGGGTTAAAATCAATAGATTTGAATCAAAGCACGATGATGAAAGCCCATACGCAAAAAATAGCCAATAGGATTCGGCAGGCGGTCTCCACGGTTGACCCGGATGCTGAAGTTATTCTGTATGGTTCACGTGTAAGGGGGGATGAACGGCCTGATTCGGATTGGGATATTATTGTTTTGACGAATTACGAAGTTGATGTGCAAAAAGAACGGGAATTTCGGGATCAGTTATATGACCTGGAGCTTGAAACCGGGGCGCCTTTATCCCTCTTTGTCTTTTCCAAAAAGGAATGGCATGGGCGGCATAAATCTTGCACAACCGTGCCACGCCTATCACTCTGGTTTTGAGACCCTGCGCCACTCTTCAATCCTGATTTCCCTACCCCGAACTCTTCCGGTAATTCAAAATGGCCAACGTATTCATGACAAGGCCAAAGC
>CAZQQN010000025.1:0-43894 GCA_964595485.1 uncultured Sphingobacteriales bacterium | reverse complement strand
ATTCCTTAAGGGCTCCGGGTTATCTTCTCCACCAAAGGCTGGAGGCCCAAAGCAACATCCTGCAATAAGCAAGAGGTTAAGGATGTAAGATTTTTTCATATTTTCAGCAATCTACTTTAAAGTTATCAAAAACAACTGAATTGTTAAAATCGTAATGCTCATTCTTAAGTTTGTTTTAATGGTCACCAAATAAATTTAGTCTGAAAATTAAAAGCCTGAAAAAAAGCATTTAAAGGGTTTATTTTAATTTACTAATTTACCCCGGATAATGGAAATAAAAAAGCCAATTTTTAATCCGAATTACATGGTCAAAAAAGGTTTTTAAATAGGGCACAGAAAGCATAAGACAGGTTTTATCGTGCCAAATCATGCTTTTAATGGCTTTATTTCTGAACTCCCCTTTCTAAGACCTAATGAGAAATTGTTGAGCTCTTAATAACAAGAATGGACATTGATTTTGCCATGAACTTTTATGAACAACCAACAAAAATATTGGCAAAAAGGTTAGTAGCTAGACTGAGAATGCGAGAAGCGGCTAAATGCAAAAGGATAAAATATTCGTTAGAATTGGTTTAAAAGCTTTATCCACTTTCCGAGGTTGAGACCTCAACAAGTGCATTGTAATGACAGGGCCTTGGGGCGTTTCATTTCCAAGGATAAAGTGTAAAGCGTTTTAAATTGATACTTAAATATTACAATATGTGAAGCTAAATGATTGGCGTTTTTTAAAGAGGGTAATACTTCATACTTGGTGAGCCTACAGCTCTTTCACGGTAATATTACTTTTATTGATCTCCGATACTTTCTCTAATTCTCCCGCTTTGAAAAAACTATCTACCTCAACAAGGGGAATATCCTTTGAAGAAGGAGCCAAATTCAAGTAGTTCTGGAAAGTGATACCACCCCGTTTCATTCTTCCAGTGACTTTACGAAAGCGAATACCACCTTCATTGGTGTAGAAGCGGTAAGCCAGGTAATCCATGGTGTAATCATTGGTTTGGAACCAGTAAACGTACGTGTCCCGGTAATCCTTACCACCGCCATCTTTTCGGAAATTAACTTTCACCTTATGGTATAAAGTATCTTTAATAGAAACTTTGCCTAAATATTCGGGAATCACAGCTTCATCATTCAGGTGATAGGGAAGCAACATGAAGTAGTTAACCGAGTTAAGGGCCCCTTTCAGCCTTGCTTTTTCCTTACCCGATAATGCCACGCTTTCCCCGTTAATCAGCCGGTAAGCCGAATCATTGGTCATGACATCCGTAATGGTACCTTGACTATCCGTATAGGTTCTCTCATAGCGGTATTGCCCTTCATTAAGCTTAGTATTGAAATGCTGGTCACGGAAATCAAATGAGATATGCGCTTTTTCATAGGATTGACCACCGTGGGCTTTAATGGCTTTTTCAATAATGCTGACTGCTTTTGGGTCTTTAGCAGCGCCATCCGGATTACAGTGCATGAGGATAATGACAGAGCTGGTGATGAGGATGCTAACAAGTAGTTTGCAGGACAATCGGGCGGGCATGGAATTTATTAGTTTTGCTTGTTTTAATTTGATTAAATGAACACCAAATATGCTTAAAAAACTCCTGTTTACCTTTCTTTTTTCCAGTTTAATGGTCTTTTCAGGATTATCAGAATCCTCAGAAGCACGCTTGTTACGGTTTCCTACCATCAACCAGGATGCGATTGTTTTTGTCTATGCCGGGGATCTTTACAAAGTACCGCTTGAAGGCGGGACAGCCAGGAAACTTACCAGCCATGAAGGGTATGAGGCTTTTCCACGGTTTTCGCCGGATGGGGAAACCATTGCTTTTACCGGGCAATATGATGGGAACCGGGAAGTCTACACGATACCTGCTGATGGAGGGCAACCGCAACGCGTAACCTATTCCGCCAACCTTAACCGGGATTACATCTGGGAGCGAATGGGGCCTAACAACATTGTCATGGGATGGAAAGGCAATGATTCGATTCTTTACCGCAGTAAATGGCGTCATTTTGTTCCATTTAAAGGGGATTTGAAACTAACGCCTGCCGATGGCGGTATGCCGAGAACACTCCAGTTGTCATCCGGTGGTTTTGCTTCTTACTCGCCTGAAAACCATCAACTGGCTTTCAATCATATTTTCCGTGAATTCAGGAATTGGAAACATTACAAGGGGGGTATGGCCAATGATGTTCACATCATGGACCTGGCTACCAAAAGCATCCGTTCAATAACCGATAACCCTGCTCAGGATATCATCCCAATGTGGCGTGATAGTACAGTTTATTTCCTGTCAGACCGGAATTGGCGAATGAACTTGTATGGCTATAACCTGGCATCTGACAAGTTGCGCCAACTCACTCATTTCCAAGACTTCGACATCAAGTTCCCGAGTATGGGTGGTCAATATATTGTGTTTGAAAAAGGTGGCTACCTGTATGTTTATGATACAGAGGGTGATGGCTTGAGGAAAGTCGATGTTCAGATCAAGGATGACCAGATTAGTGGTAAGACAAAACGGGTTGACGCTTCGAAATTCAAAGGAAATCACCACTTAGCCCCGGATGGTAGCCGCGTAACTTTTACCGGCAGGGGTGATATCTTTTCTCTGCCTACGAAGGCGGGTGTTACCTACAATTTCACCGAATCTTCCGGCGTTCATGAACGGAATGTGCGGTGGTCTCCGGATGGCGAGCATTTGGCTTATATTTCAGATAAGACAGGTGAAGACGAAATTTACGTTATGCCTGCGGACGGTAGCGGTTCCCCTACCCAATTAACTGAAAACGGGGATGTTTACAAATACCACTTGCGATGGTCCCCTGATAGTAAAAAAATCTTATGGGCAAACCGGAAGATGAAGCTCCAATATGTGTCCATAGAAGACCAAACCGTAACCGAAGTTGATAGCAGTGACCAATGGGAAATACGGGACTATCGTTGGTCACCGGACAGTCGCTGGGTTGTGTATTCAAAACCTGAGAAAACGCAGGAACGGACTATCTACACCTATTCCCTGGAAAATGATGAAACCCGTTCCATTACCCGAGGCTGGTATCCTGCTTACCAACCCCATTTTAGCCAGGATGGTCGTTACTTGTTCTTCATTTCAAAGCGGACATTCAATCCTATTTATAGTGAAACAGAATGGAACCATGCTTATAAGAATATGGCCAAATTATACCTGGTGCCTTTGACAAAGGAAACGAAATCCCCATTTGAAGAGAAGAATGCGGAGGTAAACATTGATAAAGGAGATGGCGAAAAGGATAAATCAAAGGAATCTTCAAACAACGATAATGTAAGGATTGACTTTGCTAACATACAAGACCGGATAGCGGCCTTCCCGGTAGAAGCTTCCAATTATGGTGAATTAACCCCTGTCAATAAGCGCCTGTTTTATGTGGAAAAATCCCTGGGTGATAAAAGAGCTACGTTGAAGGCATTTAACCTCGAAAAAGAAAAACAGCAAACGATTGGCCATACCGGTAATTACCAAATTTCGGCCAATGGTGAGAAGATGCTCTTCAAAAAAGGAGGTCATTATTACATTTCCGGTTTACCAAAGAAAAAACTCAAAACCTCCAATAAGGTCAGCCTCTCGGTTATGGATGTGCGGGTAAACCTTCAAAAGGAATGGCAGCAAATTTTCGATGAAAGCTGGCGGCAGATGCGGGATTTTTTTTACGACCCTGATATGCACGGGTTTGATTGGCAGGCTATCCGCTCTAAATTTGAACCGCTTGTAGATCACGTGAATCACCGGGCCGATTTAACCTATGTCATCTCTGAGATGATGGCCTCACTAAATGTTGGCCATGCCTATGTAGGTGGCGGTGATCTTCCTGAAGTTAAGCAAGTAAAGACAGGCCTGCTGGGGGCTCGATTTTCCAAGGATGAATCCGGTTATTTCCGGATTGACAAAGTTATGGAAGGAGCAAATTGGGATAAAGGGAATCGCTCTCCATTGACTCAAGTTGGTGTGGAAGTAACCAAGGGAGATTTTATTCTATCGGTTAATGGCAAGTCACTTAAGGATATCCCTAATATCTATCAGGCTTTGACAGGTAAGGCCGGGGAAACTGTTGAGCTGCGCGTGAACAACAAGCCTACCTTGCAAGATAGTCGCTCGGTGGTGCTGAAGCCATTGGCCAGTGAAAAATCCTTGTACTACCATGAGTGGGTGCAGAATAACATAGACTATGTTGATTCCGCCACGAACGGCCGGGTCGGTTATGTACATATACCTGATATGGCAAGGAATGGACTGAATGAGTTTATGGAAAACTTCTATCCGCAATTGCGTAAAGATGCCTTGATAGTTGACATTCGCGGTAATGGGGGAGGCAATGTTTCTCCTATGTTGATAGAGCGGCTGAGGCGTAAATTGGTGATGCATAAGGTGCCGCGCAATGGTGAGCCACGCCCTGATCCGAGTGATCAGATCATAGGACCGCAAGTATGCATGTTGGATCAATGGACTGCCTCAGATGGGGATTTGTTTGCCTACCGGTTTCGCGAGCACGACCTTGGCCCTCTGATCGGGCAGCGAAGTTGGGGTGGCGTTGTCGGTATTCGTGGCTCACTACCTTTTGTAGATGGCTTTAAATTGTACAAGCCGGAGTTTGCCAAGTTTGATAAATCCGGGGATGAGTGGATCATCGAGGGCCATGGTATCGAGCCGGATATACCTGTTTACAATGACCCTAATCAATACCACAAAGGCCATGATCAGCAACTTGACCGCTCCATTAAGGAAATTATGGACCTACTGTCGAATGATAAGCCAGCGCTGCCGGATCCGCCACCCTATCCGGACAAATCGAAAAGCTCTGAATAAGGTTGGCCCGGTAAAACTATTATATTTGATTTAAAATTTATTTGGCATTGATAAAAGCATCCTGAACAGCGTTAAAAGGATATTCCCTTAACGAATAACCCTTTGAGTCAATAACGGAAAGCTGTAATGGAAAAAGGTCAAGCAGCTACTAAATTACGAGGTTACCTACGCACCATAGGCCCTGGCTTACTTTATGCCGGTGCGGCTATAGGGGTTTCTCACCTTGTGCAATCTACCCGTGCTGGCGCTGACTTTGGTTTTGCCCTGATTGGATTTGTGATCATCGCTAATATTTTAAAATTCCCCTTTTTTGAATATGGCCCCCGGTACGCGGTAGCGACCGGTGAGAGCATGATCGAAGGTTATAGGCGGCTTGGTAACTGGGCGTTGGCTTTATTCGTTATTATGACACTTGGGACGATGTTCGCCATTCAAGCAGCTGTAACCATTGTAACGGCCGGTTTGGCTTCTCATTTAATTGGTTTCGGATTGGGAGTGGTTGCCTGGAGTGCTATTATTCTCATCATTTGCCTTGCGGTATTATTGATTGGCCAATTTCCGATTCTTGACAGGCTGATTAAAATTGTCATAGTCTTGTTAGCGGTAGCCACCCTCGCAGCCGTTTTTTTAGCTGCTAAACATGGATTTGTTCATGACGCCAAGGCAGTCTTAATTTTTAACAGTTGGGATGCTTTTCCACTGGCTTTTATTATTGCCCTGATGGGTTGGATGCCGGCTCCCCTGGATATTGCTGTCTGGCACTCGGTCTGGACCCTCGAGCGTAAGAAAACCTCTGGTCATACCCCAAATTTGCGGGAATCCATGTTTGATTTCCACATGGGCTATTGGGGAGCGGCTTTTCTTTCTTTATGTTTCCTGAGCCTTGGCGCATTGGTCATGTTCGGAAGCCCTGAAGAAACACCTGCTAAAGGGCCTGAATTTGCCGCAAGCTTTGTTGAGATGTATACCAGCAGTCTTGGGCAATGGTCCCATTCGATCATCGGTATAGCAGCCCTGACAACCATGTTCAGTACCACCATCACCGTTTTAGATGCCTATCCTCGCGTTCTTCAGCGGATTTCAATAGTAACATTTCCTTCATTGAAAGAAAAGGGAATAGGACGGAGTACCTACTTGATCTGGATTGTATTGGTTGCAGCTGGTGCTGTTATGCTTTTGGGTTTGCTCGCAAGCAGCATGACCTTCATGGTGGACCTGGCCACCATTATCTCTTTCTTGACGGCACCTGTTTTTGCCTTTATCAATTACAGATTGATCAACTTATCCCATGTGCCTAAAGAGCAAAGACCCGGTAGTGGGCTGAAGTGGCTGAGCTGGGTGGGTATTGTTTTCCTTGCTATTTTTAGTGTAATTTACCTATACCAAATGCTGATTGGCTTTTGACCTAAAAATAAATAATCATGATTTTGGGCGAAATGGATCCGATGGCTTTTGGAGCTTTTGTCTTTTATTTCTTGCTGATCATTGGATTAGGCGTGTATTCATCCTATTTTTCATCCCAGGGTATAAGCGAGTATTTCATTGGGGGGCGAAGTATGAATCGTTTTGTTGTTGCCCTATCAGCGGTGGTATCGGGAAGGAGCTCATGGTTGGTCATTGGGTTTACAGGCTTAGCCTATACGCAGGGTTTTGATGCTTTATGGTACGGGGTAGGCTATACCGTGGTTGAATTTTTCCTTTTCCTTTACTACGCCCCTAAACTCCGGAATTTTAGTGAAAAGCACAATTGCATTACGTTACCGGATTATTATGCTGCGCGTTTTGAAGATAAAAAGGGGTATCTCAGAGGGTTAATCGTTTTGATTTTCCTGACTTTCATGGTTAGCTATGTTTCGGCCCAATTTGTAGCCGGAGGAAAGGCATTTGCTTCCAGTTTTGGGTTTACGCAACATGAGGGTATTTTTATATCAGCTGCGATCATTCTGCTCTACACGGTTTTAGGGGGATTTATGGCTGTCAGCTTGACGGATGTTTTACAAGGGATTTTTTTAGTAATTGCCCTTATCGCCTTACCCGTAATAGGTGTCATTGAACAGGGCGGTTGGCAGGCGGTATCCGGTAAACTGGCCTCTATGGAAGGCAATTACCTGGACCCGTTTGATATTAGCACACTGGGTTTTATTGGGGCATTGGGACTAGGCCTTGGATCGCCGGGGAATCCCCACATCCTGATTCGCTACATGTCAATCAAAGATCCTAAGCAGTTTAAATGGACTGCTGTGGTTGGCACTATCTGGAATGTTCTTATGGCAGGGGGTGCTCTTCTGGTTGGTATTGTGGGTAGGAGCCTTGTGCCGGAGGCCAGTAGTTTACCCGGTGGCGATGTTGAAAAAATTTATCCCGAATTGGGTCAAATGCTGAGTCATCCGATTTTTTTTGGCTTCCTGTTGGCTTCTATTTTTTCGGCTATCATGTCTACCGCTGATTCACAGTTACTGGTTGCATCCTCTAGTGTGGTAAGGGATGTTTATGAACGAATCATCCACCATGGTGAAACGATACCTCAGAAGCATCTGGTGACGATGAGCCGCTCAGTGGTAGCCATTTTAGTTGTCATTGCCGTTTTTCTTAGTATTTACGCCCAGGACCTTGTTTTCTGGCTGGTGCTATTTGCCTGGGCCGGCTTGGGTGCGGCCATTGGGTCTACCTCTATTCTTGCCCTGTTCTGGCCTAAAACTACCAGAACGGGAGTGATATTTGGCCTTATCACCGGAACGGCAACCGTAATCATCTGGAACAACATCCCTGCCCTTAAAGACACGATTTACGAGCTGATACCGGCTTTTATCCTTGGCTTTCTCATTACCGTAGTGGTAAGTCTTCTAACGCAAAGAGAAATCCAATCGAGCAAAGAAGAAGACCTTTATGATTAGCGGTAGATTTGTTTAGCGGTTCCTTAATCAGCAGGAAGGCCATTAATCCCTATTCCATAGCAATCACCGAAATCTCTACATTGGCTTCTTTTGGTAATTTACTGATTTCAATCGCTTCCCGGGCCGGTGGCTCATCTCCGAAATATTCTCCATAAACTTGGTTAATGGTGGCAAAATCCTCCATTTTATCGAGGTATATGGTGCACTTGACTACATGGTCCAATGTTAAGCCGGCTTCTTCCAGAATTGCTCTAACATTGCTCATCATTTGCCGGGTTTCTGTTTCAAGGCTGTCATTTACTAATTGACCATTTTTTGGGTCCAATCCAATCTGCCCTGAAATGTAAATTATTCCCCCGGCTTTGATTGCCTGGCTGTAAGGACCAATAGGTTGAGGTGCTTCATTGGTGGCGTAAACAGTTCTCGGGTATTTCATAAAGAATATGGTTTTTGTTGACCCGAATTTAAGGGTTAATGGAATTCCTTAAATTTGACAAACCAATAAACTTGATGATGCTATGCAGAAATTGACCGTTTTAGCCATTGCTTTTGTAATAGCCGGAGTATCCATGACCAACGCTCAACAAACCAACGAAAAAGAAGTAAAGGACAAGTACCGGTATGGGGCTAATGTGAGGGCTACGGATGGGGTCAGTTGGTATGTTTTTGCAAACCCGTTGAGGGATTATGAGGTGCTTGAAACCTTTGAACTCTCTTTCCGCAAGGATTATATCCAATCATTCCATTTAAAGCAGGTCCGAAGTGTAATGGCCAATAAAAGTATACGCTTAAAAAAGCGCTTAGGCAAGGTAGATGGTATTCTGACAAACGATGGATATACAATGAAGGTTATCCGGTATAAAGCGGGTAAAAAGGGACATGAAGGCATTGCCAATGTCCAGACCATCAATGGAAAACAGATCTACTGTTGGGTGAAGCCTTTAAAATTAAATGAAAAAGTCTTTGAACTGCCTTATAATGGCGATCTCAAATTAGATGAGGATTTTTTTCAAATGAAACTTGAAAACCTTGTAAGCAAGGCCAAAAATATGGCTGAAGAAAAAGGTGAGGAATTCGATGCGCTGGTTATACGAAAAGGCCAAATGAGGGCTATCACATACAATGATCCATGAATTTACCTCATCCATAAAGGCTTTAATTTCCCGAAACTTTCACTTCTGATAGTTGTTACAAAACAAAACGTAAAGAGCAGCAGGATTCATGGAAGCATTAGATATTGTCATTATAGGAGCTGGACCAACAGGAATGGCTTGTGCTATTGAGGCCAAGAAGAATAACCTTAGCTATTTGATTATTGATAAAGGGAGTTTGGTGAATACGGTTCGCCGATACCCGACCAATATGACCTTTTTTTCCACTGCAGAACTCCTTGAGCTGGATGACCTGCCTTTCCCTACCACCAGTGTAGGTAAGCGCCCCAGCCGAAATGAAGCGATTGAATATTACATTAGGGTGGCTCAGCGACATAACCTCCAAACCCAACTTTATACCACCGTAAAGCAACTTGAAAAAACGGACGGGCAATTTCATGTTGTTACTGATAAAGGTACTTTCAGAGCTAAGCATGTGATAGCAGCCACAGGCTATTTTGACAAACCCAATAAGCTCAATATACCCGGTGAGGAACAATCGCACGTTTCGCACTATTATGACGAGGCTTATCCCTATGTCGGTCTAGATGTTGCCGTTGTTGGCGGTTCGAATTCTGCAGTAGAAACCATCCTTGATTTGCACCGCCATGGTGCTAATGTAAAATTAATCCACAGGGAAGGTGAGCTTGGTTCAAAGATCAAATACTGGATGAAGCCCGACATACAAAACCGGATTAAAGAGGGTTCCATACCAGCTTATTGGTACACTTCCGTTAAGGCTATCCGCGAAAATGATATGGTTTTGCGGGATGCAGAAAACAATGAATTTACCCTACGAGCAGACCAGGTTTTTCTGCTTACAGGTTATCATCCTGATGCGCAGTTCCTTTCATCGCTCGGCATTAACATTGATGAAGAGACCCTTAAGCCGGAATACAATGAAGAGACCCTTGAGAGTAATGTATCCGGTCTTTACGTTGCCGGTGTTATTTTAGCGGGTTATGAAACGGCCAAAATCTTCATTGAAAACGGCCGCTATCATGGAAAGCCCATAATTCAGGATATCCTCAAAAAGGAAAAGCATGCTACTTATCCTGTGAATTAACAGGAAATTCAGAAGCCTATAGTAATTTAATGATGGTTTTTTTCCTTACGAAAAATAAAATAGGGTCTAGTAACAGGATTGGTTTGATTCAAATAAAGTATTTGACATTGGCTTATAAAAGCAAAGGTAAGCTACTTTAAAATTAGTTGGTTTAGCGCTTAGTTTAACCGGTAAGGGGTAATCATGTAAAATTCCGGGATTTCTACCTCAAATTGTTCTCCGTTGGCTATCTTTTCCATGGTAAAGAAACCTTCCATTTTTGCAATGTCAGTCTGGAAATTACAACCGGAAACATATTGGTGACTTTGACCGGGCTCTAGAACTGGTTGCTTACCTACAACTCCTTCTCCTTCTACTTCATGTTTTTCGGAATTAGAATCAGTTATATGCCAGTACCTTCTTAGCAATTTGATGGTATGATCCCCTTGGTTTTCTATTGTGACCCGGTATGCAAAAACGTAATTATCCTGCTCCGGTTGAGAATCTTGTTCCTGAAAATTAGTTTCTACTTTAACAGCAATATCTTTCGTTTTACTTTCAGCCATTTTGGTCTTTTTATTTGCTTTGCAAAATTAAGAATTATTCAAATGTTTGGTTATAAACTGGTAAACAGCTTTTTACTATAACCATACAGTGGAATTAAGGGCCTATAACACAAATACAATCCTAATTTAATTTCATCACTACAAATCAACGTTACTAATATAATCAAATAAAAGGGGTAAAAGTTCATGAATATCATTTTTTGACGGGCATTAACTCTGCCTAATGGCTTGAATGGGATCCATTTCAGAGGCTTGGTAGGCCGGTACAATACCTGCTGAGATTCCGATGAAAGTGGATAATCCAAGGCCTGTAAGAATGTTACCTAACGTAACAACCACCTGGAAATCAATCAAATTATTGATGGCAATGTTGATCAAGCCCACCGCCAAAATACCGATCAAGCCTCCTATGATACATAGTATAATAGACTCAACAAGGAATTGGATAAGGATAAAACCCTTGGGGGCACCTATGGCTTTTTGAATGCCTATTATCGGGGTTCGCTCTTTTACCGAGACGAACATGATATTGGCAACGCCAAAACCACCTACCAATATAGAAAAAGCCGCAATGAACCATCCGGCAATGTTAGCCACATCCAGGACCTGGTCAACTTGCTGTTTGATTAAGGTGACCCGGTTGAGGGCAAAGTTGGCTTTTTCTTTGGGGCTCAAACTTCTAATGGAACGCATAAGCCCCCTAAGATCATTTTCTACCTCTTTAATGGTCTGGTTTTTATTACCTTTTACCATTATGTAAGTATTGGCCGTGCTACCATCCAGGGGGTAAAACTTACGGCCTAATTTAGCCGGGATAAAAGCCTGATTATCCATACTGCCACCGATGTTAATAGTACTTTCCCCTTCTTTGGCTAAAATGCCAACGATTGTCAGTTTTTGATTCAATGCTTGCACCGTTTGACCAAGTGCATTTCTTCTGGGAAAAAGGTTCTGTGCAACGTTATGACCGATAATAATAGCAGCACTCCCTTGCTGAATTTCAGATCGGGAAAAGAAACGACCCTTTTTGAAGTCAAGTTCCTGAACAGAAGGAAATTGTGCTGAAACAGCCTTTACCGATACCCCTTCAGCTATTTGCCCTTTTGTTTTCATCGTTTTACCACTAAGGCTTGCGTTGAATGCAATGGCTGAATTTTTTTGATAGCGATCCGCTAACATCTGCATTTCCCGATAGCTAACCTCAGGTCGATTGATGTACTTCCACCAAGGGTAGTCACTCCCTATATTGTCCCAAGGGAATTTTTGGACATAAATGACATTATCCCCAAGCTTGGAAAGGGACTGCTTAATGTTGTAGTTCAACGAGTCTACAAGCGTTAAAATGGCAGAAATACAGAAAATACCGATGGTAATACCCAATAAGGATAAAAGGGTACGAAGGGGATTGGCCCAAAGGTTTTGGAAGGCAAACCGCGAGCTTTCCTTAAAGCTGTCTAATAGGGTAGTGCTTTTCATCATACGCAATGGCAAATATCAGGTGAAACACTGAAAGATGGAAATGAATTTGAGGCAATAAACGCAAAATCAGGTCCTTTTGATGTTATAAGGAAGTTGGTAGTACCAAACAGTTCTGCCTTAATCAAAAAGCCTCATCTGTGCAGCTATTACAGGTTATCGGAAACGTTTTTACCCCTTTTCTTCAAAAGAATTTTACTTACCTTTGCGCCTTTTAAGAATCGCTATTGCAATTTTCAAAAGCGGGCTTGGTGTAACAAAATGGTTTTTTAGCCCGCGCCTTATTTTCTTTAACAGTTAAAATTTCGATTATGGCAAGAATAGCTTTAGAATTTGTCCCCCCCGATTTATCCCATGGTGAAGCTAAGGCAGTAGAAGAAGCCCAAAAAGTCAAGCAACATTCTGAGGAAGCTGGAATGGCGGATGCCATTGACCATTTGATGATACCCGGAATGATAGAGGAAGAAGAAGACCGGCCGGTAGCAATGAAGCCAAAAATGGATCCCTTGGATGTATGGAAAGCGGCTTCACCGGAGTTGCCGGGTACTAGAGGTATGTGTACGCAAGTGACTGCTTTTATGGATGAAGCGCAGCTTAAGCAAAGGTTTACGGATTTGACAAGTGCCGGTATTAACGGTGTTATATTTGTTGGCGTGCCCAGAACTATGGCGGATGGCGAGGGCACCGGGATTCCCCCCACTGATGCCTTGGCAAATTTCCAGAACCAGGTTTCTGACCGGGGCGTGATCTTAATACCGACCCGCGAAAGTGAGGATGGCCGCTTTAATTTCAAATGCGAACAGGGGGCCACCTTTGGTTTGAGCCAGTTGCTCTACTCGGATGCAATGGTAGATTTTTTGAAGGACTTTGGTAAAAACCATTCCCACCGCCCGGAAATACTGCTTTCATTTGGCTTCGTACCCAAAGCTGAGCAGAATGTGGGATTGATCAATTGGCTGATCCAAGACCCCGGTAATGACACTGTGGCTAAAGAACAAGAATTTGTGGCTAAGCTTTCTCAGATGAGTCTTAAAAATAAGCAACAGGAATTACTTGACCTTTACAAGCGCGTGATAGACGGTGTTGGTGAATTGGACTACCCCATGAGTATTCATTTTGAAGCTCCTTATGGCTTTACAAAGCCTGCATTTGATACCTTTTCTATGATGTTGGATTACTGGTCACCTAAAGGGTAAAAAGCAGCCTGAACATTAGCTACTCGATTTGAATAAAACCGGGAATTAATACTTTTTGCATCTGAGTTCCCGGTTTTTTTTTGGGCAAATCACGTTAGAAGCTGTTTGCGCATAAGGTTGCTATGGACGGCAATAAATTGTTAGTTTTGTGGGGTTAAGGACATAAAAAACTATGATTATGAAACGAATTCAACAAAGCTTATTGGCAATCGTATTGGTAGGGTTAATGGGCTTTACCCCAAAAGGTGAAGGAGATTTTGAAGGTACTTTCACCTACATGATTAAGAATAAAAAGCCAAATCAAGAAAGGATTTTCGAACTTGAGTTTTTTGTAAAAGGTGAGCAGACCCTAATTGAGGTTAAACGCGAAGGAACGCCTTACAATATGAAAATGATGATTGACAGGTCTCAATCCGATTTTTTCATATTGATGAACAAAAATGACCAGAAGATTGCAATGAAGCGGAGCCTTGAAAATGCTCGCTCTATGAGCAAAAAAGCTTCCGATATGGATGAAAAGTCCATTAAAAAGACCGGAAAAACTAAGACCATTAAAGGTTATGAATGCAGGCTTTACAAAATAAATGGGAAGCAATATAAAGGTGATGCTTGGGTTACGGATGAACTGGCATTGGATATGAAGCGTATGTTTAATATGATGCAACAAAACCCTTCAAGGGGCCAAAAAAGCGGTTCGATGGTTCCGGAAAAATACCCGGAAGATGGCGTTACCATGAAATCCAATATGGAAAAAAAGAATGAGGATGGGGAAGTGATGATGGAAATGAAATCCATTGAGGAAAAATCGGTCAGCGAAGACCATTATGATATTAGTGATTACAAAGTAATGGATATGAGCGGCGGTGCTGGTGCACCTAATAATAAGTAATCAGCCATCGCTACTTAAAACGTAAAAATAAAAGCCCTGGAAGATTTCAGGGCTTTTTTTTGCTTGTTGTAAATAGCCTTTTGAAGAAGGACAAAAAATGCAATTTTTGAAAAAGATATTTTGTCAACCTGGTGTAAAGCTTTTCATACTAGTTGCTCCCCTTTTTGTTTTTGAGGGATGCCATATTGGGCGGATTATGGTTTGGAATTATGCTGATTTCGATGATTATAAAAAGTTTGATTCCCGGTCTATAACGCCAAAGGACCATTCGAGCGCATTTCAATTTGGCATGGAAAATCCGGATGAGGCTTCTGCCATAGCTCCCCAGCAGATTGAGATAGAAGGAGAAAAGGTTGATTTTGATACGTTTTTAAGGAAGAAATCAACTACAGCTTTTTTGGTCATTCAGAATGATCAGATCTACTATGAGAAGTATTTTAATGGCTATAATCAAGCTGATAAGCTACCCTCTTTCTCGATTGCTAAGTCCTTTGTTTCCGCCTTGATTGGTATAGCAATAGAAGAGAAAGCCATTGGATCTGTCAAAGATACGGTAACCCAGTATTTACCCGAGTTGAAAGACAATGGGTTTGACCGTGTAACCATAGCAAATTTGCTCAATATGCGCTCGGGTATTGCTTTTGAGGAGGGCTATAAGGACCCTTTCAGTGATGTGGCCAAGTATTACTATGGTCGTAACCTTCAGCAATACCTTTCTGACTTGGAGGTGGTAAAAGAGCCAGGCAAGCAGACACGCTATCAAAGTGCCAATACACAATTATTAGCCTGGATTCTGGAAAGGACAACAGGCCAATCCCTTTCTTCCTATCTATCAGATAAAATTGCTGCTCCTATTGGTATGCAGCAGCCCGGAACATGGAGTATTGACAGTGAAAAACACGGAATGGAGAAAGCATTTTGTTGTTTAAACACAACAGCAAGGAATTTTGCCCGCTTTGGAAGGCTCTATTTAAATAACGGCAAATGGGGTGGGGAAACCATAATTCCACCTGAGTGGGTCGAGAATTCCACTGAGGTGTCTGGAAAGCCTCAAAATTTTGAATATTTCTACCAATGGTGGCATTGCATTGATACCAGGCCGGTTGCTGAGGGCTATGATAGTACTATGGCCGGCCCCTTTAAAAAATTGAAAAAAGCGCCTAATCCGGAAGGTGAAATGGAAAAGTATGTAGTCACTCCATGTTCACCATATTATGCCAGGGGATTTAAAGGGCAATATATTTATATTGCCCCTGAACAGGATATGATGATCCTTAGGTTTGGTAAAACAAGCGGAAATTTTGATTGGCCTTCATTTTTCAAATCATATGCCCAGTCGCTTGATCGCGAGCAATTTTAAGCATTCCCAGCTATCCTTGAGCATTCTGTATCGCAACCTGGCTATTCTTTCATTCAAAGTAGCAAGAACGCTTATGCTTATTGTAGTGAACCTTGGCTAATTGCTGGATTGAATTGACAGCAAGGTTTTACCACGAATTTTTTGGGTAGACAAAACATAAGCCTTCAATAAAGGTGTTTAGGAAATCGTACTATCCCTAAATTCAGATTTTATGCGAGTTTTGTGCTTCATTCTCTTTTAGAAGCAAAGTGACCAGAGAAATCGGGACAGGGATATTTTATCGGCCAAACCTGTGACTAACCCATTAGCCCTGCCGCATCTCAAATGAAGTTTCTCAATCATTTTACGCTTGGGGTTTTACTGGAATTTTGTGGTGCTTCCTCGAATCATTGCTTTTTCTATGGAAATTTCTGGGACCTTCTACCCTATAGCCTACCCGTCAATGGCTAAGTCTTGTTTGGAAGCGAAACAATCTCCAATGCTCCACCTGAACCGTCAGCGCTTCATGCCACAAAAATGAGTTGGAACAACAGGAATAGTCACTTCTCATGAGGTTAAGGCCTTGATTTTTAGCCAAATACTATTGCATTTCCTTAAAAACTTTTATATTCGGACTTCAGTTAAAGGGGAACGTATTATGAATGTTAAAACTTTTTTAGACCAGCAGACTAGTAATTTGCTTAGCATTAAGCAGACTGCCCGAGACAATTTCGGGGATTTAACAGATCACCAGTTAAATTGGAAACCTGCTCCGGAAAAGTGGAGTATTAGCCAGAATTTAGAGCATTTGAACATTACCACAACGCTTTATTTGGATGAGATCCGTGAAGCGATTAAAGCTGGAAAGAATAAAGACGTGGCAGGCCGGGATTTTCAATATAGTTGGTTAGGGAAATGGTTTGTTCAGTTAATGAAACCGCAGTCCCGTTTTCGTTTTAAAGCCTTTAAAGTCATCAAGCCAGGTGAAGAGGCTAAAGGGAAACAAAGCCTGGAAGAGTTTCTGAGCCTGCAGGATGAGATTTATAATTTCCTGATAGAGGCTTACAATGTGGATATTAAAGCGATGCGGGTACAATCCCCTGTTTTCCCAATGCTTAAACTTCGTCTTGGGGAGGCCTTTGAAGCTGTGATTAACCACGAACAAAGGCATTTAATGCAGGCCAATGGCGTTATAAAAACCCTCGAATTTCCTTTGGCCAAAGCGGTTAATCACGAATAAGTTAGGTTTGGCAATGTTTATTTAGTCAAGCGTCCCTCAGCTAAGCTTTTGCAATGCTTGCCACCAGCGTTCCGGTATTTCATCACGGGTTGCAGCTAAGTAATCCTCGTATGAACAGGGGAGAACTGCCTGAGGATCATAGTGAGGGTCTTCTATTTCAAGGGGAACCTGCATCCACCAACGGTCGGTTGTTTTGCTTTTGAAGAAAATGATCTGGTAGTCCTGATTTTTTAAGGTTGTGATGTATTTATAGAATGCCTCTTCATTGGTTTGCGGATGTTCTTCCTGGCGGTTTGCATAGCCTGTAACAAAGTGCCAGACCATTTGAGCCATAAGTTGTGCAGTTTGCCCTTCACGGTCAAAGGCAGGATTAAATTCATGAAAGCCGATTGATGAGATCTTTTCACTCAGGCCAGCAAACTTGGCCAACTGACACGCTTCTTCCCCATAAAAGCCATTAGGGGAAGGGTGATTGTTACCCGGCGCATCCCCTTGTCGGATACTGCCGATGTCAAAACTTAGAAAGTCTCCATGCCTGATCACAGGCTCAATGTCCCTGAAATTTTCTCGTATTTGCCCCAGCCGGTAAAGGTCGAAATACATGTCATGGAAGGTTTCGGTTAATTGATTTCCCACAAAGTAATGCTGAAGTCCCAGCATGCTTAAGTTGAATAGGTAAGAAGGGTCTTTCAAAAGGATATTCTGCAGAAAAGTATCCGGTTTTAAGCGGGTCTCTTCCTGATTAGCAAAATCAATCCGGCTGTCAACCATCACCAAATTCACCATTTGATCCAGGGATTCGTAAGCCAGGTAATTAAGGTAGGTTATTTCCTGCGATCCCCCTATCAGTATTGGACAGGCCCCAACATCCAGTATTTCGCTTAAAGCAAAAATAAATTCCTTCACCTTTAAATCGTCATTTTTATCCAAGAAGTAATTACCGGAATCAATGAGTTTTGCGTTATTATCCGTCAGTTTCAGTTCATACAAAAATTTCCTGACCCAATCCGGCCCTTGATCTTCAGGGGAGGTTTTGATGCCGATTAAGCACAGATCCCCTTGACCAATGGTAGGTGCTGGCCCTTTTTGATGGATGCTAATGCTATTGGCAAAGGATTCCTCTGAAAAGGCTTGGCCTTCCGAAAAAGTACTGACATCAACCGGCTCAAAAAATTGGTGAAGGTCCATATCGTTTGGTTACAAGTTTATTGGTGAATTATTGGGTGTAAATTTATAGGGTTAAAGGACTTTTTCCAGTGCAATTGTATAGGCTGTTTTCATGATTTCCGGACCGGAGGGATTGGCTTCCTGTAAATCGCTTATTGCTTCCCTGATCGTGTGGGATATGTCTGAGAAAATGGCTTCATCCGTTAAATCAATGCCTGACTGCATGAGAAAGGCAAAAACCCTTGCCATCCCTAAGTTAGCTATAAAATCCGGGATAATATTGAAATGCTGGTCAGCAAATTCCGCTACTGGTCCGTAGAATATTTCCTTGTCAGCAAAAGGGACATTGGCTCCGCAGATTATGGCTTTTAACCCACCTTTTTGTAGTCGCTCGAGTTGGTCTTTATGCAGCAACCTTGAGGCCGCTCCGGGAATCAAGGCATCTGTTTCAATATCCCAAATCCTGGCTTGTATCTCACCATAATCCATCTCAATGTCACCCGGGTTGAGCTGGTTTTGCTGTTTATTCCGGTATAGGTGCTCAATGGTTTCGAAATCAAGGCCTGCTTCCCTGATGATTCCGCCATTCCTATCAACAATGCCGTTGATCCTTGCCCCGTTATAAGCTAAGTAATAGCCAGCCGAAGCCGAGACATTACCCCACCCTTGTATGATGAATTTTTTATCCCGAATAGAATCATTGTAAAGGTCAAAATAATGCTCAGCAGCTTTGGCCACGCCATATCCTGTTATAAGGTCTGCAACGGTGTAATTTTGGGTAGCATCGGGGGTATAGTTCTTATCTTCCACTACCTTGGCCACTCCTTCGTTTAGTTGATGGATTTTTTGTTTTTTGTCTGCTTCTGCCGGATTTTGATGGCCTTCCAGGACCCCTTCCTGGGGGTGTTCAAGGCCATAGTGGCGGGTGATGGGAATTACCTCCATCATTTCATCTACATTTAGATCACCACCTGTGCCATAATAGCTTTTTAACAACGGCATTACAGCTTGGTACCAACGTTCTAAAACACCGTGTTTGCGTGGGTCCTGTGGGTCAAAGTTGATTCCTGATTTAGCCCCACCGATCGATGGACCGGAAACGGAAAATTTAATTTCCATTGTTTTAGCCAGGGAAATAACCTCATGTTTATCAAGGCCTTTTCGCATACGAGTGCCGCCTCCAGCAGCTCCTCCCTTCAGGGAATTCAATACTATCCAGCCTTCCGCTTCGGTTTCGGGGTCCTGCCATTCAAAAACAACCTCAGGGTTGTGCTCCGCAAACTGCTGCAACAACCTTTTCATATGGGAATTGGTCATGATTATTGCTTTTTAAAAATAGGTGCAAAGGTATGAAAAGAAAAGGAGGGAAGTTTTACCAAGTATTGAATGACATGTTTTCATAGCATACCATAGGGAAAATCCGGTACGGGATTTCTCAGAGCTTTGGCCTCAAGCATTAGTGCTGAAATAATAAATGGGGAAAGCCAAATGGTTATTGCATTATAGCATGCTTGAAAAGGAATAAATCTGCCCATCTACCGGTCTGTTGGGTATCCCAGTAGATAAAGCTTTGTTGCTTTTCCTGCTATGCGTCCCATCTCCCAACGGTAATTTTCTTCTTTTAAATTAACCAAAAGTTGCTGCATATCATCCAGCGTGTAAGTCCTTGCATTGGATACAGCCCCATCCCAGGCAAAGCAAAGCGGAATGATCGGTATGAGATAAGTGAATAAAGCTTGTTGCCAGGTGAATGGCCTGACTAAAGGGGTTATGAAAAAAGTCATGATGAAAATGGTAGGAATTGAGACCCACCACAGGAAAATAGGCAGGCTGTTATCACTGATCTCATATATACAAATGGGCTGGGCTTTGGCTTGGGCATCCTGCAGGATGTGTCCGGCCTTATCAGGCTTCATGTGATGGAAACCCCCAACCAGTGTTCGTACCCCCTTCAGGTTGTTGTCTACATTGGCCGCATCAACGGGTGATAGCTGATAGGAGATACTGTCATGATTGGTATTATTTAATCTCTCGGCAAAATTCGAATCGGGGTATATATCCGTTAAAATTAAGGTTAAATCATCATGATATTCTTGCTGAATTTGCTTGTGAACGCTCATCATAGGTCCGCCACTGCCTGAGCAGAGATCTATGATTTGCTTATTACCTGACTGGGGTAGCACTTTTAAGATCAATGCCTTTACATCAGCAGGAGCATTGATTAAATTATGCATAACGATCATCAGTCTCGTCATGCAAACCCTGATTGTATTAGGAAACCACGGGAGGTCAATGAATTCGAATAAATGGATTCTTTTCATGGTGCAATGGTTTATGGCTGATGTTGGCACCTAGTTTTTTTAGAAGCTGAAATATAACAATGACATGAAGTTCTGAGATATATTATTGCCAGTAGTTATTAAACTTGCCGCTGTCAGATAAGTATAGATCAAGCTGGGTATAGTATTCTTAAGATAACCAACCAGTATAGTGACAAATAGCCCTTATGTGAACTAATTAAATGTGCTTAATGCTTCTTGATGCGCTTTTTTACTCCTTCTTGGAAAGCGAGATGTTGACTGTTTCACTATCTTGCCAGGCTTTCATTTTTATTGTCTTGTCCGTCTTTTTGGTAATCTTATAATTGCTTTCATTTTTGTCTTCAGGGAAGTTGATGACAAGTGTGTCGTTATTCAAGTAATACGTTCCTGACCCGATGTTTTGATTATCTGTTGATTTTAAAGTCACTACTTTTTGGCCTGAAAAGTAAAGCAGCTTATCTTTTGAGTATTGCTCAACAAGAAAAGTACTCAAGAGTGTCGTCCTGTTGAGTGACGAATCAACCGTATTGAGGTTATCAATAGTCCAGGTCCCAGCAATTGATTCATTGTCATTTTTGTGTCCGCAGGATACTGTTAGTGCTGTCAAAATTGTAAGGGATAAGATTGTTCGTGTCATAGTTGCTTCCCTGCTTTAAACGGCCAAAGCTATTTTTTGGGAAATTAAATGCTATGTTAGTGTTATATGCTACCACAAAGCTTGCAAAAAATGAAAAGCTTACAAATAGGCGCTAAGTGGATAATTTGGATGCCATTAGGTTAGATTCGGAGAATACTATGCCAACGGGATAATGTTTGTTTCGCACAGCATTATGTCACTTTCTGATTTTTTTGGCATTATAGCTTCCAAAAAGCTATGGCAGGAGAAACCTTGGGGATTATGTATGTGAGAAAAACTATCCAATATTGGAAAAAAAGGCGTCAAAACGGTCCAAAAATATCGCTTGTAGTGGTTTCAAAACCTGTCAGACCGGGAGCGTCAGTAGTACGTTACTGTCGCCCGATACGAAACCTAAGATAAAGCAATGAGCCAGCAACCTTGCATTTTGCCAGCCTGGAATCAGAGCCCATGCTGGAGGCTGAATATTTTCACTCTTTAGCTAACAGTTTCTGAACTTGTTCTTTCAGTTTTGGAACATCCCTTGAAATGATGCCCCAAATTATAATATCGTCTACTTTGTCGTAACCATGAATTATCCAATTTCTTAAGTCGACTATCCTTCTTGTTTCCGAAAATTTTATTTCGGGATTTATCTTTAAGGGCCTTTTCGTTGCTTCTCCTATGATCTCTAATTCCGGTTCAATGCCTCTTCGAAGTAATTTATTCTGTTGACAAACTGAAAAATCACTTCTATCTCCTAAATATTCCTCAATTGATTCGATTGCTCCCTTTATATCATGTAGATATTTGTTCACATTATGCTGCATACAATAACTTCTTGGTCTCCTCTACGCTTTCAATAAAATAGGGGTTAGAAAGGGATTTGTCAGTAATCAAATCCACCTTTCTATTAAAAAGTTCTTCATGTTTATAATGGAGTTCAAAGTAGTTATCAGTGTATAATTCGATTGTAATATCTTTTTTGAAGGAAATTAAAATATCAATGTCACTTGTTTCATTAAAACCTTCTGATGAAGCGGAACCAAAAACATACATGGATTCCACATCAAATTTTTTACACAGTTGAATAAGTTTTTCTTTATTAGCTTCAATTATTTTCTGCATTTTAGCACTTTTTAGTCTAAGCCAAATAAAGAGGACTTCTCGTTTCTATCAAGTAGATGGTTTATTGCTTGCCTCCAAGCAATGTTGGAGCACGTTTTATTTCTCAGTAATGCACCGGCCTTGTTTTTGGCCAATCCTTTATTTAATCAATACCTATCTCACCTTAAGAGATGCTTATGACAGAGTCGTATTTTTCATCTTGGTCTGAATTAATGTCGCATCCGGCTTGCCATAAAGTTAGCCGTATTCAAGGGTAATCGGTCCTTTTGTTACCATTTTGAAAAAGCTGCTCCCCTTGCCATTTAAGGGAAATTAAGGTGTTTTCAGCCTCTCCGGGAAGCCTTTAGCTATGTGCGGTTTATTGTACTACGCTAAAAGGGTTAAAGGTCCTCTGCCTCTGCTATCAATTCGGCTATATCACGGACCTGTACCTCCTCTTCTTTTTCCTTTTGTTTGACGCCATCGGTCATCATAGTCATACAAAAAGGGCATGAAGAGGCAATGTAATCGGCATTGGTGGACAGTGCTTCTTCTGTACGCTCCATATTCACCTCCTTATCGCCCTGCTCGGCTTCTTTGAACATTTGGCCGCCACCGGCACCGCAGCAAAGCCCGTTTTTCTTATGGCGCTTCATTTCTACTAACTCCGTATCCAGCGTATTCAGGACATTCCTTGGGGCTTCGTATACATCATTGCCACGTGCTAAATAGCAGGCATCGTGGAAGGTGATCTTTTTTCCCTTAAACTTACCGCCATCCTGTACCCGCAGGTAACCCTGATCAATTAATTGTTGAAGGAATGTGGAGTGGTGGACTACCTCGTAATTACCTCCCAGTTCCGGATATTCATTCCGTATGATATTGAAGCAATGCGGACAAGCTGTTACCATTTTTTTGATGCCGTAATCATTGAGGGTCTGGATGTTCATCATGGCCTGCATCTGAAAAACAAACTCATTACCGGCCCGCCTGGCTGGGTCCCCGGTACACATTTCTTCTTGCCCGAGAACAGCAAACTTTACCCCTACATGGTTAAGGATTTTGACAAAAGCTTTGGTAATTTTTTGGGCCCGCTGATCAAAACTACCGGCACAACCTACCCAAAACAGGATATCAGGTTGTTCGCCTTTTTCGGCCATTTCGGCCATGGTTGGTACGTGCAATTTATTACTCATAGGGTTAATTTTCTAAGGTTCTTTATTCACTGATCATCATTAGCCCAATTAAAACGATCTTCTGATGGATAGGCCCAAGGTGAAGCATTGTTTTCCACATTGGTGAACATATTATTCCACTGGCCCGGTGTGTTGGCGGCTTCCATGCTATTGTACCGCCTCATCTGCATAATGATGTCCAGCGGGTTTATGCTAACCGGGCAGGCATCCACGCATGCATTGCAGGTAGTACAAGCATTCAATTCCTCATTGGTCACGTAATCGCCCAGCAGAGATTTGCCATCATCCACCGGTTCCCCATTTTCATTCAGGTTAGCGCCTATTTCTTCCATGCGGTCCCTCGTATCCATCATGATCTTCCTCGGGGAAAGCGCTTTGCCGGTCATATTAGCTGGGCAGGCATCCGTGCAGCGGCCGCATTCAGTACACGAATACGCATCCAGGATGTTTTTCCAGTAAAGGTCAGTGGCATCTTTAGCGCCAAAACGTTCAGGTGGTTCGGCTGCGCCTTCCTCACTAGACTCTTCAAACAGCATGGATTTGACTTCCTGGGTTATTTCCGGCATGTTCCGGACTTTTCCTTTAGGTTCAAGCGGAGCAAAATAGGTGTTCGGGAATGAGAGAAATATGTGCAGGTGCTTGGAGTAAGGGATATAATTGAGGAAACCAAAGATCCCTACAATATGAGCCCACCAGGCGATTCTTTCCAGGGCTACTAAGCTACCCATTGACATTCCGCTGAAAGCAGGGGCAAACAAACCACTAACAATAAAATTGCCGGTCTCTGGATAATGGTTATGGCCCTTTTCCTGTAAGGCCAGGTCGGCCCCATTCATAACCAAAATGGCGATCATTAGGCCAACTTCAGCCCAAAGGATGATGTTGGCATCCAGCTTTGGCCAGCGGCCCATTTCGGCGGCTTCAAAACGTCTAATCTTTAAAATATTGCGCCTGATCAAAAAAACCACACAGCCAATTAAAACAGAGGCGGCAAGGACCTCAAAAAAACTAATGAAATACTTGTACGATGCTCCCACGTAGGGGGCAAATATCCGGTGGGCACCCGTAACTCCATCAATCGTGATTTCAAGGATTTCTATATTAATGAGGACAAAACCTACGTAAACAAAAAGGTGCAATAAAGCCGGTATAGGCCGCTTAAACATCCCCTTTTGCCCAAGTGCATACAAGGTCATTTGACGCCATCGTTCTTTTGGGTTGTCATTAAGGTCAATATCCTGACCAAGTAGTATATTCCGGCGGATAACGCCAATGTTTTTTGAAAAGAATAGAATGGTAATGCCTAAAACTACGATAAAGGCCAATTGTCCTACGATCTCCATAAATTCCAATTTAAGTGGTTTTAAGCCTATCAGCAACACCCAAACCCTGATAAACCCATCGTACGAATATTATAATTTTGGTAAAAATTTTGGTAGCCAATGGCGATGAAATCATAAAAAGCTTTTAAGTCTCCAAAAATATTTTTGGAAAATGGTTTAGCATAATTGCCTGCTTTATGGTAATTTTGCCATTTCAAAAAAAGAAGGGGTGACGTAGCTCAGTCGGTAGAGCAACGGACTGAAAATCCGTGTGTCGGGGGTTCAATTCCCTCCGTCACCACCTTTCCCAAGCCCCGGTTTTCCCGGGGCTTTTATTGATTTCAATCCCAGAAGCTGTATAATTTTTTGTTTACCCACATTCACTTAATGTGAAAAGCTTTCCTGCTATATTTTGTTCACGGATTGTTGGTAGTTTGCCAAACATAAAATGTTAGTAAGAGGGTCACTTTGTGAATAATAGTGGTTTAAACCGCTCCGTTGATGGAAAGTTAAAAGCTATATCAAAAGGCGAACAGGAATTAAATGGTTTACCCTCTTGTATGCACATTAAAGTAAGAGGGCTGGTTAAAGAATCAGAGGCAGGCAAAACCTAAGTTTTTTCAGCCGCAGGTTTTGGCTTTATTTCGAACCGGCTATTTGGTTTTCAGGATCAGTCGACCACCTGAACGGGTTTTGCCATTAAGCCCTTACTTGTCTGTATCCTGAGGAAATATTGCCCGCTTTCAAGTCCATTGAAGGAAATTTTAATGGTATGGTTGCCGCTTGCGTATTGCTTATTAGCTACATTTTTCACGACTTTCCCTTCTATAGAGGTTAATTGTATCTGGGTAGATTGAGATTCCTCCAATTCAAGTTTGATCCGGGCTTCCTCCTTTACCGGGTTCGGGAAGGGGCCTTCTATCTTGAAATCTTTGCTGAGGTTTCGGTATATGGCACTTGAACTCTCAAAGGTGTCATAGGGAACAAAAGCAGATATGATATTCAGATCCCCATTATTATTTCGGCCGTCAGCCCAGATTGGTATCGCGTGACTGTTGGTAGTCAAAACCTTAGTATACTCCCCAATGCCGAATTCATCATTAGCGTCTCCCACTGTATTGAAATCTGTTGGGGCTAAAGAAACGGGAAAATCATGTTGAAAATTTTCACCAGCATCGGTAGAAAATTGGGTAAAGTATTGAGTGGAAACCCCATCTACTTGCTGGTACCAGCTGATATTGATATAACCTTTGTCATTGACAGCAATACTGGGATAAAATTTGTGATTATCTTCAGAGCCTTCCGTTACACGTTTAGCTTGGTCCCAGGTACGTCCATTACTGGTGGACTTGGTAAAAAAGATATCGAAATTCTGGGTTTGGGAGGAAGTCAATCCTCTGCCAGTCCAAACGACATAGAGATTCCCGTTTGATGACCGACCGGAATGATCAATGCCCAAATGAGGACAAGGATATAAACGATCTCGCTTAACACCGGTTATGATACTTGATCCGCTTCTCATGGGTGGAAATGTAGCATCCGTAATTTTTTGGGGCGATGAGAAAGTTTTACCACCATCGGATGACCTGACATGATACAGGCCATTTTGCCCAATATTATCGGCAGCAAAGAAAATACAATGGACATCACCATTAGGGGCAACCTGTATATCGGAAAATTGCAACTCTCGTAAATTACTGGCAACGGTAACCGGGTCATTGAAATTATTGGAGTCAGCAGGTTTGGTACTAACCTGTATTTCCCGGGAACCGGAGGATTGGTTAAGAACGGTGTAAGAAACATACAGGTTATTCCGGTTAGGGGAATTGGTTCTGTCAACAGCCATCCATTGTTTGTCATAAAATGTGTCAAAATTGGGAGAGCCATTGGTTGTTTTACCGACTGCGTTATCATTCGTCATTTGCCATGTTTCTCCGCCATCCTCTGAATAGGCCCAGAAAATACCTTCTGTAAGTTCATTTTGTGTATTAGGGCCCAGACTAATCCAGGAGAGGTAAGCGGTGCCATTGGCATCAAACGTTAAAATGGGATCTCCGCCCCCTGCATTTTGAAGAATCTCATCCGGAACAGCATTGAAAAAACTCTTATCCCAGGTTTTTCCATAGTCTTTGGTATAATAAACAGGAGTGGTCAATGAATTGGAAGTCCTCTTTATAGGGGAAACGATAATGTTACTGCTATCCTGGGGATTGATAGCGGCATGCACTTCAGATTCAGGCTCAGGATCCTGGCTAATGACCTGCTCTCCTTTCTTACCTGCTCCTTTGGCAGATGCGTTTTTGTCTTTTTCGGCCTTTTCGCTGCTATTATCCTTGTTTTGATCAATGGGATAATGAAGTTTTTTATCAACTAACCGCTGTATTTCTTGTTTGATATTTGCTTTTTGGGATTGCTCTTTTGTTTGGGCATGAACAAAACCGGTAATGCTCAATAGTAGTAAGAGACAACTAGCGGTTAATCTTAATGGGATGGACATGTTTTTTTGTTTTAAGATAGATTAATGGGACATTTATAAACTTCAAGAAATTCAAAATTAGCAATGAGATGGCATATCCAAAAAGTTTCAACGGTATTTGATTTTTGCAAGAGGCTAAGGAAAAAAGGCCTTTCCAAACATACCACAATGCTTGCTCCACGATCTTCCTTATAGTTTATGAAACAATGGCTGCAATAAATGAAAACCGACCATTAAACTAAACCTAACCGAATTTTCTTATGCTTTTCCTGAACTTCTTAGCATACCGCTAAGTAAACGTTACCTTTGCAAGGGTTAAAAAAAGGCTTTATGAAAAGCGAGGCCGATTATTGGATAGAAAAACTTGGCTTGTATGATCATCCTGAAGGTGGCTATTTCAAGGAGACATATCGTTCAAGCCAGAAAATACCCCAACATGACCTGCCTTCTGAATACCACGGAGATCGTAATTTTTCTACTGCTATATACTTTTTACTAAAGGAAGAAAAGTTTTCCGCTTTTCACCGACTTAAAAGTGATGAAATATGGCACTACCATGCCGGTGATCCGCTCGAAATATTTGTAATCAATCATGACGGAGCCCTTGATAAATTTTACCTTGGCCCGAACCTGGATGCTGGTGAGGAACCACAGGTGATCATTTACAGAAACCGCTGGTTTGGGGCTAGGGTTAGTAATCCCCGTGGTTATACCCTTATGAGTTGCACTATGACTCCAGGTTTTGAGTTTACCGATTTTGAAATAGCAGAGCGGGATGCGTTGATCAAGGAATATCCCCAACATAAGGAGTTGATCAAGCGCTTAACAAGAGAGTGATCTTTCAAACTTTTCTTTTTTTGCGGGAAAACTTGCCTTGCTCACCTTTTAGATTATATGTCATTCTCCCGGGGCCTTTTCCAGCGTTGTTACGCTCTCTTGACAGAGCCACGAGGTTAAATAAGGGGCAAACCATGTTCCTTCGCCCACGATTTATTCCCTATAGCGCAGACTAATCTACCCGATGTTTTAGAAGATTTTGTAGTAATAGATTGGCTTGCATTGGAATTTTGAATACTTACCAATAGTTGAATAACCCTTTAAAATCGGGTGCTTAAACCAATAAAATACCATTGATTAATCACTAAGGCCTAATTCACATACCCTCAAAGGCAACGTTTAACTATTGGCCATCTTACTTTTATAAGTTGTGATAGCCAAAAATTTATTTAATCATGCTTTATTCATTAAATTGCAAAGAATTATTACCACAAAGGAAAATATAATGAGGTTATTGAAAGGAGCTTACATTAGCATTTTGGCCTTAGGTTTTGTTGTTTTCTCCTTCCAGACCTGTTTAGCGCAGTCTTATTGCTCTCCTACCTATTCAGGGAATCAATCAAGGGACCCTTTCTTTACCTTTATTCACCAAGTAGAATTAAGTGACCTGTCCAATTCTATCACCCGGAATAATGCATCCACCGGTAGTAGTTATCGCTCTTTTCTCAACCAGGACACAGCCACTTTAGCGAAAGGGGGTAAGTATCAAGTACAAGTGGCATTGGGCAATGGAGCCAATACCCAGACTGTGAGGGGGTGGATTGATTTTAATCAAAACAATGCCTTCGAAACCTCTGAACGGATCTTTACCCAGCTTGACCAGGCTAATAGCGGCTCTCACAGGTATGAATTCAAGTTCAATGTGCCAGCTAATTTACCGAAAGGAAAAACCCGTTTACGCATCGGCACCATGCTTGGAACCTCAGCGCCCAATCCTTGTCAAAATGGTGGTTTCCTGGATTTTTATCAAAATTTCCATGATTACACTGTTATCATTAAGGATGCTGCTGTACAATCTGTTAATGCTGTTCAAACATTTGACACTGGTTCGTCTTTTCTACCAAGGGGTGGAAATGATCAAAAAATATTAGGGATAAAGGTTGGCACAAATCCAAACGGCATTCTGAATCCCTTAACCCTGGACAGTTCTACCTTTGATTTTATGGGTTCTGAGCGCTTAAGTGACCTGACGGGGGCAAACCTCTTCCAGGCTTCTCATTCTCAGCCTTTGAAAAACTTAGCTAAGAATGATTCCACAAAAAATGTGGGAGGGTCTTTGAACTTGCAGGCTGGCGATACGCTTGCTCCGGGTAATAATTTTTTATGGTTATCTGCTGATGTGGATTCCAATGCTGTCCTGGGTAATCAAGTGAATGGAAGGGCGCTTTCCGTTTATGCAGATAGGAGCTTCACGCCTTCTCCTGTTGACCCTGTACCTGACAAAACCATTGATTACTGCTTATCAAGGGGCAACCAAAATAACTTTGTCTACATAGATAGTATAGGCCTTGAGGCGATCACCAATCAAACGGGAGCTGATAATCAAGGGTATGCCTATTACCCGAATCAAACTGATACCTTTTGGGGCGGAGGATCTTATCCCCTTAGTTTCAGAATAGGCAATGGCGTAAATTCAGCTTTTGCAGCTATGTGGCTGGACCTGAACCAGGATGGTAAATTCGACACGGTTAAGGAAAAGATTTGGGACACATTTTATGCTACCTCTAATAATGCTTTAATACAGGACACCATAAAAATACCCCAGAACCTGGAGGTTGGCCAAACTCGCCTAAGATTCAACGTTCAATACAGCAACTCATCTACCAATAACAGTCTCAAACCAAAACCATGCACCAATCCTTTGAATTTTGGGGAGTCCGAGGATTATACCGTATACCTCTCGGATAGCAACCGGCTGGTCCCTCGCTTCTCAGTAAAAACACTTTGTAAAGGTGACTCTGCTTCATTCGTGAATAAATCTTTCATTACCACCGGTTCTGATTCCATAACCCGATATGAGTGGGATTTTGGAACAGGTGATACCGCTCAAAGTGTCAATCCAAACTACTTGTATGATAGCAGTGGCTATTACCCGGTCTGGTTAACAGTGCATACCAAAGCTGGTAAAAAGGATTCTACCAAACAATGGTTACGTGTTGAAAACCTCAATGTGGCCTTTGCCGTGGCTGACAGTCTCGCAGGTCAAGCCGTTCAATTCGTTGATAAAACAGAAGGTGGTAGTATTAATAGTCACTTTTGGGAATTCAGGGATTCATTCAGCACCGGACTGGATACTTCAAACTTAAATAACCCTTCTTATCAATATGATAGTGCTGGTGTTTATCCTGTTTCTTTAACGGTAAAAAGTGAAGGCGGATGCTCTGATTCCACGGAAAAGCAAATTCGCATTTATGAACAATTTAAGCCAAGCGCCTATTTCAGGGTTCCCAAGGATACCGTTGATAGGGGGGCTCCCGTCAAGCTTAAGGATCAGTCGCGCTATGGCCAGTCTGTTAAATGGGGTTTTCAGCCGGATTCTATAACCTATGTTGCCAATTTCGATTCATCGAGCTCGAATCCTGAGGTCACATTTGTTTCTTCCGGGCAATATACCATTCAATTGGTTGTTACCAATCAATCCGGCACGGATACCATCAAGCGCTCCATATATGTTGAAGACCCCCAGAAACCCGTTGCTAAGCTATCGGTTAGTGACCGGAATCCTGTAGTTGGTCAAACTGTGACGTTTAAATCCATGTCTGCCAACAATCCTACTTACTGGGAATGGTACCTTGGGGACCATGATACAGTATATCAACAATACCCTAAAAAGCATTACAGCGATACTGGTAAGAAGGATATAACATTGATTGTTGGCAATGCTGCTGGTTATGACACCCTTCAGAAGCCAAACTGGGTTGATGTATCAAAACAATACCAACTCTGTAAACAGGGAGTAAATCAGAGTAAGCAATACAATGGCGTTTTATATGATGATGGTGGACCCTCTGGTGATTATTCGAATGAGAAGCAATGTGGTTTTACAATAGCCCCTTCGTGTCCCGGAGAACTGAAACTTGCCGTTGATTCGCTGGATATTGATGGTAGTGACGATTTAAAGATCTTTGACGGAAAAGATAAAAATGGCACTGCTTATCACTCAGGTTCTGGCTTTAACAATTCGAACAAACCTCCTGATACCCTTTACTCTGATAGCGGTGCCTTTTACATTGAACTAAAAACCAATACAAATGCCAATGCCTCGGGCTTCAAGGCTGATTGGTCTTCAGCTCCGAATGATACCCCAAAAGGAATGTTAGTAATTGACACACCGGTTTATGTCAACCATCTTACGGAATTACAGGTTGATTTAAGTCAGGGTAATCGGAATCGTTTTTCATGGGATATTAACAATGATGGCAAAAAAGACTATTCAGGAACCGATTCGATTCGTCACAAATTTTCAAACGCTGGCCAGCAAACAGTTGTGGTTGAATTGAGTAACTGTAAAGCTACCGATACAGTAAAGAAAAATATTTCTGTTGTAAAGCCATCCCAGGCGCCTGAAGCGGGTTTTGTTATAGATACTCCGAAAACCAACCTTGTCAGTGAAATCCAGCTAAAAGATACTTCTACCTATGGTCCAACTTCAAGGAAATGGTGGATTGAGCCGAAAAATCCAAGAAATCCGGGTACCGTTAGCTTTCCTTTTACTTTTAGTTACCTGAATGGTACTGATAACCAGTCTATAAATCCCTTAATAGTATTCTTTGAAGCGGGCTTTTACGATGTGTGTCTATCGGTGAAAAATCAAAAGGGGAGTGATACTGCTTGCAAGCCGCAATCAATCTTTGTAAGGGATAGAGCCCTGATGTGTGACAGGGATACAACGAACTCTGCAGAAGGTTATTTAGTGGATGACGGTGGCTTCAATGATGAATATTCAAGCAACCTGAATAATGATACATCAGGCAAAGGAATATGCAAGATGCTTATTAACCCTTGCGCTGCCAGGTTATACCTTGCTAAGGACACCTTTGACTTTGGGCCCGGTGATTCACTCCGTATTTATGATGGAGTAGACAAAAGCGGTGAGCCCTTGTTTGATACTGCTTCATCAGGCTTTTCTTATTTGAATCAACCACCGGATACCCTGGTTGCGCATTCAGGTAGCTTTTATGTTGAATTTTCAAGCGATAGTCTTATTGAAGAAGAGGGATTTGCTTTCAAATGGTTCAGGGATAGCTTAAAGGCCCGTTTTAGGGTAGATACCGGTATATGTCCGGGTGAACCTTTTCTGGCAGAAAGTTTATCCCAACTCCCCGATAGCGTTGCTACAACTCAGAAATGGCAAATGCCAAATCAGTCTAACCAGACCGGGGACTCTTTTCAGTATGCTATTAACAAACCAGGGGATTATTCTTTGAAACTAACCGTTAAAGGTCGCAGTGGATGCCAGCACTCCGCCTCTCAAACCGTTAATATAAGGCCTAACCCAAACCCGAAATTCTCATGGCTGGAACCTGCATGTGAGAAAGATTCACTTGTCTTGAGGAATGGTAGCAGTATCGCTGATGGTACCATTTCCAGCTATAAATGGAAAGTGAATGGCCAGGTAAAAGGCACTGATTCGACTTTTATGCCGTTTTTTGATTCAGCGGGTAATGCATCCGTTAAACTGCTTACTAAGAGTAACTATGGTTGTATAGATTCTGTTAAGAGGGATTCTACCATCCAGCCTAAGCCATTAGCCGGCTTTTTAGCAGAAAATCCCTGCAGCTTTGATTCCTTGTTGTTTAAAGACACTACCGTTACTCAATCTGACCTTGTAACCACCAACTGGGAAAATGGTGATTCGTTAATAGGCCAGGGCGATACAGCCTTTTACAAGCCTGCACAAAGCGGCTTCAAAAATATCCGACTTACTGTCCGCGATAGTGTTGGATGCTGGGATAGTACCAGTCGGCAAATTCCGTATAATCCTCAATTTGAAGCTCGCTTTAGTGAATCGGATACTTGCCAGTATGCTCAACTTCCGGTTACCAATTTAACCGATACTGGGATTACGGGGGTCAAAAGTTACCATTGGGAAGCAGGGAATCTAATAGATTCAGGCTTTTCAACGGGTTTAAGCTTTAAAGATACGGGAAGTAAACCTGTAAAACTTGTAGCCAGGTCAGCAATGGGCTGCACCGATACTTTCAGAGATACCGTTAGGATCGTTTCTTCGCCCAAAATTCAATACAGCTATCAAGGGCTGGAATGTGAAGGTAATGTATTGACATTCTTTGATTCTACAAGCCTTAAGGGAATCGGTTTAGACGCTACTCGATGGAACTTCCGGGATACCAGTATCCTTTTAGAGCAAAAAGATTCATTTGCCCTTAAAATGGATGAGGATGGTTGGCAAGCCTTCGAGGTGAAAGCGACCGGTAGCAATGGTTGTGTTCGTAAAGCAGCTGACAGTTTTAAAGTCAATCCGCTCCCTGGTCTATCTTTCAGTTACGAACAAAAATGGCGTTATAAAGTGGCTTTTGAAGCAGCTGATTCAAGTTACCCTTACTATAGCTGGGCCTTTCCTACTGATACCCTTGAAAATGACTCAGGAAGGGTAGTATATGATTTCGGAGATAAAGGACAATACCCGTTCAGGTTAGCAGTCCGCTCTGAGGAAAACTGTACTGCCTATTACCGGGATACCATAAGCATAATTGACCTTGGGGTCAATCAATACGGGAAATCATTACAACTTAATATTTATCCAAACCCATTTGAGCAATCCTTGATGGTGAAACGTAAAACAGGGAACCCTAATGTCCTTGTTGACCTACAATTAAAAACCATTGCGGGTAAAATGCTTAAAAAAACAACCATACCCGTAGAGCAAGAGATGCTTAAGTGGTCACTTCCAAATTTGGATCCGGGAAGTTATCTCCTGAAAGCTACGCCTAAGGGTAGTGAGAAGCAGGTGTACCGTAAAATTGTAGTAAAGCACTGACCCTTGGATTAGGATAAGTCTGCCAGGTAATGATTGGTTTTTAAACTGGTTACAAATCTCATCATGGTTAACCTGCTTTTTTATTCCGGATATAGACATATCAATTTTTAAATAGGGCCACCGAATTTTCATTACTATTTCTTTATTTTCCTCAATTTTGTAGCTATTAATCCCCAGTTATGTTGTAATTGCTTTTCCAAGTTATTAAATAGGGCAAAAAAGCATGGCCTCTGCAAGTTTCTCATTAGTATTCCCAATACCTACTGATCTTGAGAATCCAAACCAGTTTATAGAACAATGGCAAACCGTCATGAACGCTCATGAAAGTGTTCATGAATTATTCTTATTGAATGGGGGAGGTGGCCATTCATTTTCTGAAAAGGCTCTTGAGCAGGGGAAAGAGAAGGTTATCACCGTTTTAAATTGCGAGACACATGGAGAAGGACTCCAGGAAGCTGCTAAAAAAGCTGAGGCAGGCTATTTACTTACAATGACAGAACTTGAGGTCAGGAGTCCCCAATTACTCGATACTTTGTTAGCTGAAATACCTTTTTCATCCCTGGAAAGTAACATTGCTGATCAAACAATACTTGCACTTTCCAAGAAGCAGGCTAATGCTAATAAACCTGTTCATCCTAAGCAGAAAAATCTCAATTGGTACAAAGCATTAACTACGTTAAGGTCAAATGCTCCTTTAGCGCCTTTAAAGCTATATCCCACCAAACTGGCTTGCTACTTATTCAACAAGACATCCTCCCATTCTCCATGCTTCCAGGTAGAAAGTACACACAGGGCGGAAATGGAAGGCGTTCATATTACAGAAGAACGGGTTGATACCAGTGGTGAGCAATCAATGGTTCCCATCCCCACCTTTACTAAATGGCAGGCATTTAAGCGAGCTGTGGCTTTCAAAGTGCGGTATCAACTCCTTGAACCATTAAAAGTTATTTTCAGGCAAGAGCATATTTCATCACCAGGTGGGTTGGGTTCCCCTAACTATTACAGCCGTTTGGGCTTCACTTTGGTATTGGCTACTTTATTTTTACTTATGCCTATTTTAAGTTTGGATCATGGCGCTACATGGGATGAGTATTTCGTTGAAAAAAGCGCTAACAAATTAACAGACTTTTACTTAACCTTTGGAGAAGATAAGAGTGCGTTAGAATACAGGAACAGGAAATTTTATGGAGGCTTGTTTGATACTTACAGCGGTTTCGCGGTTAAAATTTTCAATCCCTTATTTGATCAGGATTATACTTATCAAATCCGGCATATTTTCAATGCATTGATCGGATTTTTGGGAATTTTATTTACCGGTTTACTGGGGAAATACCTTGGTGGCTGGCGTGGCGGTCTAATGGCTTTACTCTTTATAGCTTTATCGCCCCGTTTTTTTGGTCATGCTATGAATAATCCTAAAGATATCCCTTTTGCTGCTGCTTTTGCTATGGGGACGTACTTCATGGTTAAAACTATCAGGGAATTTCCCTTTCCAAGTAAACGGACTGTATTCTGGTTTATCTTTGCTATTGCGTGTGCTATCAGTATTCGGATAGGAGGGCTATTGCTTATCAATTACTTTGGGTTGTTCATCATTATTTATGTTTTGAATGCGTATTTAGTGAGCGGTAATACGCCATTTTCAAAATTTCACCTGAAAAGGGGATTCTGGGTGTGTTTAATTGTGACTGTTTTTGGATACTTTGGGGGCTTAATATTTTGGCCTTATGGTTTAAGAGGGCCGATTGAACATCCTTTCGATGCCCTGGCAAAAATGTCTGATTTTGATAATGCGGTTAGTACCTGGTTTGAAGGACAAATGATGAAATCTGATCAACTTCCATGGTATTACATTTTTAAGTACCTCGGGATTACAAGCCCTTTATTTATAATAGTTGGATTTGCTATCCTGATTGGCTGGTCTATTTACCGGGTTTCAAAACAACGGAGGAATGAATACCTTATGGTACTTTTTACCGTATTTTTTCCCATAGGTTTCATCATTGCCAAAGGGTCTAATGTTTACGATGGTATGCGGCAATTACTGTTCATATATCCTTCGCTAGTTGTTGTGGCAAGCCAATCATGGCTTCACCTGCTAAATGGCTTAAATCATCGTTTACTAAGAATTTTCAGTTTTGGTTTATTGGGTTTTCTACTCATTTTGCCATTAAGCTTCATAGTCCGTAATCACCCGCATGAGTACGTCTATTACAATCAAATAATTGGCGGCGTTAAGGGAGCTTATGGTAACTATGAGCTGGATTATTGGGGCAATGCTTCCAAAGAAGCCTTTCAATTTCTCGGCCCTTATCTACAGAAAAACCATCATAAAGATAGTACTATTCAGGTTAATACCAATTATTTAGAACCTGAAAAGGAAGCCCTTTACCGATACCAACCTAATATCAATTGGCATAAGACAAAGTTAGAACGTATGGAAGGCAAAGATTGGGATTATGGGATTTTTATAGCTCGCTGGTTTCCGTTGGATTACATTGAAAAGGGCAAATGGCCCCCTAAGAATACAATCCACAAAATTACCGTTGATGGAGTGCCTATAGCGGTTGTAACGAAGAGTCAAGAAAAACAATCCAACAAGGCCAGAACAGATTAGGTGACATTGAGGGAATAGCGCAAGGATTTTTCCGGGAAGTGACTTCAATATTAGGCTGTTTGAAAACTGTTGATTAAGGCCATCCTGACTTTTTGGTAGCTTTTAGCGTAGCTTTCGAAGATAACCAATAAGTTTTTTCAACGTTCCTTGCTTACCGAATGCTACCTTTGTCAAAAATAAGTAGTTGTTATGGTTAAAAGGTTACTATTCATTCTGGTGTCTGTTTTTTTGTTAAATGGAGATATGGCTTCAGCTAACGCTGGTAATGGAGATGGGGATCTATCGACCCCCAGGCAAGCTGTAAAAACCCATATTGAAAATTTACAAGAGGGCAATTATAAACCATACAAAGCCGGCAACGCTTTCCCGGTAAATGATTCATCGAAAGCGAAGGCATTGGCTATTAAACTAAAGCAAATATTTGATGCTAAAGGGCTTTATGTAAACTATAAAGAAATACCTGACCACGTTTCTTTCAAGGATTCTTTGAGTAAACCCCTGGAGTATGTCCTTTTTAATAATTATCCAAGCATTTACGTTAAAAAGCAGGATGATAAGTGGCAATATGCAATGGAGAGTGTCAAAGCAATTCCAGGTATTCATCAGCAAGTTTTTCCTTTTGGTACGGATAAATTGGTGAATCTAATACCTGAGGCAGGTCAAAAAAAGTTTTTAGGTCTTGCAATCTGGCAATATTCAGGTATGTTAATACTGGTTTTAATAGCCTTTTTAATCCATTGGATTGCGAGATTTATTTTCAACCGGATTATTCACAGCATGCTTATCAAATTCTTAGGAGGGGAAGATGCGAGACGCTTTGAGTGGGCTATTTCAGGTTTTTTCAGTTGGATGCTGGTTTTAGTAGGTATCAATTGGGTTTTACCCATATTGCAATTGCCTGTGAATTTTTCTCATTATTTTTTCGAGGCGTTGCGAGTGCTCATTCCAGTGTTGGTCATCCTCATCTTTTACCGGTTGATTGATATCCTCGGGGTTTATATGTACAGGGCAGCAAAGAAAACCGAATCGACTTTTGATGACCAGCTTATCCCGATAGTGCGTAAAACCCTTAAAGGCCTGATTATTGTAAGTGGTTTTCTTTTTATCCTACAAAACCTGAACTTTAATATAACCGGCATATTAGCCGGCTTGTCTATTGGAGGCCTGGCTTTTGCGTTGGCTGCTCAGGAAACTATCAAAAACCTTTTTGGCTCTTTGATGATATTCATGGATCGCCCTTTTCAGGTAGGTGATTATGTAGAGTCCGGTGACAATATCATTGGAACCATTGAAGACGTGGGATTTCGTTCAACAAGGGTGCGAACCTTTGATCAATCTTTAATAACGGTTCCCAATGGGAAGTTAGCAGATATGACTATTGATAATATGCAAATGCGTTTCCAAAGGCGGTTTTACACAAGTGTTGCGATTACTTACGATACCCCACCTGCTTTGATTGAGACTTTCAGGGATGGGATCAGAAGACTTATTGAAGAACACCCGAAAACGGATAAAAGTTATTACATTGTTAATCTTAGCGAATTTGGGGATTCTTCAGTTAACATTATGATCTGGTGCTATTTCCAGACTGAGGATTGGCAGGAAGAACTAAACTCAAGGGAAGAACTTCTACTATCAATCATGAGATTGGCTGAATCAATTGGAGTGCGTTTTGCATTTCCAACTAGCACGGTGCATGTTGAAGATTTTCCCGGTCAATTAGCTAAAACCCCTACTCACAACGCAAATAAAGGGGATTTCCGGAAAAAGCTACAAGCATTCTTTGAGCAAAAAGATCAACAAGGTAATAATGGTTAACCTTGCTTTTTAAAATACAAAGAAGCTGAATGCTATTTCCATTGGAATGGCATAAAAAGTTGGACGAAAATGATTAGAGGATGGCCCCTGATTCTTACCTGCTTTTACATCTTGACCTGCTTGGGTTCTCTTGAAGCTCAGGATTCTTCTGATAGCTTTGATGGGGATAAAGGATCTTTTGATTATTTGCTTTACTTGTTTGAGCACGATAAGGACATAGGCATAAGGTATGGTCACTTATCTTCTCGCTACAAAAATCGAATTCCTGATCAACTGGCTAAGCAGTACTTGAATAGGGATATACCTGATAAGCGACAGAGGGGCTATTACACCGGGCAAATTAAGTTAGAGACTGATCAGTATTACGGATTGTTTTATGAAAGTCCGTGCCATGAAAGGGATGTCTGCAGAACCGGTTTTTTTACAACTGTGAGTAAGGAAGGTGAGCCGATTGACCACATTATTTTTAGTTACGATACTGCCAACAGGCTTACTTATGATACCATGAATTCAAGAATCATTCAGCAAACCTTGATTGAGCAAGTGATAAAAGATAAAGATTTCAAACCCAAAGGGGAATATCATCAGTACTTAGCTTCTGACACAACGAGGTATCGCTATTATGATCTTTCAGAATCTGGTACTATGGAAAAAATCCCTTTAAAAGAATTTACCGGTAAACGAATGTTTCCCTTTACTTCTCATCGCCTGGTTCAGCCAAATGAACTGAAATTCATGTCTACAAGAGAAACACAGATCATGAAATATGAAATATTTGCAGATTATGGCTTTAAATTCAAGGCCGAACGTTGGAAGGAATATTTTGAAAATAAGGATTGGTATGAGCCAAAGAAATTTGAAGTTTTTGAGGACATGAATATTTTCGAGAAGTGGAACGTAAAGCGCATTCTAAAGTACCAGCGGTGAATTGGTCAGGTTAATTGTTTTTAGCCAATTAAACGTAAGCTGCCAATTCCTCGGTAAATTCTACATTGTGGTAGACATTCTGCACATCTTCATCATCCTCAAGTTTTTCCAATAATTTGTTAACATCCTGGAATTGATCAGGGGTTAAATGTTTCGTGATCTTTGGTATGCGCTTTAATTTGGAGTTTTTGGGGTTAATACTCATTTCCTCTAACTTTTCCTGCATATTACCAAAGTCATCTTTGGCAGTTGTAATGGTAAATTCCCCTTCTTCATTGTCTTCTTCTATTTCTTCCGCCCCTGCATCTATTAACGCTAATTCTAAGTCCTCTTTGCTGTATTCTTCGGGTTTATCAATGATAAACACCCCCTTTTGATCGAAAATAAAATCAAGGGAGCCGCTTTTTGAAAGGTTACCATTGTGTTTATTGAAATAGAATCGAATATTAGAGACAATTTTATTGATGTTATCCGTGCCGGCCTCTACGAAGATTGCAACGCCATGAGGGCCGTAACCCTCATAGGTTACTTCTTTGTAGCTTGTATTATCTTCCCCAGCTGCTTTTTTAATGGCCCTTTCAATATTGTTCTTGGGCATATTCTGCCCCTTTGCATTTTGAATGGCCACTTTTAGCCTTGGGTTGTGTTCCGGGTCACTCCCACCAAGCTTGACAGCCGTATTGATCTCTTTAATAAGTTTTGAGAAGATTTTTGACGTGCGGACGTCATTAACAGCTTTCTGATGCTTGATTTTAGACCATTTATTATGTCCTGCCATAGAAACCTTCCTTTTCTACTACTTAACCACAATTAATCGTAATTAAAATGCCAATTACTCAATGTGAATCAAACCCTCATTGTTCCTAAAAAATTGAAGGTGGCTGCTTTTTGTAAAACGACACCACCTTCTATGGTAAATTGTTTTCTACCGGTGAGCAATCCTATTAGATGTGTATTACTTCATCATAAGCCGCTGCAGTCGCTTCCATTACTGCTTCGGACATAGTCGGGTGTGGATGCACTGACTTTACGATCTCATGACCGGTTGTTTCAAGCTTTCTGGCACTAACAACCTCAGCTATTAACTCAGTGACATGGTCCCCCAACATGTGAGCACCTAACCATTCCCCATACTTAGCATCAAATACCACCTTAACTAAGCCCTCGCTGTGACCGGCTGCTTGTGCTTTACCCGATGCGCTGAAGGGGAAATTGCCAACCTTGACTTCATAGCCTGCGTCTTTGGCTTGCTGTTCTGTATAGCCCACTGATGCCACTTCTGGAAAACAGTAAGTACACGAAGGGATATTGGTGTAATCAAGAGGCTCAGGATTTTCTCCACCTATCTTTTCTACGCAGCAAATGCCTTCAGCAGATCCAAGGTGAGCCAGAGCAGGACCGGGAATTACATCCCCGATTGCATAAACATTGCTAACATTGGTCTGGTAAAATTCATCTACCTCAATTTTACCATGCTTGTCCTGCTTGATACCCAGGTTTTCCAGTCCAACATCCTCAACATTGGGCGTTACACCGACTGAGGAAAGGACAATATCACAGGTGATCTCTTTTTCCTCTTTGCCGGTATCAATTTTCACTTTACATTGATCACCACTTGTATCAACTTCCTTCACATTAGCGCTGGTCATGATATTCATGCCCTGCTTCTTAAATGTTTTCTGAAGTTGCTTAGAGACCTCGTTATCTTCTACCGGAAGTATTTGGTCCATGTACTCTACGAGGGTTACTTCAGTACCTATGGAATTGTACATGTATGCGAACTCAGAGCCAATAGCTCCTGCGCCGATGACAACCATGCTTTTGGGTTGCTTTTCAAGGGTCATGGCTTTTCGGTATTCAATAATTTTCTCCCCGTCTATCGGAATGTGAGGCAATTGGTTTGCCCTTGCACCAGTTGCTATGATTACTTTGTTGCCTTCATAAGTATTTTTATTGCCTTCATTGTCCTCAACCTCAACTTTTTTATCCTTGGTCAGGCGCCCATGTCCTTTTAAAACATCAATCTTATTTTTCTTCATAAGGAATTGAATACCTTTACTCATCCCATCTGCTACATTCCGGGAACGGTCAATCATTCCTTTGAAATCTACTTGAGCATCGTTAACGGTAACCCCGAAATCCTGAGCGTGCTGGACATAATCATATATCTGAGCAGATTTTAAAAGGGCTTTCGTTGGTATACAACCCCAATTCAGGCAAATACCACCCAGGTTTTCATGCTCAATGATAGCAACTTGCATATCCAATTGAGCAGCTCGAATGGCAGCTACATAGCCACCCGGTCCACTACCTATTACTACTAAATCGTATGCCATTATTCAAAGTGTTTGTTTTAAAGATGTTACAAAGTAAAATATTTTTCTGCAATTAAAAAGCGTGCTTAAATCACTTAAATGCAACAATTTGGTTTATTGAATAAAAATATCCAGGCTAAGATAAAATCAACAGAAGAGGCGTGAGGTTTATTCGTTATACCTGTTCATGGTTTTTTCAATCCCCTGAAATGCCCAATCTTTAAGTAATTGGGAAGCATTTTTGATTTGCGGATCTATAACCTTTTGCTCTTCTTCTGTCCACTCCCCTAAAACATACTGAACCTGTTTACCCTTTGGGTAATTTTTACCAATACCAAACCGTAAGCGGGGAAATTGTTTACTATCAAGTATCTCAATGATGTTTTTCATGCCATTATGGCCAGCATCGCCACCCTTTTTCTTAAGTTTAAGCTTGCCAATGGGAAGGTCTACATCATCTGTGATTACCAGCATCTGAGAAAGCGGTATGTTCAAATGGTTTAGCCAGTATCGTACAGCTTTGCCACTTCTATTTACTAACGTAGTGGGCTTAAGGAGGTAAAAATCACGGTTCTTGAGCTTGGTATGAGTCAAAGCCGCGTAGCGTTGGTCTTCAAAAGTTAGCCCTGATCCTTTTGCAAATGCGTCAAGGACCATGAAACCTATGTTATGGCGGGTATTTTCATACTCAGGGCCTGCATTGCCTAAACCAACTATAAGATGTTTCAAATGGAGCTTCTTTAACGTCCTTATAGCATAAATGAATTAAACCCTGATATAAGAAATAATTAATTACTCCGCTGTTGCAGCTTTCTTTGCTTTCTTAGGTAGCGCAACCGATGCTACGGCAACACTGGGTTTATTCAATATCTTAAGGTTAGTAAATTCTAAGTCCTGTACTTTAATTATGCTTCCATTATCCATTCCGCCTACATTAACCACCAGCTGTTCAGGAATATCCTTGACTTTTCCCTTAACCTGAAGGTTTCTGACCTTTTTGAATAACCGACCACCATTAACAACACCGGCAGGAGTTCCTTCAAATTTGACTGGTAACGTAAGGGTGACGGTACTTTCTTCTTTAACCCTTAGGAGGTCTAAATGAAGGACATCATCAGACAAGGGATGAAACTGGGATTCCTGAATGATCGCTTCTTGCGGTTCTTCATCCTCTATCAGGAGGTTAACTTTATAAACATCCGGCGTAAAGGTCAGGTCCCGGAAATCCTTTATAAAACCATAAAGGTGACGGTGGGTGTATTCACCGCCATATAAGGTACAAGGGGCAAATCCCTGCTCTCTTAACTGTTTGGCATCTTCTTTTCCGATTACCTGTCTTTCTTTTAACTTGATTGATTTTAATCGCATGGCTCACTGCTCTTTTTTTAAAGAAGTGCAAATGTAAAAAATTTACCCCTTTATCTGAAGACTTCAGGTTAAAAAGGCTAAAATCAGTTTTTTTAAAGGATTTTAGAAACTTTAAATATCCTTAATACTAAAGGTTCAAATCCGGCTGATAGGCATCCTCGAGGTCAAACAAGGAACTAATAGTACCATGTTCGTAAACGTTACGGATAGCTTGGGCGAAAAGTTTGGATACACTCAGGGAGCGAATTTTTTCAGAGTTAGCATTGACGGATAGGGTATTGCAAACCACTAACTCTTCTAAATCTGATTCCTCAATCTTTTCAATGGCATTACCGGTAAGAAGCGGATGGGTAATGCATGCCCTAACACTTTTAGCACCTCTGTCCTTCATCATTTTAGCTGCTTGGACAAGGGTACCGCCAGTATCGATGATGTCATCAACAAGCACTATGTTTTTACCTTCTACATCCCCTATTAAATTCATTGTTGCCACTTGGTTGGCCTTTTTCCTTTGCTTATCACATATTACCATCTCAGACTCCATTTTATCAGCATACATCCGTGTCCTTTTTGATCCACCAATATCAGGGGAAGCAATAACCAAATTATCCAGTTTTAGACTTCGAATGTAGGGGATGAAAATCACTGAGCCATCTAAATGGTCTACTGGGATATCAAAAAAGCCCTGTATTTGTGGGGCATGCAAATCCATAGTCATTAACCTGCTGGCACCGGATGCTGATATCAGGTTAGCAAGAAGCTTGGATGCAATGGCAACCCTTGGTTTATCTTTACGGTCTTGGCGTGCATATCCGTAATAAGGTACCACTGCCGTGATATAATGAGCTGATGCTCGCTTAGCGGCATCAATCATTAGGAGCAGTTCCATGAAATTTTCAGCAGGGGAAAAACCAGATTGGATAAGGAAAACATCACAACCTCTTACTGTCTCATTGAAATAAGGTTGGATTTCCCCATCACTGAACACCTCAACCTCAGATTCACCCAGAGGCTTACCAAAATCCTTAGCAATTTTTTGTGCTAGAGGCTGGGAACCCCTCGCGGAAAAAATCTTTATTGGGTTAAATCTGGATGGCATAAAAAAATGGTATCAAAAATGAAGATGGTTGTCCGGCCAGGGCTCGAACCTGGACTCTTCAGGACCAAAACCTGACGTG
>CAZQQN010000024.1:27262-43934 GCA_964595485.1 uncultured Sphingobacteriales bacterium | reverse complement strand
AAGATCCAAAAGTTCCTAAACGAAATTTACCTCTACCAGAAGGATAAGCAGGAGATGAACGTGGCCATTTTGATTATCCAAATCCTTTATTATCTGCAAAAGGATCGCTTTGACGATATTGTGGACCGGATTGACCCTTTAAGGCAATACGCAGACCGGCACCTAAAGTCTAACCAAACCTATAGAAGCCGTCAATTTATTAAAATGCTTACCATCATGGAAGAGGAATCATTTGATTACCAGAAAACGAAAAGAAAGGCCCAAAAGCATTTTGATAAGATGAAGCGCGTAGAAATGAACCCTGAAAATGAGAAGCAACAAAACCTTGAGATCATCCCCTATGAGCATCTTTGGATACACATCCTTAACCAGTTGAAAAAGAAAGAATCTGCTGCCGCTATTTCCGCATAGCTTATTCACCTGTTAACCAATGCATAGTAGTAGCAGGGATAGAATCCCCAATACCATCATACCTTTTAAAAAGTTACTTAACTGCCGGAAAGCCTTCTGGGTATCTGCTCTAAGTAGGCGAAACAGGAAATAAATAGCCGGTATAAAAACACATACCAATAAATAAATGCTCAGCCAATAATTGTGGAAACGAAAGCTGTAAATCTCAAATACCCCGAGGAAACTCAAAAACACCACTCCTAATCCAACAAGCACCACCTTCGTTTTGTAAATACCCAAAACGACAGGCAGGGTTTTGCAACCAAAGCGGGCATCTCCCTTACGATCCTCAACATCCTTGATGACCTCGCGTATTAGCCCGGTCATAAAGGCAAATATGCTGTAAAATAAGATGAGATTCAGGTTAAGCCCCCTGTCAAACAACCAAACCACAAAAACGACCAAACCCATCAGGGCGGCTACAGAAAGATTACCAATTAAAAAGCGGTTTTTTAGGGACATTGAATAAACCAAAAGGACACCTGCTACTCCCATGTTAAAAATACCAAGCCTCAAAGAGAGGAAAAAGCCTGTTAAGACGGCCAATAAGTTTAAAAGGATATGGATCCCGATGGCGTATCGCCTGCTGATCTTGGTATCAAGCACCATTTTTTCAGGTTTATTGACCATATCAATTTTGGCATCAAAATAGTCATTTATCACATAGCCTGCTGAAGCCAGGAATATGGTCGACAATGCCAATAAAGCAAACCTTAAATCAAGGGAAAAAGCAAAGCAACCGGGCTGGGGCAAGGTAATGTAAATCAAAGATTGGGTTAGTACCAAGACAAGGAGGTTTACCGGCCTTATTAAATGTATGTAATACCCCATCCAGTGGAACATGGAATAATAAGTAGTTAAGGTTTCAAGTGCCTGGTATTACTTAATAATCCCATAGCCCCTGAATTTTCAATGTTTTCTCAACAATGTCCCGTATACAGCCATGACCACCGGGTTTTCCACTCTGGTAGTCACACATTTTGGCAATTTCCGGAACTCCGTCCTTTGGACAAGCTGCTAAGCCACTGGCATTTAGTAGCTCGCGATCAGGTATGTCGTCCCCAATCGCAAGGACTGCGCTTTTATCAATCTGATAATTTAACAAAAACCTTTCCAATACCTGCTGTTTATTAGGCTCTCCGAGGTAAATGTGTTCTATACCAAGATTTTCGAGCCGCTTTTCCAATGCTTCAGAAGACTTACCAGAAATCACGAGGATTTTAAAGTTTTCTTTCAAAGCACGTCTTATGGCAAAGCCATCCTTTACATCCATCGACCTGAGTTCGGTCCCATCTTCAAGGATTAGCAATTGGCCGTCCGTCATCACCCCATCTACATCAAAAACCAATAATTTAATGGCTTTAAAGCTTTCAAAAATATCTGTGGTCATGGTTTACAAGTGTTTATTGCGCATTATAACGGTTGTAAATGATTTCAGAAATTAGTTGGTATAGGGCTTTTTGCTCATCATTATTAATCCTTTGCAGGTGTTTATTGACCACTGACCAATCTCCGCGTTTAGCAGGCCCGGTTTGCGCATTTTCCGGTCCCAGGTCAAAAGCTTTAGCCACTGTCTCTTCACCCAGTGCCTGCAGCATATCAAAAGGAAGATCTTGGTCTTTCAACTTTTCAGCAGCCATGGTCAACAATTGATTTCCAAAATTATTTACCATCGTTGCAGCAAGGTGTAAATTTTTCCTGGCTTCATCGTCTACAGTATAACATTTTGCACCAAAAGCCTTACCAAGGCGGAATAAAGCTTCTCTGTTTTCATCATTGTTGGCTTGTATACAAAAAGGTACCCGGGACAAATCCAAAGCCCGCTCTTTCGAAAACGTTTGTAATGGATAAAATACCCCGTGTTGATTACTGCAATTCTGCAGAACAGATGCCTCAACACTACCGGAAGTATGACCAACCAAAGGATTATTCTTAGTTTGCCATTCGTTCCTTAAATTTTGTAAAGCCTCATCATTGATGGCAACCATTATAACATCAACCTGCTCATCAATTTCTTCCAACTGATCGATGGGTTCTGCATTTACCAGCTGGGCTAAGTTTACCGCATGGTCCATTTGGCGTGAATACACTTGCTTGATGGTATATCCCGCATTAAAAAAACCCTTAACCAAATGGTAGGCAACATTACCGGCCCCTACAAAAGTAATGGTCTGCATAGTAATTATTCTATTAGCAAAGATAAGCCATTTGACCGATTTTTTGGGAGCACAAGCTCATAAAACATATGTAACAGGAACAAGAATTGCTCCTTAAAATGGCTTTTTATTAGCCTGTTAACCTTTGTCCATTTAATATCCTCTCATATTGTCAGCCATTTTGCAAACAGCCTGATTAGCCGTTTTATTACTACCTTTTAATTTATTTTAGCAAATGGGAATAAATTAAATTTGATCTTGTCAAAATCAGCTTAAAGCACAATCATTATGGCAGAACCATTGTCAATAGACCAATTAAGGAAAGAAGCCGAGATTGAAGAGGTTGACTGTCAATCCACGGAAGAGTTAGAACCTATTTCAACCATTATAGGACAGGATCGTGCTGTTAAAGCCCTTCAATTCGGGCTTGGGATGAAAGGTCAGGGTTTCAATATATTCATTACAGGTTACGATGGCACCGGTAAAACCTCTGCGGCCAAGCGCTTCATCAACCATATTGCCAAAGATAAAGAAAGGCCTTACGATTGGGTTTATGTCAATAATTTCCAGGATAATTATTGTCCCAAAGCGATAAAATTTCCACCAGGTCAGGCTCAGGGCTTTAAAAAGGCTGTCAATACACTGATCGAAAATATTTCGGATAAAATAGTGGAAGCCTTTGATGGGGATGATTATGTCAGCAAAAAGGATGAAATTACGCAGCAATACCAGGAAGAAAAGGACCGGCTTTTCCGGGAAGTCAGTGAATATGCCCAGCGCAATAATTTTGCTATCCAACAATCTCCCAAAGGTTTTGAGACCGTCCCCATCGATGATGCGGGAAAACCAATTCAGGGACAAGCGTATAACAAGCTTGATGAAGAACAACGGAAAGCCATTGAGGAAAAAGGCAAAGAAATACAACAAACCTTAAAAACAACGGTCAGGAAAATTCAAAAACTTGAGCAGCAGCTAACAAAAGAAATCCAACAATTGGATCAGGATGTAGCTCGCTATAACATTGAACCCATGTTTGATGATATCAAGGATGAGTATGAAAATCTTATAGAGGTACATAAATACCTGGATACAGTACTGGAGGAAATTTTATCCAATTTAACTTTTTTCCGCGGGGGCGGTCAGGAATCCCAATCGCAGGACCCTTATCATGCCATAAAGGTTGAGAAGTTCATGAAACAATTTGAGGTAAATGTATTGGTAGATAACAGGGATTTAGAAGGCGCACCGGTGATTATGGAACACAATCCGACCTACTATAACCTCTTTGGACGGATAGAAAAGGAATCAAGCTTTGGGGGTATGGAAACCGATTTTACCCTGGTCAGGCAGGGTTCCATTCACCAGGCGAATGGCGGATACATCATTATACCCATTGTTGACCTGATGCAGCATATTTTATCATGGGAAAGCCTGATCAATACCCTCAAAAATGAGCAAATCACCATAGAGGATCCATCTGAAAAAATGGGTATGGTTGCTACAAAAAGTTTAAGGCCTGAATCCATTCCCCTTGATATTAAGGTGATCCTTATCGGGCAACCTTCTCATTACCAAATGCTTTACCAAATGGTGGATGATTTCCGGAAGCTATTTAAGGTAAAATCTGATTTTGATTCCCAAATGGACCGTACTTCCCAGAATATCAAAGACTACCTGGGCTTCTTATGTATGGTTTGCCGGGAAAATGAGGATAATAAACACCTTGATCGATCCGGCTTGAAGAAAATGGTTGAATATGCATCGAGGCTGGCGGAGCATCAGGGGAAACTATCCACTCGTTTCCGCCAGATTCAAGACATTATCAGCGAAGCCAATTATTACCGCGAACAAAATGGTAATGGGAAAATCGGTGAAGCCGAGATTATTAAGAGCATTGAAGAGCAGGCTTACCGGTCCAACCTTATCCAGGAAAAAATACAGGAAATGATAAGTGAGGAGACCCTCATTATTGATCTTGAAGGTAAAAAAACCGGAGAATTAAATGGTTTGGCCGTACTGGACGTTGGCGACATAAGTTTTGGCAAGCCTAATAAAATCACGGCCAGTATTGGATTGGGTAAGGGCAATATTTTAGATATAGAGCGGGAAGCGGATATGGGCGGCTCCCTCCATACCAAAGGTGTTTTGATACTATCGGGTTACCTTATGCAGAAATATGGCATTGATCATCCTGTAAACCTCTCCATCAGATTGGTTTTTGAGCAGAATTATTCTGGGGTTGACGGGGACAGTGCTTCCAGTACAGAAGCTTATGTAGCTATGTCCCAGATTTCAGGATTGCCTTTGAAGCAAAGTATTGCTGTTACAGGATCTATGAACCAAAAAGGTCAAGTCCAGGCAATTGGCGGGGTAAATCAAAAGATTGAAGGGTTTTATGAAGTTTGTAAACAAAACGGCTTAAATGGCGAGCAAGGCGTTATCATCCCTGAAGCCAATGTAAAAAACCTTATGCTAAAAGAGGAATTGGTAGAAGCTTGCCGGAAAAGTCAGTTCAATGTCTGGCCCGTTAGTACTGTTGATCAAGGTTTTAGCATATTAACCGGAAAAAATCCGGGTGAAGCGGATGACGAGGGTGAATTTCCGGAAGGAACCTTTAACCGCATCATTGTAGACAAATTGAAAAAATTCCATGAAAAATACCAGGCCCAGAATAAAAGCCCCGAATCATCGGATTAGTAAGTCAACCTGATCGCTGTTAACAAGTTTAGTCATCCAGGTGCATTTCAATAAACCATGGTATCCCGCCCCATAGCGGTGTTTTCTGGTTAACACGGTATAAGCCTTTATTCACCCAATTATTGCAATTGTAGAAGATGTGGTAATTACCGGAAGCCTTGTAAAAACCTGAATTTGAATATACCCCGGCCTCAAGGTACTGGAAATCCCCATTTTCTTGCTTTTCAAATCTTTGTTTAATAAATGTTAAGAGCTTTTTAAAGGATTTTTCCGTAATCGTAACCTCGTGAACATGGCTATTGCTGAAGTAATCAGGGGGTGAGCTTCGGATCCTTGCTACATGCAAAACTGATGAAGTAGGCCAGAAAAGGGCTTTAACACCATTGAAAAAACCCCCTTGACGGTAATAATCGTAATCCCCCCAAGCCACATCGATATAGCGCCCGGGTTGTAACTTGTCAAAATGCCGGAGCCAGTCATGCACATTAGATTTCGCGGGTATAACAATACTAAAGTGTTTACCATGATTAACAACATGAAAATCAATGGAATCCTTATCTGTTGAATTAGCGCTTGCGAGTTGCTTTTGCTTAGGGATGCATGCAATCAAAGTAATTAACAATAAAAGGGATGCAATGGCCAAAAGCTTTTTAAAAAGACGCTTGAACATAATCCAATAGCTTTGCATTCTAAATGAACGAGTTTTTTCTATGATACCACTAATCTAAAACCAATTTGTAGGATTCGCAATGTTATTTGCTAACCTCAAAACAGGTAAAATCTGGTTTGGCTAAAATTGATTGCTTTGAATTAAATCACAAGGCAACCATAGACTTTTTAAATTGAGTTGGGCTTAATAACAATAAGAAGTAAAGTTTACCGATTTTTTAACCTTACATTTGCGTTTTGTAGATATTGACAAAATGGATTTAATCGTCCCCGTAAAAGTGATAAGCAGGCACCTTGTATCTTAAAAAACCATTTGGAAATGCTAAAACCTATCTATAACAGCCTTTTTTTCATTCACCTTAGAAATAGGCAATTTCAGGAGTTAATTAAAAATAAAAGCCAATAACCTTTAAAATTTTGTGAAATGCGAGTCGTTAATTTATTTTGGGGTACCATCATTATTTTTCTTGGCTTTTTATTTTTTTTCAGCACACTTGGTATTTTAAGGGTTGATTGGTGGTTTCTCTTCAAGTTTTGGCCGGTTCTTATTATCATAACCGGGATTTACTTCTTGCCCAATACTATCAAAAAAATAAGCACTTTCCTATTCTCTATCGTTATCGTCAGCCTTCTTTTCTATGCCATCGATTTCAGAAACCTTGCTGGTTATGGTGATGAAACTTTTATCAGAGCCCATGAAAAGCCTCTTGCTCCCTTTGATTTCGCAGATTATCAAACCAGGCTATCGTTTGATTACAAACCTGATTTTAAAAATGGACGGTTGAAATTTTCTGTTAATGGTGGCAACTACAGAGTAAGTAAAAGTAATGATAAACTTTTTACCCTCAAAGCTGAAGAAAATGTGTGGCGTTCTTTCCGGATGGATCAAAGTCAGGGAGGAGATACGGGTATTGCGAATCTTGCTTTATCTGGTGCCAAAACCAGCAAGAAATCAGAGAATCCATTTACAATAAAGTTGCACGAAGACCCGGTTTGGCAATTGAAATTTAACTTGGGGCATTCTAAAGGTAGACTTGACTTTAGCCCTTTTAACATTGAAAAATTGGCTGTTTCTGCACTTAAGGCGGATTTATCGATCAAATTGGGGGATCTTATGAATAATACTATGGTTAAACTGGTTACACCCGGCTCCAGACTAACACTCACAATTCCTGAAAAAGCAACAGCAAAAGTTGTCTCTAACAAAGCTATCGCCAAAAAAGATTTAGAAGGGTTTGAATCCATTAATCCCTTCAACCATGTTACTAGCCTTGACAAGGAAAACGATCATCAATTGACCATCCAAATTCAAGAACCACCCCAGCATTTATCAATAGAAAGGGAATAATTTTTTTCAAAAACTAAAAAATACTACGATCACGGCCATGCGAATTTTCATTTTTTGCTCCCTAATTTTATTGATCTTCACAAACAAAGCCAACGGCCAGGAAAATAGTAAAGCAGATACAAACGATTTCAGTTTGGAAATTTTCGCAGGCCCTGAATACCACTACCGTTCACTGATTAAAGATCGGAGTTCAGGCTTTTCAAACAATAACTCGGGAACCCTTCAAGACTCTTTAAATAACCTTGAAGATTCTTTGATTGACCTCAGAAATGAAACACAAGAAGGAAGATGGTCTTTTAGTGCAGGCATTGGTTTTAATTACCATTACAGTGAATCCTTTCACCTTCAATCAGGCATATGGTATTCCAGAAAAGGGTATGACGGTGAACAAACAAAAGGCTTTGGTAATGATACCTTGTTAAAGCAAACCCTTGAATTCCGGGTTCATTATTTAGAAATACCGCTAATTTTAAAATTCCGGGTATTCGACCAGCCGAATTGGTCTTTATGGTTTAACCCGGGTTTTCTGACTCAGTTTGCTTTGAAAGACAAAACCTCTGTAACCAAAGAATTCAAGGATGGAACAACGGAAAATTTGACCCGTCAGCGGAGCTTGGTACCGTTTAACATTGCTGGTCATGCAGCGTTGGAATTTCAATACAACATCAACGATAACCTTAGCATGGTAGCAAGACCATACGGTAAATACATGATAGGTCCGGCCCATAATGGTACTATCACTGAGTTCCTGTATTCTTATGGCGGCTCGTTTGGGGTGAATTACAAATTTTAAACATGCCGGTTCTTTAAAATAATTTGCCGAATATGGGAAATTATCTTTGATTTACGTATTAAACTTGCTGCGTTACCTTCATATACAAATAAAAATATTATTTTTGGTGACTTTCAGTAGGAAAGGCTTTTATACCATTGATTTGAACAAAACCACTTTACTATATGGCCGGTACAGCACTCATCACAGGAGCTTCCTACGGAATCGGCTATGAATTAGCCAGGTTATTTGCCAACGATGGTATTAACCTCGTTTTAACGGCAAGAAGCAGTGACAAACTAGAAACTGCAAAAGAATCCCTAAGGCAGGAATATGCTATCGAAGTAGAAACTTTTCCGGGTGATCTAAGTGAGGCCCAGACCATTGACAACCTTTATCATGAAATAGAGCAAAAGGGTTTGGCTATTGATTACCTGGTAAACAATGCCGGTTTAGGTTCAGTCGGCGCTTTTTCAGAGCTATCCTGGGAAAAAGAAGCCACCATGATCGATTTGAATATCAGAGCATTAACTCATCTAACCAAACTTTTTCTGCCGGGAATGATAGCAAGGAACCGGGGCCGGATACTAAACGTGGCATCAACAGCGGCTTTTCAACCAGGGCCGCTCATGAGTGTTTACTATGCTACCAAACACTATGTGCTAGCTTTTTCAGAAGGATTGGATGAGGAACTAAACAAGGAACCGGTTACCGTGACTACGCTCTGTCCGGGACCAGTGAAAACCGGCTTTCAGGATAATGCTGAGATGGGAAATATCCGTTTGTTTCGTCTCCCGGGTGTTAAAACCCCAGATCAGGTAGCCCTGTATGGTTATACGCACATGCAAAAAGGAAAACGCTTAGCCATCCCCGGCTTTAACAATAAGTTTACAGCCTTTATGACCCGCTTTTTACCAAGAAGTTGGGCGATGAAAGTTGCCAAAAGTTTACACCAAAGTTAAGCATGCACGCCAACAGAAAATAATTCCCAAATTACCCAATGCCGAAATGAGCACATTAATTAGCGGGCCTACGGCTGATACCTTACACTAATGGTTTGACATAAACTATTAAGATGACTTTCAATGCAAATTATACCAACTCAAAGTCATAATTTCATCATGATTCATGGCTTTCACTACTCTCCTCTTCCCCTGTTTCAACCTTCTGCTCCGGCCTCATTTGGGGGAAAAACAGTACTTCCTGTATTGAAGCCTGGTTGGTAAGGATCATAGTAAGCCTATCGATCCCAATACCCAAACCAGTGGTTGGCGGCATTCCTATCTCTAAGGCCCTTAGGAAATCCTCATCCAGGACCATTGCCTCTTCATCACCCTTTTCTCCTAACTTGAGTTGATCTTCAAAGCGCTGGCGTTGATCGATCGGATCATTCAACTCCGAGAAAGCATTCATGATCTCCTTACCCATGCAAATGACTTCAAAGCGCTCTACAAGCCCTTCTTTTTCCCTGTGCTTTTTAGCCAAAGGCGACATTTCTATGGGGTAATCCATGATAAATGTCGGGTTGATCAGATTCGGTTCGACCTCCTCACCGAATATTTCATCAATAAGCTTACCACGGCCCATGGAATCATCAATGGGAACCTTTAATTCACGAGCTATTTCCTTTATAGCTGTCTCATCCTTTTCGGACAAATCATATCCTGTAAAATCTTCAATGGCACCATACATCGTGTAACGCTTCCAGGGTTTTTGGAATTCAACCCGGTGATCACCACACTGAATGTTAGTAGTGCCGATGGCATTATTGACAATGTTTGATAGGAATTCCTCGACAAAGTCCATCATCCAGTAATAATCCTTATAAGATACATACAGCTCCATTTGCGTGAACTCAGGGTTATGGAACCGGCTCATCCCTTCATTGCGGAAGTCTTTAGCAAACTCATAAACACCATCGTACCCGCCAACAATAAGCCTTTTCAGGTAAAGCTCGTTGGCAATTCGTAAATACAGCGGCATTTCCAGGGTATTATGGTAAGTCTTAAAAGGTCTGGCTGCAGCACCGCCATAAATAGGCTGAAGAACAGGCGTTTCGACTTCAAGGCACCCCTGGTCGTTCAAATATTCTCGCATGGCGTTCATGATACGCGTCCTGGTTTTAAAACGCTCACGAACCTCAGGGTTAACAATCAAGTCAATATAACGCATGCGGTGCCTTTGTTCTGGATCACTAAAGGCATCGTAAGTCTGACCCTCTTTTTCTTTTACCACGGGTAAAGGTGTTAAAGCTTTGGATAAAAGCTTGAATTCCTGTACAAAAACTGTAACCTCTCCCATCTTAGTACGAAAGGTATACCCTTTTACGCCAATAATATCCCCTATATCCAGTAATTTTTTGAATAGCTTGTTGTAATAAGTTTTATCCTCACCGGGGCAAATGTCATCCCGGCTAAAATACAACTGAATAGTCCCTGACTCATCCTGCAGCTCTGCAAAAGAGGCTTTGCCCATAACACGGCGTTGCATGAGCCTTCCGGCGATCCGGACTGATTGGTAATTGGAGGCTGAATCATCAAAATTTTGAAGAATTTCTTCTGCTGAGTTATTGACATCAAAAGTCTCAGCTGGGTAAGGCTCAATACCTAGTTCCCGGATTTGATTAAGGGCTTCTCTCCTCTGTTCTTCCTGGTCGGTAAGTTTACGCTCCATGGTGTTCGCTAATTTTATGCAAAGGTAATAATGCAGGCGGAAAGCTTAAAAGGAAATTTCGCAACAGGGGCGAAATCTATTACAGCTTTCTTTTTTTATTCAATCAATGATTTAATGGTATTATGAACAAATGGCTTAAGCAACGCCTCTTCACCAATCCCGAACCGTTTTACCATGGTTTTGTTTACAAATTGACTTATTGAATTTAATCACTATGGCTTTTGTGGATTACTGGACATTATTTTGCCCGCTTGCTATCGAGAAAGGCTTCAACGTTGCTTTATCACCTAACATGGCAGATAATCCTGAGCACTTGAACTTATACAGGGACAATATTGACCCGGTATTCTTTCAACCCATTTTTAATTGTCCGGATGAATTTGGTGAGCCAGGACCTCACATTGCTGTTTGTATCTTGGATGAAAATAAGCAATTGAAAGACTACCTTAAGTTTATCTTAAACAAGACTGAAGTGGAGAAAGGAGCAGAAAAAGTATGGGATGAAACCATTCATACCTTTAGAGCTTATGTGTGGAAGCCTATGGCTTATGATCTATCAACAGCGGATTGGGAGTCAATTCCTCGCTCCTACATTGATGAATGGCTGGAGTGGCAGCTTTACTACCTTTCCCAATTAAAGGCAAATTTTTTCCACGAAAACCATTAGAGAAGCCAATTTCCTTCCTAAAAGCGATTATATTAAATAAAAGCCCACCTTATTACCTAAAGTTAGAAGGTCCTGAGGCGATTTTTGCCACTATCCGTTTGCCAGTCTTTAAAAGTTTTCAGAAAAAATACCCTTGTCAACTTATACCGCAACAAATGGATTTTTTGACTTTGGTACCACTCTTTAATTGGCAATAAACCATCTAACCAAATGATAAAACCCTGTTAAAAATGAAAAAAGCCCTCTGAGCTATCCCAGAAGGCTTTATTCATGTATCAAATATTGGTTTTAAACAGTCAGCGGCTAATGATGAGCTTTCTTAAGCTTGCTGATTGCCCATCCTTTTTAGCCAAGCGGAGTAAATAAATGCCTTTGGAAAGCCCTTCGACCTTCATGGCCTTTTTGTTAACCCCGCTCCTGACTTGCCATTGGTCCTTTAAAACTTGTTGGCCTTTGGAATTAGTAACCTGAAGTTCTAAATTCTGATCCTTTTCCGCCCTAACAAAGATATTGACTTCTGTATTAGCGGGGTTGGGATAAATGCGATAAACCTTGAAATTATCATTCTGCTTACGTACTTCCGGGATAGAGAGGGAAATTGAGTCTTGATCTTTATTCACTTCAAAATTCAGGCTATCGACTGATTTTTTGTTTTCATCCAATTGAACGAATTGATCCTTGGTGGTGAAACCTGTTATCTCAACATGGACCTGGTGAGTATCCAGTGGTAGGTCTTTAAACTCGTAAGTACCATCAGCTGATGATACATCATAATCCTGAACCTCACCGCCACCTGTTAAAGCCAATACTTCAACGCCACTTTGAGGATCACCTGGCCCAATGCGTTTACCGGCGCCGGCTTGAACGATGGTACCACTAATGGTACCAGGTCCCTGTTGGTTACTCTTTGCATTCAGGTAAATATTAGCCGTTGAACTTTGACCGGCATTTTTATTGATCGTAGTGGCATTGCTCCATATCACTGAGCTGTCATGGTAAGTTGGTACAGCACTGGCTGCTACGGTTGAGCTACTGTCCGGATAGGCCTTGACAAGGTATTGACCGGTATCTACATTGTTGAACTGATACTTACCTTGGCTTGAGTTTTTGATGAATAAACTATCGACTTTACTGTAACTACCGGAGCTCACTTCATAAAGAAAAACTTCACCTGTATCCAGGTTATTACCGTTAAACGAGACCGTTCCTTTTATGGAATTTACATTCAAAGAGACCGTTTTGCATGTAGAGTCGCAGAAATTTCCAGCATTATTCCGAGCTATCAAACATACCGAATAACTTCCTCCACTACTGTAAGTGTGAGAAGGATTCGTTGAAGTATCTGAGGCACCATCTCCGAAATTCCAGGTATAGCTTGAGGCACCCGAGGAATTGTTGGTAAAATTGGCAGTTCGCCCTGAAGTCGTATAACTGAAATCCGCTGTGCAGCTTGGATTGGATACGGAAACCGTTTTACAAATTGAGTCGCATAAGTTTCCCGCGGAATTCCGAGCTATCAAACATACCGAATAACTTCCTCCACTACTGTAAGTGTGAGAAGGATTCGTTGAAGTATCTGAGGCACCATCACCAAAATTCCAGGTATAGCTTGAGGCACCAGAGGAATTATTGGTAAAATTGGCTGTTAAACCGGAGGTGGTAGAGCTAAAATCCGCTGTGCAGCCGGACGAAGATATAGTAACCGTTTTACAAATCGAGTCACAGAGGTTTCCCGAAGTATTAAAAGCTTTTAGACATACGGTATAATTTCCACCACTACCATAAGTATGCGTAGCGTTGGCTGAGGTATCTGTGGAGCCATCACCAAAATCCCATTTATAACTTGATGCCCCCGTAGATATATTGGTGAAATTGACTGTCAGACCAGAGGTTATCGAATTGAAATCTGCCGAACATCCCGATGTGGATACAGTAACCGTTTTACAAATTGAGTCGCAGAAAGTACCCGAATTATCCCGGGCTATTAAACAAACGTTATAACTGCCGCCGGTGCTGTAAGTGTGAGAAGGATTGGACGAAGTATCTGATGTGCCATCTCCGAAATTCCAGGTATAGCTTGATGCGCCTGATGAATTATTGTTAAAATTAGCCGTCAAACCGGATGTTGTGGAACTGAAATCTGCTGTACAGCCTGGACTAGACACAGTAACCGTTTTACAAATTGAGTCGCAGAAAGTACCCGAATTATCCCGGGCTATTAAACAAACGTTATAACTGCCGCCGGTGCTGTAAGTGTGAGAAGGATTGGACGAAGTATCTGATGTGCCATCTCCGAAATTCCAGGTATAGCTTGATGCGCCTGATGAATTATTGTTGAAATTGGCTGTCAAACCAGAAGTTGTGGAACTAAAATCTGCTGAACATCCCGATGCTGAGACGGTAATGGTTGCACAAGCGGTATCTGATTGAGTACCTAAAGAATCAGTCACACTTAAACAAACCGAATAATTACCGTTGTTATTATAAGTATGAGTTGGATTAACAACATTAGAGGTGTTACCATCACCAAAATCCCATGAGTGGTTGTATGCATTGGTTGACTGATCATTGAAATTGACGGTAAGACCGGATTTTGAGTAATTAAAGCTGGCAACGGGCGGTTGGGCATTGGTATTTTGCACAAAAAGCAAAGCCAAAGTCAATAAAAAAGGCCATGTTGTTTTTGCAGTCGTTTGTATTATTTTTACCAACCCTAATTGGCAAAAAGTATTACATAGACGCTTTACATGATTTTGAAGTAAATTTAGCAAACTCATAATATTAGAATTTAAAAATTTGACTGTGAATGGTATTTTAAATTAAATTTCTTCTCCCTAAATCATTGCAAAATTATAAAAATTTAGTTTCAAAATTAATTGTTTATCATTTAAAAATTTTTAAAAGTCATGATGCCATAATTAACTTCTAAAGCTAATTATGCGGTCAGGTTTTAACATTGTAAAGAGGCTTGTTCATTGCTTGGAAAGTTTAATTAATGAAAACGACCTTATTAGACCCCTCAATAACCGACCTTGCTTTGGTATTTTAAGAAGATTATGAAAACTAAATCAAACGAAAAGTTTATCCACTGGCTGGTAGATTAGAGAAAATCCAGTAAGAATAAGGTATGATTCTTAAAAACCGTTACTTGCCAATAATCAACTTTTTCAGGTTTACTACCTTTTCGTTTTCCATGGTCAAACCAAGGAAATAAACGCCGTTAGAAATCTGATTAACCTGGATAGTCCGCTTGTTAAACCCCGTTTTTACTTGCCAGGATTTTTTTAAAACCTCCTGTCCAAGGGAGTTCTTTAGCATAAGGCCCAAATCATGGCTTTTCATTGTTTTAACCTCAATGGTGACTTCATTATGAGTTGGGTTCGGATAGATACGGTAAGCTTCAAGCCCTTTTACTTGGGTTGGTCCATCCGGAATAAACAAGTAAACCGAATCTTCATCTTTATTGATCTCAAAGTTCAAACTATCAGCCGTTTGTTTATCCTCTGTTAATTGAACGTATTGGTCCCTTGTAGTGAAGCCGGTAATCTCAACATGCACTTGGTGGGTATCAAGTGCCATGTCTTTAAACTGATAACTACCATCTGCTGAAGATATATCATAATCCTGAACATTACCTCCACCGGTCAATGCCAATACCTCAATGCCTCCTTGTGGATCACCTGGGCCAATCCGCTTACCAGCCCCGGATTGGACTATTGTACCACTAATACTGCCGGGGCCTTGCCGCTTTTTAGGTTCTTTTAAGTATATATCAGCTTTGTGACTCAAATTACCGGTTGTTTTAATGGTTGGCGCATTGCTCCAAATCACAGCACTATCATGGTAAGTGGGGACTGCACCTGTGGCTATGGAAGAACTACTGTCCGGATAAGCTTTTACAATGTATTGACCGGAATCAAGATTGTTAAACCGGTATTGGCCGTTGTTAGCCATTCGGATGTATGAACTGTCAATTTTATTGTAATTGTTTGAATTTATCTCATAAAGGAACACTTCCCCAGTATCCAATGGATTCCCTTTGTAAGTTACAGTTCCACTAATGGTATTACCCTGTATATTGTAACATGAGGATGTATCAGCGCATTTACTGGTACTAACTTCTACGGCATAACGCCCTGTGGTAGAGGGTGTAAATGTTTTCCCGGTATCTGACCCCAATTCAGCAAAACCATTGTCACAATCCAGCCATTGATGGGATGCACTGTTATCTAATGATTCAAGGGTAGCCCCGGTGCGATTTATCCCCGTATCAACCGATTCAATGGTTAAACCAATGGTGATGATACTATCGCAAATGGAATTGGTAGATACGGTATCTGTGTAGGTGCCGCTGGAAGTCCACGTAGTATCCCCACTCGGGGATGTAAAACCATCGCATGCTGTTTTTGTAACTGCAACGGAATCAGGGGTTTTTATAGTTAGGTTTACTGTAATCACACTGTCACATCCGTTAATAGTAGTAAGGGTGTCTTGATAAGTACCACTGCTTGTCCAAACCTCAGAACCATCAGGGGACAAATAACTTTCACAAGAAATTACATTGAACGAATCAAATACAGGTACACAACCGGTGTAAACCAAACCCTTATCCGTGCCAAACCATTGATTACCAGAGGGATCGGTCGCGACACTTAAAACCGATTGGCTTGGTAATTTTGAATTGTTAGAATCGAATACAAGCCAGTTACCACCGCTATCGATTCTGCTTACACCTCCAAACCGGGTACCTATCCATTTTTTATTGACTAAACCTACAGCAATATCCGTGACATAATTATTACCTAAACCAGAGGAGCCGGCACTGAAATTCTGCCAATTAGAACTAATAAACCTAAAAACACTCAGCCCATTGCCATTGAAACCAAACCAAATATCATTGGATTGATCAATTGCCAAAGAAGAAGGAAAGTCAGCTCCGATTCCTGAATTTGAAGTACTATAATTATTCCACTGTGAACCAAAGTCATATTCATAAGCGCCATTCAGGGCAGTGCCTATCCAAATAGCCCCTGAATTGCCCACATCAACTGTTTGGATATTATTGGTTCCTAAACTGGAACTACTTTTATCATACACGGTCCAGTTATTTAGGCTGTCATCAAATTCTGCGACTCCTCCCCCATAAGTAGCAATCCAAAGTTTTCCGGAATTATCAACTGCCAGATCTTCGACATCATTATCGGGTAGTTGAGAACTCCCCGATTGGTAAACGCTCCAAT
>CAZQQN010000024.1:0-27252 GCA_964595485.1 uncultured Sphingobacteriales bacterium | reverse complement strand
AACCATTATTTGTGCCTACCCAAAGCTTTGAGTCATCTACCAATAACACCTGTATATCATTACTCGGCAGCGGGGAATTGGATTGATTGTAGGTAGTCCAGAGGTTATTTTTAAAGTGCCCAATACCATTTGGGGTACCAATCCACGCATTTGCCGCACTCGGGGCAGCTATGGCTTGAATTGTATCACTTTGCAAACCACTGTTGCTACTTTGAAAAAGCGTCCATGGTTGGCCTGATAAACCTTGCACTGCTACTAAAAGCAAAATATTTAAACTAACCAATTTTTTTAGATACCGCATAAGTAAAAGCTTTTATAGTGAAATCAATTTTCTTATTTCCATTTTTTCAAAACGCCTCAGCTTACTTATCTCCAAATATAATTTTTTCTTAAACCGGAGACAAACGGTAATACTTTTTAAAAAAATTATTGTCCAACTGTTAACCTAAATAAGCTTATAAAATATCAATAAAAAACATTTCTATTCATTGCCTGGACAGCAATGCTTAGTAAGCTGGCTGACTTGGGTGAGACTGGAATTCCTGTATCAGCTAACCGTTCGTAATGTAAACCAATGCGAATACCGTACTGACCGTTGACTTCAATTCCGGAAAAAGCAGCACCGCTAAAGCGTGCATCGTTAATTTGAGCATACCTTTGAGTCAAATCCGTTTTATTACTAAAAAGGGCTAATTTGCTGTAACCTGACAAAAAGAAATTGAAAGCACCACCTAAGTTTTTTCGCATCACAAAATTTAGGTTCAATGCGCCTGCCATCTTCTCCCAGTTTAATCTTTCATTGTCCCATTTATCCGGCTTTCGGTTATCGTAAGTGGTAGTATAAAAATCTATTCCTGGCGCAATACGTAACTGAGAAAAACCTGTTGACCATTCGCGGAATAAAAGTTTGCCACCAAGACTTGAGTTTATAGTGGACCTCTGGGTTCCTACATCCAGGTTATCAATATCGTGCTTACAGCGGTGTAAGTAAGTTAATTGCAGGTCAAAATTTTTAAATGCCCGGGTATAGATTAAACCTTCTTCCCAAAAAGTAGCCCTGGGATTGAAATTGATACTGTTATTCCTGTCATAGATGAATTCAGCCTGGGTTATTCCAGCCAATGAATGCTTATTATTCCATCTTAGGATTTCAAACGCCAAACCCATTTTGTGGTGCCATTCATGATCTGCATCCTTCGGACCTATGTATTTCCCAAAGCTTCCCGTCCCGTAAAAACCTGGTAGCCATTGCACACTCCTGTCATTTTTTTCTAAGCTTTTTTCCAAAGGATTGAAAAGCATCATCCTTTCAGGGTGCCTTTGTGCATGGGATATTTGGCAGCCCAAAAAAGCTAAAACCAATAAAATCCACCAAAAATAATTTTGCATACTGATTGACTTTTAATGATAAATCAAAATGAGTTGATCTTATTCAAAGGTAATATAGGAGCAAAGCAAATACGTTCAGGTTGTTTTTAGGAGTGATAGCTCATTACCGTAAATAACTGTATTTTTGTAAAAAATTACCGTATGAAACGATTTGCTATAACCGGCACAACTTCCGGGATAGGTTTTGAAGCTTCCAAGACCCTTAATGCCGATGGCCATGCTTTAATTTTATTAAACAGGAGCCCTGAAAAAGCCGAAGCTGCCAAAGCAAAAATGCCTAATCCTGATTTGGTACAATTAGTTGAGTGCGATTTATCCAGCCTCGACAGTGTAAAAAAAGCTGCTGAAAATATCCGGTCCAACTATTCAGAAATTGATGGACTTATTAACAATGCCGGTGGCATATTTCCTCAAAGACAAGAGACAAAGGATGGCTTTGAACTCACGTTTGCCATAAACCATCTGGGACATTTTTTACTTACCCAAAAACTCCTGCCTTTAATAAAAAAGGGAACAGAACCCCGGATCATAAACGTGAGCTCAGAAGCTCATCGTCAGGCTGATCCCGATTTCAATGACCTTCAAATGAAGCAAGGCTATCAGTCGTTTAAGGCTTATGCCAATGCCAAGCTGTTCAATATTTATTTTTCGAAATCGCTGGCTGAAATGACTTCCCAAACCAGTGTAAAAGCCAATGCTGTACACCCCGGTTTTGTAAGTACCGGTTTTGGGCGGGATTTCAAAGGGGTTTTGAAAGGGCTTCTCACATTGCTCAGGCCTTTCATGATAAACCAGCGGAAAGGGGCAGAGACAATACTTCAACTAGCTAAAGAAGATGTAGGTTTTCAACACAATGGGGAATATTTCAAAAACAAAAAAAGCCAGAAGCCAGCTCCAATAGCATTTGAAGAAAGCAAAAAGCAACAACTCTGGGATCTTAGTGAATCCTTCATAAAAGGGCACTAAAGTTAAAAAAGCCAAAATGAAAACCTTAGGACGTGAACCTATTCCTTACCATTCTCATTGTTTTGTTCTTCAGCTATCTTTAGGTTAATAGAACTGGACAAATCTCGGATGAAACCTTTCTTAGGGCCGGCAATTCTAATTTTGTCCACAATTACCCGGTCACCTGCGTTCAAGTCCTTTTTAATCTTGTTAATGGTGGAGTCAAATGTTGCTTTTTTTACCGATGTTTCTTGAAAATTCCCCTTTTTAGGGACATAAGTAAAACGATAACCTGCAATACGGTAATTAATATCTTGTATGGGTGAACCTTTAGCCTTTTTTATGGATATTTTTGTGGTATTTTCGATTTTCGAAGCCTTAATTTTACCAGATGTCTTTCCTGCAATATGCGGGGTAGGTTCAGGTAATTGTTTGATTTTGTAGGTGCGCTCTCCGATTTGCTTAGTTTGGTTCTCTCCTTCTTTCGCTACTATAGACAATTTGGTTTGTTCATTATCCATGACTTCAATGGTGTAGTGACCTGGTTTTTCTTTTGTCAGGTCGCCGTTTGTTAATGAAACCTGGATATCCGCCGGGCAGTAACCGGGTACTGATACTTTTATAGCATTTTTAATACCTACGTAAAGCACGTCCATTTTTTGTTGCTCTACTATACCTGACAAGTCTGACACTTGGCAGCTATCTTGGTTTTGGTTACAAGCAGTTATCCCAATGGTTAATATCATCGTTGCAGATAGTGAGAGGTTTTTTATTATTTTCATCATTATTTGATTTTAATTACTGCTCAAATCTAAACAATAATATCAATCCTTCAATATACATGGTAGAACTAATATGTGTATCGTTAAAGGATTTAATCCATGGAAAGGCTCATTGCATGAGCCTTTTCCGGATATCTCTCTCTCCTATCAGATTTAATTTATACACTTTTTGGCAGGATTAGCTCTGATCAGTTTAATCAGAAGAGAACAAGGTATAAATCTGATTAAAGCGAATAAAGAGAAACCTCGAAGGTAAATTTTATTTTTAAAGGCTTTCCTTTATCTTTGACAAACCGCGAAAGTCCTTAGGCTTATGTATACTGCGCTTATAGTCTTATTAGTTGCCCTGTCTGCCATTATGTTTTTTACCGGCCTTGCAAAAAGGCGGTATGGCTTAATTGGCTCCGGTATTGGCCTCGGTATCGTAACAATAGCATTCTTCAGTTTTATTGGATTTTGGGGAGATTACCTATGGTTTGCTAACCTGGGTTACAGTGATCGATTCTGGACAATTCTTATGGCTCAAACCGGATTTGGAGTATTAGGCTTATTGGCGGGAGCCTCTTTGTTGCTGCTCTTGTTAATGCCCTTGCCGCTCAAACTGAAAATTCCACGGGTATGGCCTGTCCTGATTGGTGGCTTCCTGGGGCTAATGTGGGGTATTAGTAATTGGGAGCTATTATTAAAGTTCTTCAATGCTGTTCCCGCGGGTGTAGAAGAGCCCATCCTGGAAAAAGATGTGGGCTTTTACATGTTTGTTTTACCCCTATTGAATGACCTGTATTATTTACTGTTTTCGCTTCTCATGGTTGCCTTGGTTACAACCTTTGCTGCTGTTTTTATCAAGATGAAAGATTCACAGAACCTGGATTTTCAGTTACCTATTGCAGATATTAAAACGAAAAATAAGCTTTATAACAATTTATACCTGATTGTCGGATTATTCCTTCTTTTATTAGCATTTGGCAAATGGCTAAACCGCTACAACCTCCTTTTTTCTGAAAGGGGTGCTGTTACAGGTCCTGGTTGGACAGATATCAATATACAGTTACCAGCTTATTACTTCGTATTTGGTATTACGGCTCTAATGGGCATTGTTATCTTGACCCCACCTTTAAGGAAAGCCTTACAGCATTTGTTAGCCAAAAATACGCCAGAACCAGAGGTTTATTTCCTTAGGCCGGTCGGTATTGGCATTGTTACCGTTTGGCTTTTAGGACTTTCCATTGTACCCGGTTTATTTCAGTGGACACGGGTAGAGCCCAATGAGATCACTTTCGAAAAACCTTACATCGGGCATAATATTGAGATGACCCGCTATGGATACAATTTACAGGAAATTGAAGAAAAGCAATTCGCTGTATCAGATACGTTTTCAAACAGTATTGTGGATAACAATGAAAGCATCTTCCAGAATGTTCGCTTATGGGATTGGCAAGCTTTAAATGCTGTCTATGATCAATTCCAGGAAATACGGCTTTATTACGAATTCAACGATATCGATATCGATCGCTACCGGATAAATGGTGATAAAAGGCAAGTAATGGTCTCTGCCCGGGAAATGAACACCGATAACCTACCCCCTAAGAGCCAGAATTTTGTTAATAAACGGTTTAAATTCACCCATGGCTATGGTATCACGATGAGCGATGTAAGTGAATTTACGGAGGAAGGGCTTCCGAATATGTTGATCAAAAATATCCCACCAGAGACCAAAATCCCTGAATTAGAGGTTCAGAGGCCTGAAATTTACTATGGTGAGTCGAAACAAAAGCATGTTATTGTCAACTCAAAGGAGCAAGAGTTTGATTACCCCAAAGGTGAAGAAAATGCCTATACTGATTATAAAGGAGATGGTGGCGTACCCCTTCAAAACTTTTGGCGGAAATTCTTATATGGCTGGAAATTTGACGGTACAAACCTTTTGCTCTCTGGTTATCCTACCAATGAAAGCCGGATCATGTTCAAAAGAAAAATCCAGGAAAGGGTTCGTAAGCTCGCTCCTTTCATAACCTGGGATAATGACCCCTATGTGGTGTTAGCCGATGGTAAACTAAATTGGATTGTGGATGGGTATACAACCTCGGACCAGATGCCTTACAGCAAACTATTCTCAGGCCGTGAAACAATCGAATATAAGCAAGGCAACCGGAATCGAAGCATTACCAATCCTATAGCTCAGCAATTCACAGGCAATAATTACATAAGGAATTCAGTAAAAGCCGTTGTTAACGCTTACAACGGTTCTGTTAATTTTTACCGGTATGACAAAGATGACCCTATCATCCAGGTTTACAGTAATATATTCCCTAAAATGTTTAAGCCCAAAGAAGCCATGCCGGATAAACTAAAAAACCATGTCCGCTATCCAGCGGATTACTTTTTAGCGCAAGGACATATTTACGCTAAATACCACATGACCAACCCTGACGTTTTCTATAACCAGGAAGATATCTGGACTCGTGCCACTGAAAAATACAATGGTCAATTGAGACCCGTTGACCCTTATTATATCATGTGGGAATTACCAGGGTCTAATGAGCCGCAGTTCACATTAATGCTTCCCTATACCCCTAAAAACAGACAAGTAGCCATTGGCTGGATTGCCGGATTAAGTGATGGGGATCGTTACGGGGATTTCCTGGCTTACCAATTTCCCAAGGAAAAACGTATTCTTGGTCCTCAGCAAGTGGAGTCAAAAATCGACCAAAACTCCTATATTTCAAAACAATTATCCTTATGGGACCAAAGAGGATCCAATGTTATAAGAGGCAATGTGCTCGCCATTCCTGTAGAAAATAACCTGTTTTATGTAGAGCCCATATACCTGCAATCTGAAACCGCCGCATACCCGGAGTTGAGAATGGTAATCATCATGCATAATGACCGTATTACCCATGCTCCTACCTTTGATAAGGCCTTGGCAAAAATGATTGATAACAACGTTCCCAGCCAAAAATCAAGTGATACAACTGCCATAGCATCTAAAAAAAATGACAGAACCAAAACGCAGGAAAAACTGATCAAAAATGCGAAAAAAGCGTTTGATGATTACTTGAAGTTAACCGGAAAGAAAAAATTTGATAAGGCCTCTAAAGCCCTGGATGACCTTGAAAAAGCGCTTAATCGCTTATCAAATGAAGAATCAAATACGATAGATACCCCCCGGAAAAATGTGAACTAAATTGACATTTTTAAAATTATATGAGATAGGAAACTTAGGTTGTATTATGGAGAAAACCACGCCGTTTAAAAAACCAGGTTACCCGCAGCACCTTACTTCAAGTAGCAAGGTGCCTGAAAACTGGAAAGCAGCCTTTAACCATGCCATCAAGTTTTTCCCTGAATTGCAGGACACAACCATTCTTGTTAAAGCTACCAGGCAAATACTACCTTGCAGGGCCAATTTAACCTGGAAAAGCTTCTTTAAAAATCCTGAGAAAAGAACTTTTGTAATAACGATTAGCACCCGAACCATTGAAGATTTAACCCCTATCCTTTTTGACAATGTGTCTTTTAATGCAAAGGTAGGTATGATAGCCAACGCGCTGGCCCATATTGACCAATACCAGCAATACTCACCCATGCAATTGATCAAAAACCATCTTTCCTATCCATTTCCGGCTTTCCGGGAACGCTGTGAAAAAGCTGCAGACAAAAAAGTGGTTTATCAGGGGCTTGGTTGGGAATTGTATGATTGGTCATGTGTACTGAAGCAGGCTGAAAATGAGAACAAACCTCTTCAATACCTCAACCAATTTCACCTGGAGCCTGAATCAATTATTCAATACATGCAAAATCTGAGTAAGCGTGAAGAGGCTGGGCCGTTTATCACCATTCATTTAAATCAAAACTAAAAACCGCTTACCGCCATTTGATCACCATTTTTTCACGCTGGATCTCTCGCCTTGGCTTTTGCTTATTCTCCGTTTTCCCAGTAGCCATAAAAAACAAATAAACAGGCTCTTTCATCTCCGCTACAGGTATCACCTCGCCAGTGTGTTTATGGTAGAATTGTTTTACTGTTCGTTTGCCTACTGCATTCCCGCGATCCATTTTGAGGCTTCCACTGTCAAACCGGTGCCATTCCTTATCATCGTTTTGATCCCTGTGAAAAAAATAATGAAAATCATTAGGCGTTAGGATAACCTGCTTATTCCGGTTATACGTCCCAGGCATTACCTTCTGGCGAATATTATCCAAACCTTCCGGTTCTTTTTTACCCGGTAGGTAGTAATAGTATGGTTCCTTGGAAAAATTCGCAAAAATCCCCTTCTGGCCAATTAAAAAAACTTCGATGGTAAAAGGGGCACTTTCAAGTCTGGCAATGCTGTCTTTTACGGAAAAAGTGTCTGAACCCTGAATGAGCTTTACCCTGAAATTATCTGATTGTTCGCATTCATTGCTTATCAGGCCAATGGCTAAACAGACGAGAATAATCGGGTAAATTTTAGGGCCGCGTTTTAACATAAGCTTTATTTGATTCAGTCAGGTTTCTGGAAAAAAACCAAAATAAAAGGAGATAGATCAATCCGCTTTCTTAAAAATATTCAACTTGTTGGCATCATGGATAAGGTGCCAGTTTTTACTGGCTTTTAAATCCTCTATTTTTTCTTTATAAGCTTGTTTGTCCTTCATCGGATAGGTTCTATTAGCTCTTAAAAGGGCGATATATTCTGCATCCTTAATCTTGGGAAACATGTAAATCTTTTCCCTCGCAATTAAATGGGGTACTAACCTTGTATGGGCACTTAATGGGGCCTTATCAGGGATTTTTTCGTCAATAACCCGATGAACCTTCCAGACATCGAAGCTTCTCTGGTAGTGTTTTTTATGATAGAACTGTATCTTTTTTTCCGCATACCAGACAGAGCGGCGGTCTTCAAGTTTTATGGCATGGAAGACAACAGTTAATAAAACCGAACCTAAGATAAAGTAACGTCTCAATTTAATTTTATTGATATCACTAAGAACCTCAAATAATGCAAGGGATAGAATAGGAGCAAATTCAATGGAATAATGGTAATTCATTCCCCATTTCATGGCATCATCATGTAGCAGCTTTTGAGCATAGATCGGGATTAACATGATGAGCCACTTGGGCCGTATCAGAAGCGCTATACCTCCACTCACCATGACCATTAGGTGAAGCTCTCCTTTTATACCTTGGAAGCGACTTTTTTCAAGATGACTGACAAATAAGTACTTAATAGTAGAAAAGGGTTCGGTAAAGATGGTTATAAAGGCTTCACCAAATCCACTACCAAGCGTACTGGTGTACCTGAAGTGTTTAAATTCCCCGTCTCCCAAATAGGGGATGGCCAGTTTTACTACGATCACAAAATATAGCACTGAAAAAACCCCTAATCCCAAACAAAACCACCTTCTTGCAGGGTTTTTATAATTGTATGCAAACAAACCAAAGGCTATAAAAAACATCCATAGGGCCATATTTTCTTTGCAAAATAATACGAGCAACGCTACAAATGCCGTTGCTACCAACTTTTCCTTTTTGAAAAAGAAAAAAAACCATGGTAATATGGCAGCTCCCACTACATTCTCGTGGTAATCAAAAGCCAGGGCCGACAATATACCCCATAGTGAAAAGAAATGGATCATGGCAAATATTGGTGTATAAGCCTTATCCGGGTAAAAAATCCTGAAGTATTGATAAACACCCAGCCCCCCTATTAAAATGGAAGCTATTTGAACAATAAGCAATGTATAGGTCCCAAACAAATAATAAAAGGGTGACACCAGTGCCGTAATTAGGACAAAATGATTCGAAAAGTAATTGTGAGAGGGTTGTACAATACTTGTTTCATGTAACTTAAACTGGGAAAAATTATAGATAGCATGGTTTTTTATGCCAAGGTCAAACGCACTTGTGCGAAACATGTAATGATTTAACAAGGAAACAGAAGCATAAATCAAAGTGAAAACAACAAGGGTAATAATGACCTTCAGCCGCTCTTGCCTTTTATTTTCCAAAGATTCCATATAATCTTAGCTTATCAATCCTTTACGAAAGCTAATAGGTTTTAGCTAAACTGGTAGCTGAATGAAGAAGGTAAATCACACCGCCAATGCCGGCAATGATCAACAAGATAGCCCTGTTAACCAAAGCTACACCAGTGGCAGCGGCCGTTGAAACATCAAACAATAAAAGGGAGCTTGTAATGGCACCTTCCATTAAGCCCAAAGCACCAAAGCTAATAGGGATTAGAGAAATGACCATCGTAAAAAACAGCACAAATATAAGGTGTTCAAAATGGACAGAATCCCCGAAGAATGAAACCAGGTAATAAAAACCTGCCATTCTGCCCAGGTGAAAAGCAATAGCCAAAGCAATGATACCGGCAAAATCCCTACCTCTGAATAATCGGTAGGTTTGGGAAGCTTCCCGGATCGTTTCAAAAAGCTTTTTCCGGATTTTAGGATGCAATAATGTCAAAAGCAGTATTGCTCCAATAATGGCTAAAATGCCTCCGGTTTTCAAACCAGGTAAAAAATTGACCTCAACCATGCTACTAAATGCATCGGTTAAGAATGCATAGTGGGTTATAAAATGTAATAAACCCCCTAAGAGCAAAATAAGCAAACCTGTAAAACGGTATATGATCAATAATCCTGCTGGTTCCCCAAAACTTTTTCCCTGCATTTTCTGAAGGTACATCATGCGTATAGCATCACCCCCAAAATTACCTGGCAGCATATTGTTAAAGAGAAATCCCAGGTAAAATAGCCGCGTGGACGTTTTAATATTCTCTGATATACTTTTAATACACCAATGAAAGCGCAAAGCCTGAAAACCAGAAAAAGCAATTAATAATATAGCGATCCCAGTCAATAGCTGATGAATAGCACCCTTGCTAAAAAGGGTTATCACCTTCCCCATGTCAACTTTGGAAATCAACCAACCTAAAAGGGATACCCCAATTATGACCTTGGCTATGTTCTGATATTTTTCCGGGATCTTTTTCATATCCTGCCTCCTGTACCCTCCCGGTATTTATTGACGATAAACATTTTCAAAGGCAAGGGCAAATAGTAAAACAAAAGCTTTTCGAGGAAAACCATCCCCCACGCCTTTAAAAAGCCGGTCACCAGGTATAAGCGTTGGACAAAGCTTAACCGCCTTAAACTTTTCCATTTGTTAGTATAGCCCAACTGCTGTGCGGTACTCAAACAAATCTTATGAATTACTGGCATAGCAGATTTGGGTAAATCAACTTCTTTTTTGGATTCACCCGGATTTATCGGATTGCTAAGCTTATCAAACCAGGGGCTATCCTTACCATAGAAATTGGCAGGTTCATTTTGGTGAAATGAAAGCATTTCGGGTTCATAAGGTATGCCTAAAAATTTACAAACAGCTGAAAGCTCTTCCTGCGGATCATTCAGAAGATTTTCAAATGGCAAGTTATAAAAATTATTGTCCCTCCCTTTTTTGCCATTAATAATGGCATCATTGTACATTTTCCAACGGTATGCCAATGCTACGGAGTCTTGCAAGTCGAAGGGGACATTTTGGTATGACTGGATATTCGTGAGGTAATCCCTTGAAAGGTAAATAACAGGTGCTTCGGGAAAAATATGCATGATATCATTGGTAAACAATGCATAATGAGGGTTTTTATCACCAACCCATACGACAGGGCCTTTCAAATTCTCAGCATAAACCTTGTAGACAAGCCTGCAAACATATTGAAAAGTAAGATTTGTTTCAGAGGAAGCAGCCAGGATCTCCTTTTTAAGCGTGGCCTTTGGCAATTCCCAGGTCTTAATTCGGTTTTCAAGGTGAAGGTCATCACAAAATGAATCTATGGCGTTTGAACTCCATTTGACATTGCGGTACTTTGGCCATAAACTCATGATGAAAAAACCCTCCGGAGCCACCGTAACCTGAGAATGGGCAGATAGGATCCTGGAAAGAAGTGTTGTACCTGATCGACCCCTGCCAAGGATAAAAAACAATGAAGGTGGGGATTGAAGCCCTGAATGATTAGTCATTTTGATTAACCATTTCTTTTTTATTCCCCACAAAAACTTCCCTTATGCGATAGGTCTTTTTGTTTTGAGATTCAAAATAAGTCCGAATAAGGACTTCAAGGAATAAACCAATAGTCAGGAATTGAATGCCCCCAATAAGGAATATAACGCCAAGGATCAAAAGGGGTTTACCCCATATATCCATTCCCGCTATTTTTAAACCCAATAGATAGAAATTGATAATCGCCCCAAAGAAAAAGGCTGTAAACCCGATTAAACCAAAAATATGCATAGGTTTTTGCATGAAGCGTTGTAAAAATAAGATTAAAAGTAAATCGCTAAGTACCTTGAAAGACCTCCCAAGGCCATATTTTGTTTCCCCGGCTTGTCGTTCATAGTGATTCACATCAACCTGTGCTATACTTGCACCCGCTTGTTTTGCAAGCGCTGGAATAAAACGGTGTAATTCACCGTATAAACCAATGTCTCTGGCAATCTCCTTTTTGATAATTTTCAGGGTACAACCATAATCTTTGATTTGGACGCCGGTCATTTTTCGAATAATATAATTGGCAATATTACTCGGTATTTTGCGCAAAATCATTGCGTCTTTCCGGTTCTTTCTGTAACCGGCAATCATATCCCAATCCTCTTTTTCAATTTTCTCAAGAAGCATGGGAATATCATTCGGATCATTCTGAAGATCACCATCAATGGTTACAACATACTCACCTGAGGATTCATCTATTCCGGCCGCCATGGCAGAACTTTGGCCATAATTCATTCGGAACTTAAGAAGCTTGAAACGTTCATCGCTATACTTTTTTATTTCCTCAACACTATTATCAGTGCTTCCATCATCTACTAAAATAACCTCATAATCAATACCCTGCAAGGCATCACGAAGATGATCAAAAAGGGGCACTATATTGTCCTCCTCGTTCAGGATAGGGATGACCACTGATATTTTTGTCATAAAAGCACTTTAGCAATTCAGGACAAAATTAATCCAATTTCTGCATTTGAGAATTCGAGAGCCAGCCTCTTGAGTAACAGGCTAAGTAATGGGTTTAGTTAACTAAATTAAAGCAGTTCTGTCTTTTATTTAATAAATGGAAGTAGTGATTGATTACCTATGATTAATTGTCCTCGATAGGCCGGATTCACAGTGATCGGTTTTTTACCAAAAAATCAATTGGCCATTTATAGCGCGAATATCCGGGTAAAAAGCAATCAAATGAGATGGGAAACCCGAGGCAAACCATGTTTTTCCGTGTAGTCAAATTAGCGATCCCTTTGAAAAGGGTATTAACATTACAGGGCGATATTACCATAGTAAATGCCTCCTAAACTGTTTATCAAACAGAAAAAAAGGTACCAAAACAAGAAATCTTTTTATTCTTTAATAAATAGCTTTGCAAGCTAATTATACCGGTGCTTAGCTTAAGAAAGTAAACCCTTAACAAGGTTCAATGAAAAAGCTATTCAAAATAAGGTACTTGCTGGTTTTTATCGGTTTATTTGGCCTGATCAGCTATTTAGGGCTTGATAAACATGAGGATTACAGCAGGTTCCATTACCGGTCAGAATTATGGTCGGATAAATCTGGCTACTACATATACCTTCCTGCTTACACCCTTTATGATTTTGATACCCGATCCCTGCCGGATTCAATTGATGAAAAAATGGGAACGGGCTTCCATTTAGACCTGGAGGAAAATAAGATCAATAACCAATTCAGCTGCGGGCTAGCACTGCTATGGTCCCCCTTTTACGGAATGGCTCATCTTTACGCCAAATCATCAGAGCACAAGGCAAATGGATTCACGTCACCTTATTACAAGGCCATAAATTATGCAGCAGGTTTCTACTTTGCGATAGCCATCATTTTGCTATACCTGTATTTAAGGAAAAATGGTATTTCTTATATCAACGCTGGCATAACTATCCTTGCAATTATTTTGGGCACTAACACATACTACTACGCAATAGACGAAAATGGTATGAGCCACATGTATAGTTTCACAATAGTGGTATGCCTATTTTACCTGGCTGATAAATTTTTCCGAGATCCAAAAATCGGTAAAGCTTCATTAATCGGTCTCCTTTCTGGTCTATTGGTTTTAATACGTCCAACAAATGTGATTCTGCTATTCTTAATTGTATTTCTAAATGCTGGGAGTTGGGATAATACTATAAAGCGCTTTCAGCTTTTATTAACTCCCAGGTACCTGCTGGTTATTGTGGGTTTATTTTTTATACCATGGCTACCGCAATTTGCCTATTGGTACGACTTGTCCGGCAGTATTATTTATTATTCCTATGGTCACAGAGGGTTTGATAATTGGAATAATCCTCAGATCCTGAATGTCTTATTCAATCCGCATAATGGTTTATTACCCAATGCCCCGGTTGTTTTACTTTGTTTAATCGCTACTGCCTGGCAATTTTTTAAAGACCGCTGGAATGCTGTGCTCATAACCCTTGGTTTCATTGTATTAACATACCTTTTCTCTTCTTGGTATGTATGGCATTTTGGCTGCAGTTTCGGACAGCGTTCTTTCGTAGAATTTTTCCCCTTTTTAGCTTTTCCATTTGCCCACTTCATGAACCATTTAACCTTCAAAAGTCTTATGAAATGGCTACTGATAGTAATCCTTGCAACTTTTATAACTTTTGAATTGATCTTATCCTATAAGTACCCGGAATGTTTCATGGGGGAAAGCTGGAGTTGGGAATATCTCATGAATCAGATTACAAAATAGCAAGTTAGTTAAAATAAGCTTGCCATAACCTTGAATCAAAGTATTAGCCCTGGTTATGTTTTCTTAAAGTTTTTACTGAATAAATTATATTTCAAGATGCAGTAGATAGCTCTTAAACCATCTTTCCACGTTATTTTCTTGCCTTCTTTGTAAGTACGCCCATAATAAGAGATACCAACCTCGTATACCCGGATGTCCTCAAACCTTGCCATTTTAGCAGTCACCTCGGGCTCAAAACCAAATTGCTTTTCCCTTAAATCCAGTTGCTTCAGGATATCCGCCCGGAACAATTTATAGCAAGTCTCCATGTCAGTCAAGTTAAGGTTGGTAAAAGCATTTGAAATAAAAGTCAAAAAAGCGTTACCTATGGAGTGCCAGAAGAATAAAACCCGGTGGGGATAACCTCCCATAAAACGGGAACCATATACTACATCAGCAGCACCCTCAATGATAGGCTTCAAAAGGTTGTTGAACTCCCTTGGGTCGTATTCCAGATCCGCATCCTGAACTATGATCAAATCCCCCTTAGCCTCATTAATACCAGTATGGAGCGCAGCCCCTTTTCCTTCATTGGTTTCATGGTTAAAAAGTTGAATATTACTTTGCGGGTAAAGCTCTATGAATTCCTCAACCTTGCCTTTCGTATTATCCTCAGAATGGTCATTTACAACCACAATCTCCTTTTCAACCCCGTAAGACAGCTCTACAGATGTTACACTATCCAGAATGGTCTTAATAAATTTTTCCTCATTGTAAGCTGGGATAATAATAGATAGTGTGCTAAATGTCATGACTCTATTCCTTCAAGAGAATTTTAGGAAGTAAAGGATCAAAATTAAAACCTTTTGATACTGGGGCGAATAATTGAAATTTTTTCAACAGTAATAATAAAAGCTTCATACAATCCAAATTCAAATAATCAGTACAATTATCAATTACAGGAAAAGCTTGCCTGAGCTATGGAATAATGATACTCATTGGTTAATTATCCTGTGTCACTCTTTGAATGTTTCCAGGCGTAACTGATCACCATCAAAGACCCCATAGGTATAATGACTAATCCAGTCTCCGAGGTTGATATATTGGCTACCACCGCCTAAATCTAGTTGAATTGGGTAATGGCGGTGTCCGTAGATACAAAAATCAACCTGGTTCTCCTTTATCAAGGTTTTAGCATGCTGAACAAGGTATTCCCGGTCCTCTCCCAAAAATTCCTCTTTGGCTTCTTCATCCTGGCTGTTACGGCTCATACTGGAAAAATAATTAGCCAGGCTGATCCCCCAGTTGGGGTGAAGACACCCAAACAGCCACTGACAGAATTTATTGGTAAAAACCTTTTTAAGGAATTTATAACCCTTATCTCCCGGACCAAGGCCATCACCATGAGCAAGGTAAAACACCTTATCGTTGATTCTGACCCAAATAGGATCATCATATAGTTTTACCGTAAACTCAGACGGCAAATAATCCTTCATCCAAAGATCATGGTTACCTTTAATAATATGGATTGGAACACCCTGGTCAGCTAAAAATGCCAATTTACCCAATAACCTGGTGAAACCTTTTGGCACAACCCGCTGGTATTCAAACCAAAAATCAAAGAGGTCACCCATCAGGAAAAGCTCCCCAACATCTTCCCTAATGGTATCAAGCCAGCGCACAATGGTCTTTTCCCTTTCTAAACTTGAAGCATAATCCGGCACCCCTAAGTGAAAATCAGAGGCAAAATAAATCTTATGGTCTTCGGATGCAGTTTTGTGTTCCATGCTCAGGGCATCATCAGTCCTCCATAAAAACTTCAGTGAAATCGAAGTTATTGCTGTCAAATAATCCCTGGTCACTTAATTTAAGCTCAGGGATCACCAATAATCCCATAAATGAGAGGGTCATGAATGGCGCTGTCAATTGAGACCCGAAATCTTTTGCTTGCTTGTCCAAGGCTTCGTATTGCTCAGCTACCCAGGAACCATCTTCATTACTCATCAGCCCTGCCACAGGCAATGGTAAAATGTCCTGTTTACCACCGGAGGCAACTGAAATACCTCCTTTATGCGCCATTACCTGGTTCACAGCCGTTGTAATATCCTCATCATTCACACCTACCGCCAGCACATTGTGGCTATCATGGGCCACACTGGATGCTATGGCTCCTTCCTTTAGTCCAAAATTCTTTATGAACGCTACAGCTGGCTCTTCATCTTCATAACGGTTAACGGCAACAATTTTTAAAACATCCTCATCCGGGTTGCTATAGGCATAGCCTTTCTTTTGGATTATCTGAGCTTTTTCCCCCATTGTTACTAATTCGCCATCCTGAGGAAGGATTGCCTGCACCCAATCCGAATCTGCAAAGATGCTAATGTCGCTGGTATCAATAGCGTCATTCTCAAAATTATTGATAGGCTTTTCTTTTACTGGTTTGATTTTGGTTTTACCATCTTCAGCCACTACCTGACCATCAATATAAGTTTGCTTTACACCGAAATGCTCCAGGTTATCGACTACAATGAAATTGGCCTTATCCCCTTCCTGGGCTAAACCACATTCAAGACCGTAATGATTAACCGGATTCTGAGTTGCCGCCTTTATTACCTTCATAGTATCCAGTCCTTCATCATTGATGGCCCTTCGCAATAGTTCGTTGATATGGTTTTTAACCAAGTCATCGGGGTGCTTATCATCGGAACAGAACATGATCTTTTCGGGGAATTCATCAACAAGATTGATCAAAGCTTCAAAATTTTTAGCAGCACTTCCTTCCCTGATGATGATATTCATCCCATATTTGAGTTTGTCAAGCGCTTCATCCTTGGTATAGCATTCATGATCTGTAGAGATTCCAGCTTCTATATATTTCCTGGCTTCTTCACCTCTAATACCGGGTGAATGACCATCCATAGGCTTTTGAAGCTTTTTGGCCACCATCAGCTTCTTCCATACTTCCTCATCTTTATTGATAACACCGGGATAATTCATCATTTCCGATAAATACTTAATATCATCCCTTTTCAATAAATCTGATATAGCATCCGGGCCAATTTCCGCTCCTGCGGTTTCAAAAGGTGTGGCTGGCACACAGGATGGAGCACCGAAATTGAAGTAGAATGGCACCTTTTTACCATTGTCAATCATGTACTCAACTCCTTCAGTCCCTATTACATTACCGATCTCATGCGGGTCTGACACGGTACCTATTGTTCCATGAACCACAGCTAAGCGCGCAAACTCGGAGGGGATCAGCATCGAACTTTCAATATGGACATGGGCATCAATTAAACCAGGCATGATATACTGCTCATACTCAGCATCCTGCTTTTCAATTTTTTGGATTGTATCGCCCTGGATAGTAACGGCAGCAGGATAGATTTCTCCTTTAACCACGTCCACAAAGTTTCCCTGAACTTGTCTTTGCTTTTTAGCCATATAATTTGCTGCTATTTTTATGCAAACTTGTCTAATGTTTACACACTTCCCAAATTTGATTGAGGCTAAAAAATTATTTTTAGCATTTTTCTTCCTTTAGCGGTGTTAGAAAAACGCTACAAAAAGGATGAACCTTGATCACATCAACTTTTTTTCAAACCGATTGGGTTTGAGTTTCTGAATCCTTGTAAACCTTTTCAGATTTACCAGCGATCCGTTCCTCCATCCATCTTTTAGCCTCTTCCCGGATAACTGAAATATCCTGTTCGCTAAGTCCCTCGGTTGGCATAACCCCTTCCCAATAACAGTGAATGGTTCCGGGTTTTAACTGGAAAAGGGAATCAGCCGGCAGAAGGTCCCATGAGCCAACAATGGTTAAAACGGCAATAGTATACCCGGAATCAACACCAAGTTGAAACGCCCCGTTGAAAAACGGCCTAACAGACTCTTCCGTGCGATTTCTCGTGCCTTCCGGAAAAATAACCACGCTAGTACCGTTCATTAAGGATTCTTTCATCTTTTGTTTACTTTCAGCCCGGGCTTTGGCATTGTAACGATCTACAGTCAAATAAAGGTGTTTAATGATATAGCCAAGGAGAGGGATCTTTGTAAGCTCGACCTTTGCGAGAAATTTGAAGAAGTGTTGAGTGGCGATCGCCCAAGTCGGTATATCCAATTGAGACGCATGATTGGAAATGAAAACATAGGTTTGGTCATAATCCAGCCGGTCTTGATTATGTACTTTAACCCGGATGGCAAAAAGCGTTAGTAATAAACGGGCCCAAATAGTGGAGACCTTATGGGCAAAAGGACTACCCTTTTCCCCCATTATGAAGAATATTGAGAAATACAGGGGCGTCATGAGAAGAAGCATAATGAGAAAAACGACTAATGCCCAGAATGCCCAAAAAAACCGTAAAATTGTCTTTAAGACCACCATAGGCTACAAAAATAGTAAGAAAACAATCAGGCCAATAATCCTATTCAGCCATTCTTGATGCATTGGATACCTTATTATTGATAATTGTCATTGTATGGAGTAAATACATCCTGGCCCTACCAATCAGGCCTTCAGATTCCAATCCCTACACTCAATCATATGGCTAATTTTGCAATGAAAATACAAAGCGGGAGTTACTTTCGTTAATTTTTCCACATACCCGGTTTACCTAACATTTAAAAATCCAATTTATTTACATTTGCAAAAATTTTAGCACCCCATGCCAAAGGAAGCTCAGATCAATTCAATCCTGCTAATTGGAAGCGGCCCGATTGTTATTGGGCAAGCTTGTGAATTTGATTATTCAGGAAGTCAAGGTTCCCGTGCTTTAATGGACCATGGCCTAGAGGTAGTCCTGATCAATTCGAACCCGGCTACTATCATGACAGATCCATCTATGGCTGATAAGGTTTATTTAAGGCCCTTGACCGTTGAATCGCTGGAAACCATTCTTAAGGAGCAACCCCAGATTGATGCCGTCATGCCAACCATGGGTGGACAAACCGCCCTTAACCTGTGTAAGGAAGCCGATGACCGCGACCTGTTTAGCCAATATGGAGTATCCATCATTGGAGTAGACATGGATGCGATTGAAAAAACCGAAAACCGGGAGGAATTCCGAAAACTAATGGAATCCATTGACATACCGATTCCCAAATCCAAAATAGCCAATTCCTTCCTCGAGGGTAAGGAAATCGCCCAGCAAATGGGGCTGCCGGTGATCCTTCGGCCTTCTTATACATTAGGAGGTTCGGGTGGAGCTGTGGTTAGGGAGAAAGAAGAATTTGAGGATGCTTTACAATATGCCCTGGAGATGTCACCGGTTCATGAAGTGCTTATCGATCAAGGGGTTTTAGGATGGAAGGAATTTGAACTGGAATTGCTGCGGGATAAAAACAATAATATTTGTATCATTTGCTCCATTGAAAACATGGACCCGATGGGAGTCCACACAGGAGACTCCATAACCGTTGCGCCTGCCTTGACCCTTTCAGATACTGCTTTTCAGAAGATGCGGGATATGGCTATCAGTATGATGCAGTCCCTTGGTAATTTTTCTGGAGGTTGCAATGTTCAATTTGCGTTAAACCCGGAAAACGAAGATATTTTAGGAATTGAAATTAATCCGCGTGTTTCGCGTTCATCTGCATTGGCTTCCAAAGCTACTGGTTATCCCATTGCTAAAATTGCAGCGCTATTGGCCACAGGCTACACGCTTGATGAATTGGACAACCCCGTTACCAGGAATTCTTCTGCTTTCTTTGAACCATCGCTCGATTATGTCATCGTTAAAATTCCACGGTGGAATTTTGATAAAATTGTTGGCGCTAAGCAGGAATTAGGCTTTTCCATGAAATCGGTTGGCGAAGTAATGGGCATAGGCCGTTCGTTTAATGAAGCCGTTCAAAAAGCTTGTCAGTCCCTTGAAACCGGAAGAGATGGCTTGAGCGGCGATGGCCATGAAGAAAAGAATGTTGACAGGCTTGTTAACAGCCTGGAGCATCCCTCCAGTGACCGGTTTTTCCATATTAAGGAAAGCCTTGAGATCGGAGTGCCCATGAAAACTGTGCAAAACCTTACCAAGATCGATCCATGGTTTCTCGAACAGATTAATAACCTCGTTGAACTGGAAAAAGAAGTCAGGAAATATGATGTCAAGACAATTCCTAAAGACTTAATGAACCGTTTGAAACAAAACGGCTTTTCAGACGCTCAAATCGCAAACCAGCTTAAAACAGATGAGGAATCCGTTTACCATCAAAGAAAGACGATGGAAATCGAAAGAAAGTATAAAGTAGTAGATACCTGCGCAGCTGAATTTCCCTCTGAGACACCTTATTTCTATTCCTCCTATGAGCAGTATGATGAGTCACCTGTCACCGATAAACCTAAGGTTATTGTCCTTGGTTCAGGGCCTAACCGCATTGGCCAGGGTATAGAGTTTGACTATTGCTGTGTCCATGGAATTCAAGCCATTAAAGAATCCGGCTATGAAGCTATCATGGTCAATTGCAACCCTGAGACCGTTTCCACTGATTTCGATATTTCAGATAAGCTATATTTTGAACCGGTGTATTGGGAACACTTGAAAGCCATTTTCGATAAAGAAAAGCCTGAAGGGGTAATTGTGCAGTTGGGTGGCCAAACAGCCCTCAAACTATCCGAAAAATTCAAGGAGCACAATATTCCCCTCATTGGGACCGGTTTCGAAGGATTGGATGTTGCTGAAGACCGGGGGTCTTTTTCCAATCTCTTGAAAGAATTGAACATACCTTATCCCCAATACGGGGTTGCCAATAGTGTGGAAGAAGCCCTGGAAGTAGCCAATCAAGTAGGCTATCCAGTACTGGTACGTCCCTCCTATGTCCTTGGTGGCCAAGGTATGCGGATTGTCATAAATGATGATGAGTTGGAAAATGTTGTCCTTAAGCTTTTGAATGATATTCCTGAAAATCAAATCCTGATTGATCATTTCCTCGACCGGTCAGAAGAGGCTGAGACGGATAGCATCTGCGATGGCGAAGATATTGAGATAATGGGAATCATGGAACACATGGAGCCGGCTGGCGTTCATTCGGGTGATTCCTACTCAGTACTCCCGGCTTATAATTTTTCAGAAAAGGTGTTAGACCAAATCCGTGAGTATACTCGAAAAATAGCATTGGCACTTAATGTCAAAGGCCTTATCAACATCCAATTTGCGGTTAAAGGCGAACAAGTTTATGTGATTGAGGCCAACCCAAGAGCATCACGCACTATGCCATTCATTGCTAAATCTTACGGTGTGCCATTCCTGAACCTTGCTACCAAAGTAATGTTAGGACAATATAAGTTGAAGGATTTTAACATCGAAAGGCAAAAATTTGGCTTTGCTATTAAAGAACCTGTTTTCTCATTCCATAAATTCCGGGAAATCAATAAAGAATTGGGGCCGGAAATGAAATCTACCGGGGAATCTATTTATTTCATTAATGATACACAAGATCCATACTTTTTGGAACTTTATAAACGGAAATCAATGTATTTAAGTCAGTAAAGCAGGAACAAAAACACCATGTTGAAATTATTATTTTTCTTATTCTTTGTTTTCATTGTTTATAAGGTTATTCAATTTGTAAGCAAAGCTTTGAAAATTTACGCTAATGTAAAGAATCAGCAATTCGCGCAGGGTAGTGGCCAACAAAACCATCAGGAGAAAAAAACCGGGAAAACCACCATCCATTACAAGCAGAATAATCAGGATAAAAACTCCTCCACCGGCCAGAAAAGCTCTGATGAAGAATACATTGATTATGAAGAAGTAAAAGATTGATTATTGCATAACAATCTGCCTCCGGTCTTTTCCAGATCGCTTCAAATTAATTTAGATCGGTTTACAACCTAATTTTCCTAATCTTTCTGCAGTAGAAATAGAATTCCCACGCTCTAAGAAAGGTTTAGACGACCTGGAGCTGTTTAACCTTTTTATTCAATACGTGGTTAACTCCTAAAGCAAAAATTGGCAACGGGTAAAACTTCCAATACCTTTGCACAAAAGTAATTGGCCTTAATCAGCCCCAAATTACTATTTCACAGAAGCTTAAATTGAAACACCGTTATGGCATTACAATGTGGAATTGTTGGCTTACCAAACGTAGGCAAATCCACCCTTTTCAACTCTCTATCCAGCGCAAAGGCCCAATCTGCCAACTTTCCGTTCTGCACCATCGAGCCTAATGTAGGAACTATTACCATTCCGGATGAAAGGCTGAATAAAATTTCGGAATTGGTTAAACCGCAAAATGTAGTTCCCAATGCTATTGAAATTTATGACATTGCGGGCCTTGTGGAAGGTGCAAGCCAGGGAGAAGGCTTAGGCAACCAATTTCTGGCGAACATTAGGGATGTCAACGCCATCATTCATGTTGTACGTTGCTTTGAGGATGATAACGTGGCCCATCAGGACGATGAGGTGGACCCCGTTCGTGATAAAGAGGTGATTGACACAGAGCTGCAGCTTAAGGATATGGAAACGGTCGAGAATCGCCTTCAAAAAGCTAAAAGGGATACAAAATCGGGTGATAAGGATGCAAAGCAACGAGTCAGTTTCCTGGAAAGACTTAAGCACCACTTAGAGCAAGGTAAATCAGCTCGTTCAATGGAATTTTCTGATGATGAATACCAATCCATAAAGGATCTGCAGCTTCTAACCATCAAACCCATACTCTACATAGCAAATGTAGGCGAAGATGACGTTCACGGGGAAAATAGTTATTTGGAACGGCTGAAACATGCTGCTGATGAAGAGCATGCCCCGCTCCTTAAAGTAAGTGCCAAAATTGAGTCGGAAATTGCAGAGGTGGAAGATCCGGATGAGCGCAAGGAGCTTTTGAATATGTACGATCTTGAGGAGCCTGGTGTCAATAAGCTTATAAAAAAAGCCTATGACCTGCTTGACCTTATCACATTTTACACAGCCGGGGAAAAAGAGGTAAAGGCTTGGCCGCTCAAAAAAGGTTTGAGAGCCCCTGAAGCAGCAGGTGTTATTCACTCGGATTTCCAACGGGGTTTCATCAAGGCAGAGGTGATAAGCTATGAGGATTTTGTTGCCTGCGGTTCGGAAGCGGCAGCTCGGGAAGCCGGTAAATTGCGATTAGAAGGAAAAAATTACATAGTTAAGGATGGGGATGTTATTCATTTTAAATTCAACGTTTAGATGAAAACCATAGGCATCATTCCGGCGCGCTACCATTCGAGCCGGTTTCCGGGAAAAGTTTTAGCGGAAATTAATGGTAAATCCATTATACAGCATGTATATGAAAAAGTTAGTTATGCTGATTTTGATGAAGTCGTTGTTGCAACAGATCAAAAAGATATAGCGCAGCATGTGAAAGGTTTTGGATGCCAAACGGTTATGACTTCTGAAGACCTTGCTTCCGGAACTGAAAGGTGTGCCCAGGCATTGAGTAGTTTACAAGACTCCTTTGACCTTGTGGTCAATATACAGTCAGATGAGCCTTTCATTAAGCCGGATCAACTTAATGCACTAATGAAAGCATTTTCAGATCAAAAAACGGAAATTGCCACCCTTATTCAAGCCATTGATGACCCGGATGACCTCTTTTCACCGAACGTGGTTAAAGTGGTGAAGGATCAGCAGAATACTGCAAAGCTTTTTAGCCGCACGTCAATTCCCTATCTCAGGGATGTGAAATTACCCGAGTGGCTGACTTACCACAGATTTTTTAGCCATCTGGGCATTTACGCTTACCGGGTCAATGCCCTGAAAGAGATTGTTCAATTACCAGCAAGTTCCCTTGAAAAAGCTGAGGCTCTTGAGCAACTCCGATGGATGGATTATGGGTACAGCATAAAAGTGGTAGAGTCTGAGGGGACCGGTATTGCAATAGATACACCGGAAGACCTTGAAAAAGCAAGAAAACAGGCCAATGAAAGGCACGCCAATTGAATCTTTTAAACACTCATCATTTTTCGGGAATCATTTTTTAGTTTCGATAAGGATATTTAGCTGTTAAATTTTTTATAGGAACCTGCCATGCAAACAAAATACATCTTCGTAACCGGCGGTGTTACTTCCTCACTTGGGAAAGGTATTTTATCGGCTTCATTGGGTAAATTACTGCAGTCAAGAGGCTACCGGGTTACTATTCAAAAATTCGATCCTTATATCAATGTAGACCCGGGTACCATGAATCCTTATGAGCATGGTGAATGCTATGTCACAGCAGATGGGGCTGAAACAGATCTAGACCTGGGTCACTATGAAAGGTTCTTAAACATTCAGACTTCTCAGCTAAATAATGTTACCACCGGCCGGATTTACATGAATGTCATTGAAAAGGAAAGAAGAGGTGACTACCTCGGCAAAACGGTTCAGGTCATTCCCCATATTACCGATGAGATCAAAAACCGTTTTCAGCTTATCAGTGAAAAAGAGGATTATGACATTGTTATTACGGAAATCGGGGGTACCATCGGAGATATTGAATCCTTACCTTTTGTTGAAGCTGTTCGCCAGATGAAATGGGAGTTAGGTCCCACCCGGAGTGTGGTACTACACCTGACGCTTATCCCCTATTTGCGAGCACCGGAAGAATTAAAAACAAAGCCCACGCAACATTCGGTTAAAAAATTACAGGAATATGGTATCCAACCTGATATCCTGGCCTGCCGATCAGAATATGCGCTGGATTACGACATCCGTAAAAAACTTGCCCTCTTTTCTAACGTAAACGTTAACTCGGTCATTGAAGCAAGGGATTCTGATACCATTTACGATGTGCCATTAACCATGATGAAGGAAGACCTGGACCGTGTTGTCCTGGATAAAATCGACCTTCCGGCCCCCAGCCAGCCTGAAATGAAGGATTGGCGGCATTTCCTCGATCAATTGAAAAACCCCTCCAAAGAGGTCAATATTGGATTAATCGGTAAATATACCGAATTGCCGGATGCCTATAAGTCAATTAGAGAAGCGGTAACCCACGCAGGGGTCAACAATGATTGCAAAGTCAATATTCAGTACATATCATCCGAATATTTACATGATGAAACCCTGGAACATATCCTGAAAAACCTGCATGGGATCATCGTTGCTCCGGGATTTGGAGATCGGGGGATTGATGGGAAAATCAAAGCTATCCAATATGCCCGTCAACAAAATATCCCATTTTTCGGAATTTGCCTTGGTATGCAATGTGCCATTATCGAGTATTCAAGGAACACCCTTGGCTGGACTAATGCAAATTCCTCGGAGATTGACCCCGATACGTCTGCCCCGGTCATTGACATGATGGAGGAGCAGAAAAACCTTGACAATAAGGGAGGCACTATGCGCCTGGGTACTTACAGTTGTCAACTGCAAGAAGGCTCAAAAGTCCAATCTATTTACAAGCAATCAGCGGTTAGCGAGCGACATCGCCATCGCTACGAGCTGAATAACCAATATGTGGAAGAACTGTCAAAAGGCTCCCTTCAAATGGTCGGCCATAATCCGGATACCGATTTAGTTGAAATCATAGAAAATAATGAGCACCAATGGTTTATTGGTGTTCAGTTTCATCCTGAGTATAGCAGCACGGTTATGGACCCTCATCCCCTGTTCATCAGTTTTGTCAGTGCAACCAATGAGTATAAGGAGGCTCTAAAAAAGGAAATGCTGGCAGAATGACCTTACAACGTACTGGTAAACATAAAGTGGCCTGGTTGAGTACTTATAACAAATACCATGGCTCCGAAAAAGTTTTCCACCGCTATACCTTTAAAGAGCCCCAAAGTTTTGACTCTTGCTCTAATCAAATAATCCTCTTTGATTTGCATATATGAACTGGGATAAGCTACTTAATACCCAACGTTTGGGACTAGAGGGTCGCGGAAACCTTGGCGATAAATCCCGTACCCAATTTGAGCGGGATTATGACAGAATAATTTTCTCATCCCCTTTCCGCAGGCTTCAAAATAAAACGCAGGTTTTTCCCCTGCCGGGGAACGTATTTGTTCATAACCGTTTGACGCATAGTTTAGAGGTGGCAAGTGTTGGGCGCTCGCTTGGTAATATGCTGGCTGAAAAGCTCCGGGAGAACCAGTTGCTTGAAAACACCCATTTATTACAAGAGCTAGGTTCCGTTGTTGGCGCAGCTTGCCTGGCTCATGATTTGGGGAATCCACCTTTCGGTCATTCCGGTGAAAAAGCCATTCGGAAATATTTCAGAGAAGATGAAGGACAGAATTTGGCAAATTACATCGATTCCGCAGACTGGTATGACCTTGTCAACTACGAAGGCAATGCTAACGCTATTAGGCTATTAACACGGCAATTCAAAGGACGCAGGCAGGGTGGTTTTAACCTAACTTACACAACTTTAGCGACCATTGTTAAATACCCTTGCCAAGCTGAGGCTATCAACCCAGAAATAGCGCACCAAAAGAAAAATGGGTTTTTCAACGCTGAAAAAGCTACCTATGAACAATTGATAGAAACATTGGAAATCCCGGTTCTAAAGGAGAAACCTTTGGTGGCTGCTCGGCACCCGCTTGTTTTCCTGGTTGAAGCCGCTGACGATATTTGCTACCACATCATAGACCTGGAAGATGCGCACCGGGTAGGTATATGCGACACGGAACAAACAAAGGGTTACTTATATGCTTTTTTTGATCACCCTGACTTATCAGAAGAAGCAAAAGAAATTGAGAAAACCTTTGAAACCGTTACAGATCCCAAAGAACAGATTGCCTATATGCGGGCCAGGATTATCGGCTTGCTGATAACAGCCTGCTTCAACAATTTCTGGACTTATCATGATAATATTTTAGCCGGCAATCATCACCGGGACCTGATAGATGATCTACCGGAACCCTATGCTAATGCGCTTAAAGCTATTAAAGGTTATTCTGTGACCCATATTTACAATGCCCAAGCTGTCAATGAGGTGGAATTAGCTGGCTATAATGTATTGGGGGGATTATTAGCCGAATTCATCCCTGCTGTATTAGAACAAGGCGACTCGCCATATCGTCAGAAACTCAAACAACTCATACCTGAGCAATTTTTGACCAATTCAAATAACCCCTACCATCAAATCTTATCAGTAGTTGATTACATTGCCGGCATGACTGATACTTATGCATTGGATCTTTTCCGGCGGATCAAGGGAATTGACCTGCCTTCTTTTCAATAATTACCGAAGCACCTTCACTGTACGCGGAAAAAAAAAAAATGGCAAGATCGTAAAATGGTAAGAATACCCTTCTCATCTACCTGACATTAACATTTCTACAATTTTACGTGTTTTACGGTCTTACCATCTTACAGGTCTTACACATCTTACTATCTAACCTATCACCGTCACCGTACCCGGAAAAAAATGGTAAAATAGCAAGATCGTAAAACCACGCAAAGCCTACATTATTTCCATTTATTTCTACGGTATTTCAATGGTATTTCCACAATTGTATT